>UQXI01000031.1 GCA_900544975.1 uncultured Eubacteriales bacterium
GCATTCAAGCAGCTTTCCGGCAAATAGGCATAAAATTATCCCCCTCCCGCAGTTTTGGCTGCTGGGAGGGGGATTTTTGCTTTGTGCAGGGGCCGCTTTCCTCATGGGGTGGAATCCCCCCCATGAGGTGGCATGTTTCAAGTCTTCCCCTCGCAGGGGACGGAGACAAACACGTTCCTATTTCTTCCAACGTTTCAATTCGCGCCCCTTTGCAGGGGCGATGGGCAGCAACCATCCGGAGATTCCGGATAGTTCAGTCCATTAAATTTCCTGGCCGTCCGGGAAGCGGAAATGGAATACAAATTCTGCCCCCAGGGCTGTAGCTATTTCTGATAATTCTTCCCGCGTCAGAGTGTTTCTCTTGATTTTTTGATTCAGATTCGATGGTGTTGTGCTGATACGCCTGGCTAGTTCTGCTTGGCTGACGCCGGTGTACGATAGCGCCATTTTGATCATCTGCTCTGTAGTCACAGCCATCCCTCCTTACAATGTCAGTATACAGCATCCAATGCGCGTCGTCAAGCGAATTCTAAAAAAATTTAGAAAAATATTGACAAAACGCTTGACAACATACAGCGTTTGCTGTATACTATAGGTGTCAGGCGGGAAGCCCACCGACAAATCTAAGGCAGGAGGAAAGGACATGGACCAGATGACCAACGCCCAATGGGATGCCATCCTGGAGACGATCGCAAAGCGGATCGAATCCGAGGCGATCACCCCAGAGGATGCGGCCCGGATCGTCCGGGAGGCAAAAACATCCCAATAAAATAGGCTCCCCCAAGCCGACCAAAGCACGGGGAGCCTAAACCACAGCCGGAGGCGGTGAGGATCCTGCCGTCCAAGCCGCCTCCATTTTACCACAAACGGCAGAAGAAAATCAACTACCAAAATGGAGGAAATTACAATGAAAACCGCCAAGACCTACGAAAGCTTTAATCACCGCCGGTACAGCAACCCTTGGATTGCTGAGGTGATCCCCGGTACAACCAAGCCTGACTTCAGTCGCAAGGTTGGCGGCTACACCGGAGCCTACGGCAAGGGCGAGGCTGGAAACTTGTACGTGTCCGATCCTGTGGAAGGCCGCCTGTACACCTTCGGCCAGAAGGATTACAGGGGCGGGAAGACCGAGCGCGGATACACCCGGTACGAAAACGGGGAATTCCATGAAGTGGATCCCCGGGACCTGTGCGATTAAGAGGAGGGACTTACAATGAAGATTATGACTGCTACCATCCGTCCCTGCACCGAGACCGAAAACGAGTACCGCCTGACCGAATCCCATGAGGCCGAATTTGGGCACGAGTGGGACGGCAACATCAAAGCCTACATCCTCAACGCCGCCGAAGATGAGAGCGCCACGCTGGAGGCCATGGCCCGGGAGTACACCGGCGCCATCCACGATTTGCCCGATGGTGCAATCGTGCTCGCCGGCGAGGACGGCCGCCCGCTGGAGTGCTACTGGGTGGAGGAGGCGTGAGTTCCACCGGCAAGGAGGGCGGCAAGGTAGCCGCCCTCTATATCCGAGTATCCACACTGGATCAGGCCAGGGAGGGCTACTCCCTGGCCGCCCAGCAAGCGGCCTTAGAGGCCTGGGCCGCCCAGAAGGGCTATGCCACGCATCTGTACGCCGATGAGGGCATCAGTGGCAAGGATATAGATCATCGCCCCGCCATGCGCCAGATACTGGCCGACGTGGAGGCCGGCAAGATCGCCGTGGTGGCGGTGTGGGCGCTCTCCAGGCTGACTCGCAGCGTGGCCGATTTGTATGCCACCTGGGAGTTGCTGGCAGCCCATGGCGTGGGCCTGGTAAGCCACACGGAGGGCTTTGATACTGGCAGCCCCACAGGGCGGGCCATGATGGGCCTCCTGGGCGTTTTTGCCCAGATGGAGCGCGAAATCACGGCTGAACGTGTCCGGGCCGCCATGGAGGAGCGGGCGGCCCAGGGGAAGCGCACATGCCACAGCGTCCTGGGCTATGATCTGGATGGATCTGATAGCCTGGTGCCCAATCCCCAGGAGGCAGAGATCATCCGGTACATATTTTCTAAGTACCTGGAGCATAAATCCCTATCCGCCGTGGCGGAGCTCTGCCGGATCAAGGGCTACCACGGCAAGAGAGGCAGGGAGATGTGCGCATGGAGCGTAAAGTTGATCCTCACCCGGCCAATCTACGCCGGGTATAACAGCTGGCATGGGCAGCTCATCCGGGGTAGCCACGAGCCGCTGGTATCGGTGGCTGACTTTAATAGGGTGCAAAGGCTGCTTGCCAATCCGGCCACCGGGCGCAAGGCCAAACGCCCTGTGCAACTTTTAAACTTTAAAAATGGCGAGAAAGGAAATTGAAATGAAATTTACTAAAAAGCGTGATTATACTGGAAGTATCAGAAAAGTCTGGAGCGACGACAAGGAAGTGTGCTTCGGCGTTGTGGGGACTGTCGGCGATCTTCTTCGCGAAGGAATTTTCGAATACTGCGACTACTCCCCCGAAATCTGGGCATTCCTTCCGGCTCCCGGCGCGATCCAAAAGCCCCGTTTCGGCGCAACTCGCGAAGCTGTGCTGGCGAACCTCCCCAAAATGTAACAACCTACGCAAAATAAAAATGATAGCAGGCCCCTGGGATGGGGCCCGCTACCATAACCTTTCTTCGCGGCCACTTGACGGGGGTGGCCGCTTTTATTTTAGCATGGGCGTGCGGTGGCGGCAAGTGGTAAAGGCTGGAAATATGCGGCTGGATAGCATCGCCCGAGTGACTGTGTTACACTTTTGTTGCGAATTTAGAAAAAACGCGTGAGGTACAAGAAAGAATAAATCTGGATTTACTAGGAGTTTACCAGGGAAATCGGAATAATTAGGAACAAATACGAATAGAAAAGAATAAAAAATTGCCTTTTAAGCAATGGGTCTGGAGTTCGAATCTCCAGCGGGTCACCACGTCGGAGCAAAGGATACTTTGCTTCGGCGTTTTTTCTTTTTGTGGGCTCCAATCCATTGCTTTGGCAATGAAGCTGCGGGGCAAAATTCGTTGCAAAGTATGTGAAATTGATTTTGTAAGTGAAGCGATGCTACCCATGACAGGTACACGCTTCGCTTCTTTTTTTGCTTTGGAAAAAATGACATGGCAAATTTACAGAATATCTGCGTGTTTTTGACGAATATATTGTGCAGAATTACCAAACATTCTGGGCCGTGAATTTCTTGCTTGACATCCGATGGCTCAGATGCTAGTATGTCCCACAAGCACAGAACGGAACTGGAAAGGAGCAAGTCAAATGCACGCTGCGACTCGTCGAATGCTGAACTGCATGTACATGGACATGGCCAATGCCAATGCCCACGACTTCGCGCGCTCATTTGCGTTTGCCCGATACATGCAGGAACCGATATGTACCACGTGACGTGACGCTGTGCGTCGTCTCGAAGTGCAGACGATCCTGAGCGGGGAGCGATGAGCTCCCCGCTTTTTTTGTATCCAGCAGTTACGCACTGGCACTTCCACCCTTCGGTCCGGAACGAAGGGAGACACCCATCAGAGCATTTACCAAACTGGATACAAAGCCCATGGAATTTTAATATTGGTTCATTAGATGGAGGCGATCATCATGAGCAGAAATGTAAATAGCAAGTACTGGGATGAGGAGCTGGAGACGCTCCCGAGAGAGGAACTGGAACAGAGGCAGCTGAAGGACCTAAAAGAAATTGTACAGTTTGCCTATGACCATGCGCCGTACTACAAGCGGTCCTTTGACGAAGCCGGCGTGAAGCCGTCGGATATCAAAACCCTTTCTGATATTCAGAAGTTCCCGTTCATTGACAAGAAGACGCAACGTGACACCCAAGGCGTTGGGTCCTTCCTTGGGGAACTTGCCGCGGTTCCCGAAGAGGATGTGGTGTTTATCTCCACGTCCTCCGGCTCCACAGGGGTTCCTACTATGAGTCCGTTTACCAAACAGGATTTTGATGAGTTTCAAGAGACTGAGAGCCGTTGGTTTTGGCAGATTGGCATGAGACCCAACGACCGCTATGTGCATGCACTGAACTTTTCCCTGTATGTGGGAGGTCCCGACGTCATCGGCGCGCAGAACCTGGGCGCACTCTGCATCTGGGGCGGCACACTGCCCAGTGAGAGGCTCCTGTTCATTTTGAAAACCTATCAGCCAACCATCATCTGGACCAGCCCATCCTACGCTTGGCAGCTCGGCGAAAAGGCCTTGAAAAGCGGAATTGATCCGAAGAAGGATTTGAATATTCAAAAGATCATCGTGGCCGGAGAGCCTGGCGGTTCCATCCATGCGACCAGAAAAGCCATCGAAGATCTTTGGGGCGCAGAGGTCTATGACTTTTATGGACTGTCAGATATTTTTGGAGCCTGCGCCGCCATGTGCGAGGCCAAGGACGGATTGCATATCGCTGAAAACCATATCCTTGTGGAGACCGTTGACATTCACACTGGCGAAGTTCTGAAACCCGGTGAGGTAGGAGAACTGGTCTTTACCACCTTGCGCAAGCATGCCCGTCCGCTCATCCGGTTCCGCACCGGAGACATCGGCTGGATTGACAACACGCCTTGCTCCTGCGGCAGAACCCACGGTAGGATCCATATTAACGGGCGCAAGGACGACATGTTCATTGTTTCCGCCGTCAACGTGTTCCCCAGCGACATCGAAGCCGTGATCAGGGAGATTCCCGGCATCACCGGAGAATATCTGACCCGTGTTTTTAAGAAAGATTTTACCTGTAAGTATTCCGTAGAAGTGGAAAAGAATGGGGATCATACCAAGACGGACGATGAGGTAGCTGCCGAGGTATCCGCAGCCCTCAAGGCCCGGATCGGCGTGAAGCCGTACCAAGTTGTCGTGCATCCGGACGGCGGGCTGAACACCCGCTCGGAACATAAGTCGAAAAGAATCGTGGATGAGCGCAAGCTCCATGACAGAACATAACCGGAGGGAATTACTATGCCCCAGCTTTCAAAACGAACCGATGCCTTTACAGATTCGGTCATTAGAAGAATGACAAGAATCTCCCTGCAGTACGGTGCGGTCAATTTGTCCCAGGGCTTCCCGGACTTTGATCCTCCCCGTGCAATCCTGGACCGTTTGACCGAGGTGGCGAATGAAGACTTCCATCAGTACTCCATCACCTGGGGGGCACAAAATTTTCGGGAAGCGCTGGCTGCTAAGCAGTCCCGCTTCATGGGCCACTCCATCGATCCTGACCGCGAGGTCGTGGTCACCTGCGGCAGTACCGAGGCCATGATGTGCGCCATGATGACTGTGACCAACCCCAGTGACAAGGTGATTGTATTCTCACCATTTTATGAAAACTACGGAGCAGACACCATCCTCTCTGGCGCAGAGCCGATCTATGTGCCATTGATGCCACCGGACTACCGTTTTGACCCGGAGGTGTTGGAGGATGCCTTCCGCCAGCAGCCCAAGGCGCTGGTGCTGTGCAATCCCTCCAACCCCTGTGGCAAGGTGTTTACCCGAGAGGAGCTGGAATTCATTGCAGACTTGGCCCGGAAATACGATACGTTTGTGATCACCGACGAGGTGTATGAGCACATTGTCTACGCACCACACCGGCACACCTACTTTGCCACGTTGCCGGGAATGTGGGAGCGGACCATCTCCTGCTCCTCCCTCTCCAAGACCTATTCCATCACCGGCTGGCGACTTGGCTACATCCTTGCCCCTGCCAGGATTGTCGAACGGGCCAAAAAAGTTCACGATTTTCTCACGGTGGGCGCTGCGGCGCCGCTGCAGGAGGCGGTCATTCCCGGCCTGCAGTTTGGGCAGGACTATTATGAGGATCTGGCGGCAAAATACACCCATAAGAAGGAGCTGCTCCTAAAGGGTCTGGACGATCTGCGCATTCCTCACAATCGCCCGGAAGGCGCCTACTACGTCCTTCTGGACATCTCCGAGTTTGGCTATGACAGCGACCTCCAATTTTGCGAGGATTTGGCCAGGGAGGTCGGCGTAGGCGCAGTACCTGGCTCCAGCTTTTTCCGGGAGCCGGTGAATCACCTGGTTCGTCTGCATTTTGCCAAGAGAGATGAAACCCTTTATGACGCTCTAAACCGCCTGGAGTTGCTGCGGGCCAAAATTCCAGTTAGGTGCAAGCCTGTCTGAAAGAAGGGCTACCAGTCTCCCAATTTGAAATCGACATGACTTGCTTTTTCTCGCCGGACACATTATAATTGCGCCAGGAAATACAACTGAGGTCCTGCGCGTAGGGCGGAAGGGAGATTGTATGTTTCATGGATTCTCCCCAGAGACCATGGATTTTCTCTGGGGCATTCGGATGAACAACGAGCGGGACTGGTTTTTGGCCCATAAACATGAGTATACACAATATCTATACGAACCCATGAAAGCCCTGGGAAATGAAGTGTTCCAGCCCTTTCAGGAGGTTCCCGGTCTGGAGCTGAAAGTCTCCCGAATCTACCGGGATGCCCGTATGCACCCGGCGACTCCATATAAGGAGAGCTTATGGTTCTGTATCCGCCGTCATGTCGAGATTTGGGGGCAGCACCCTGCGCTCTTCTTTGAGCTGCGTCCGGAGGGAGCCAGCTACGGGTTCCTCCTGTGGCAGCCCCGCCCCGATGCCATGGAGCGATTTCGCCGGGATCTGGCCGCCCGGCCCGACTGCTTCCCGGCGCTGCTGAAAAAGGCCCAGGCCGACTCCGGACTGCGGCTGACGGCGGCACAGTACCGGCGGCCGAAGCCCTGCCCGGATCCAGAATTGGTCCCTTACTACAACTGGAAAAGCGACCTGGAGGCAGTTGCAGAGGTGCCGGCAGGCCCGGCGCTGTTTTCTCCGGACCTGGCCGGTCAGGTTCGGGATGCATTGGAGGCGTGGTTGCCGGTCAGTACCTATTTTGATCAACTGACCAGCGTCTAATTTCCAATTTTTTTCTGACCGCCCTTTTTCTGGAAGATTCGCTGCCGCCGGTTTACGCTGGCGGCAGTTTTCTTCGAACACTCAGGAAAAGGAGCATGTTTTTTCTAGTTTCCCCACCGACTGAATTGCCTGGTTTTCGACATATTAGATATTGCGGATGCAAACGCAATGAAAGGGTGGAGAATATGAAAAAATTTGGTTTTCGCGCCGCCCTGGCGGTGCTATTATGGGTTCTGCTCTGCATACCGACCTGGGCAGCCGATGTACTCATCCCTGTGGGCCGGGCCGTGGGGCTGGAGCTGGAAGCGGCAGGCCTGGCGGTGGCAGAGCTGGATCCCGACCTGGGTAGCAATGCCCGGGACGCCGGACTGCAGGAGGGAGACATCATTATAAAAGTAGACGGCCAGCCGGTGCATGGCGCCGCTTCCCTCCAGGAAGCGTTAGACCGAAGCAAGGGCGCCCTGGTTCTCACCATCCTGCGGGATGGGGAGGAACGGAATCTCACCATGACACCGGTGGAGCGAGACGGCCAGCGGAGATTGGGGATCTATGTGCGGGAAGGCATTGCCGGTGTTGGGACTGTCACGTATTATGATCCCGAGAGCGGCACATTTGGGGCCTTGGGGCATGGAGTCAGTGATCCCCATGGGAATTTGCTCCCATTGGAAGCGGGAACTGCCCTGGAGGCGGAGGTTGTTTCTGTCAAAAAGGGCCGGGTCGGTGCGCCAGGCCAGCTCCAGGGGGCCTTTCAAAAAGACGCCGTATTGGGAACGTTGGAAAAAAACACCCGCTGCGGTGTTTTCGGCACAGCGCCTGCCGGTTGGAGTGGCATTCCCTTACCAGTGGCAGAGGCGGATGAAATTCATACCGGACCTGCTGTCATTCTGTCCAATGTCTCCGGGACAGAGGTTCGGGAATATTCTGTGGAGATTCTGAAGCTCTATCCCGGAGAAAAGGCCTGCGGGCGGAATCTCCTGCTGCATGTGACCGACCCGGAGCTGCTGGAGGTGACCGGCGGCATTGTCCAGGGGATGTCTGGGTCCCCCATTCTACAAGACGGTCGCCTCGTTGGAGCCGTCACCCATGTGCTGGTGAATGACCCTACAACCGGGTATGGAATCTTTATTGAAAACATGTTGGATGCTGCCGCATAAAGGAAGAGTGCCTTCGCCAGGTGCATGGGGTACGTCTTGAAATGAACATTTCGCTTTCAGCAGCTCACCTGGAGCTGCTGGAAGCATATTTTCTGCGCTGGGAGAGAACTTCCGGTTGACTTGGTCCATTCCATGGGGTATTCTCACACTGTTGGAGATGGGCGCAACGTCTGTGTGATCCGCTCCAAATTTAGATCAGCCGGGGAGAACGCACCATGATCCAACAAGCACATCGGATGTTTGACGAAATGAAAAACGCAGCTATTGCCCGTTTGGCTGGCCGTACACCGGAGGATATTGCAGAAAAAGCCCGGGTTCCCTTTGACGGAACGACATTTCTCCTGGATACCCTGGGCATGCACATCCGGGTCCAATACCCGGAATATCACATGACGCCCCAATTGCATGATTGGCACACCTTAGCCGTTTTGCACTACCTGGATCTTGCAGACGGCACGCCACGGACAGGGAAGTGGATGAACTTTTCCCAGCAAAAAGACGGCATGGTTCGAGGCGGTGGGTTTGATCGAAAGGTGGAGCTCCAAATGCAAACCTCCATCGGTAAGCTACCTCCAGACGTCTTGCATCAGCGGTGCCAGGCACTGGGTGGGACGCAGGTCCTGTCCAACGCCGATTATTGCTGCGAACTGCCGTTTCTCCCCATGTATCCAGTCCTACTACAGATATGGTTTGCCGACGAGGAGTTTGCCCCCTTCGGACGCTTGCTGCTGGACAGCAGCGCCAGCCATTACCTCACCGTCGAAGATGCTGTGGTTGTAGGGGAGCTGCTTCTGGAACTGCTGTCTCCGGCGTCTGCGCATCCAAACATTGCATACAGTACGTAATTTTTCACTAGGCCGTTTGCATCTGGAAGGGTCTTCTATAAATTCATCGAATTTCATGGGGCCCCATGGCCCTGGATTCTGGCTCTTGACATGGCGCCACCGCATGGATATAATAAAGACAGAAAGGGCGCTGCCGGTAGACGGTTAGCCCCCTTGGTTAGTTACAAGAAGTAACCGTTAGCTGGGTGGCTGGGCGGTTACTTCTTGTTTTTCGTCATCTGGTAAACCAGGCCGATGATGCTGATGACCACCATGCAGAATTGAAAGAATTCCCCATAAGTAACCATATGGCACACCCCCTTCCCTTGGAGGACAGGGGGCAAGAAGTGTCACCCCCTGAGAAGGGGGAAACCGCCTGCGCGTCTGGCAGCGCCCGGTTCCTGTCGGAACCGAGTTGATTGTATCAAGTATCATACGGTTTGTCAAATGTTTCGGAGGAGTTATTTCTTTGCTTTACGTTCAGCTGTGGGAGCCAGAATCCGCTTGCGGGAGGAAGCGGATGAATAATTTATAAATTTTTCTGACAAGCCCTGCCCGAATTCCGGGTTTTGTGCTATAATGAAAAAACAGAGATGGACCGCGTTGGTCCGGAAAGCGAGGACGCAGGATGCTGCCCAAAAAGCCAAAAACCAGATATACCCAAGCCATGGGACTCATTGCCTTTGCTGTGGGACTTTATGCCCTCATCAATCATCTGAGTGTCATCGGCTCTGTCTTTCACTTTCTGACGAATTTGCTGGAGCCCTTGATTGTGGGCGCGATCCTGGCCTTTTTCCTCAACGTGCCCATGCGGGGATTGGAGAAGCTCTTTTTCCGGCTGCAAACCAGGCGCCGCTGGAAGGTAAGGGAGCGGGCCAACGAGGTGGTCAGCCTGATTCTCACCTATGTGGGTGGGTTTTTGCTGATCTTCCTGGTAATGTACATCGTAATTCCTCAGCTGGTGGAGACCATTCCCGGCATTGTCAGCTCGGCGGAGTCTGCATGGCCCAAGCTGATGGCATTTCTGCAGTCCCATAACATCAACACCCAGCAGCTGGAGCAGCTGTTCTCTAACTTCGACCTGGGACCCTTGCTCACCAAGGTGTGGGAGAATTACGCCCAGATCATCCAGACTTCCCTCACGGCTGTCTCCACGGTAACCTCGGTCCTCACCGTTGCCATCACCGGTTTTGTGATTTCCATCTATATTCTCTCCAATAAGAAAAAGCTTCTCAGCCAGGTGCGCCGTCTGCTGTATGCCTATGTGGGCAGGAAATACGCCGACAAGGTCTCGGAAGTTGCCTCCCTCACCAACCAGACCTTTTCCAGCTTCATCTCCGGCCAGTGCGTAGAGGCCGTCATTTTGGGAGTCATGTTCTTCCTCGTCATGAGCATCCTGCGGCTGCCTTACTCCCTGGTCATCAGCGTG
The DNA here is from genome assembly GCA_900544975.1 of uncultured Eubacteriales bacterium. Taxonomy (GTDB): domain Bacteria; phylum Bacillota; class Clostridia; order Oscillospirales; family Oscillospiraceae; genus Faecousia. The sequence goes on from UQXI01000031.1 coordinate 10,318, forward strand.
TTCATTGCGTTTATGGCCCTCATTCCCTATGTGGGCGCTTTCCTGGGCTGTGTGGTGGGGATGCTGCTCATTGTCATCGTCAGTCCCATGCAGGCCCTGGTGTTCCTCATCACCTTCCTGGTGCTGCAGCAGCTGGAGGGGCAGTTGATTTACCCCAAGGTGGTGGGCAGCTCTGTGGGTCTTCCCGCCATTTGGATTCTGGTCTCTGTCTTCGTGGGCGGCAAGCTCTTTGGCATTGTGGGGATGCTGTTCTTCATCCCTTTGACCTCTGTGGTATACTCTCTGCTTCGGCTCAATGTCAATCACCGCCTGGAAAAGCGGGGCATCTCCATCACCACCGACGGCGTCCAAGATTCCCCCTCCCAGGAGGATCCGGCATAGCGCCTGACTGATTTTTCTTCATAGACCAAATTCCCCTCCGTTTTCCGTCCCTGGTGGACTATACTGAAAGCGGAGGGGATTTGTATGGGAAGCTGGAAACAATGGCGCAGGGCAGCTCTGACCGCTGCGGCTTTGGCTGTGGTATTGGACCTGCTGGGCGCGGGACACATTCAGGTGACGGCGTATACGGTGCGCTGTCCTGGCCTGCCGGAGGCCTTCTCCGGTTTGAAAATTGCCCTGATCACGGACCTGCACGGCGCATTTCTGGATGATGGCGGACAGGCTCTGGCCCAAGCGGCCACTGGAGCAGACCTCATCGCCATATCCGGCGATCTGTTTGACCAGGGCACCCAGCTGGAGCAGGTGCTCCCGGCGATTCGGGCCCTGTGCCGGACTGCGCCGGTCTATTATGTATCCGGAAACCACGAGTGGACCGTAGAAAACCGGCGGGAGGTTTGGGCTCAAATGGAAGAGGCCGGTGTGACCCTGCTGGATAACCACTGGGTCACCCTGGAGCGTCAGGGTGCATCCATTGTTCTGGTTGGCATCCAGGATCCCAATGGTCCAGCGGACCGGCCAACACCGGAATCCGTCTTTGCCGGCATGCCTCAGGGCCAATATACCGTCCTTCTTTATCATCGGAATACAGAGCCGCAGGTTTGGGGACCTCTGGGTGCAAACCTGGTCCTCTCGGGCCACGGTCACGGTGGATTGGTGCGTCTGCCTCTGATTGGGGGCCTGGCCGACACCGACCGGGGACTCTTCCCCCGATATGACGCCGGGGTCTACCAGGTTCAGGGCGCCACGCTTGTGGTGAGCCGGGGCCTGGGCAACAATCCCGGCGGCTTTCGCCTGTTCAATGGGCCGGAGGTGCCGATGCTCACCCTGATTTCAGAGGGATTGCATACCATACCGGAAGATTCCGACTGATAGAGTCCGTCTCGCCTTCCAGAGACTCCTGCAGCGCATTCAAAAATCGGCCACCCCAAAGGGAATGGCCGATTTTTGTTAGAATGCAAAGCTGCTCTTCCGAAGGCGGTTCGTTCCGTCGGGCCGCAGAGTTCTTACTTCCCGGCGTACACGGCGGTCATAGCCTTCATGGTCATGTAGCAGTCGAACTTGCTGACCAGCTCCCAGGGAGCATGCATGCACAGGACGGGGACGCCTGCGTCCACGGTGACGATGTTCCGGTTGGCCATGTAAGCGGCTACGGTGCCGCCGCCGCCCTGGTCTACCTTGCCCAGGGTGGCAGACTGCCACATGACGCCGGCGTTTTCGAAGAGGGAGCGGACATAGCCCATGGCCTCGGCAGAGGCGTCAGAGGCGCCGCCCTTGCCCCGGGAGCCGGTGTACTTGCAGATGCCCACGCCGTAGTTCAGGCGGGAATTGTTCCGCTTGTCGCAGGTCTCGGCAAAGTTGGGGTCGAAGGCATTGGTCACGTCGGCAGACAGGCAGAAGGCGTTTTCGAAGCAGCGGTCCAGGCTGGCGCCCTGGGCGTCGCACAGATCCCGCACGAAGGTCTCGAAGCAGTAGGACTGCATGCCGGACACACCCACAGAGCCGATCTCTTCCTTGTCGGCCAGGACGCAGACAGCGGTCTTGGCGGGGGTGCCCATGGCCAGCAGGGGGGCCAGGGCGGCATAGGAGCAGACCCGGTCGTCATGGCCGTAAGCGCCCAGGAGGCTCCGGTCCAGGCCCACCTCCCGGCACTTGCCGGCGGGGACGATGGTGAGCTCGGCAGAGAGGAAGTCCTCTTCGATGATGCCGTAGGTCTCGTGGAGCAGGTTCAGAACGGCCAGCTTCACCCGGTCTGCGCCGTCGTCATCGGGCAGAGGAATGGTGCCCATGATGACGTTCAGCTGCTCACCGGCGATGCCCTCGGCCAGCGTCTTCTTCATCTGATCACCGGACAGGTGAATCAGCAGGTCAGACACGCACAGCACAGGGTCGGTGTCTTTTTCGCCAATGGTGACGGTGATGACCTCGCCGTTTTTCTTGTAAACCACGCCGTGCAGAGCCAGGGGAACGGTGGTCCACTGATACTTCTTGATGCCGCCGTAGTAATGGGTCTTCAGATAGGCAATTTCGGAGTCCTCATACAGGGGATTGGGCTTGATGTCCAGCCGGGGGCTGTCGATGTGAGCGGCGCAGATGTTCATGCCGGCGTTCAGGCTCTCTTCGCCAATGATGGCCAGCAGGATGCTCTTACCCCGGTTGTTCCGGTAGACTTTGTCTCCGGCCTTCAGGGTCATGCCGGGGGTGAGGGGGCGGAAGCCGGCCTTCTCGGCGGCTGCGACGGTGTAGGTCACAGCTTCCCGCTCGGTTTTGGCCGCGTCCATGAACGCTGCATAGTCTTTGCAGTAGGACTCCATTTCCTCTTTCTGGGCCGGGGTCAGGCGCTCATAGCCGTGCTTGGGCTGGAACAGAAGGGTTTCGCGCAGGGTTTCGTTACTCATGATGGTCCTCCTTAAATATGGTTGGTTTGGGATTCGTATGATCAAACGCGCCCTCGCAGTCTGGCGCGGAGCCCAGGAGCTGCAGAATCAGCGTCCTGGCGGTTTGGTAGAATGCATCCTTGGCGCCATTGTTTTCCAGGGTGAAGTCGCAAAGGCGTTGAAAGTAGCTGCCGTCGTGCTGGGCCCGGAGCCGGGCTTCGGCGTAGTCCCGGGAGATGCCTTCCCGGCTCATGAGCCGGGTGATTCGGTCTTCCCAGGGGGCGGTGACAGCTACGGTGTATTGACAGAGCTCCGCCAGGCCCCCTTCAAAGAGGGCAATGGCGTCAATGGCGGCCAGGGGTGGTGGATGAGCGGTCAGCCGCGCCAAGACCTCGGCCTTCACCGCCCCGTGGGCAATGCGGTTCAGGTCTTGCAGGGCCTCCGCATCCGAGAACACCAGCCGACCCAGTTTCTTCCGGTCCAGGCCGGATTGAGATACCACGCCGGGAAAGCGGCGGTCAATGGCCGCCAGCAACGATGGGGAGCGGCTCAGGAGATCGTGATAAATGGCGTCGCAGTCCAGCACCAGGCCGCCCAGGTCCCGCACAGCCTCCAAAGCGGTGGTCTTCCCACAGCCGGAGCCGCCGGTGATGCCCAGGATCATGGCTCCGCCTCCGCGTCAATGATGTGAAAAGCGGCGGCCTTTTTCAGGCGGTTTTGCACGGCGTAGGCAATCCCGCCTCCCTCAGGGCACCGGGCATAGACCCGGCCAATGGTTGGGTCATCCAGGATCCGCAGGGCGGCAAACAGCCCCGCCGACAGGCTGGAAGGCTCTGCCTCCCGGCCGTAAGCCAAGGGGGCGCAGCCGGTGTAGAGAGGAAGCTCCTCTTCAAAGCAGAGCACCCGGTCGCCGGGGGTAAAGTGGGCGCGAATATAGGCCGCGGCCTTCTCCCGGGGGCCAGAGACGATGATCACCGGCTCCTGGGGCGCATAGTGGCGGTATTTCATCCCCGGCGCTTTGACGATGGCGTCCCCGCTCACGGGGGCCGTCACCGCTCGGTCCACCGCCAGGTCCCCCAAAACCGCAGTCAGTTCCTCCGGCGTGACGCCGCCGGGGCGGAGGAGCCGGGGACGGGATTCTGTCAGGTCCACGATGGTGGATTCCACGCCGACTGCGCAGGGACCCCCATCCACAATGGCGTCAATGCGCCCGTTGTGGTCGTGCAGGACATGCTGGGCGGTGGTGGTGGAGGGCTTGCCGGAGAGATTGGCCGAGGGCGCGGCAACGGGGACGCCGGCCAGGCGAATGATCTTTCGGGTGACCTCCGTTTTGGGGCAGCGAATGGCCACGGTGGACAAGCCGCCGGTGGTCCGTTTTGGGACGCAGGGATTGGCAGGCAGGACCATGGTGAGTGGTCCCGGCCAAAATCGCTCCGCCAGGAGGTAGGCTGCCTCCGGGATATGGTGGCAGAACCGGGGCATTTGCTCCGGGCCTGTGACATGCAAAATCAGTGGGTTGTCCCCAGGGCGGCCCTTGGCCTCAAAAATTTTGGCCACGGCCTCCGGGTTCAGCCCGTCGGCGCCCAGGCCATAGACGGTCTCGGTGGGAATGGCCACCAGCCGGCCCCGGCGGATGAGATCCGCAGCGAACGTCGGCGTCTTGGGGTCCTGGGCGTCAAGGAGTATGGTGTTCATATGGTTGTGTTCCTCAGCTTTGACTGTTTTTCAGCTTCTCCGCCTGATCGGCTGTGGCCAGGGCGTCCATCAGTTCGTCCAGGCCGCCGTTCATCACGGAGTCAATTTTATACAGGGTCAGGCCAATCCGATGGTCGGTGACCCGGCCCTGGGGGAAGTTGTAGGTGCGGATGCGCTCGTTCCGCATACCGGTGCCCACCTGGCTTTTGCGCATGCCGGAGACCTCGCCGGTCACCCGGGCCTCTTCCATCTCATAGAGCTTAGAGGCCAGCATGCGCATACATTTTTCCCGGTTTTGCACCTGGCTGCGCTCCTCCTGGCAGGCGACTACAATGCCGGTGGGCTTGTGAATCAGCCGGACGGCGGAGGAGGTTTTATTGACATGCTGGCCGCCTGCGCCAGAGGCCCGGTAGACCTGCATTTCAATGTCTTCCGGACGGATTTCCACATCCACCTCTTCCATCTCTGGCAGTACCGCCACGGTGGCGGTGGAGGTGTGGACCCGGCCGCCGGATTCGGTCTCCGGGACCCGCTGGACCCGGTGGACCCCGCTTTCATATTTCATCCGGGACCAGGCGCCCCGGCCGTTGATCAAGAAATCCGCTTCTTTGACGCCGCCCAGCTCAGTGTCATTATAGTTAAGCAGCTCCACGGTCCAGCCCCGGGCGGCGGCGTACATCGAGTACATGCGAAACAGGCTGTGGGCAAAGAGGGCGCTCTCCTCACCGCCTACGCCCCCGCGGATTTCCACAATGACGTTTTTCTCGTCGTTGGGATCCTTGGGCAGCAGCAGGAGCTTTAACTCCTGTTCCAGCTGGGCCTCCGTTTCTTTGGCGGTTTGAAACTGCTCCTGACAGAGCTCCTTCATCTCCGGGTCGGTCTCCCCGGCCAGCAGCTCCCGGGCCTCCTTTTGGTCCTCCTGGGACTGCCGGAGGGCGGCGTAAGCTTCTACAATGGGTTCCAGTTCGTTTTTTTCCTTCAATAGCTTGGCAGCCCGGGCCGGGTCGGCGTAAAAATCCGGCTGCTCCGCCTTGGCGCACAGCTCTTCGTACCGGCTGGCAACTGCCTGCAATTTTTCCAGCATCTTGCAACCTCACCTGTGTTTTCCTGCATTGTACCAGAAAAAAAGGAAAAAGTAAAGCAACAGCCGATTATTTCCCAAATTTTGCATAAGAAAGTAAGCCGGTTGCCCGCTCCGGTGGCCGGTGGAACGTGGGACTGGGGAAACGGCCGGGGGCGCCAGGGATAGAACGCAAACGCGCCCACTCCACGCTGGGCGGACAGGCGAGGCTGCGGTGGATAAAAAATCTTGAACGGAGCAGCAAGTCCGACGGAATACGATTGATGTTTTCTTGCCAAAATTATACAATGAAGTTCCTTATAGCATCAACAAAGGAAAGCGAGGAACCACTATGGACAAGCAGCAAGCGGCAGTCTGTATGGGACGCCGGCCGGCTCTGGCAAGGCGGGGCGAACGGGCGGTGGTACAGGGGCTGGCTTTTGCGTTGATTTTTTCTGTGGGTCTTTTGACAGGCATTGGTCTGTCCTATGGGACCTGGATTGGACCGGGGCGGCAGGAAGCGCCGGGAACGCAGCTGCTGGCGGAAGCGCCTGCGGAGCCGACGGCAGCCCCAACCATGTCGATGACAGAGCCTCCCACCCAACCTGCGACAGAACCGCCCACCCAGCCTGCCACCGAAGCTACAGAACCGGCCACAGAACCGGAGACGGAGCCAGCCACGGAGCCGCCCACCGAGCCCCAACCGGAGGAACCGGCGGTGGACACGGCGCCGCCCGCGACAGATCCCCCGGCATCCGATGGGGAGTTTGCAGTCACTGGTTACATATTGCCCAACAGCAGCACAGAATATCTCACCTGGGAGGATTACGCCGCGCTCTCCCGTTGGGAGCTGGTGCTGGCGCGCAATGAGATCTTTGCCCGCCATGGCCGCCGATTCCAAAACCAGGACATTCAGGCTTATTTCGACAGCTGCAGCTGGTATGAGGGCACCATTGCGCCGGAGGATTTTGACACCAGCGTGATGAATGACGTGGAAGTTCAGAACGTCTGGACCTTGAAAGCGGCGGAGGGATAGGAGGCGGATGCGATGACCAAAAGACAGGCCTATATCATCATGACCCTGCTGGGGCTGCTCACCTGTGTGGTGCTCTTTGGCGCGTCTCTGGTGCTGCAGCATGTGGCGGAGACCACCGCTCTGCTGGCAGGCTGATGGGTAGGAATGCTCCAAGGAAGCAGGGGAACATCTGGCAGGAAATCAGGCGCGACCTGGTTTCCTGCCAGAAACTGTTAGGGGAATTGGCAACAACCGGCTCCGGAGGAAGGAGGTGGTGATCTCCGGATTGCAATTTGTAGAAATTTGTAGCAAAAGCCTTGAAAAAGGGCTGGAAAAATGGTAAAATACAATATTCAGAAGACATGATTTTTGATGCATCGGAGGTAGCCCCATTGAATCGGAACACGACAGTAATCCCCCAGGATCAGGTGGAGACCCAGCTGGCCCTGTGCGACCAGGTGCAGGCCTATTGGCATGGCCGGGGCAGAAGGCCCCTGGCCTATGTGGAGACCTACGGCTGCCAGCAGAATGAGGCGGACTCCGAGCGGATTCGGGGGCTGCTCACCGCCTGCGGCTACGAGTTTGGCCAGGGGCCCGAAGGGGCGGACCTGGTGGTGATGAATACCTGCGCCATTCGGGAGCATGCGGAGCAGCGGGTATTCGGCAATCTGGGGGCCCTCACCCACACCAAGCGCCGCCATCCGGATCAGAAGATTTTCCTCTGTGGCTGTATGGCGGGCCAGCCGGAGGTGGAAGCCCGGCTTCGCAAGAGCTTTCCCCATGTAGACGGGGTCTTTTCCACCCACCACCTGTGGCAGTTCCCGGAGATTCTGCTCCGGGTCCTCACCACAGACAAACGGGTTTTCTATACCCAGGACGAGCCGGGCTCCATTGCCGAGGGTCTGCCGGTCCGGCGGGAGGGCAAGCTGAAGGCTTGGGTCTCCATCATGTACGGCTGTAACAATTTCTGCTCTTACTGCATCGTCCCCTATGTCCGCGGCCGGGAGCGGAGCCGGAAGCCGGAGGAGATCTTGGCAGAGTGCCGGACATTGATTGAGGCCGGATACAAAGACATCACCCTTTTGGGGCAGAATGTGAACTCCTACGGCAAGGATTTGGACTGCGGCATGGATTTCTCCGACCTTCTGGCGGAGATTGCGGGGATGCCGGGGGAATTTCTGGTGCGGTTTATGACCAGCCATCCCCGGGATGCCGGTCCGAAGCTCTTTGATACCATGGCGAAGTTCCCCAAGATTGCCAAGCAGCTGCACCTGCCAGTGCAGTGCGGCAGCGACCGGGTGTTGAAGGCCATGAACCGGCACTACAACCGCCAGCAGTATCTGGAGCTGGTGGACTACGCCCGGAAGGTGATGCCGGAGCTGGTGCTCACCTCGGATGTAATTGTGGGCTTCCCCGGCGAGACGGAGGCGGAGTTTGAGGAGACCCTGACCCTCATCCGCCAGGTGCGCTACGACGCCCTGTTTACCTTCATCTATTCCCCCCGACCCGGTACCCCGGCGGCCAGCCTGCCGGACCCGGCGACCCGCCAGGAGAAAAACCGGTGGTTTGACCGCCTCTGTACTGCCCAGAACGAAATTTCCGAGGAGAAGCATCGGGCCTATGTGGGCAAAACCCTGGAGGTGCTGGTAGACGGGACCGACGGAGACCTGCTCACCGCCCGCACCGGCGGCGGGCGGCTGGTACGGCTGGCAGGAGACCCCGGTCTCATCGGCCGGTTCTGCCGGGTGCACATTGACGGAGCAACCACCTGGAGCCTCACCGGCGCCCTGGCCGCAGAGTGAGGGCTCCACGGGAAACATAGAAAGTGAGAGAACATATGGCCACAGAGCTCACCCCCATGATGCGGCAATACCTGGAAATGAAGGAGAAAAACAAGGACTGCCTCCTGTTTTTCCGTTTGGGCGATTTTTACGAGATGTTCAACGAGGACGCCAAGCTGGTCTCCAAAGAGTTGGACCTGACCCTCACCACCCGGGATCGGAGCAAGGACAAGGCGGACCAGACCCCCATGTGCGGTGTCCCCTACCACTCTGCCGAGGCCTACATCGCCCGGTTGGTGGCCAAGGGCTACAAGGTGGCCATCTGTGAGCAGACCGAGGATCCGGCCACAGCCAAGGGGCTGGTGGACCGGGACATTGTCCGGATCGTCACCCCCGGCACCGTCACCGAGAGCTCCATGCTGGATGAGAGCCGGAACAATTACATGGCCGCCCTCTTTGGTTTGGAAGAGGCCTATGGCCTGTGCTTCTGCGACCTCTCCACCGGCGCGTTCTATGCCACAAGCGCCCAGGGGCCCGAGGCGGTGGCCCGGGTGGCGGCGGAGTTGGGCCGCTTTGCTCCGGCGGAGGTCATCCGGGGGGGCCAGGGCGTGAAGGCGGAGGAGATTGAACATACCCTGTTCCAGCGCCTGCGCTGCTGCGTGGACGAGGGAAAGGAGCCGCCGGATCTGGAGGCGGCAACCAGCCTGCTGGAGCGTCAGTTTGGCGCCAGCCTGGCGGAGCTGGGGGTAGCCGGGCAGGGGGCCGTGGTCCTCGCCTGCGCCATCCTCCTGCGGACCATGCAGGAGACCCAGAAAAATGATCTGAGTCACATTCGGCGGTTGGAATTCTACTCCACAGGCCGCTACCTAGAGCTGGACCTCACCGCCCGGCGGAACCTGGAGCTGACGGAAACTCTGCGGGATAAATCCAAGCGGGGCAGCCTCCTGTGGGTCCTGGACAAGACCAAGACCCCCATGGGAGGTCGGCTCCTCCGGTCCTGGCTGGAAAAGCCTCTGTTGGACCCGGTGGAAATCGGCCGTCGGCAAAGCGCGGTGGAGGAGCTGGTGGGAAATCCCGTGGCCCGGGGCGAGGTGGAGGCCTGCCTCAAGGAGATCTCGGATCTGGAGCGGGTGATGACCCGGATTGTCACAGGATCTGCCAATGGGCGGGACATGGTGAGCCTGGCTCAGGGCTGTCAGCCATTGCCGGCGCTGAAAGAGCAGCTGGGACGGCTCCAAAGTCCCATGCTGGTCCGGCTGCGGGACAGTCTGGACGAGCTGCAGGATTTCCGGAATCTCATTGAGAAGACCCTGGTGGCGGACCCGCCCTTTACCATTCGGGAGGGGGGCCTCATCCGGGAGGGAGCCGACCAGGAGATTGACCGCCTGCGGGACATTATGAACGGCGGAGCCGGGACCATTGCCGCCATTGAAGTCCAGGAGCGGGAGAAGACCGGCATCCGCACCCTGAAGGTGGGGTATAACCGGGTCTTCGGCTACTACATAGAGGTCTCCAAGTCCTTCCAGGACCAGGTGCCGGAGCACTACATCCGGAAGCAGACCCTGGCCAATTGTGAGCGGTATATCACCCAGGAGCTCAAGGAGCTGGAGGCCACGGTGCTCACCGCCAAGGACCAGATTACGGCCATGGAATACCAGCTCTTTACCCGGCTGCGGGAGTTCATCGCCAAGGGAGCCGGCCGGGTCCAGGAGACGGCGGCGGCGGTTGCCAGCGTGGATGTGCTGTGCTCTCTGGCGGCGGTGGCCGCCCAGCGGGGCTACTGCCGGCCGGAGATTACCACAGGACCGGAGATCCGCATCCGAGAGGGCCGTCACCCTGTGGTGGAGCAAGTGCTGAAAGACAGCCTGTTTGTGCCCAACGACACGGAGCTGGGGGTCCCGGGAGCCCAGGTGGCCATCATCACAGGTCCCAACATGGCGGGCAAGTCCACCTACATGCGTCAGGTGGCGCTGATGGTGATTATGGCCCAGATGGGATCCTTTGTCCCGGCCAAGTCTGCCCGGATTGGCATTGTGGACCGGGTCTTTACCCGCATTGGGGCCAGCGACGACCTGGCTTCGGGCCAGTCCACCTTCATGGTGGAGATGACGGAGGTGGCCCAGATTCTGAAGCATGCCACAGCCCGGAGTCTGCTCATTTTGGATGAGATTGGCCGGGGGACCTCCACCTTTGACGGCATGGCCATTGCCCGGGCAGTGCTGGAGTATGCGGCCAACCCCAAGAAGCTGGGGGCCAAGACCCTCTTTGCCACCCACTATCACGAGCTCACCGCCATTGAAGCGGAGCTTTCCAATGTGAAAAATTATAACATTGCCGTGAAAAAACGGGGGAAAGACATGATTTTCCTGCGGAAAATCGTCCCCGGCGCGGCGGATGAATCCTACGGCGTGGAGGTGGCCAACCTGGCGGGACTGCCGGGAACCGTCATCACCCGGGCCAGGCAGCTCCTCCAGGAGCTGGAGGCGGGGACTGCCCCGGCACAGCCCCGGGAGCAGCCGGAGGCGGATCAGGTCTCTATGCTGGACATGTCCTCCCAGGCGGTATGTCAGGAGCTGCAAAAGGTGGCGGTGGAGACCCTGACTCCCATAGAGGCCATGAACCTCCTGTTCCGCCTAAAACAGATGCTCTGAGAATTTGAGGTGTATCATGAACGAAACCAAGCGGCTGTCGATCTCCATGACCCGGGAAGAGCGGATCTGGGGATGGCTGTACGTACCCTTCTTTTTGGTGCTGCTGTCCTGGATTCTGGCAGAGGGATTCCGGCTGTTGGGCTGGGAGACTGAGACGCTGCTGGGCCAGGCCCGGTTGAACGGGGCGTTCTTTGGAGTGAACTTCCTGGCGACGGTCCTTATTTACCGGAAATTTTTGTCCAAGTCTCTGGTGATGGTGGGCAAACGCTTTTGGGGCTTCCTCCAGGCAGTGATTTTGGGGCTGGCGATGTACTACGCCGGCGCCCTGCTCATCAGCTGGGTGGTCCGCCTCTGGCAGCCTGGCTTGGAGAATGTGAACGATGCCGCCATTGCAGCCATGGCCCGGGAGTCCCGGTGGGTGATGGTGGTGGGCACCGTGCTCCTGACGCCTGTGGTGGAGGAGTGCATCTTCCGGGGCCTGTTGTTCCAGGGGCTGCACCGGCACAACCGGGCGGCGGCCTATGCCCTGTCCACGGTGACCTTTTGCCTGGGACATGTGATCGGATATATAGGTCAGGTGGAGCTTTCCACCCTGGCCATCCTGACGCTGGAGTATCTTCCGGCTGGGATTGCCCTGGGCTGGGCCTATGAAAAGGCAGATACCATTTTTGCCCCCATTCTGATGCACGGACTGGTCAACGCCCTGTCCATGCGTGTGCTGTGGTAAGGAGGTGCAAAATGCCGAAAATCATACAACTTTCCCCTCATGTGGCCAATCTGATTGCCGCAGGCGAGGTGGTGGAGCGCCCGGCTTCTGTGGTGAAGGAGCTGCTGGAAAACGCAGTGGACGCCGGGGCCTCCAAGGTGACGGTGGAGTTGCGCAACGGCGGCATGACATTCCTCCGGGTGACGGATGACGGCTGCGGCATGACGCGGGAGGATGCCAGAACCGCATTTCTCCGCCACGCCACCTCCAAGCTCCGGGAGCCGGAGGATCTGAACGCCATCGGCACCATGGGCTTCCGGGGAGAGGCTTTGGCGGCCATTGCCGCAGTGTCCCGGGTGGACCTGCTGACCAAGACGGCCGGCGCAGTGGAAGGGACCAGCCTCCACTTGGAGGCGGGGGAAATCACAGCGGAGTCTGAGGCCGGATGCCCGGAGGGGACCACCATGATGGTCCGGGACCTCTTCTTCAATACCCCGGCCCGGATGAAATTTATGAAGCAGGACAGCGTAGAGGGGGCGGCCGTTGCCGCCGCCGTGCAGCGCCAGGCCCTGGCCCATCCCCAGGTGGCAGTCCGCCTGCTCCGGGATGGGAAGGAGATTCTCAATACCCCCGGCGATGGGCGGCTGCTGTCCGCCATGGCCGGTGTCTACGGCCGGGAGGCGGCCAACTTGGTCCCGGTGGACAGCCACTGGGAGAGCAGCCAGGTGCAGGGGTTCGTCTCCAAGCCCACCCAGGCCCGGGCCAGCCGGGCGTACCAGATCTTCTTTGTCAATGGCCGGCCGGTGAAGTCCAAGCTCCTTCAGTCGGCGCTGGAGGAGGCATATCGGAACCAATTGATGGTGGGGAAATTTCCCGCCTGTGTCCTCCATGTGCAGGTGCCGCCCCATACGGTGGACGTCAATGTCCACCCGGCCAAGACGGAGGTCAAGTTCCTTTCGGAGCGGGAGGCCTTTGACTGTGTGCATTATGGAGTCCTGGCGGCGCTGAACAAGACCCAGGACCGGCCCCAGCTGCACCTGGACGGGGAGAAGCCGGAGCCTGCTCCCGCGCCCAAGAAGCAGGAGGCCTTCCAGACTATGCCCGCCGAGACCTACCGGCAGATGGCCGCCGCCCTGGCGGGAGGGAAGAAACCGGATCCGGAACGGGCCCAGGCGGCTGTGCGTGCCATGGAGCGGGCGCCTTTGGCCCAGCCCGTCTTCATCCCCCGCCCCCAGGCCGAGCTCCGTCCGGAGCCGCCCAGGGCCTCAGAGCCGGCTCCTGTCCCGGCGCCGCCGGAGGAACAGCCGGAGCCGGTCCAGGCGGTGCTGCCCATGCCGGAGGAGCCCTCTTTCACGGTGCTGGGGGAGCTGTTCCGCACCTACATCGTGGTACAGCAGGGGGAGGAGGCGTTCCTCATCGACAAGCACGCCGCCCACGAGCGGGTTTTGTTTGACAAGCTCCGGGCCCAGAAGCAGGAGATTGCCTCTCAGACCCTGTTGGCCCCTCAGGTGTGCCGTCTGGGTCAGGAGGGTGCGGCGTTGGTGCTGGAGCAGCTGCCCCTGTTGGATGAACTGGGGTATGGCGTGGAAGAATTTGGGGAGGGAACGGTGCTGCTGCGCCAGGCTCCCATGGACCTCTCCCCGGAGCAGGCGGCGGATTGCCTCACCAGCCTGGTCCAGGACTTGCAAGAGGGAAAGCGGGAGGACCGGGACGGTCTGCGGGATCACATCCTGCACACCATGGCCTGCAAGGCCGCCATTAAGGCGGGCTGGCACACGGATTCCCTGGAGCGGGAGGCGCTGGTCCGGGAGGTTTTGGGCCGGGAGGACCTGAAATACTGCCCCCATGGCCGCCCCGTCTGCATCCGGCTGACCAAACAACAGCTGGAGCGCCAGTTTGGACGGGCGTAACAGCTTGGAAACGAGAAGGAGGAGCCGCCTTTGGATCGGATACTTTGCATTGCCGGCCCCACCGCCTCTGGGAAAACAGAGCTGGCCGTGGCCGTGGCCCTGGCCCTGAATGGAGAGGTGGTGTCCTGCGACTCCATGCAGGTTTACCGCCGCATGGACATCGGCACGGCCAAGCCCACCCTGGAAGAGCGCCGGGGGGTCCCCCATCACATGCTGGATGTGGCGGAGCCCAGCGAACCCATGTCTGTGGGGAAGTTTGTGGATCTGGCCGCCCCGGTGGTGGAGGACATTTTGGCCCGGGGCAAAACCGCCATCCTGGCGGGAGGCACCGGCCTGTATATGGACGCCTTGATCCGGGGCAATGGCTTTGCACCTGACCCGGACCCGGCGCTACGCCGGATGCTCCAGGACCGGGCCCGGCAGGAGGGGACGGAACCGCTTCTGGAAGAGCTCCGGGCCGTGGACCCGGAGGCGGCGTCCCGGTTGCACCCCGCCGATGAGAAGCGGATCATCCGGGCCCTGGAGGTGTACCGACAGACGGGGAAGACTCTGACCCAGCACAACCTGGAGACCCGGCAGGTTCCCCCCCGATACCGGCCCTGCTGGCTGGGACTGGATTTTCCGGACCGGGGGGAGCTGTACCGGCGAATTGACTTGCGGGTGGAGGACATGCTCCGGCGGGGCCTTCTGGATGAGATCCGGGGGCTTTTGGCGCAGGGGCTGTCTCCCGGTGCCACGGCGCTGCAGGCCATCGGGTACAAAGAGTTTCTGGCCGCGCTGGAAGGCCAGTGTACGGTGCAGGAAGCGGTGGAGGCCGTCCAGAAGGCCTCCCGCCATTATGCCAAGCGGCAGCTCACCTGGTTCCGGCGGAATGAGGACATGGAATGGATCTTCCGGCAGCCCGGTCAGGATTTTTCCCAGATTTTTGAGCAGGCGGTGGCAAAAATTCACTTTTTCGACACAGCCGGGTGGTAAGATAGAGGTATCCCAATAGAAAGAAGGAAGGAATACTTATGTCTGAAGCCATGAACTTACAAGACGCGCTGCTGCGCCAGGTCCTGAAGGAACGCATCCCGGTGACCCTGTTTCTCATGAACGGGTTCCAGCTGCGCGGGGTTATCACCGGATTTGACAATTTTGTGGTAATCCTTGTCACAGACAACAAGCAGCAGATGATCTACAAGCACGCCATTTCCACCCTGGTTCCAGCACGTCCCCTGAAAATCGGCGCTCCTGTGTAAGAGGCGGTGCCCTGTTTCATGGGACTGACCACAGAAAGGATGTTCTCCCATGAAACAGGGCAAGCAATTTATGAGGGCCATTATGCTGGTGTTGGCCTTGATGGTCACCAGCTATATCATATACAATGTCATTCGCACGGCCTCCAGTGGCGTTGCCACGGCCCAGGCAGTGCTCTATGCAGCCTCCGATGGAGTTTCCGTCGAAGGCTTTGTGGTGCGTCAGGAGACAGTGATTCCGGCCGCCTATGATCTGGTGCTCCCCACCAAAGGAGAGGGGGAGAAAGTGGCCTTTGGAGAAGAGGTGGCGGTGAGTCTCCGCAGTGACGCCGCCCGGGCCCGGCAGGAGGAGATTGCCCAGACAAAACGGGATTTGGAGCAGCTTCGCCTGGCCGTCGCCTATCAGTCCCAGCTCACAGACAGTGAGGTTGTGGCCCAGCGCATTGCCGCTTCGGCTGCCTCCCTGGCCGGGCAGGTGGCCCAGAGGCGGCTGGATGCCGCCCGGACGGCAGGACAGGACCTGCGCTCCCTCATCCTCCGGCAGAGCGCGGGAGATTCGGACACCGACGCCATGCAGGAGCAGATTGCACAGCTCCAGAGCCAACTGGAGGGCCTGGAGGCCAGCGCCGCATCGGACACCAAATCCGTCACGGTCCAGTCCGCCGGATATTACTCCGCGGTGGCAGACGGCTATGAGACACTGCTGACGCCGCAGACCTTGACCAATCTCACGGCTTCTGGCTTCCAGGACCTGTGGAAGGAAGGGGCGGCTTCCCCGGGGCAGAACGCCGGGCGCCTCATTTCCTCCGGCCAGTGGTACTATGCCTGTACCGTGGAGAAGCAGTACCTGGAGGGCCTGGAGGTGGGGGACAGACTCCAGGTGAGCCTGGGGGGCGAGGTGGATCTGGAGCTGACCATGACGGTGACCCGGGTAAACCGGGAGGAGGAGACGGGGCTGCTGGTCCTGACTTCCCAGGAACATCTGGCTGCGGTTTCCGCCTTGCGGCGGCTCCATGCGGATATCATTTTCCACGCCTACCAGGGCCTCCGGGTCCCCCGGGAGGCGGTGTGTTACAGCGAAGAAACCGGCTCTGCCGGAGTCTATGTGCTGGAGGGGGCCAAGGCGGTGTGGAAGGACATTCAGCTGATCTATGACAACGGCGAGATGTACATTGCCGCGCTGGACCAGAGCAGCACAGGAAATCTCTGGCCGGGAGACCTGATTCTCCTGGATACCCAGGAACTTTTTGATGGAAAGCTGGTGAAATGAACATGGAAACCATTCAGGAACGTGTAGCCCGGGTACGGGCAGAAATCCGGGCGGCGGCCCTGGCCTGCGGCCGGGACCCAGGGGAGATTGCCCTGTGCGCCGCCACCAAAATGAACGACGCCGAAGCCGTTCGGCAGGCCATTGCAGCCGGTGTGGACTGCTGCGGCGAGAACCGGGTGCAGGAGCTGGTGCAGAAGTCTGGGGAAGACGCTTACCGGGGCGCGCCGGTGCATTTCATCGGTCATCTCCAGACCAATAAGGTCCGCCAGGTGGTGGGCCATGTGGATTTGATTCAAAGCGCCGACCGCTGGAATCTGCTGGAGGCGCTGGAAAAGGAAGCCGCCCGTCAGGGCATCTGCCAGAAGGTGCTTCTGGAAGTGAACATCGCCGGGGAGGAGAGCAAATCCGGCTTCTCTCCGGAGTCTCTTTGGGAGGTTCTGGAAGGATTTGGCGGCTTTTCCCACTTGCAGGTACATGGGCTCATGGCAATCCCCCCTGTGAGCACCCGCCCGGGAGAAAATTTGCAATTTTTTTCTGAAATGCGCAACCTTTTTGTTGACATAAGTAGAAAAAAATACGATAATGTTACCATGGCCCAGCTGTCCATGGGGATGTCCGGGGACTACCCCGACGCCATCGCCTGCGGCAGCACCATGGTCCGCATTGGAACTGCGATTTTTGGCCCGCGCGATTATGGTCAGAAGTGACTGTCAGATAGATACTTAGGAGGATACACCAACATGGGATTTTTGGATGAACTGAAGAAGCTGACGAAGCCTTATGCCGATGAGGAAGAAGATTACGATGATTACGACGACGAGCCCGTAGAAGAGGAAGAGCCACCTGCCCCCACGTCCCGCGCTACCCGCCGCAGCGCTACCATGACCGATCCAGTCTACTCCCGCAGTTCCGGGCTGGATACAGGCCGCACCACGGGAAGCCGCATCGTGAATATCAACACCACGACCCAGCTCCAGGTGGTCCTGGTGAAGCCGGAGCGGTTTGACAATGTGTCGGAAATTGCCGACCACCTGCGGGATAAGCACTCGGTGCTCCTGAACCTGGAGAACACCGACCGGAACATTGCCCGCCGCTTGGTGGACTTCCTGTCCGGCTGCGCCTATGCTCTGGATGGAAAGATCAAGAAGGTGGCCGCCTCGGCCTACCTGCTCACCCCCTACAACGTGGAGATTGTGGGCGATTTGGTAGAAGAGCTGGAAAACAACGGCGTGTACTTTTAATCGCACCATAAGGGGGACAGACGATGTTTACACCGCAGCAATTGGAACAGATTACCTTTCACACCTCGGTATTCGGCGGCTACGATATGGACTCTGTGGATGAGTTCCTGGTGGCGCTGATTGAGGACTACAATACCCTGTACAAAGACAATGCCACCCTGAAGAGCAAAATGCGGGTCTTGGTGGAGAAGCTGGAGGAATACCGGGCCGGAGAAGGCAGCGCCAAAGAGAGCCTGCGGGCGGTCCAGCAGACCTGCGACAACATGATTCGGGAGGCGGAGGCCAAGTGCCTGAAGATGCTCCACCAGGCAGAAGCCCAAGCCCCCAGCACCAGCCTGGCAGATGCCAAAGCTGTGGCCCGGGAGGGGATCGAGTCTCTGGAGACTCAGCTGAAGGAAGTGCTGGACAAGCTGGAGACCATCAAGTCCCAAGCCGGCGCAGAGACCCACCAGGAGGCGCCCAAGCCTCAGAATGAGGCTCAGGTGGCTCAGGAGATTGCCCAAAATCTGGAGAAGCTGGTGGGCACCACAGAAGACACCGCCCCCGTGCCCCGCAGCCCTCGGGTGGACAGCAACACCACCAGCCGGTTTACCAACCTCCAGTTCGGCAAGAACTACGACCCCACCAAACGGTAAATTTCATAATCAATGCACAGATGAGGACAGGCGCGTTGCCATTCCCGCCTTCAGAGAGCTGCCGGCTGGTGCGAGGCAGCAGGCGGCGGCAGGGCGTATCCCCTCGGAGCAGCTCCCCGAAGATGGCAGTAGACGGAGCCGGTTCATGGCCGATATCCCATGACACGAGTGGCCGGGCATTCCCCGGCAAGAAGAGTGGTACCGCAGAGGTGACAGCGCCTTTGTCTCTTTCCCAGAGACAGAGGCGTTCCTTTTTTATCATCTTTCATTTTTTGGAGGCAACCTATTATGGAGTACAAAAACACCATCATCACACCAAAGACCGCCTTCCCCATGAAAGCGGGCCTGCCCAACCGGGAGCCCGGGATGCTGGAGGCGTGGAACGACATGGACCTGTACGGCCAGCTCCTGGAGAAGAATCGGGACTGCCCCCGGTTCATTCTCCACGACGGCCCTCCCTTCTCCAACGGAGACATTCACATGGGCCACGCCCTCAACAAGACGCTGAAGGACTTCATCGTCCGGGCCAGGGCCATGCAGGGCTATTACACCCCCTATGTCCCCGGGTGGGACAACCATGGCATGCCCATTGAGTCCGCCATCATCAAGAAAAACAAGCTAAATCACAAGACCATGCCTGTCCCGGAGTTCCGCTCTGCCTGTGAACAGTTCGCCCAGGATTATATCGACCGGCAGATGACCGGATTCCGCCGCCTGGGGGTCATCGGCGACTGGGCCCACCCCTATAAGACCATGGACAAGGCCTTCGAGGCGGAGGAAGTGAAGATTTTCGGGGCCATGTACCGCAAGGGCTACATCTACAAGGGCCTGAAGCCGGTGTACTGGTGCCCCAAGGATGAGACGGCCCTGGCAGAGGCGGAAATTGAGTATGCCGACGACGCCTGCACCTCCATCTATGTGAAGTTTGCCCTGAACCAGGACTTCGGCAAGCTGGCGCCCTATGGCGGCGTCGCCAACACCTACGTGATCATCTGGACCACCACCCCCTGGACCCTGCCCGGCAACCTGGCCATTGCCTTCCATCCCACGGAGGAGTATGTCCTTCTGGACGCGGGAGCGGAGCGCTACATCGTCGCCAAGGCCCTGGCGGAGAAGACCATGCAGGCAGGCGGTGTGGAGCGCTATGAGACAGTAGCCACCTTCCCCGGCGGCTTCTTCGAGCGGATGACAGCCCGGCATCCCTTCCTGGACCGGGACAGCCTCCTGGTGACTGCCGACTATGTCACCATGGATTCCGGTACCGGCTGCGTCCACACCGCCCCCGGCTTTGGCGCAGACGACTACCAGACCTGCCGCCGGTATGACATGGAGCTGGTGGTGCCGGTGGACGACCGGGGCTACCAGACGAAGGAGGCGGGCAAATACGCCGGGATGTACTATGCGGAGTCCAACGGGGCCATTCTGGCGGATATGAAGGAGTCTGGGGCCCTCTTTGCCTCGGAGGAAATGGTCCACTCCTACCCCCACTGCTGGCGCTGCAAGCACCCCATCATCTTCCGGGCCACGCCCCAGTGGTTCTGCTCCGTGGAGTCCTTCAAGGACCGGGCCATGACCGCCTGCGAGGAGGTCCAGTGGTTCCCGGCCTGGGGCAAGGACCGGATGATTGCCATGCTCCGGGAGCGGGCGGACTGGTGCATCTCCCGCCAGCGGCGCTGGGGGATGCCCATCCCCGTGTTCTACTGCAAGGACTGCGGCAAGCCCATCTGCACCGAGGAAACCATTGCCTACATCTCCCGGCTCTTCGGCGAGTTCGGCTCCAACGTCTGGTTCCAGAAAGAGGCCATGGAGCTGATCCCCCAGGGCCTGACCTGCCCCCATTGTGGCGGGAAGGACTTCGAGAAGGAGACGGACACCCTGGACGGCTGGTTTGACTCCGGCTCCACCCACTATGCCTCCCTGTACCACGACGATGCCGCCCAGTGGCCGGCGGATGTGTATCTGGAGGGTGCGGACCAGTACCGGGGCTGGTTCCAGTCCAGCCTCCTCACAGCGGTGGGTGCTCTGGAGAAGGGCGCGCCCTTCCGCCAGATCCTGACCCACGGCTGGACCGTGGACGGCGAGGGCAAGGCCATGCACAAGTCCCTGGGCAACGGCATGGATCCCAACCAGCTGATCAAGGAGTACGGCGCGGACATTGTCCGGCTGTGGGCCGGTTCCTCAGACTACCACGCCGATGTGCGGTGCTCCAAGGAGATTTTCAAGCAGTTGAGCCAGAACTACCTGAAATTCCGGAACACCGCCCGGTACTGCCTGGGCAACCTGGAGGGCTTTGACCCTAACCACCTGGTGGAGCCGGAGCAGATGCTGGAGCTGGACCGCTGGGCCCTCACCAAGCTGGAAAAGCTGATCGCTACCTGCCGGAAGGCCTATGACCAGTACGAATTCCATGTGGTATCCCACGCCATCAACGACTTCTGCGTGGTGGAGCTCAGCAGCTTCTATTTGGATATCATCAAGGACCGGCTGTACTGCGAGGACCGGGAGGGGCGGAAGCGCCGCTCGGCCCAGACCGCCCTGTATCTCATTGTGGACGCTATGGCCAAGCTCTTTGCCCCCATCCTGGCCTTCACATGTGACGAGATCTGGCAGGCCAT
This sequence comes from uncultured Eubacteriales bacterium, assembly GCA_900544975.1. GTDB lineage: Bacteria > Bacillota > Clostridia > Oscillospirales > Oscillospiraceae > Faecousia. Next base: position 30,951 of record UQXI01000031.1, read on the forward strand.
GCCCCACCGGGAGGAGGACGATCCCCGGAACATCCTCCTGAACCGGATGCCGGAGGGCTGCGGGCAGTATGCCCTGGCCCAGGAGGCCATGGAGAAGTGGGATGTGGCGATTCGTCTGCGTCAGGACGTCAACGCCGTGCTGGAGACTGCCCGGGCGGCCAAGCGCATCGGCAAGGCCCTGGAGGCCCATGTGGCCCTGGAAGCCACGGATCCGGACGCCGCCGGAGCTCTGGAGGCAGTCCGGGAGCTGGATCTGGCGGAGCTCTGCATTGTCTCCAGCTGCACCCCGGAGTCGGTGCCGGAGGAGGCCACCCAGGGCCAGGGGACCAATTTCCCAGGCCTCAGGATTGGCGTCACCGAGGCCAAGGGAACCAAGTGCCCCAGGTGCTGGATGCACTCCCTCCAGGCCAACGAGGAGGGCCTGTGCCCCCGCTGTGCGGGCGTCATCTCCAGACTGCCGCAGGATGTGCTGGAGCTGAGCGAGTGAGGCGCTTGGGCATTATGAGCCTATATCAATAAAAAGTCTGCTGCAAGGCGGAACGGTCAAGACCGTTCCCTACGGGGAGTAACCGGTAGGGAAGGTCTGAGCCGTCCGCTTTTGCAGCAGACTTTCTGTACTTGGCGCTACTCCTGGTGCAGGTAGCGCATGAGGTGTTTGGTGAGCCGCTCGACGGCGGTGGAATCTGTCCGGTAGTGAATCCGGTTGGAGATGACTTCCTGGGTCAGGAGGCCGGCGTTGTTCATGTTGTTCAGGTCCCGGAACACGGAGCCGGGGTTGAGGCCCAGGGACTGGGATAGATCCTGGACGCTCATAGGGTGGTCGGTCATGGCCCGGAGCATCCGCGCCCGGTCGGGATGTACCATGAGGCGCAGGGCGGTGAACTCCCAGTCGCGCAACCGGTCTGGAGTTTCCGGGGCGTCCTGCCCAGGGGGAATGCCAACGCCCAGGTGTAGGCACAGGTGGGCCACTGGGTGCTGGAATTCACCAGGGCCGCCGAAGGGGAAGAAGTACCGCAGGGCAATCTCCAGGCGGCGGATTTCCGGCTCCTTCAGTCCGGTTTTTTGGAGCATGGTTTGCATGGCGGCGGGCTCCTGCAAATAGCGTTCCCACTCCTCTGCCCGGGGGATGGCTTGCTCCACCCAGGGGGCCAGGAGGGGCTCCAGCCGCTGG
>UQXI01000032.1 GCA_900544975.1 uncultured Eubacteriales bacterium
TTGGCGGAGTGAGAGAGATTTGAACTCTCGCGCGCTTTTTACACGCCTACTCCCTTAGCAGGGGAGCCCCTTCGGCCTCTTGGGTATCACTCCGAATCAAAGAACCTATGAACTTGGGCGGAAGGATGTGGCGGAGAGAGTGGGATTCGAACCCACGGCTCATTGCTGAGTCACTGGTTTTCAAGACCAGCTCCTTAAACCGCTCGGACATCTCTCCGTATCAGAGACCTCAACATTCTACCATATCCGCAGTCTCTTGTCAACCAAAAAATGTGAAATTTTCACAGGGAACGCCTTCCCCGCTTGATTCCTGTTCTGGGGCGCGACTGGGTCGCGCCCCAGAATCCATCTCACTCTTCCACGTCCTCTGTGGAGAATTCCAGGACCTCGCCGCAGATGGGGCAAGTGATGCTGCCGTGCTCCAGGGTCTCTTCGTCGAAGTCAATGACTTCCCCGCACTTGCAGGTCACTTCATAGACGGTAGTATCGTCCAGGTCGTAATCATCCTCCTCGGAGAAGTCGTCCTCGTCGTCCAGGTCGTCCTCGTCGTCGAAGTCATCTTCCTCATCGGAGATATACTCGTAAAGTCCGTCCAGATCCTCTTCGATTTCATCCAGCTCTTCGGACATGGACGTGGTGACATCTTCCACATAGCCAACCGCCTGCGCCATATCGGCCATCAGGTTCACCATGGCGGACAGCAGCTTTCCTTCATTGGTCTCGGTGTCCAGATTCATGCCTTCCATCAGGCCCTTCAGGTATGCGGATTTCTCAGAAAGTGTCATAATAATTCTCCTTACTTGTGGAACTCAGGCCTTGGAGCGGCCCAGATATTCGCCGGTCCGGGTATCGATGTTGATCTTGTCGCCCTCATTGATGAAGAGGGGCACCTTCACCTCGGCGCCGGTCTCCAGGGTGGCGGGCTTCAGAGCGTTGGTGGCGGTGTTGCCAGCAAAGCCGGGATCGGTCTTGGTGACCACCAGGTCCACAAAGTTGGGGGCTTCCACGCCGAACACATTGCCCTTGTAGGACATGACGGTGCAGGTGTCGTTCTCCTTCACGAACCGGAAGCTGTCGTCCAGGACGCTCTTCTCAATGGGGGTCATCTCGTAGGACTCCATGTCCATAAAGTAATACAGGTCGCCGTCGGAGTAGGAATACTCCATCTTCTTCCGCTCAATGTAGGCGGTGGGATATTTATCGTTGGGGTTGAAGGTGGTCTCCGTCACACCGCCGGTGATCACGTTCTTCATCTTCACGCGGACGAAAGCCGCGCCCTTGCCGGGCTTCACGTGCTGAAACTCTACAATCTGCATGACCTTACCATCCATGTCGAAGGTAACGCCATTTCTAAAATCGCTGACAGAAATCATACATTTCTCCTCCTAGTGTGCCACCGGCAAACGGGCGTATACCGGTTCTCAGAAAATACCTGCTCTATTTTAACTGATTGCTCCGGGGATTGCAAGGCTATTTATGCATTTTTCCCAGAAATTACGATTAAATTCTTAGGACTGCGAGTGATGACCCGGCAAGTTCCCTCTTCAAAAATCACAACATCCTCAATCCGGACGCCGAACTTTCCGGGCAGATAAATTCCAGGCTCTGCCGAGCACACTGCGCCGACGGGCATGGGGGCCTTCCCTGCGGGATTGCAGTTTGGCGCCTCGTGGATCTCCAGGCCCAGGCTGTGACCATAGCCGTGGCCAAAATAATCGCCATAGCCTGCATCTGCAATGACCTTCCGGGCGGCGCCATCCACCTCGCTGCCGGACACGCCGGCTTTGGAAGCGGCGATGCCGGCCAACTGTGCTTCCAGGACGGTGTTGTAAACCCGCTCCATCTCCTCTGTGGCGTAGCCCAGGGCTACGGTACGGGTCATGTCGGAGCAGTAGCCTTCATAGAGGACGCCAAAGTCCATGGTGATGAAGTCCCCCTCCTGCAGCGCCCGGTCTCCGGGAACGCCGTGGGGCATGCTGGTGTTGGGGCCGGAGACTACAATGGGATCAAAGGACAGGCCGTCGGCCCCGTTTTTATACAGGCAATAAATGAGCTCCGCGCAAAGCTCCTTCTCCGTCATCCCCACCCGGATCCGGGTCAGGACCTGGGAAAAGGCCTTGTCTGTGATCTCCTGAGCCTTCTCCATCAGGCGCAGCTCGCTGGGTTCTTTCTGGGCGCGGAAGGCATTGATGGCCTTCTGGCAAGGTTTCAGAGCGGCGTTCAGCTTCTCTTCATAGGTGCGGAACTCCTCTACCGTCATGTAGCTCTCTTCAAAGCCCAGGGTCTTCACGCCAAACTCTGCGCAGGCCTCATTGATGCGGGCAGAGTAGGTGTGCTCCCGGTCCACCGCCAGGACCTCAAAGCCCTTCAGATTCTTCTCTGCCGACTCGGTATACCGGCTGTCTGTAAAATACCGGCAACCGGACCGGGAAACCAGGGCCACGCCCTCGGCGATGTCAAACTCCGCCGCATAATGGCGGCTGTACCGGCTGGTGAGCAGAAGGCCGTCCAGCTCACCTCCCAGCAGGGACTTGTACTTATCCAAATTTTTCATAATTGCACGTTCCTTCCTTTCGCACAAAATATTACAGGTAGCTCCAGTACATGGCGCAGACGCAGCCATATGGTATGGTTATGAATTGCAGAAACCAAAATGGCATATACGCCAGCACAGTTCGCGCCCAGTACATCGGTATAAATCTGGTCCCCCACCAGGGCGCACTGGGAGGGCGGAATCCCATACTGCCGCAGGCACTGGCCAATCCCTTTTTGGAAGGGCTTGCGGGCATGGGAAATGCAGGCAAGGCCATACCGGCTGCAGAATGTCTTCACACGGTCCTTCTTGCTATTGGACACCACGCAGATCTGAATCCCTGACTGGGCCAGGTCATGGAGCCATTGCTCCATCTCCGGCGATGGCGTGTCGGTGGTGTAGGGGACAATGGTGTTGTCAAAGTCCAGCATCAGCAGTCGGATGCCCTGACGGTGTAGGTACTCCGGTGAGATCTGGGTGAGGGCGGGAAAAATTGCCTTGGGCAGCAGAGAGATACGCATAGGGAACCTCGCACACACATAAGTATAAGCATGATTCTACGTGATTATATCACAGCCGGGAGGCGTTGTCCATTGTCTATTCCCCTATATCTTGCCATGACGGCGGCAGATTTTTCCACGGCCCAGGCCATGCCGCCCCGCATTGCCTGGATGGCAATGCACTTCTCCGTCTCCGGCCCGGGACTCAGCAGCCGCCCCCACAGGCTCCCGCCGGGCAGCCTGATCCTGCTGGATGACCAGACGCCCTGGAACGGTCACAGCTTGGAGGCTGTGTGCCAGGAAACCACCGACGTACTGCTGCGCACCGGCGCTGCCGGCCTTCTGCTGGACTTTGAGCGGCCGCCTACCGAGGAGACCGCCTGCCTGGCCCAATGTCTCATCCAATGCTGCCAGGAGGCAGGCTGTCCCATTGGGATGCCCCCGGACTACCTAGGATCCGGCGGAGAGGCTGCCGTCTTCCTCCCCCCACTTCCCTGCCACCGCACCCCGGAACAGGCGCTGGCGCCGTATCACGGGCGTGAAATCTGGCTGGAAGCCGCCGCTGGCGGATGCCAGGTCACCCTGGGGGCGGACAGACCTGCCATCTCCCCGGCAGACCCCCGCCACCTGGCGGCAGAGTCCGAACGGTTCATCGCATTTACCGACCCACACCTATGCTGCCGTTACTTTAGCTACCCAACAGACAGTGGGCTGCAACTGGCTCTCTATGATACAGAGGAAACCCTTGCAGAGAAGCTAGACCGCTGTCAGGCCCTGGGCGTCACCCTGGCAATCGGAATCTGGCGGCAGCTGGCATTCTGACGGCACGGAATATCACGGAAAAGCGGCACCTGGGGGAACCCAAGTGCCGCTTCTCATCAACACAAGAAGAGAGACAAAATCAATAGAACTTTCTCTTGTTTTTCCGAGCAGCCTCAGACTTCTGCTTCCGCTTCAGGCTGGGACTCACGTAATGCTCTCTTTTCTTGACTTCGGCGATGACGCCTTCTTTGGCGCAGCTACGCTTAAATCTTCTCAGAGCGCTTTCCAGAGATTCGTTCTCTTTTACGCGAATTTCAGACATTGATTTCCCTCCCTCCAACACATCCGGCTCAATCCAGGATGCTTTCAGGGCCATTTCCATGGCTTTTAGCATTATACACAAAATTCCTCAAAATGTCAAGTAAAATTTACAGTTTTTGCCGCTGGAATCTGAGGCGCTCACAAACTCGCCAGTGTCCGGTAGAGGACCGTAGCCGTTTGCGCGCGGGTGGCCTGCGCCTTGGGGGCCAGGGTGGTGGCGGTTACGCCGTTGATCACCTGGTTTGCCACGGCCCACTGCATGGACTCCCGGGCAAACTTGCTGATCTTGTCCCCATCATCAAAGTCTGACAGGCTATCCCGGAGGCCATTGTCCGCCTCCTGACTGCGGACATAGCGGAACAGCATGGTCACCAGCTGCTCCCGGCTGATGTCCTGATTGGGCCGGAAGGTACCGTCTGGATAGCCGTTGGCCACCTGGACCTCCTCCGCCCAGGCCACTGCCTGGGAATAATACCGGTCCTCTCCCACGTCTGTGAAATGCGTCTGCCCGGTCACAGCGGGGCTTCCGGCATAGCGGTACAGCATGGTCACCAGCATCCCGCGGGTCAGGCTCTGGTTGGGACCAAACCGATTCTCCGTAATCCCCTTGATGACCCCCCGGGCATAGCAGTCATCCACCGCATCGGAATAATAGGCCGTGCCACTGGTGTCAATAAAAACCCGGGAGATGACAACCTCGGTATGTTGGCCGCAGTACAGGCACTCTCCCATCCCCAGGCCATCTCTGGTTGCCGTAGCCGCCTGTGTCACCTCCAGCCGGTTGGGATCAACCTTATGATCCGTCACGGCCACCACCCCGGTCTCAAAGTCCCGGGTATAGACGGTGAGGCTGTCTGTATGGCTACCGCAGGTGGCTGTGAGGACGGTGTCCGCCTCGGCATTCGGCGCCTGGAAGCCCCATAAGCCCGGATTGGCGCCCCGGTCCATGGCCCCCTGGAAGCTATCGTTCTGGCTGGTCACTGTGTAGCTCCGGTCCGCCGTAGTGTGATAGGGCCGGTACCGCAGACCTACAGAGAACGACGCTCCCAAGCCCGTCGCGATCCGGTCGGGGTAGCCATTCACCTCTTGGACGTAGAGGTCGATCCCCTCCAGAGGAATCTCCCGGTCGCTGAGATACAGGTCCGCATGGGACATGGCTACCGGTTCCCCTTTCCCATTTTTTAGAAGAAACAGCACCGTATAATCCCCTGGGGTCAGGCCCTTGGTCTCCCACACAAAATCTGTCACCTTGGAAGCCCCCTTGCAGGGAAAGATGCCGCTGCTGACCAGGTCCTTTGTCTTGTCCATGGTCTCGTATGTCCCTTGATAAACTTCCAACACCTGCAGGCCATCCGTCAGCCCAACGTCATTCACCCAGGTCCGCAGCCGCATGGACTGCCCCGTCACCACGCACTGACCATAGGTCCAATCGTAGGGCAGGATGAAGTTGCCGGAGGTCTCGGCCTGGGGGGCTGCAAATTCCCCCATCCGGGTCATCCCTTCCAGAGATGCCGTCTCCTGGGGTTCTTCCCGGGTGATTCTCTGCTCCTGTGCGTTAGAGGCCCCTGCTGTGCCACTCATGGTCAACACCAGGATCAGCAGTACAGCAACCACTCGTTTCAACATGGATACCGCTCCTTTCGTAATTGCATCCTTCGCCAAAAAAGCAGGTGCGGCACAACCGCCCCTGCTTTTTTGGGCTTTGATAAGCGTGTTGATCATAACACACATTTCTACCAATTGCAAGTTTCGTTATAAAAGCGGAGGATGTTTCCAGCACCCCGTTTTATTTGACAATGAGATTGACCAGCTTGTTCTTTACCACGATGGTCTTGACAATCCGGCCGCCCTGCTTTTCCAGGAAGCGGGAGACCTTCTCATCCGCCTGGGCGGCGGCAATGACCGCCTCATCCGGCGAATCAGCCTCCACGTGGATGGCGCCACGGAGCTTGCCGTTGACCTGGACTGCCATGTCGATTTCCGCATCCCGGCACATGGCCTCGTCATAGACCGGCCAGGGGGAGACGGAGCAGATGCCTGCAAAGCCATGATTTTCCCAAATCTCGTCGCAGATGTGGGGAGCGAAGGGGCTGAGGAGCTGGAGGAAAGTCCGAAGCTCCGCCCGGTTGCAGCCCTTGTCTCCGAACTGGTTCAGGAGGGTCATGAGGGCGGCAATGGCCGTGTTGGGCTTCAGATTGTCAATGTCGGAGGTGACCTTTTTGATGGTCTTGTGCATGGCAGAGGCGTTGGCTGCCGAATAGGCCTGGGCATCGTCCTGTACGCTCTCTCCCAGGGTCCAGACCCGGTCCAGGAACCGCTTGCAGCCCTTGACCGCATTGGCAGACCAGGAGGCTGCCTTCTCAAAGTCACCGATGAACATGATATAGGTCCGCATGGTGTCGGCGCCATAGGACTCGATGACGTCGGTGGGATTGATCACATTGCCCAGAGACTTGGACATTTTCACGCCGCCCTCGCCCAGGATCATGCCCTGGCTGGTGCGCTTGGCATAGGGCTCCTTGGTGGGAACCACGCCGATGTCATAGAGGAATTTATACCAGAACCGGGAATACAGCAGATGCAGGGTGGTGTGCTCCATGCCGCCGTTGTACCAGTCCACAGGGGCCCAGTAGTTCAGCGCTTCCTTCGAGGCCAGGGCCTTGTCGTTGTGGGGGTCCATATACCGCAGGAAATACCAGGAGGAACCGGCCCACTGAGGCATGGTATCCGTCTCCCGCTTGGCCGGGCCACCGCAATGGGGGCAGGTGGTGTTCACCCAGTCGGTCATCGCGGACAGAGGGCTCTCCCCGTCGTCGGTGGGCTCGTAGCTCTCCACCTCCGGCAGGAGCAGAGGCAGCTCACACTCAGGCAGGGCCACAGGGCCGCACTTGGGGCAGTGGACAATGGGGATGGGTTCTCCCCAATACCGCTGGCGGGAGAAAACCCAGTCCCGGAGCTTGAAATTCACCTTGGCATGGCCAATGCCCTGGTCCTCCAGCCATTTGGTGATGACGGGAATGGCCTCTTTCACCGTAAGGCCGTTGAGGAAGTCGGAATTCACCAGAATGCCGGTGTCGTCCTTCAGGGTGAAGGCCGCCTCTTCCACGTTTCCGCCCTTGACCACCTCGATGATCTCACAGCCAAACGCCTTGGCGAAGGCCCAGTCCCGGTCGTCGTGGGCGGGCACCGCCATAATGGCGCCGGTGCCGTAGGTGGCCAGCACATAGTCGGAGATGAAAATGGGAATTTCCTTGCCGTTCACCGGATTGATTCCCCGGACGCCCCGGAGCATGACGCCGGTCTTCTCTTTGTTCAGCTCTGTCCGCTCCATGTCGGACTTGGCGGCGGCGGCGGCCTGGTAGGCCTGAACCTCCCCGGCATTCTCCAACCGGTCCATCCACTTCTCCAGGAGGGCATGCTCTGGAGACAACACCATGTAAGTCGCACCGAAGAGGGTGTCCGGCCGGGTGGTATAGATCAAAATGTCGTCGCCCAAGGTGGAGCGGAAGGTGACCTCGGCGCCATGGCTCCGGCCAATCCAGTTCTTCTGCTGGAGCTTCACCCGCTCAATGTAGTCCAGACCCTCCAGGTCGTCGATGAGCCGGTCGGCATACTTGGTAATCCGCAGCATCCACTGGCTCTTCTCCTTCCGGACCACCGGTGCGCCGCAGCGCTCGCAGACGCCCTCTACCACTTCCTCATTGGCCAGGACGCACTTGCAGCTGGTGCACCAGTTCACCGGCATCTTGGCCTTATAGGCCAGGCCATGCTGGAACATCTGGAGGAAAATCCACTGGGTCCACTTGAAATACTGAGGATCCGTGGTGTTGATCTCCCGGTCCCAGTCGAAGCTATAGCCCAGGGCCTTCAGCTGACTGCGGAAGGTGGCAATGTTCTGCTCCGTCACAATCCGGGGATGGATGTGGTTCTGAATGGCGTAGTTCTCTGTGGGCAGGCCAAAGGCGTCGTACCCAATGGGAAACAGCACATTTTTCCCCTCCATCCGCTTTTTCCGGGCAATGATGTCCATGGCGGTGTAGGGCCGACAGTGACCCACGTGAAGGCCTGCGCCGGAGGGGTATGGGAACTCAAACAGGGCATAGAACTTCTCCTTTTCGCCGCCGTTTTGTGTGGCGTACAGGTTCTGCTCCTCCCAAACTTTTTGCCATTTTAACTCAATGGATTTAAAATCGTATGTCATATGCTTGCCCTCTCTCTAATGTTCCTGTTCTCCCAGGACCTCGCTTAAGGGGATGGTCTCCCCGTCGCTCCAAAGACGCTCCAGATCATAAAACTGCCGGGCTTCGTTGGTAAACACGTGAATCACCACACAGCCAAAATCCAACAGCTCCCAGGTGTTGCCCCGGTGGCCCTCCCGGCCCAGCATGGTCTCCCCCAGATCCTCCAGAGTTGCCTCGACGTAATCGCACAAGGTCTTCACATGGGTGTTGGAGGTGCCGGTGCAGATGAGAAAATAGTCCGCCAGGGTCGTCACATCTCCCACACGAATCAGCTGAATGCCCACGCCTTTTTTGCTGTCCAGCGCTCTGGTTGCAGCAGCGGCCACTTCTTTTGATGTTAACATAGGTTTTCTCCTTTTTTATTTCATTCGTTTTTCGGCAAGTTCGGACTGCCTGCGGCGGATGGAAATCCGCCCATGCCCTTCTCACATGCCAGTGCGCTGCATGCACTCTGCCTGGAGGGATGCAATGGCTTCCAGGGAATCCTGGGCCACCCGGCGACCCTGGCTGCGGAGCATGTCCACGGTCATCTCCAAGCCCATCAGAACCGCTCGGTCCAGATCCTCCGCCACTGCCGCCCGGAGCCGCTCCACCCCGGGGAAATCCCGGTTGGGCTCCATATAGTCCGCAATATAAAGGATCTTTTGCAGGGAATTCATATGGCCGCAGCCAGTGGTGTGGCTGGCAATGGCCTCAAACACCCCATCGTTTTCTCCAAAAATCTTCCTGGCCACCCATGCGCCGGTGGTGGCGTGAAGGGTCTTGGGATTGTCCCGGCTGAAGGGGGCCAGGGCAATGCCATATTCCTGGCACAGCTGCAGCTGCAATTCCGGCGGCAGGGCCTTGGTCACGTCGTGAAGAAGCCCTGCCCGGGCCGCATCCCTGGGATTGGCCCCGTATTGCTCCGCCAGCTTCGCCGCCGTGTCCCGGCAGCCCAACACATGGGGCACCCGTTTGGGGTCCAGCAGACGGACCACCTCGGCCTCCAGGCCCTCCATAGAGAGTCCCCGCAGGTCCCGGTTGACTCCGTAAAGGCCCTGGGCCTGAATCCGCTCCAGCACGGCAGGCTCCAGCATCTCCCCCACTGCCTGGAAGGTGAGCATCCGCCGCACATCGGTGGAAGCCATGGGGAGCGCCCTGTTTTCCAAAAATCGCACCTGCCCGCCCAAATTCTCCTGAATGTACCGGGCCTGGGCCTGGAGCTCCTGCTGCAGCTTGGGCTCCTCGCACTCCCGCAGCATCACCACCAGGGTGGCCTGGCGGCAGATTTTCTCCGGCTCTCGCCACCGGGGGAAGGCCAGGAGCATATCTGTGCCCATCAGGAAAAACAGCTCGTCTTCGGGATAGGCCTGGCGCAGCAGGGTCATGGTATCGGCCGTGTAGCTCCTGCCCTCCCGCAGAAGCTCCAGGTCAGAAGCCTCCGCCTTGCCAATCGCCTGGGCCGCCAGACGCACCAGCTCCAGGCGCTCCCATGCCGAAGGGGTCCCCTCCGGCATGGTCTTGTGGGGCGGACAGCGGTCAGGAATGAGCAGAAGCTTGTCCAGATTCAGAAGCTCCACTGCCTGCCGCGCCGCCTGCATGTGTCCTCGATGGGGCGGGTTAAACGTCCCGCCGTAGATGCCAATTCTGCTCATGACCTCACCTCACGATTTTCTGTTACGGCTTTTCCTGCCGTCCCATTGCCTTTTCCTTCTCCCGCTCAATGGCCCGGTCGATGGCCGTCTGGCGGAAGTAAGCGTTGCGCCGCTCCCGCTCGGCCTGAGCCGCCTTGCGGCGGGCCCGGGCTCCCTTGCGCACGGGATTGGACTTGGCCACGGGGACGGGGGCCAGCTTCGCCCTGCCCACCTGATTTCTCTCCCGTTTCAGCCGCTCAGACTCCCGGTATAAGACGAATCGAAAGCCCACGGCACATACCGGCTCGGCGCCGGTCGCCGCGCACAGAGCGTCCAGCGCTTCCCTGGCGGTCAGGAAGGAGGCCTCCAGCGCCCGGCCCTTGATCAGTTCTCTGGCCTCCAGCTGGGTCACAGCCTCCAGCACCACCTGTTCTGTCACGCCGCCTTTTCCCACAATGAGGGTGGTCTCCAGGCCATTGGCTTGGGCCCGCAGCTCGGCTCTCTCTTTACTGGTCAGCATATTCCGCCTCCTGACATAATTTCTCATAGAATAACTTCAGGGCAACCGCCCGGTGGGAGACCTGGTTTTTCTCCCCGGCAGTCAGCTCCGCAAAGGTTTTACCCGCAGGGGGATAGTAGAAAATGGGGTCGTAGCCGAAGCCGCCTGCTCCATGGGCCTGCCGCAGAAGCTCCCCATGGGCTTCTCCCCTGGCCTGGATCATCCGGCCATCGGGATACACCAGGGTAATCACAGAAACAAATTGGGCCTGACGCTGTCCGTCCGGCACTTGCTGCGTGTTTTTCAGCAGGAGCAGCAGCCGGCCCCAGTCGTCCAGGGAGGGGTCGTCCCCGTACCGGGCCGAATGCACCCCGGGGGCGCCTCCCAATGCGTCCACCGCAATGCCGGAGTCGTCCGCCAGAGCCGGCAGGCCGGTGGCCTCCATGACGGCGTGGGCCTTGAGGAAGGAGTTTTCCTCAAAGGTCTGCCCCGTCTCCTCCACCTCCACATCCACACCCAGGTCGGATTCCAGCACCAGCTCTATATTCAGCGGCTTCAGAATCGCGCTGATTTCCACCAGCTTATGAGGATTCTTGCTGGCCAGCACTACTTTCATACCAATTCCCCCAAAACTTTTTTCTCTAACGCAATCAGCTCCCGGCAGCCTTTGCCGCAGAGCCGAAGGAGCTTCTGCTCCTCTTCCAGGGTAAAGGGCCGCCCTTCCCCGGTGCCCTGCACTTCAATCAGGTTGCCGTTGCCATTCATCACACAGTTGAGGTCGACTGCCGCCCGGCTGTCTTCCACATAGCACAGATCCAGCATGGCCTCTCCGCCCACAATTCCGGCGGAAATACCCGCCACATAGTTCCGAATGGGCAGCTTCTCCAGGAGGCCCCGGGTCATAAGGCCGCGACAGGCCAGGACCAGGGCCACAAAGCCCCCGGTCACCGATGCGGTCCGGGTGCCTCCGTCCCCCTGGAGCACGTCGCAGTCGATGGTGATGGTCCGGATCCCCAGAGCCTCCAGATCCACTGCCGCCCGGAGGGCCCGGCCCACCAGGCGCTGAATCTCCGCACTCCGGGGGGCCAGCTTCAGCTTGGAGACGTCCCGCTTACTCCGCTCCCGGTTGGCTCTGGGGAGCATGGAGTACTCTGCCGTCACCCAGCCCCCCTTACTCACATGGGGCGGAACCCGCTCCTCCACCGAGGCATTGCACAGCACCACCGTGTCTCCCGCCCGGACGAGGCAGCTGCCTTCGGCAAACTTCGTAAAGCCCAGCTCCAGGGTCACGGGCCGGAGCTGATCCAGCGCTCTTCCATCCTGTCTCAATCTCATCACCTCACAGAAGGGCATTGACGAAGTCTCTGGCGTCAAAGGGCATCAGATCCTCCGCCTTCTCCCCCACGCCGATGTACTTCACCGGAATTTGCAGGGCGTCCGCTACGGCGATGACGATGCCGCCCTTGGCCGTGCCGTCCAGCTTGGTGAGGGCCATGGCCGTCACGCCGGCAATTTCCTTAAACTGCTTGGCCTGTAAAAGGCCGTTCTGCCCCGTGGTGGCATCCAGCACCAGCAGGACCTCCTTGTCCGCATCCGGCAGCTCCCGGTCGATGATCCGGGAGATCTTGCTCAGCTCGTTCATCAGATTGGCCTTGTTGTGCAGCCGCCCGGCGGTGTCGCAGAGGATCACGTCGGCGTTTCTGGACTTGGCTGCCTGAATGCCGTCAAACACCACGGCGGCGGGATCTGCCCCCTCATGTTGGCGGACGATGTCCGCGCCGGTGCGTCCAGCCCAGATCTCCAGCTGGTCCGCGGCGGCAGCCCGGAAGGTATCGCCGGCGCACATCAGCACCTTTTTCCCCTGGTCCCCCAGCTGCTTGGCCAGCTTGCCGATGGTGGTGGTCTTCCCCACCCCGTTGACACCGATGACCAGCACCACAGAGGGGCGGGTGCCCAGACGCAGGCGGGTGTCTCCCACATCCAGCATCTCCACCAGAATGTCTTTGAGGGCGGTCTTGGCGTCCTCCGGCTCCCGGATTTTTTCTTCCCGGACCCGGTTGCGCAGGGCTTCCACCGCTCTTCCGGCGGTCTCCACACCCAGGTCTGCCAGGATCAGACACTCCTCCAGCTCGTCGTAAAACTCGTCGTCCAGATTGGAAAAGCCGGAAAACACATTGCCCAGGGTCTCGGCCATGGCTTTTCTGGTTTTGGTCAGGCCTTCTTTGATTTTACTGAAAAATCCCATTGTTTTTCTCCTCAATTCTGATATCCCATGACTTCCATGGTCACCCAGGGATGGGCTTTGCTCCCATCCTCCAAACTGTAGCGGCTCCTATTCCATGATGCCCAATTCCTGCTCCATCTGATTCAGATCCATGTGGAGAATCTTGGAGACGCCCTGCTCCTGCATGGTGACGCCGTAGAGGACGTCTGCCGCCTCCATGGTGCCCCGCCGGTGGGTGATGACGATGAATTGGGTCTTTTGGCACAGGTGGTGCAGATAGCTGGAGTACCGCTCCACATTCCGGTCGTCCAAGGCGGCGTCAATCTCGTCCAGCATGCAGAAGGGTGTGGGCCGCACCTTCATAATGGAGAAGTACAGGGCGATGGCCACAAAGGCCTTCTCCCCGCCGGAGAGCAGGGTGATGGTCTTCAGCTGCTTGCCGGGGGGCTGCACCCGGATTTCGATGCCGCAGGTCAGTGGATTGTCCGGGTCCTCCAGGACCAGGGCGCCCTTGCCGCCGCCGAACATCTCGGTAAAGGTCTGTTGGAAATACTGGTCAATTTTTTGAAACTCCGTCACGAAGATGGAGGTCATTTCCGTGGTGATGTTCCGAATGATGCTCTCCAGCTCCCGTTTGGCGGTGAGCACATCGTCCCGCTGGGCGGTGAGGTAGGAATACCGCTCATTGACCCGGGCGTACTCTTCAATGGCCCCCAGGTTGGGGGTGCCCAAGGCGGCAATTTTCCGCTTCAGCTCCCCGATCCGCCGGTTGCCTGCCGGCACGGATTCCAGCTCCGCCCGCTCCTGGGCGGCAGTGGAGGGGGTGAGGCCATAGGTGTCCCACAGCCGGTCGATGACCTGCCGCTCTTCCAGGGCGGTGGTTACTTTTTTTTGCTCCAGGAGGGCACAGGCCCGCTCCATGGTGAGAATGGATTTATTTTTGTCCTGGGCCTCCCGCTCGGTCCGGGTTTTTCCGGCCTCGGTCTGGGCCCGGGCATCCAGGGCTTGCTGGAGCGCCTGGCGGGCTTCTCCCGTCTTCTCCTGGTTGGCCGCCCGGTCCCGGCTCACCCGGTCCAGATCCTCCTGGATCCGGGCGGTATCGGCTTCCGTGGCCTCCAGGATCGCCAGCTTCTGGGCCCGGTCTCCCTCCAGGGAGGCGCACAGGGACTCCAACCGCTCCACATTTTCTGTGGCGGACCGGCGCTCAGCCTCCAGGGCAGCCATGTCCGTCTTGTTTGCGGCCATCCGGCCGGTGAGGATCTCAGTCTGGCGGGCGGCGTCGGACTGGTCCTGACTGAGGCTCTCCAGGGTGCTCTCTGCATCGGTCAGCTGATATCGCAGTGTCTCCAGCTGGCCCCGAAGGCTGGCCGCCCGCTCCCGGTCGGCCTGGTGGCGGGTACGGAGGGTCTCCATCTCCCGCCCGGCGGAGGCCGCCGCATCTCCCAGGGCCTGGAGGAGCACATGGTGCTGCTTCTCCTCTCCTTCCAGCCGCAGAACCTCGTCTTCTGCGGCCCGGAGCTGCTCCCGGGTGGCGGTCAACTCAAATTCTGTCTGCTCCACCGCCCGCTGGGCCTCAGCCAGGGCGGTCTCGGTGGTCGTCTTCTGAGCTTGCAGGGCAATCTCCTGGGCGCTCAGGCGCTTGAGCTCGTTGGCCCGGGACAGGAAGCCCGCCTCTTTGGCCACAGAGCCGCCGGTCATGGAGCCGCCGGGGTTCATGACCTGGCCGTCCAGGGTGACGATCTTAAACCGGCTGCGGTATTGCCGGGCCATGGCGATGGCGCTGTCCAGCTCCTCCACAATGACCGTCCGGCCCAGGAGGTTCTCCACCACGCCCCGGTACCGGTCTTCACAGCGGACCAGCCGGGAGGCCACTCCCACAAAGCCCCGGCAACTGTCGACTCCGGACTCCTGCAAAGAGCGGGGAGTCATGGCGCTGAGGGGCAGGAAGGTGGCCCGGCCGCCTCCCGTGCGCTTCAAAAACCCAATGGCTGCCTTGGCATCGGCTTCCGCATCCACCACAATCTGCTGCATGGCGGCGCCCAGGGCGATCTCTATGGCCGTGGTAAACCGGTCCTCGGTGTGAATGAGGTGGGATACGGGGCCGTGGATATGCAGAAGGCCACCCCGCCGGCTCTCCTGCATGATGCTGCGGACCGACTTGTTATAACTCTCAAAATCCTCTTCCATGGCCCGGTAGACCCGGGCCTTGGCTGAGACGGAATCCAGCTGGCTGGTCTGCCGCCGCAGCTCCTCCCGGAGGCCATCCCGGCGCTGCAGCCGCCCGGACTGGCGCAGCTGGTAGCCGTCCATGGCGTTGGTCAGGGTTTGGACCCGGCTCCGACAGGACTGCAGGGCCTTCTGGCAGGTATCCAGGGCGCTCTGGGCCTGGGCCTGCCGCTGCTGCCCGGCGTCCAGATCGGCCTGGAGATCCTCCATCCGGCTCTGGGCCTGGCGGACGGATTCCTCCAGGGCGGCCAAATCCGCCTGCCGCCCGGCGATATCCGCCTGGAGGGTCGACTGGCGGCCACGCAGCTCCAGATACTGCTTGGTAATGCCCTCGGCGTTGGCGGTGAGGCGCTGGATCTGCCCCCCGATTTCCTCCAAAGCCCGACGGAGCTCCTGGAGCTCTTGGTCAATGGCGGCAATCCGGTTCCGGCTGTCTGCAATCTGCTGGACAATGCCAGAGCTTCGGCCCTCCTGCTGGCTCAGCTCCTCCCGGATCCGGTCTGCATTTTGTTGGTTGTTGCGGATGTTCCCTTGCAGGAGGGCAACCTGCCCGTCCAGCTGCCGGTCGGAGGCTTCCAGCGCCGTCACCTGCTCCCGGACGGACTCCAGGGCGGCGTCCTGCTCCCGCAGAGCGTCGCTCAGCTCCTCGGCCTTCCGGTACAGGCCCTCCAGGGCCATGTGCTCCTGCTCCAGCACGAACGAAGAGGAGGTATAGTCTTCCTCAGCCTTCTTGGCGGCCGCCGCCAGCTTGTCCAGATTTTCCAGCCAGACGGCAATCTCCAGGCCCCGGAGCTCCGCCTTGTATTCCAAATAGTTCCTGGCCTTTTCCGACTGGAGCCGCAGGGGGTCCAGCTGAAGCTCCAGCTCGGAGACCTTGTCCCCAATGCGCAGGAGGTTGTCTTCCGTAGTCAGGAGCTTCCGCTCCGTCTCCTCTTTGCGGTGACGGTATTTGGAGATTCCCGCCGCCTCCTCGAAAATCTCCCGACGGTCGGTGCTCTTCACCGCCAGGATCTCGTCAATGCGGCCTTGGCTGACGTTGGAATATCCCTCCCGGCCCAGGCCGGTGTCCATAAACAGCTCGTGGATGTCCCGCAGGCGGGCTGATTGCTTGTTGATATAAAATTCGCTGTCCCCAGAGCGGTAGTACCGCCGGGTGACCATAACCTCATCCGTGTCATAAGGGAGGGCCCGGTCGGTGTTGTCCAAGGTCAGGGTGGCCTCCGCAAAGCCCACTGGCGCCCGCTTCTGGGTGCCGCCAAAGATCACGTCCTCCATCTTCGCTCCCCGCAGGGTCTTGGTACTCTGCTCGCCCATCACCCAGAGGATGGAGTCGGAGATGTTGGATTTACCGCTGCCATTGGGACCCACAATGGCTGTGATGTCGCTGCCGAATTGAATCGTCGTCTTATCAGGGAAAGACTTGAAGCCCTGAATCTCCAGTGATTTCAGATGCACAATGGAACCTCGCCGTCTCTTTTTTCTTAGGTATCAGTTCATTATACCAATTTTTCCGTGCAATTGCAAGTAATTTTCCGCTTCTACTCAGAGCAACTGCATGGACTTTTTCATGCGTGTACTGGCGTAGAGAACAGACAGGTGAGAAGGCATCTGGCGGTGCAGGCGGAGCGGTCAAGACCGCTCCCTACGGATACCGGTGCACCTTTTCCCATGCGTTCACTGTTTTTTCCGGTAGAAGCTGTTGCCGCCGATGAACTCCCGCAGAAGGCTGGTGGGTGGGATCTCGTCGTCCGCGTCCGCCTCCAAAACGTAGTTGAGGACCTTGACAATGGAGCGTACCTCCTCATAGCAGGGTTCCTCCCAAGTTACAGCGTTCAGCAGGGGAAAAATGTGCTTCTTCAACACCGCCAGCTCATAGAGCAGAGAGCTGTTGAAGATCACATCGGCATGCTCCTGATATGGGAAGATCCACCGCTCCTCCCCCTGGCGCACCGAGTCCCACATTGCCAGTGTATGGGACACCGAGGCTCCCCGGGTCTCATAATCCCGGACGATGCGCCGGAGGAGCCGGAGATAGCTGGTGGGAATCCGGTTGTGATTGTCCAGATTCAGGGGCAGCAGCGCGCTGACATACACGCGGAAAATCAGATTCGGATCCACATCCTCTGGCAGCAGCGCAGGGTTCAGGCCATGCAGCCCCTCCACCAGCACCACCGCGTCTTCGTCCATTTGCAGGCATTGGCCCCCGGCAGTTCTCCGTCCAGTCAGGAAGTCAAACCGGGGTAGCTGCACCGCCTCCCCCTGGAGCAGCGCCGAAAGGTCCCGGCGAAACAGCTGGGTGTCGATGGTATTGATGTGCTCCAAATCCAACTTGCCGTCGGGCCCCGGGGCAATTTCATCCCGGTTCCGGTAGTAATCGTCCAGGGAAATGAGCACAGGCTTCTTGCCCCGGACCCGGAGCTGCACCGCCAGGCGGTTGGCGCTGGTGGTCTTGCCAGAGGAAGAAGGGCCAGCCAGCAGCACAGCCTTGGCGTGCCGATCCAAAATCTGATCCGCAATCCGGGAAAAGCTGCGTTCATGCAGGGCTTCATTCACCCGGATCAGCTCGCTCAGCCGTCCCTGCTGCACCAGCTCATTGAGGTCTGCCACGGTGCTGCAGCCCATCAGGGTACACCAGCGTTCACTCTCAGCAAACACGGCGGAGAAATTGGGCAGCTCCCGATTGTGGGAGACCCGGTCCGGATCTGCCGGATCCGGAAAACAGAACTGAATGCCACAGCCTCCGTCAGTCACCATATCCCATACCGAGAGATAGCCAGTGCTGGGGGCCATCTCCCCATAAAAATAATCCAGATAGTCCCCATAGGTATACACGTCAAAATAGGGAACCTTCCGCCAGGCAAGAAGACGGGCCTGATCCGTCTGCCCGCTGGCGGTGAATGCCGCAATGGCCTCCTGGGTGGCAATCCGCTTGCGGCGCAGGGGGATATCCGCCGCCACAAGCTGAGCCACCCGCTCCTTCAACTGGGGCACATCCGCCGGGGTGAAGGCAGGCTCTTTTTCCACTGTCACATTCAGAGCCTCTCCCACGGTAAAATTCATTTTGGCCACAGCGTTCGGATAGAGCTGGCGAATGGCCAGGAAGAGGACAAACTGCACCGTCCGGGTGTAAACCCGCCTCCCCCTGGGATCGGCATAGCGGAGCAGGGTCATCCGCCCGCCCGACGCTTCCATTGCCCGGCGCACAGACGTGAGGCTCTCCCCGATCCGCTCGGGAACGTAGTTGAGGGTAAAGGTCTCCCCTGCAATCCGTGCTGCCAGAGGACGCCGGGACAGCTCCGGGTAATCCAGGCCCAGACGGCGCACCGCATCCAGCACAGACTCCCCTGCCACCGTCTCCGTCCGCTGACCATCAATCCACAAAGTCATAAGAGCACCTCCCAAAAGGCCAATCTTCTTCTGTCTATTATATGCAAAACCGGAACGGCTTGCAAGGCAGATCCCAAAAACGGCCAAAAGAAACCAGGATCCAGCATCGGTCCCTCCGCACCAGTACTGGACCCGCTGACGTAGAGCTGTAGATACAAAATGGATTTCGGACCGCCGCAAAAAAGATGGGGGAACCCTCGCCCCTTTTGCAGCAGTCTGAAATCCGTTATGCTTTGCGGTCCAGGAGACCGTATTGTTCCAGCAGCTCCAGCCGCTGGCGGCCAATTCGGGCTGCGGTGGCAGCCCGGCCTCCGGCGTCTCTCCCCTCCCGCAGATATCCAAATCCCCGGGCACACCAGGCAGCAGGCAAGAGCCAGGGCCACCTCCGCAAATAGGGAAATCTACCCTGCAAGCTGCGCGCCGGTGGGAACAGCGCCGTCCAGAGCGTCCCGGCGCGTCGACTTTGGGCGGAAGCTGCCTGGATGGTCATATGGCTGCTGTGTTTCCGCTCCATGGTGCTAGCGCCAAAGACGCCCGCATCCAGCATATCCAGCAGCAGAGCCCCACTGTCCGCCTCCGGTATATGGGGCGGTTGCGAAACCGCCTGTGGGTCCAGCCCCAGATACTGAACGCCCAGGTCCAGCATATTCCAGGCCAGGCAGTCTAAAGACAACTGCTCCAGCACCTTCCAAAGCCTGGTCCAGTCAATTTCCCGGCCAAAGCGGTTTACAAACAGGCAGATGTCGCACAGCTGCCGGATTCCCACGCCACCAGCCAGAAAATGCTTATAAAAGTGCAGCAGCAAATAGAGTATGTGATCCTGAATCCCCAGGGTCAGCACTTCTCCCTCTCCCACATTCCAAACGATGCACCGGGAGAAGCAGCCGTCGAACCAGGGCTCCACCCTTTGCCTGGCAATGGTCAAATCTCCGCAAAGACTCCGGTGGAGCTCCACCCGCAGCCGGTCCGTATACCAGGTTCGCACCGGGTCATCCGGGTTTTTTTCCTCTTTTGCCAGGCGGTAGCCCAGCGTCTCCAAGACCGCTTCCGCCGCGGACTGGGACTCCGGGGGAATCAGAATGTCCTCATCAGAAGAAGGGCGTAAATCCGGCGACGGGTACAGGCTTCTGCACACAGCGCCTTTGATCACTAAGGCGGGAACGCTTGCCTGCTCCAGCGCCCGAGTCAGGGTCAAAAGAGACTGGGTGGCCATGGTCTGCCGGACCAGGGCCTCCACGGTACAGGCCCGCAGCGCCGCCGCCTCCAGCCCCGGCGGGTGCAGCCGCATCAGCTGCTGGGCCAAAAGCGGGAAGAGATTGTGCAGCCTGGCCAGCTCCAGCACCTGGTCCTGCGCAGACCGGTCCATGTCCTTTGCCAGTGCCATCGCCTCCGGGCTGCATACGCCAGTCACAGCATCCCGCAAAAAAGTCAGAAAATATAAATTCCTCTGCTCCATCCTCATCTCCTAACCTCTGGCCGAGCGATCCGAGGCGTGGTGCGCCCCCTCCCGGCTGCCGCTTTTGCTGTAACCGTATTTGCTCCCATAGCCATATTTGCCATAGCCATACCGGCCATAGCCGTAGCCATAGCTGCTGCGGCCTCTGGTGGGACGTCCGTTGATCACAAAGCCGGCCAGCTCTGCCCCCCTGCCGGTTACGCTGTGCATGGCATCCACCACCTGATTCCGGGAGGCAAAGTCGTAGCGCACCACATAGAGCACCTGATCTGCCGAATGACACAGCACCGCAGCATCTGCCAGGATCCCCGCCGGGGGCGCATCCACGATCACATAATCGGCCAAGGCTCTGGTTTGTTCCAACAAACTGCGCATCTTCGGAGTATCCAGGACTCCCATGGGAGAGGCCATCCGGGTGTTGCCCGCCAGCAGTTGCAGGTTTTGCACGCCAGGCACAGGGAGCAGCACCCGGGAAACATCCGGACGGGCGGCCCGGGACAGCTCCAGCAAGCCGGCAGACGGCGCTGTGATACCAGCCCGCGCTTTAACCACCTGGTGCCGCAAATCCGCATCCACCAGAATGACCCGCTTTCCGCTCTGCGCCAGGGAGACTGCCAGGTTAAAGGAAACCGTGGTCTTCCCCTCCCCGGGTATGGTGCTGGTGACCAGGACCATCCTTGCCGTCTTTCCGGTAGGCTGCGCACGGAGCAGGCGCACCTGTAGCGCGCCAATGGGCACCGCCAGCCGGTCTCCCAGGCGGGGGTTCAAAATCGAGATGCCACTTCCTGCCGCCTTCCTCCGGCGCTTTAGCTGAATGGCAGGAATGGTACCCATACAGGGCACTGCCGTCATACGCTTCAGGTCATCTGATGTCTGGATTGTCTTTCTGCTGAACGCCATTAGCAGCGTCAAACCCAAACCCAGAAGCACACCCATCGCCGCCCCCTTCATGGCAGAGCGTTCGCCACGGAAGACATTTGTCGGCGCAACTGGAACCTGGGGCTCCTCAATCATAGACAGCTGGGTGCCGCCAATGACAAAAGACGCCACCTGGGGATAATTTTTGATGACCGCATTCAGGATGTCATAGGCATCCTGGGGGTTGTTGCTGGTCACCGTCAGGGTGAAGATATTGGTTTCTCCAATGGATGAGGCCGTCACCATGCCGTTGATTCGGCTGGTGTTCAGCTCCAGACAAATGCGCTCCTGCATGGCTTCTGAGCGGAGGATGTAGGGAAACGAGCTCACCACCTGCTCGGCAGCCTGGTTATTGTAGTATTGTGTGGTATCCACCAGGTCGGTGGTGCCCACATACCCGCTCTTGACCGAGAAGGAGGCAGTGGCAGTATACCGCGGCACAAAGCTGCTCCAAGCCTTATAATAGCGCAGGCCGCCTGCCAGAATCCCCAGCAGCGTCACCAACCACCATGTTTTCTTCAGAAAGTAGAAAAAATTTCTGCCAATCTGCTCCAGATCAATTTTTTGCTCCACTATGTGCTCATGCTCTTGCATGACACACCACCTCCTCTAGCGGCTCCCTTCTTCGCTCCGTCCGCCTCTGCTTTCTCTGCCGTATCCATAACCATAGGCGTATCCATAGCGATAGCCGGAAATCCGGCTCAGCAGAGAGCCGGTCTGCATATTGTTCAACACGCAGCCGAGAAATGTCGCCTTCCCCTGGCTGATGGCGTCGATGGCATCGTTGATGTCACAGGCGGACACCACATCCTGCCGCACCACCAGCAGCGTATGATCCGCCACATCCGCCAGCATATCGCCGTCGGCGAACATCCCCATGGGTGAGGAATCGATGATCACATAGTCCATGGTCTTACGCACCACCGACAGCAGCTCCGCCATATTGGGCGAAGCCAGCAGCTTGGCGGCATTTCGGCAGGGCGTCTCGCTGATCAGCGTCACCAGGTTGGTCTCCTCATCGTACGCCGCTGCCTGCATCACCCGGTTTTCACTCAGGTCTGTCCCCTGCAGCAGACGATCCAGGCCCTCTTTCCCCATGGCTTTGCGGCCCAAAAGGCGGATTTGGGTGGGATTGCGCAGATCCGCATCAATGAGCATCACCGCCCGGTATTTTTTCGCCAGTGCCATGGCCAGATTGGAGGCCACGGTAGACTTCCCCTCGCCCTCCGTCACGCTGGTCACCAGCAGCACTCTGCCCTGTTTGGAATGGTCGGATACTGGCGCCTGCTCCACCGCTGTGCGCAGACGAAAGAAGGACTCCTGGAAATAGAAGCTGACCATGGACGAGCTCAGCAACAGCTTGTCCTTCCTGCTCAATCTACCTTTGCCCCGCTTCTCATGGGGCACCACAGACAAAATCTCTCCGTCCAGCTTATGCCGGGCTCCGGCTTGGGTTTGCACGGTGTCCCGGCTGATGGAAAACCATACCAGGGCCGCCATCATGGCGCCGCCAGCCAATACCGCTGCCAGCAAAATGGTGGCCTGGGTATTCACCAGATTCGAGGGCGCCACCGGCGCCTGGGCATTGGTCATCACATGCAACACCGCATTTTGGTCAATGTGCTGCCCAAGCTCTGGATAGTGGGCATCCACCGCCCGCACCATTTCAAATGCCATCCGGGGGGATGAGGAGGTAGCGGTCACTTGCAGCAGGTTGGTCTCCCCCTCCACCGTGGCCGTGATGGTACCGGGAAGGACGTCCACTCCCAGGGCTTGGTTGATGCGGTCTTTCATCAGATTGCTTTCCAGCATGCTGGAATATTTAATGGCCACCTCATTCGCCACATTGTAATTGCTCCAGGAGGTGGCGGAGGCGGACTTTGAGAGCACCGCATAGGTAATGGTGCTGGTATACTCCGGCGTCCAGAGCCAATCCAGGACCAACTTGGCGCCCATCCCGGCAATCAGCGCTGCCAAGACCAGCATCCAGCAGTTCCGCAGCACCATCCGCAGCACACACCGCGGCTCCACATCTGCCCAGTGAAATACGTTTCTTTCGTTCATAGTTCCAACGCCCTTTGCTTCCCGGTGAATCACTTCACCACAACAGTCAAAATGGTCTTCCCAGTTCCGGCCTCCCCGGTATACTGATAGACAACCTCATAAACACCCGGTTTGTCCATATCCACCTGGGAGTCAATACTCACTTCATCCAACGAGCAAATTCGCTCTGTACCAGAAGCGGAGTCCGTCACCTTGCGCAAATACGAAGCCGGATCAAAGGAGTCGCCCCGATCCAAATAGACCAGATATTCCTGTAATGTAATGCTCGGGAGCTTGCTGGTCTCCTGGACAATGACAGACAGTGGCAACACCGCCGTGTCTCCCAGGCTATTGGTCACTTGCAGTGTGATGGAATACACTCCGGCTGCAGCAATGTTGAGATTCTGTATCGTCATCCGGATGCTTCCGGTCAGGTCTCCGTCCACCTGGTCATAGGCGGTCAGACGGTCCAGCAGGGTGACTGTTTTCCCCACGTCAAAAATCAGGGGCTGACTCAGGGAAAATTGGGGGGCCTCATAGTCTGTGTACGCGATGGTGCGGGTCAGCTTCGCCACACGATCAGAGCTGTCAAAGACCACATAGGTAATCTTTGCCGTATTGGCTCCAATCAGTGTTGATATATGGTCTATCATAATTTCGCTGGTGAGATCCCCGTCCCGGTTGTCCCAGGCCGTCACCCCCTGAAGCAGCTCTTCTTGGGAGGCGCTCACAGATACTTCCAGTACCCCCTCTGTGCAAGTCAGCACAGGTGGCACGTCGTCTACCGTCTTTTCCCGGTAAAAATGGGAGAAGCCTGTCAGGGCAGACATCAGCACAAACAGGACGACCAAAACGACTTTGCATATTCTCATCAAACCGTCTCCTCTACACGAGGCTCCTGTCAGGACCTCGCCGGTACAATTTTCTCATTCCGGAAAATCCGCCAGGGGTTTTCCTCCAGCAGAACCTCCGCATATTGCCAGGACAAATCCTGGCCAATGACATCCCGCACCTGGGACAGGTCCGGATTCCGGCGCCCCACGCTGTGGGCATCGCTGGCCACCACATGGGCAAGGCCACGCTCCAGAAGCCACCAGGCCGTCTGCTTGGCGTCCTGGCCCATGCGGCCCAAAATGGTTCCTTTGTTCAACTGCATGATGTATCCCCGGGAAAACCACTCCCGCGCCAGAGCCGGAGTCCGCTGCACTGCGTGGTAACGCTCCGGGTGTGCAATCACCGGAACAAAACCCCGCTCCGCCACCATACGCAGCGTATCACAGATATAGGTTTCGTGTTCATCAAAATAAAATTCTACCAACAAATACCGGGAGTCTGCCAGGGTCAGCAGCTTCCGTTCCTCCATCAGCTTTGGCAGTTCCGCCGTGGCAAATACCTCCATACCGGACCGCAATTCCAGACCGCAGCCCAGCTCCTGCAAGCCCTTCTGCAGGAGGTACACGCAGCGGCGAAACTCCGAAATGGACAACCGGCGTCTTTGGTCCGGCCGACAGAAATGGGGCGTGGCAATGATGCGCTCCGTCCCATTTTCCCAGGCCTTCCAGGCCATGGAGCACGCCTCCTCCACACTGCTGGCGCCATCGTCCACACAGGGGAGAATGTGGCAATGCATATCCGTCACGGCGGCACTCCTTTCTCCTGCCGGCTCCCGCGATCCTGGGAAATGCCAGCAAATAAGCATTATATCATAGTCTAAGCTACAACGCAACAAATTGCGCCCTGTTTTTCAGGGACAATTCCGCACTTTTTGGAGCCCCTGGAAGAAACAACCAGTTTTTGGACAACCGCAATTGTGGCACGAGGCGCTGCTTCTGCATCTGTCCCACCAAAATCGGGCACGTAAGGGGTGTTGTGAGAGCCTTATGGCACTTCCAGACATGGAAGGCTTGGGGAAAGAATCGAAAATTTCCACGGGGCGCAACGTGCTGTTTTCTGCGGCAAGCGGTTCCATTATAATTGTATCTTTCACATCTTGTCAATGGAAAACTGTGTCAAAGCCCTACAATGCGGCACTTTTTACATTGTTTGCGTCTTTTCTCAGTTCTGTCTAGATTTTCTCCGAGATCTGTTGTATACTGTCTAGGAAAGATTCTGCACGTGTGCAACCGGGCAGTCTGCCCCACCAATGATCTTTTAATTTTCACTTCTATGGAGGCCCATATGTTTCGCAAACACAAAGGTAAATTTGCAGCTGGTTCTCGCAACCGTTACCAGGGTAGCCATACCCCACAGAATCCCCCGAAAAAGAAGAAAATCTGGCAGCGGGTTCTGCTTGCCATTTTGTTGATCTTGTTGGCCCTCATTGTCGCCATTGTTATTTTCGTCATCACATCGCTGAACAAAATCAACCGTGTGGATCCCAATCAGAAGCGTCTCTCCCAGGAGGAGTATGACCAAATGCTGGAGACCGACGAATTGGATCCCAACGCCACCTACCCCACCGTGGACGAGAATGACATCACCTTCTCCACCACCCCGGACGGCAAAATCATCGGCCGGGAGGAACACATCGTCAACATTCTGCTTATTGGTCAGGACCGCCGCGAGGGGGAGGGACGCGCCCGCTCCGACTCCATGATTCTGGTCAGCTTCAACAAGAACACCAACAAAATCACCATGGCTTCCTTCCTGCGGGATAACTATGTGCAGCTTCCCGACGGCTATCTGCCCAACCGGTTGAACGCTGCCTATTCCATCGGCGGCATGGAAATGCTGGATGAAACGCTGGAGATGAATTTCGGCGTCTCCATCGACGCCAATCTGGAGGTAGATTTCTCCAGCTTCGCCTCGATCATTGACATTTTGGGCGGCGTGGACATCGAACTCACTTCCGCGGAAGCCAACCACATGAACGGCGAAAACGGTTGGGGCCTCACCAGCGGCGTCAACCGCCTGGACGGCGAGCAGGCCCTCACCTATTCCAGAATCCGGAAGCTGGATTCGGACTTTGGGCGCACCAACCGGCAGCGCAATGTGCTCACCTCCCTCTTCCAGTCCTTCAAAAACATTGACCTGACGCAGGCCCTGGGACTCATCAATGAGATTTTCCCCCTGCTGACCACCGACATGACCAATGCAGAGATGTTGGGCTACGTCACAGACCTGCTGCCCATGCTGGCAAAGGCAGAGTTGACCAGTGTCCACATCCCGGGAGATGAAGATTATTATAATGCAACCATTCGTGGCATGATGGTCTTGGTTCCGGATCTGGACGCATGCCGGCAAGTACTGGCCGAGGCACTCCAGTAACTTCGCAAATAGGAAAACAGGGGATCATTTATGAAAAAATATAAAAAATGGGACCATACCAAAGTAGTACGCGTGTTTCTGCTACTCTTTTTAGACATCATCTTGGTAAACCTATCCAGCTTTTTGGCACTTTTTACGCGGATGGAACTGGATATCACAGCACTGCAAAGAGCTGGTTTCCTGCTCAGTGTCCGGCGGTATGCCCTCATTGACACCGTCTGCACCATCCTCATTTTCTGGTTGTTCCGGTTGTACAACAGCCTCTGGGCTTATGCCGGGACCAATGAACTCACCCGCATTGCAGTTGCCTCTATTATTTCAGCCTCCATAAAATACCTGGGGATGTACTGTCTCTCTTTGCCCATCCCCAAGAGCTTCCCGGTTTTAGACTGCCTGTTTCTCATGGCATTCGTCGGGGGCAGCCGTCTGGCTTACCGCTATTTCCGTGATGCGTTACAGCGCAGGCGGAAAACGGGCGCCCAGAAGCGCACTATGCTCATCGGCGCCGGAGACGCCGGCGCCATCGCATTGCTGGAATTTCAAAACAGCCGGCACTCCTCCAACCAGGTGGTCTGCATCATCGATGACGCCAGCAGCAAGAAGGGACAGCTGTTGCGGGGCATTCCCATCGTAGGCGGTCGGGAAAGCATTCTGAGTGCCGTAGAGAAATACCGCATCCAGGAAATTGTCCTGGCCATCCCCTCCGCCAGCGCCAAACAGCAGCGGGCCATCCTCTCCATCTGCCAGAACACCAAATGCACCCTGCGGACGCTACCCGCCATCTATCAGCTGGCAAATGGTGAAATTAACATTCAAAAGATCCGCAACGTGGAGATTGAGGATTTGCTGGACCGGGACCCTGTGCAGGTGGATCTGACTGGGATCGGCAAGTACGTAGGCGGCAAGACCGTCCTCGTTACGGGCGGGGGCGGCAGCATCGGCAGCGAGCTGAGCCGACAGCTGGCCGCTTTCCATCCGGCCCACCTGGTTCTCTTTGACATCTACGAAAACAACGCCTATGACATCCAGCAAGAACTGCGCCGGAATTACCCCAACCTGCGTCTCACCGTGCTCATTGGCTCCATACGAGACCGGGATCGACTGGAAGACCTTTTTTCCCAGTACCGACCCGATCTGGTCTATCATGCCGCCGCCCATAAGCATGTCCCCCTCATGGAGGACAGCCCCTATGAGGCAGTCAAAAACAATGTGTTTGGCACCCTGAACGTGGCAGAAATGGCCGACCGATACGGGGCCAGCCGGTTCTTACTGATCTCCACCGATAAGGCAGTCAATCCCACCAATGTCATGGGCGCTACCAAGCGAATCTGTGAAATGATCATTCAGATGTTCGGCCGGCATTCGAAGACCGAATATGTGGCCGTGCGCTTCGGCAACGTGTTGGGCTCCAACGGCAGCGTCATCCCCCTGTTCAAAAAGCAGATTGCTGCCGGCGGTCCCGTTACCGTCACCGATCCCCAGATCATTCGGTACTTTATGACCATCCCCGAGGCAGTCTCCCTGGTGCTCCAGGCCGGCATCTATGCCAAAGGCGGCGAAATTTTCATCCTGGATATGGGAGATCCGGTCCGGATTGACGATCTGGCGCGGAGCATGATCCGCTTGTCCGGCTTTGAGCCGGACGTGGACATTCCCATTGTCTACACCGGTTTGCGCCCTGGCGAGAAGCTCTTTGAGGAACTTCTGCTGTCCGACGAGGAAGTACGGAAGACCAAAAACGACCTGATCTACATTGGGAAGGATCAGCCCTTCGACGACAAAGTCCTGCAAGATCAGCTTCGGGAGCTCTGCCACGCCGTCGACAACAGAGAGGACATTCGGGAATTGCTGGCAAAAATTGTCCCGGAATATCGGGTCCCAGTCCTTGCCTAAAAAATACCTGCAAAATGAACGCGTGCTGTGGCATTTCATGGGGTTTCCCCAATCCATGCCCAACAAAAAATTGAGGCGAATTCGCAGAGCCCCCATCTGGCCGCGAATCCGCCTGAATTTTTTGCCATATACCTAACGGCTCCTCCGTAGGGGCGGACCCATGTGTCCGCCCAGCAGAGACAATCGCCGGTCTCATCCTCGTGGGGCGAATTCGCATCACCTCGAAATACATCCCCTTTTGTCTAGGCGATACACATTCGAACTGCCCACCACGGGCGGACACATAGGTCCGCCCCTACGGGGTCAGGGGAAATGGTTCTATCACGGAACATTTTTGTTAATCCAGCTGCCTGCGGGGCAAAATGGGCAAGGCCGTTCCCTATACAGCCCATAATGGTCTCCGATGAAACCCACACGACCCTTCGGAACATCCCAGATAAATACGCACAACCTAACGGCTCCTCCGTAGGGGCGGACCCATGTGTCCGCCTGGCGGGGATAATCTCCGTCCTCACCCTCGTGGGGCGAATTCGGGCCACCTTGAAACACATCCCCTTTTGTCTAGGCGGTACACATTCGAACTGCCCACCACGGGCGGACACATGGGTCCGCCCCTACGGTCTTCCCGGAAATGCCGCCTATACCTATCTACTCTCACCCTTTTTTGGCAATTTGCGCCGGTTTCCCTTTTCGTCCACCAGATACGTGTTGTCCAGCTGCGCTGTGAGATTTGCCCGGACGGAATCCAGATAAATCCGCCGCAGCCGGTCCCGCTCTGCCACTTCCTCCTGCGTCAGGCCCTCTCCTTTGGCCTTTTTTGCCAATTCATTGATTCGTGCAATCATGTCATCTATCATAATCCCGGTCCTTCCTTATACAAATTTTTCAATTTCAACAGACAGCCGGCCCTTCCGGGTCTGCCCCTTCAGTCCAGCCAGGCGGATCTTTCCCATACCCCGCAGGGAGATCACGGCGCCGGCTTCCACCTGACGGTCCGGCTTCTGGCAGGGCAATCCGTCAATTGCCGCCCCACCCGCGAGCACCAGCTCCGCCGCCCGGGTCCGGCTCAGCCGGAAGCCGGTGGAAATGACGCTATCCAGACGGCAGGAGGCCAGAGTTCCCCGAATCACCTCCAGCTCAGGTACAGGAATCTGGGCCTCTTCCAGCGGGACTTTCTCCAGGTGCAGCCTGGTCCGCCCGGCGCTCAGAAGATTTTGCAACACATAGGGCGCCATCTCGTCCAAGAGGAAGAAATCACAAGACCCCTTCCCCACACAAATATCTCCAACCGTCTCCCGTTTGATACCGGCGCCCATCAGACTACCCAGAAAATCCCGGTGTGTCAGGGCGTCTTGTTCAAAGAAGCTGGCGCGGATACAGGCGACAGGCCCCTCGGCGTATAAGCTCTCCGGCTCCAGATAAGGGGGCAGATAGCAGGCCACCGCCCGCTCCGCTCCGGCGTAGCCCCCAAAAAAGGTCAGAGACTCCTCCCCCATCAGGCGGCGTACCAGCTCCTGCTCCCGCAGGGATAGGAAACAGCTGAAGGCCGGAATGTTCCGCCGCTGCCCTGCCGACAGCCGCTCCCAAACCCGGGCCAGCAACACCCGGTCCTCGGGCGTCTGGGCCAGGCGCTCTAATTTTTCTCTCGGTGCCATGCAAACATCTCCTGTCCTATGCCATCCGGCGTATCGCCTCATATGGATCAACCGGAACGCATCCCCTGCCGGGCTCACATATGAGCGCGTACACATGAAGCGCTTCGCAATGGGATGCCTCGGGAATGACCTTGGTCATTATACCCCATTTCCTTCCAAATTCCTAGAGCGGAAAATCGGAATCAAACGCTGCGCCCCCGCGAAGTGGGCTGTCTCAGCACGTTCCACGGCTGGCCACCCGAAATTAAAGAATCTTTAAAGAAGGAGCCTCTTTCATCTTAAACTTCCTGCGAGTATAATGAAGAGGCGAGAGGTGAAGTACATGTACAACATTCTGATTTGTGATGACCAGCCAGACATTGTAAACGCTCTGAAAATTTATCTGTCCATGGGAGACTACCAGCTGTTCGAAGCCTATACCGGACGTCAGGCCGTGGAGCTTGTCCAGAAAGAGGAAATTCATCTCATCCTCATGGACATCATGATGCCGGAAATGGACGGCATTGCCGCCACCCAGCGCATCCGGGAATTCTCCAATGCGCCCATCATTTTGCTCACGGCAAAAAGCGAGAATGAGGATAAGGTCCTGGGCCTCAACATGGGGGCCGACGACTACATCACCAAGC
>UQXI01000033.1 GCA_900544975.1 uncultured Eubacteriales bacterium
CGCCCCGACGCGGAAGTCTGGACGACCGGGAGCTGGAGGCCATCATGGAGCGGGAATTTGGTCCCATTCGCCGCCCGGTATACCAGCCGTCCAGCCCCCCTCCAGCCGTCCCCACCCCGGAGCCGGGGCCGCCCCGGAAGGAATACCTGATTGTAGACGGCTATAACATCCTTTTCGCCTGGGAAGAACTGGCCCACCTCGCCCGGGAGGATCTGGAGATGGCCCGAAACCGACTGATGGACATTCTCAGCAATTACTGCGGCTACAAAAACCGGGAGGTCATTCTGGTGTTTGACGGCTATCGGGTCAAGGGCAGCCGGGGCGAACGGTTCCGGTATCACAACCTCTATGTGGTCTACACCCGGGAAAACGAAACCGGCGACATGTACATCGAGGCCCTGGTTCAGGGCATCGGATCCCATGACCGGGTCTGGGTGGCCACTTCCGACAGTCTGGTTCAGCTCTCCGCCTTTCGCTCCGGTGTGCTGCGGCTATCCGCCCGGGAACTGAAAGCCGAGGTCACCGCCACCCGTGGGGAGATGAACGCCCTGTTGGAGGCCATGGACCGGGCAGAAACTGTCGCA
The DNA here is from genome assembly GCA_900544975.1 of uncultured Eubacteriales bacterium. Taxonomy (GTDB): domain Bacteria; phylum Bacillota; class Clostridia; order Oscillospirales; family Oscillospiraceae; genus Faecousia. Next base: position 585 of record UQXI01000033.1, read on the forward strand.
CGGCAGCAGGAAAAACGGGCGCGCATCCCGGAAGAGATCCTGCGACTCCTGCCCGATTAATCCCCCCAAAAAAAGCTGCCGGAAAGCAGCCGCCGGGCAGATCCGGCCCCACCGCTTTCCCGCAGCTTTTATCATGTACCACATACAAACAAAAAATAGTTTCAGTCTTCCATCGCCATCGTCTGCTGGCAATACCGCATGATCGCCCGGCGAGTCACCAGGCCTATGAACGTGTTTTTATCATCAATCACCGGTACAAAGTTCTGCTCGCTGGCCCGATTGATCAGGTCCTGCATACTGGTTGTGACGCTCACCGGCACGTTGTCCCGCCGGCGGGCAATTTCCATAATTCGGTGGTTCTCCGTCTGGCGCAGGTCCATCCCGCACAGATTCTTCACAGCCCAAAGCATGTCACCTTCCGTGAGGGTGCCGCAATACTCGCCCTTTTCATTGAGAATGGGCAGAGCAGCGTACCCGGCCACCTCCATCCGCTCCAAGGCCTGGCGCAATGTGCTCTTGTCCTCCAGATAAGCGCACATGCTCTTCGGTGTCAGGAAAAATAAAATATTCATGGCCTCGCTCCTTTTGCTGGGCCCGGCCACGGGCCCGGTTTTCTCTCCTTACATTATAGCACAGGTTGCCATGAAATTGGTGTTAAAAATCTATGAAGTTGCAATAGAACTGCCGGAGAATGCCCACCCCCTTTTGTTGAAAATGACGAAGACGCATCCGCAAAGTCTCTGTGGCGTCCCCATTTCCTCTGGAAGAGACTTCCTTGATATACCCTGCAACTACTTGCTGGTCCACAACCCCTACCATCGGTACCAAATGCTCCCCCTGAAGCGGTCGTCACGTACGACCGCCTCGGGGGGAGCAATTTACTCCGCCGCAGATTCCTGCTCCGCATATTCCGGTTGCGCCGGCTCTTCCTCCGCCGTCGGCAACATACGTGGAACTGGAAGCTCCTCTTGCGGATCTGCCGATTCCTCCAAAAACAGCTTATCTAAAATCTCCAACAGCCGCTGGAGTCCCTTGCGGTTGATGGTGTAATAACAGACTCTGCCGTTTCCCTTCTCCATAGAGACCAGGCCGCTGCGGTAGAGGCTGCTCAAATGGCGGGACACCGTGCCATGGTGCAATCCCAGCCGCTCCCCAATCTCCTGACCATACATCCGCTCTTTGCGCAGAAGCTTCATGATTGCGAACTTGCTGTTGTCCCCAATGGATCGGAGCATGGAGCAAATCACCCGGTCGCTGACCTGGCTGCCATCTGCCGCATCGTCCAATTCCACAATGATGCCGATATACGCCACAATCTCCCCAGGCGCTCCCCAGTTTTCCACCAGAAACATCCGGTTGCAGGGCGTCCGCCAAAATCGTACCGTGATTTTCTGCGGGTTCAGATGGGGCTCTCCCTGGCCGGGTCCGATACGGGGCAGCAGCTCCTCCAAGGAAGTGCCCTCCATACAGGTCCGCCAGTACTCGTAGACCGGCTCCAAAAGGGGCTCCATTTGTTCCAGTTCCTGCTGCAGCTCGTCCAAAACCGGCTGAAGGAGCGTCAGCAGCTCTTTCAGATACTCCTCATAAGCGCAGAGGGCCGTCATGATCTTCCACTTGAACTCCGGTGCACAGTCCAGCCCATTGATCTGCTCATGGAGGGCCCGGGACTGTCCCTCAGGGCACCGGCGGTAGGTCAGGCCGCTGTATGAGATCTCAGAAATCTCATAGCCCGGTCCGCTCAGGAGTTTCCAGCGCGCCTGCATCGCCTCGGCCATTCGTGCCGGATCCTCTTCCTGTACGTCATTGAAGCTGCTGACTAACACAGTCGCCAGACAACAGTGACCGGAGCCGCCCACGGCATGCCGTTCAAAAAAATACTGCAAGCGGGGCTCCTGAAAATCCAACAGCGTCTCTGCACGCTCTTGCAGTCGCGCCAGGAAATCCATCCGGGCAGAAAATTCCCGCTCCTGCTCCCGATCATATTTTGCACCATAGGTGAGGAGAATCCTCTGCTTTAGGTCGTCGTAGCTCTCATGGTGCATGGTGAGATAAACAAGCTCCGTCGCCTCCATGGGAAGTTGGGGCCGCGTAAGAAATGTGATATCCAAGCAATCACCCTTTTATTTCAGCGATGGGGCCGATGAGATCCACCATAAGCCCCTTCCAAACTGCTATTTTATGTCACTATTATAATGGAAACTCCCAAAAATTGCCATAAAAATTTTGTGGTTCAGGCGCAATCTTTGTCGCCGCATCCAGGCGGCAGAAAGAGGTTGCCGCAAAATGGGATCCATTTTGCGGCAACCCCAAATTCAGAGACATTTCCTGAAATCCAGCATCTCATTTCAGGGTCCGGGTGTCGCTGCCGGAGAGGAAGACACCCGGCCCTGTATCATCCTGGATTATCTGGTCAAAAACCGCATGAGAATGGCGGCAGCTTGCGCCCGGGTGGCAGTGCCCTGGGGCGCCAGCAGATCCTGCTCCATCCCCTGAAGAATGCCATTGCCCACAGCCCATGCCATAGCTTCTCTGGCATAGTTGCTCACACTTCCGGCATCCCGGAAGCTGGAGAGGGAGGCCATCCGATTCACATCCTGTCCGCTGACTTCCGCATACCGGTGTAGGAAGGTCACCATCTGCTCCCGGGTCACATCTGCGTTGGGGGCAAAGCGGGTGGCATCCACGCCTGTGGTAATCCCGTTCTCCAAGGCCCATGCTACGGCCTTGTAATAATAAGCGCCTTCCTTCACATCTGTAAAGGTGACCTGCTCTGTGCTCTCTGGCTCACCGGCCAACCGGTACAGAATGGTCACAGCCATGGCACGATTCAGCTTGCTGTTGGGCGCAAAGGTGGTATCCGTCACACCCTTGAAGAGACCCTGCTGCACAGCATACCGGACTGCCCGGTAGTACCAGTCTCCCTCTTTCACATCGGTGAAGGGCAGCTTCTCCTTGTTTAGCTCTGCCAAGGTCTTGATGCCATCAATGGTGGTCATGGCAGCCGTCAGAGCTTCCTCCACCTCCTGAGGTGTAGTCGCTGCGTCAATGGCCTCCTGGCCGGCCTGAATGGCTGCTGCCAGTTCTGCCTGCTGGGGACGGGCGTAGAGATCCTTGTCTGCGTAGGTGGCCAACGTCATCAGGGCGTGATACTTGGCCGCCTGCAGGGCAGCTTCCTCAGCCTTCTTCTGGGCTTCCTCCGCTGCCTTTTGGGCCTTCTCTGCCTCCTCAGCCGCCTTCTGGGCGTCTGCCAGGAAGTCCACCATTTCCGCCTTGATCTTGACGATTTCTCCGTAGGTCTCCGTCACCTTCTGGGCATACTCTGCGGCCAGAGCGGCAGAGGCGGCAGCTTCCACATTGGCGCTCTCGGCGGCTTCCTTCGCTGTCTCAGCGGCCTGCTTTGCCTCTTCCGCAGACTTCTGGGCGTTCTCGGCAGCCTCCATGGCTTCCTGGGCTTCTTTGGCTGCTTTTTCTGCAGCTTCCTTGTCCTCCGCAGAGGAGCTTGCGGCTTCCTCGGCCTTCTTCTGGGCCTCTTCCGCCTTCTTCTGAGCTTCCTCTGCAGCCTTCTGGGCAGCGCGGGCGGCAGCCAGCAGGGCCTCTGCCTCATTCTCAAATTCAGCTGTGATGACTACGTCCGCATCGGGCATCACAAAGGTGGTGCCTTCCAAGGGGGTCCCATTCATCTGCAGGGAGCCTGCTTTTAGCGTGTAACCTGTTTCCGGCAGGACGGTCAAGGTCACCAGGGTGCCCTGGGCGGCCTGGGCGCAATCCGCGGTGACGGTACCATGGGCCATTTCGCCAATGGTAATGGTGTACATTGCCTCCACCACATAGACCACTGCGGAGGCGCTCTTGCTGGGATCTGCGTTGGCGGTTGCGGTCACCGTCAGGGTTTTCGCCGTCTCATCGGCGCCCAGGAACAGTTGTCCGGCTTCCACCCGGGTCTCGTCGCTGGTGTTGCCGCTGAGGGACCAGGCAACCGTCACATCCTCAGCGCCAGTCACGATGGCAGTGAACTGGCCCTTCAAGCCGGGCTTGTTGTCCACCGTCAGCTCTGTGGGATTGATTGCAACGGCAACCTCCGCAGGAGCATCCGACTGGGCCTCTGCCTGGATGGTCAAGTTCCCCGTAGCGTTCCAAATGGTCAGGCAGCCGGTGTTGGGGTTATAGGTATACCGAATGACTTCCTGGTCGCCAGTGACGGAGACGGTCTCCGGCAGGAAGTACCCTGCATCGGGAGTCAAGTACATGGTGAGGTCCTGCCCAGCCACATACTCCGTGGGGCCGTTGTGGGTCAGATGGGTGAGCTGGTAGGTGATGGTCCGGCCGCCAATCAGGGTCGCAGCACCGGAAATCACCACGTCGCCTGTGACCTGCGTCACTGTCACTGTACCGGCGGCCGGGTCATAGGTATAGTGTTCCGTGGCCTGGCCGCCCATGGTGACGGAAATCACCTCGGGCAGCGCATAGCCGGCATCGGGGATCAGGGTTCCAATCACCGTCTTACCAATGGAGGCATAGTCGGGTCCATTGTAAGTCATGTGCTGGAGCTGGGCCACCACTGGGAAGGTCTGGATTCCGGAAACGCCTTCCGCGGTAATCACCACGTCTCCTGTTACAGATTCTAAGGCGAAGAGGCCGGACTCTGGGTCATAGGAATACTGATAGGCCAGCAGATTCTGACCGCCCATGGTCACTTGAATGGCCAGGGGCAGACCGAAGCCCTTTTCCGGCGACATGGTAAAGGACAGCGCCTTGCCCTCTTCTACGGTTTCCGGTGCATTGGAAGTCAAGCCAGTCAGATTGGTCGTAATCTGGTACATCTGAACGAAGCCTTCCTCATGGACGGTAGAGCCTTCCGGCGTGACGACCACATCAAACGACTTGTAGGTGTAATCCTCGTAATATACATCCGCTCTGTAGGTGCCCTCAGGCAAATACAGGTAAAGGTTCTCATCGTCCGGGTGGCTTCCGGAGATCTTAACGACATCCCGGCCAGTGAGATAAATTCTTCTGCTGTTTGCGGCCGGAATCGGAACCTCATAAACCGGAACGCTATCCTGGTTCCACACATGAACCGTGGCCTGGCTTCCTGCAGAATTGCCCACTGCATCGCCTGTGCCCGTGGCAACTGTCTTCACCGAGCCGCCGTTGATGGTAATGATACCGCCTGCCGCTGTGGTGGCTGCAGACGTCAGACCGCCGCCGCCAATGGCAGCGCCTTCCGCCGTAGAAACAGCTGTCACCACGCCTCCGTTGATCTCCACCTTGGAATTTGCATATTTGTCAGACTCGCCATTGCCAATGGCGGCAGACCAGGTGTTGGTCTGTGCATAAACCTGTCCACCGTTGATGGTCACAGGCACATAGGTCGCGGCCCGGTAGCCGGAGCCAATGGCTGCTGCGGGAGACTTTGCCGAGGCATCCTCGTGGTACTTGGAGTACGCCCGGATGTTGCCGCCGTTGATGGTCACCGTGGTGGGATGCTCAATCACGCCAGGCGCCCCCCACGCATAGGAGTTGCTGTGCCCATACATACCAGAGCCGATGGCTGCGCCGCCATACCAGGAGGTTGCCTGGATATCACCACCGTTGATGACGATTTCGATGCCGTTGTAAGAGCTGCTTCCGGTACCGATACAAGCGCCCACTTCCGTGCTGGTATGGCTGGTTTCGAGATCCAAGGTTCCATAGTTGATTTCAATTTTAGAGGTATACAATGTGCTGTCATATTGGCTGCCGCTGCTGGTACCGGAGCCAATACAGGCGCCAAAGCCGTTGTTTCGTACAATCCAGGTACCGCCGTTGAAGGTCATATCGCCTGTACGCTCTCCCTGACGTCCGCCGATGGCTGCCGTGTAGAAGGAGGCATAGCTGGTGGGATTTGCACTGTCAATGGTCATGGTGCCGGTGCCGTCGAACCTCACGCTGGAATGAATCTCATCTTTCTTCGCCCGGACACAGATGGCTGCAACCGTGTCGGCCTGATCAGGATCCCGGATGATGGAGTTCTCTCCCTCAATGAAGAGGCTGCTATCCTCGCCCTCAAAGTTGATGGCGCCATAGTACTGCCATTGGTAGCCATCACTTACCCGGTGATCAGAGCTGTTCAGCTCCAAACTGATGTGTACATCCTGCAGCATCAGGAAAGTCTTGCTGGGGCAATGGATTTTCAAGTCCCGGTATGTGACATTGGGATCTCCCCGCAGAATCACACTGGTGACAGCAGGATCCACTAGCAAATGAATATACGAGCTGCTTTGGGTCAACGGTAGCTGATAGCGGCCGTTTTCTGTAATGGTATAGGCATCCGTATCCGGAATCTGGGTATATTTCTGCTCTTCCCGCTGAGAAAAATAGAATTGTGTACTACCAGAGACACCATTGTAGGCAGTCGCCGTTACGATTACCATACCTTCCGCAATACCGGTGAGTTTCCCATCCTGGGTAATGGTTGCAATGCTCTCATCGCTCACCGACCAGGTCACCTGCCGCTGTTCCGCCGTCAGGTATTCCTCTGGCCGTACAATGGCCTCCAAATCCCAGGTATATCCCACGGCGGCCGTGCCCTGGCTGGGGTCTACTGTGACGCTTTTCGGCCGGAAGCCGCCAAGCTCCAGGGAAACCATGTCGCTGCGCGCCTCATTGTATGCATAATCCAGCATATAGATGCGGCCCATGGTAAAGCCCACCTGCTGTGCAAACGTGAGATCAAAGCGCAATTTGGACACTTCGCCCGGCTGATCCCCAGCCAGCTGAACGCCCTCGGACAGAGCGATCTGCCCTGTCTCGTCCACCAGCTGTGCCGCCATCACAAAGTAGTTGTCTGCCAGCTCCACATCCAGGTACAGCTTGCCGTCCTCTTCCACCGCTTCATACGACACCAATCTGGGATCCTCACTGTCGATGATCAGGGGAAGGGAGAAGGACTGCACGTCCTCGTCCGACGCACCCTCTCCCCAGGCCTCCACCGTGTAGGTGTAAGCGCCATCGGGGACACGGCTGATCAGACCGTTCCCATAGGAACAGGTCATGTTCCACATGTTGCTGTCCACACTGTAAGAGAACAAATTATAATTGGGATACCAGATGGACTTGGATGCATTTTCCACCACATTGCTGTAGTATTCTTCTCCCGTGTCATCTCTGGTCACGGAGAAACGCATCTGCTTGGCATTGCGCAGCTGATAGACCAGGGCGGACACACCATTGTACATGCAGTAGTCGCTGGAAACCATCAGATATTTCTGCTCAAACTCTTCCGTCAGCCGGTTCATCCCCAGCACGAATCCATTGCCGTCCTCATAGCGGAACAGGCCCAGCACCGTCTGATCGGTGAGCGCAGTGCCCTCATCATATGCCGTGGGCTCCAGGATGGGCGCCTCATACCAGTCGCCGTAGAAGCCCAGGAAGGGGGCGCCCAGATCCGTACCGCCGTCGCTCAGCGCCTCCAGCGTGATAAAGCCCTCTACATAAATGCCATTGGGGAAGGCGGCCAAATTGTGTTGCCCTTCCTCAGTCAAATCCACCTGCACCGTCACCAGAGCTCTTCCGCCAGGAGCGACAGATACCTTGCCGCCCGCCACATTGCCGGAATAGGTCAGGGTGTACTCCTGGGCCGTCAGAAGCCGGTCCTGGTCTGCCATAAACTGGATTCCGTCTTCCTCATAGGTTTCGGGAACCATAACAGAGGTGTTCAGCTGATACTGGAGCATCTCGTCTCCAAAGTTATGGACATAGAAGGTATAGCGGAAGCTACCTTCTTCGTTGCTGCCCAGCTCGCCCTTGGCCGGCTTGCCGTTGATGCTGGTGAGATAGCCACGGGTCTGCGTGGCTGCCTCCATATTGGCCACACCGGCGCCCTGACTTCTGGGGCTGTACAGCACACCGGCCGGATCCTGCAGAGGGACCGCTGTGCTCATCAGCAGCACATCCACCAGTTCGCCCTGCCGGTATGTGCTCAGTCCTCTGAAGGCATCCACACCCTTCACATACTGCAGCACACCGGCCGCAATGCCCGCCATGTGGGGGCTGGCCATGGAGGTACCGCTGCTGTCTCCGTAGCCGCCGCCAGGCAGGGAAGAATAGATGTGGCCGCCAGGAGCCGTGATCTCCGGCTTCAAGGCAAGATCCGGCGCAGGACCCCAGGAGGAGAACACCGACATCTGGCCGGCATCCTCGTTTTCCATAAAATCAGAAAAATCAGGAGAAATGGTCACTGCCTTCTGAGAGGCAGTCTTCATTTTGGTTCCGTCTTCCAAGCTGATGAAGCAAGAGGGAATGATCCCCTCTACCTGCATATTGGTCAGACTGCCAGGGGCATTATCATAAACCACCATGCCCACTGCCCCAGCTGCGGCTGCCGCAGCCTCCTTATCTGTAAAGGAAATGCTGCCGCGCATCACAAGGGCGATCTTCCCGTTCAAGTTCAGCCCGACATAGTCGCTTTCCTCACCGTACCCAGGGACTGCCACATAGGCATATGTTCCGTTCAGGCTGGTAAAGGCTTCCCCGGCGCCGGGGTCGTTATACGTAACCTGCAGATCTCCCGCCATGAAATACGACATGTATTTCTTCACATTTTCCACAGAGGCAACGCAAAGCGCTGCATCATACATGGAGGGAGAGCCCACCGTTGCGCTGTCCGGATTGGAAGCCAGAGAGCGGCTCCCATAGCGGTGATTCGCCGTGGAAGTTCCCTCGTTACCGGCGGAAATCATCAGCACAATGCCGGCATCCTCTACCCGGCTATAGACCCGGTCCATCACTTCGTTCTCCGAGGAGAAGCCGCAGGACATGCCCAAGCTCATGTTGATCACGTCCACACCCAGCTTCACCGCATCCTCCAGAGCCGGTAGGATCCAGGTGTCGCCGGTTCCGCTCTGGGTGTCCGAGAACACTTTAAAAATTGCCAGCTGTGCATCCGGCGCCATGCCGGTGAGGTTGCTGCAGTTGGCGGCGACGGTACCGGCCACATGGGTGCCATGGCCCTGCACATCGTTCACGTCTGTGTCCCCGTCTGCATAGTCGTAGGCAAAGGGCACCTTCCCGCTGACGTAGATTTGGTCCAGATCTCCTGTGGCATGGAGGTTCAGGTTTTCCATAGCGGTCTGCACCCTGGCCCGGGTCATGGTCTGACCGGCGGGCTCTGTGGCAAAGGCCTCATGATTCACATCCAAGCCTGTATCCAGAATGCCCACCAGCATTCCTTTGCCGGTGTAGTCCTTGGAGACGTGCACCACGCTGCCGGAGTTATGCATGTTGGGCTCTACCGTAGCCACCGGGGGCTTGGGCGCGGCGTAGGTCTGCGCCACCTCCACCGCCCGGACACCGGGGAGCGCGGCAATGGCTTCCTTCTGCCCATACGGCGCAGTCACGGAAAAACCATTGAGCAGCAGGCTGTATGTATCGACAATCTCCAGGCCTTCCACGGTCTGCAGCTGCTGACGAGCCTGTACCTGGGCCTGCTGGACTGCATACCGGGCCTGTGCCTCTACAGACTGCAGCGTCTCAGCGTCGCTGCCCTTTCCCATACGGGAAATCAGAGGGGCTTCCTCCAGTTCTACCAGGAACGTCACTTCCTGATTGCGGTCTATTTGCAGCTCTGGCTCGCTGTCCGCAAGGGGATTGGTCAGCAGCTGCGTATGCTCTGTCGCCGCTTCTACTAAAGACGCGTCATCTGCCGACCTCTGCCCGGCAGCCAGAGCGCCTGTGGGGAACAGCTGCAGCATCAGCAGCAGCGCCACCAGGCAGGCAAGGCTTCTCTTCCACGGGTGTTTCATGTTGGTATCTCCTTTCTGTTGGGGCGGCCTGGCCCAATTGCAGGTTCGTGCATTTCGGCGCAAGTCATCGACCACTTTTGGAACTAACATAGTTATACACCATTTTGCCGCAAAAGTCAACGAAATAACTGAAGCAGTCTTCACTTTTTTGTCCCGGGACTTGGAACGTTTGCCGTCTGGTAGGAATGGTCATACCAATGAAACAGCCCCTGCAACCGAAGCTGCAGGGGCTGTTTCATTTGAAAGGAAGAACTAAATCGGAACAATCAGAAATTCTGGTCCAGAATGGTCAGGAGTTTGGCCATCTGGGCACGGGTCAGGGTGGAGCGGGCACGGAGGGTTCCATCCCCATAGCCTTCAAACAAGCCTGCCGCCACTGCCCAGGCCATAGACTCCTGAGAATAAGGCGAAATCGCCGTTCCATCCCGGAAATCCGCCAGATCTGCGCCCGCTACCGGCGTCTGGCCCAGGTATTCGGTAACATACCGATACAGGAAGGTAGCCGCCTGTTCCCGGGTCACCGCATACTCCGGTCCGAAGGTGGTTGTGGTGATTCCCTTGACAATGCCATGTTCCTGGGCCCAGGCCACAGCCTTCTCATAATAAGCGCCAGTCCGCAAATCTGTAAAGGTAGCAGCGGCTTCTGGCTCTGGCGAACCTGCCAGACGGTGCAAGGTTGTCACCAGCATGCCGCGCGTCAGCGTCCCATCCGGCTGGAATCGACCGTTGCCCACGCCCTCCATGAGGCCCTTCTCCAAGACATAGTCGGTATACATATGATACCACTGGTTTGTATTCAGATCCTGGAATTCCTTGGAGGCGCAGTGGGCAGGAATGACCTCGCCCCGTTCCAGGAGCGCGCCGCAGTCCTTGCAGTAGCGGTCGCCGGTGTAGCCATCCTCGGTGCAGGTGGCCTCCTTGGCATTCCGGATTTCGGTCTCGCAGTGGACGTTGTCCAGGGCGATGGTCTCTGTATAGGAGACCTCCTCCGAACCTACCTGCTGGTGTATCACCTTCACACTGGCCGCTTCATTCGTCAAGAGGGTAAAGTGGAATTCGGCAAGCTGGCTGGCCCCATCCAGGGCCACATAGCCAACGGTCACTTCTCCCTCGGTCTCCTTGGCTGCCTGGTAAGCGGGCTGCACCGTATACGTCTCCAGCTGCACCAGAGCCGGGTCATACTGCACTGTGACTAAGCCATTGGTGGACGTCACGTCGTTGCCCGCTCCGTCCTTCGCCGTCACAACCAGGGTTCCGGTTCCATCCTTGTGGGATACGGCGCCGGTGGACTGGGGCGCTACCTCTGTGAGGCTGCCGCTGACTTCGTTCACCGGCTCCTCTGCTGTCATGGCAGGCGCCGTCTCCGAAGTGTCGCCGTAGTACTCCGCATCATACAACCGCATAGGCGCCATACCAGTGCTGCCCAAATAAATCACATCCGGACTCTGCAACGAGCCATAGGCATACTCCGTGGGCATCAGGAAGAGCTGATTGGTCTTGCCGTCAAAATAGGAGAGCACAATCGCACTGTGATCCGCTGTGCTGACCATGGAAGCGCTGCGATTCAGGCCATCTGTGTCATCAAAGGTCATGCCATATTTTTTGAGCAATGATGTGCCCACCGAGCTGGGAGGATAACACACGTATGCGCCGCTGTTGTTATTGAAATAACCAAACACCTGCATAATCGTCCCCTGGCTGTTCATCGCTAAGAACAACTCGCCCTGGGTGGGCACGGGGCCATACTGCCTCTGCATCATACCGGCTGACGTCACTGCTACCAACTTGCATGTTGCGCCGAGCTTATTCAACCAATAACCCAGATCGCCAACTCGATTGGCAGCCCAGTCGCCGACGGACGGGTCCATCGGTCCCCACAAATTGTATTTGTCCATACCAACCAGTTGCTGGCCTTCGCCCAGGAATTCACAGAATGCAAGATCATCGATCTTCTGGTCGGTGGTAGCGGTTCTGCTGAGGATTTCCCCTGTCTCCGGGTTTATTTTGCAAAGCTGATTCTCGCTTTGATTTTGGGCATATACCACCCCAGTTTTCCTGTCGTAGGTAGCTGCAGAGTAGGTTTCCTGAATCTTGGCGCCCAGAACTGGCGCTGCTTCCTGATCCAGATCCCAGGTAAACAGGCTGGAGGTCCCATCCGTATTTTCAATCAGGCCCTTCAACTTACCCAGTACGGAATAAACCTCCACCTGGCAGGAAATCGATGCCTCCGGATCCGAAACCGCAGTTGCCGTAATGGTTGCCATACCATTGGACACGCCATGGACCGTACCATCGGCGTCCACTGTGGCAATGCTGGGATCGGAGGAGCTCCAGGTTACATTAAAGTTACTCAAAGTCCAGGGCATCAGCTCCACCGACAGAGATTCGGAGGTTCCCCGCACCATGCGCAGAGCATCTGCAGAGATGGTCATCTGCATGACCCGATCCGTTGTCTCATACCATGCTGTCCCGGTATCATACGCCCCGGGGATGAAAAATGCCTCAAACACATGCTTCGGATTTCCAACTACCTCAGGCGGAATGATCCCATGGGCGCGCGCCTGATCCAGCCGGATGATGCATCTGGTCGGCTCGCGGTACACCTCTGTGCCAAACCAGTCGCCATTGTCACAATAGCTTACGTAGAGGCAGTCATCTTTCGGATCCCAAGTAAGCGCCTTGATGCAGGTATACCGGAACGGATAGGGGAAGGATCCCACCTTTGTGGGCGCGCTAAACGTATCCAGGGTAAAGGTATAGACCTGGGTAGAATTCACACTTCCGGATACACCGGCTACCACATAGAAATTACCCTGACGGTCACAGGTCAGTGCAGCCGCTTCCTCTTTGGTGCCCACGTGCAGGGGCTCGTCTCCAAGCCCACCCAGGTCGCAGGTCATTGCAGCTGCTTCCTCTTTGGAGCCCAGGGAAAGCTCTCCCAAGTTGGTATAGGCGCCAGTGAGTTTATCGACACGGACCAGGTGATTGTAGTTTGTGACACAATACAGATATCCATCCTGAACGTTGTAGCAGAGATCCTGCACCCGGGCATAGGAGGGAATTCCCGCCGCACTCATATCGCTCAGATCTACAAGCGGTGTCCTGTTCTCTAGGTCCTCCAGCGGCATCACATAGAGCATCTCGTCATCGGTCGCGGCAAAGACATATCCGTCCGCTTCTGTCGCACTATAGAACACCGGCGACCCCTCTGCCAAGCCACGGTAATCGCTCTCTTCTTCTCCGCACCCTTTGTTGAAGCCAACCCACTTATAGTATTTCGAGGTGAAGGGGATGCCGGTGTTCGTACCATAACCGATGAAATCATAGACAGGCTCTGGGATGTCCAGCTGATCTCCAATGTGCAGACGGTACGTCACCATATTCATGGCATAGTCGTAAACCTGAAGCCACAGGTCGCCGGTGTACAGGTCTTCCTTCCCCAGCACCATGGTGCAGGTCTCTCCCGGCTCCTCTTGGTTGGGGCTGCCCAGGGCAATCACGTCCGAGGCATTCCGGTTGTACAGCGCGATGCAAGCCAGGTATTCATTGTCCCTGGCGACAATGGTCAGGGTCTGATTCAGGGGGTCCACCTGGATGCTCTCCAGCACCGGCGCCGTGTTATCGATGGTCAACTGGGTACGCTGGGTCGCGCCATCTCCCAAGCGGTCCCAGTCGATGGACCCGTCGGCGTTCTGGTAGAACTCCGGTGCAATCTGCAGCTTCACCTCCACCGTGGTTCCTTCCGGCAGGGGCTCCCCCTGGGCGTCGGTTCCCGCCCAGTTCATGGGCATGCGATAGGAGGGGATCATCCACTGACCTCCATTGGTATGGTAATAGGCACTGTAGAGTTTCGTAATCTGCTCGTCCTCCAGATAAACCTGTCCACTTTCCACATCCGTCACCTGAATGCGCGCACCGACTGCGTTGCGGATGTTATTGAATGCATAACCAGCCAGCTTGTCCCCGCAGGCATTGTTCAGGCTGTTCCGCGCTTCCAGATAGACATCTTCCTGCACCACAGGGTTTCCGCCAAAGGAATAGAGCGTGCTTTCATCCTGGGCATATCGCAGCGCCAAATAGTTGCTTTGCTCACTCAAATAGGGAGGCCGCGCCTCCGTTCCATACTGATACTCCACAAAAGAACCCACGTCGTACATGGAAGGATCCGTCCAGTTTCCATAGAAACCCAAAACCGGGATGGAGTGAGACACGCCCTTCACGCCCTCCCCGGTACTCACAGGTTCGGCATAGACATAGCCCTCCAGGTACGCGCCTTTGGGGTACTTCTCATCCAGGGTCGCTTTTTGCTCATTGGTCAAGGAGAGCTCCACCGTCACGTGGAGGGAATCCTGGCCTTTCAGCAGGGCCGCGCCGCTGTTCAGTTCTTTCAGGAACAGGTATGCGTCATAGGTGGTCACCTTGCCGTCGCCGTTCCGGTCGGCCCGGTCCAGGCCGGAGATGGACTCCCGAAGGCCTGTGGCATACTCCAGGAGGGCCTGCCCGTCGCTGGCATCCAACTGGCCGTCGCCGTTGAAGTCGCATCCGTCCAGCTTGGCGTCCGGCTTCAGGGGCACACCGTCCACCTTCCAGGTGACGTTGGCCGCCAAAGCCTCTGTCGCCAGGTCCAGGTACTCCCCGTTCAGCGCCTGGGTAAAGAGATCGGCAGACAGGGTGTAATACCGATCCACATCGGTCAGATTGTGCAGGGTGAAGCCAAAGGAATAGCTGCCGGTCCGGTCTGGATCATCTCCCAGCTCCACCTTGACTTTGCCGTCGGCGGCAGACTCCCCGGCATCGCTGTCCATCATCACGAAGCTCTCCGCATTCACAAGCGCGCCAATGTTGGCCAGGCCTGCGCCCTGTTGCAGGATGGACCAATAGGTGTCTTTGGTTCGGTTCATGGGCTCCGCCGTGGACATCAGAAGGCTCTGGGCCAACTGGCGGGGAGAAAATCCGGTTTTTTCCGCCAGGTCATGCTCCTCCAGATACTGAGCCGCCAGCGCCACCATACCCGCCACCTGCGGGGAGGCCATGGAAGTGCCAGACATATGCTCATACGCATCATGTCCACCGGCAGGTCTCCCATTTTCCAGGTGGGAGCCATTGACAGAATAGATGTGGCCGCCGGGCGCTGTAATCTCCGGCTTCATTTTGAGGCTGCCGGGGATTCCCACGCTGGAGAAACTGCTGATTCTATTCAGGACCACACCGGAATCACCCACGGATATGCCAATGGTTTTGCTCACTTCCATGGAACCGGCGTAATAAATCATGCCGTCTTTCGTCTGTTTCTGCTCTGCCGACTTCATCAAAAGCTGGCCGTCTTCCTGGGTGACAGACACACAGGGAGCAGTCCCTCTGTAATCGCTGAGGTCCATGTTGATGACGCCGGGCTGATTGTTGCAGACGATCACGCCAATGGCGCCATACTTGACTGCATTGTTTGCCTTCTGAGAGAAGCTCAGCTCTCCCCGGAAGCACACTGCAATCTTACCGGCCAATTCGCCGGCCACCGCTGCAAATTCGCTGTCCTGACCCAGGCCATCCACCAGCACATAGGATTGCTCCCCGGCCAATGTGGTCATGGGCTGATTGCTGTAGCCGCTGCTCTCGGTGTAGAAAATCTTCTCCCCGGCAACCTGGAGGTAATGTCCCGTTGCGCCGGAGTTATCCGCAGAAGCCACGGCCAAGGAATTGGTATAGGAGCCAGGAGAACCCACCGTGTCAAAGCTCACATCATCCCCATAGAGAAGGCCCATCTCCGTCGCCTCCTCACTCCAGGCCCCTGCATTGCCTGCCGCCATGGCGATCACGGTATCGCTCTGGGTCAGGGTGTTCAGGATCTGCTGGTATACATCTTCGTCGTGGTTGCTGAGGCCGGGGTTGGACGAACCCAAAGACAGGTTCACCGCATCCGCCCCCAGCAAAATGGCGTCCTCAATGGCAGCCATATAGTCCGAGTCAAACGCGCCGCCGCCTTTGCCGAACACCTTCATCACCATGAGCTGGGCGTCTGGGGCAACGCCCTGCACCTTCACCGCATCCAGGGCCTTGCTGTAGGTCCCGTCTCCGGCAGGAATGTAGGCGTTGGCCGACGCAATGCCCGCTACATGAGAGCCGTGCTCTCCCTGGTAGTCGTTCTCATGGGTCACATCCAGGTTCTCATCTATGTAGTTGAAGCCAAAGGCAATTTTTTCATTGCGGTAGCAGTCTTCCGCCGTCCAGCCATGCTCCTGAAGCGCCGGATAGATATTCAGCTTAGGCAACACCCCGGCAATCTCCTCTGCTGCCAGAAGGTGCAGACCGGAAATGTCAGCCGCCGCATTTTGCTCCAGGGAGTAGCGCAGAGCAGCGCCGTCAAAGCTCTGGTGCGCCGTATCGATGCCGGTATCAATGACTGCAATCCGGCGGCCCGCGCCTGTATAGCCAGAGGCCCATGCCACTTCCGATCCAATCATGGCCCCGGAAGTGGCCATCAGGGGTTCTGCAGCCTCCTCTTGGGTCTGCACCACCGCCGGCTCATACCGGTTCTCCAGCGCCACAGCCTTGACGCCAGGTACCTGCCGGATGGCGTCCAGTTTGCCGTAAGGCACATTGGCAGAAACCAGATTGGCCGCCAGGGTCAGCTTCCAAACCACATCCAGGGGTTGGCCTTCCAGAGCCCGGGCGGAGATGGTCTTCACCGCAAGCTCCTGGCTCCGAGCCAAAGCTGTGCGGTAGGACATGGCGCTCCGGTTGCCGGCAATTCCCATGGTGGAATAGCCCATCTCCAACGTGGACGGCTTTTCCAGCACAATGGAAACCCGCACCACATCGCTGTCTTGGTAATCCGGTTCTTTCTCTGGGGAAGTTACCTCATTACGGGGCAAGGCGGCACGGACTTCCCCGTTGTCCACCTGCTCCCAGCTGACCTGTGGCTTCCCATCGGCTGCCGCAGCCGGGAGGGCAAAGCCGCACCCAATGGCCAGCACCAGCAGAAGAGACACAAGCCGCTTCCATACATGCTTTTTCATACGCTTTCTCCTTTTCTGATTGACCGGATTCCCGGCGATCTATCCACGCAGCGGGCCGCGTTGGACGACGAAACTCAGAGTCCTCATGCTGTACGCAACTTTAGGTACTCCTTTTGCTACATTGTACCACGGGGTGCGTCGAATTACCATCCTGTTTTTCCCGTCGTTCTGCACAAATTTTACACTCTGTTTTTGTAGGAACTCCCAATTTCGCTCCGCCACATCCTTTTTTTGACAAAAGGATAGCATTCTGCCGCGCCTTCTGCTATAATACATCCACATAAGTACGCAGAAACCGGAACGCACAATTCACACAGAAAGGAACGGTCATCTCCATGGCAATCCATCTCTATCCTCACCCCTGCCTGTTGCTGGAAGCAGAGGAATTGATATACACTTATGTCAACCAGATTCCCCTGTCAGAAGTGGCGCGGGATGGCCCTTACTGTATCCCTCCCTCTGAGATGGAGCGCATGATGCAAGACATTTGCGCTCCCATAGATCCCAAAGATAAGACGGTAGGATTCTATTTTCAGCAATACGCCCTCCCCATGTGCGCCCATGACGCACACACCTGCCTGGCTCGGGTCCTGGTTTTCACCTTCGCCGATCGTGCCTGCACGTCCATCCCTGCATCCATCCAGCGCTTGCGTCAGGCCTGGTCTGCCGAGGAAATGGCAAAGCACCGGCTGATCTTTGATCAGCTCTCTCCCTTCACCCTGGCCCGCACCTCCTGGGATCAGCCTGGCGCTCTCCCCTTTGCCAATGGCTTGGGGCGTCTTGCCGCTCCGCCAGGTCTGAAGGAAGGGCTACTGGATACGTTCTCCGACTATGCCAGCCACATGGACGCCCTGGGTCAGCTGTTGCTGCCGGTGATGGAGGCCCTGGAGCAACGCCTTTCTCCCTGGGTCGCTCGCGCCCAGCCCTTCCTGCGCCGCTGGGACGCCCGGATTCGAGAGAAATCCCTGGAGGAATTCGCCAGAGATGTGCTCCATTTCAACCCCCACTGCTCCATTAACGGGGTGGAGGCCGCCCTCCTATACTTTGCACCCAGCTGGTTCACCACAGATTTTGACGAGGATAACGGCATTTTGAAGCTGTACATCGGCACCGGCGAGCCCTGGGACACCAGCCCAAATGCCTTCGCCCCCTGGGAATACCGAGCCCTCCGCCTCCTGGGAAGTCCCTCCCGGATCCGGATGCTCCGCGCCCTGGGCAAGCAACCCATGTCCTCCCGGGAGATTGCTAAGGCCTTGGACATGCACCTGGGGACCGTTGCCCGGGACATCAGCAGCATGCAGGAGGAGCGGCTCCTGAACATCGAGCTGGACGGCGCCCATCGCCGCTACAGCGTCAACTACAACGCCCTGAAGACCATCGCGCAGCACATCTGGGACATGTGCCCAAACGAGACACCTTCAGACGAATGAGCGTCCCATTTCACACCTTCACAGAACCGTCCACTTCTTCCCCCTTGCCACAGGAGGCGCCCCATATGTCCGCTTAACAGGGATATGGGGCCTTTTCCATTCTTGAGCGAATTCGTAGTGCCTACCATGGGCGGACACATGGGTCCGCCCCTACGATGAGATACCAACGCAGTGTATCACCAGCCTCTTTGGCGTTGCCGTAAGAATACCGCTTTTTTACCGACCAGAGGGTACCAACATAACAAAATACGTTGGGAAATTTCGCCCAGCCTTGCCACCTGCCGTAGGGGCGGACCCATGTGTCCGTCCGGCGGAAACACATTACGTTCCCTTCCATGTTCGGCGAATTCGTGGTGTCTACTACAGGCAGACACACGGTCCGCCTCTACGATGAGACACCAATTCAGTGTATCACCAGACTCATGATAGAAATGCAGCTGCCCGTAGAAAATGCCGCAATGAGTTGAAAACCAGCGCCATATCTGATATACTGAACTCAATTACAACTCATTTTGGACAAAGGAACGAGGCAAATGGCAGAAACAGCAATGACATTTCAGGACCTGGGGCTTTCGGAAGCCATGCGGAAGGCGCTGGAGAAAAAAGGCTACGGATACCCCACATCGGTCCAGCGGGAGGCCATTCCTCCGCTTTTGGCATGGAAAGACGTAATTGCCAAGGCGCCCACAGGCACCGGCAAAACCTTCGCTTTCGGCATCCCCATGATTGAGCACGTAGACCCAAGCAGCAATGACGTGCAGGGCCTCATTCTGGCCCCCACCCGGGAACTGGCCATCCAAATCTGCGACGAGCTGCGCAGTCTCCTGGCCTTTTACACCGGCATTCGGGTGACGGTGCTCTACGGGGGCGCCTCCATCGTCACCCAGGCCAAGGCCCTGGAAAAAAAGCCCCAGATCATCGTTGCCACACCCGGTCGCCTGATGGACCACTACAACCGGAAGAACATCCGCTTTGACAAGGTCCAGACCATCATCCTGGACGAGGCAGACCGGATGCTGGACATGGGCTTTTTCAAGGACGTCACCCGCATTGTGGAGAAGGTGAAAAACCGGAAAAACCTGGGGCTGTTTTCCGCCACCATCTCCCAGGAGGTTATGACTGTCAGCTGGATGTACCAGCGGGACGAAGTGGAAATCACCGTGGAACCCAAGCTGGACGACCGGCCGGACATCGACCAATATTCCATCACCACCACCCCCATGTCCAAGGCGGAGACCACCCTGCGGCTCATCCGCACCCAGGGCTTCGAGCGGGTGATGATTTTCTGCAACACCAAGCACATGTGCCAGCGGCTCTGCGATGATTTCCAGCGGGCAGGGACCGGGGCAGAGTGCATCCATGGTGACATCAAGCAGTCTCTCCGGGAGCGGACCATGCAGAAATTTCACAAGGGCACGCTGCCCATCCTCATCGCCACCGACGTGGCCTCCCGGGGCATTGACGTAGACGATGTGGACTGCGTCATCAATTACGACATCCCCGAAGAAAACGAATATTATATTCACCGGATTGGCCGGACCGGACGGGCAAAACGGAAGGGTGTGGCATATTCTATTGTAGGGAACTTTCCTGAGAAAGCAAAGCTGGATGAAATTGCCAAGTACTCCAACTTTACCATCCACCCCATGCTTCTGGGGGAGGACGGAACCCTCACCGCAGAAGTGGTGAAGGCCCCCGTCATCCGGAAGCGGTTCCGTTGAATCCCCGGGAAGCGGGCTTCCTCCTCCTGGGCTCCTGCCTGGGTGATCCTGCCCGCCATCCCCTCACGCCGGCCCAGCTGCAACGCCTGGCTGCAAACATTCGGCGGCAACCCATGCCGGCGCCCGGCGGGGAGGAGTTGACCCGCTCCCATCTCCGCGCCCTGGGCTGCACGGAGCCAGAGGCCGCCCAGATACTGGCCCTTCTGAAGGAGGAAGACCGGCTGGCCCCTTACCTCCACCGGGCAGAGCGGCAGCAGATACACTGCCTCACCAGGGGAAATCCCCGATACCCTCCCCGGCTGATCACTGCCATGGGAGACCGCGCACCGGCGGTCCTATGGTTTTCCGGAAATTTGAGTCTGCTCCAAACCCCTTGCCTCTCTCTGGTGGGCAGTCGGGAACTTCGAGACGCAAACCGGGCATTCGCCCGGGCTGCCGGGGCCGAAATGGCAACCCAGGGATACACCCTGGTATCCGGCGGCGCCCGGGGCGCAGACCAGCAAGCCCAAGAGGCCTGCCTGGCCGCTGGCGGCCAGGTCATTGCGATCCTGGCAGCCCCCTGTCCGCCGCCCACTGATCCCAACGTCCTCCTGTGCTGGGAGGATAGCTTTGACCTGCCCTTCTCCCCTGCCCGGGCCCTGTCCAGAAACCGGATCATCCATGCCCTAGGAGAGAAAACCCTGGTGGCCCAAGTTACACTTGGATCCGGCGGCACCTGGCGTGGGTCAGAGGAAAACCTGCGCCGGGGTTGGAGTCCTGTGTTTCTCTTCGACGACCGCTCTCCAGGAGCCCTGGCTCTCATGGAGCGGGGAGCCACAGGCATCGGGATGGCCCAATTGGCAGATTTCCCGGCGTTGCTTCCGGCACAAACGACACTTTTCTAGCCATACACGGCCTGCGAGGCGCCTTTTTCGCAAGCCGTGTAAAAAAATCGAAATAGGAGTTGATTTTTGCACCCGAATAGTTGTATAATGCACATACCGGCCGTGACTGCAACCTGCGCCCAGGCCGGGTCACTTTGATTTCTGGAGGTCACCGTATTATGTGTGGAATTGTTGGTTACGCCGGTTACCGGCAGGCCGCTCCTGTCCTTCTGGATGGTCTGTCCAAGCTGGAATACCGGGGCTACGACTCCGCCGGAGTTTGCATCCAAGGCCCCAATGGGTTGGAGATCGCCAAAAGTAAGGGCCGCCTGCAAGTGCTGGAGGAAAAAATGCAAGCCGGCGCCAGCCTTCTTGGCACAATCGGCGTTGGCCATACCCGCTGGGCCACCCATGGCGCCCCTTCCGACGAAAACTCCCACCCCCACCTCTCATATGACAATAAAATCGCCGTGGTACACAACGGCATCATCGAAAACTACCTGGAGCTACGGGAGCAGCTGCTCCGGGACGGCATCTCGTTTGACTCCGACACCGACACCGAAGTGGTGTCTAACCTGATAGCCCATCTCTACGCAGAAACAGGAAACCTGTTGGGCGCCATCCGCACTGCCGTTGCCCAGCTGGAGGGCAGCTATGCCCTGGGCATTCTATGCCAGGAAACACCGGGGCAAATGGTAGCTGTGAAAAAAGACTCTCCCCTCATTTTTGGATTCGGGGAGGGAGAACACTTCATCGCCTCTGACGTCCCAGCCATTTTAAAATATACCCGCCAGGTGGCGTATCTGGACGACGGCGACATGGCCGTTTTCACCGCTCACCAGGTGGCATTTTACAACGCCCAGGGGAACCCGATCCCGAAAAACCCGGAGCAAATCACATGGGAGCTTGCGGATGCAGAGCGGGGCGGCTATCCCCACTTTATGCTGAAGGAAATTCATGAGCAGCCCCGGGCCCTGCGGGACACCATCAGTCCCCGGATTCAGCAGGGCAAGGTGGTGCTGGATGAGCTCCACCTGTCCCGGGAATCCCTGGCGGTGCTGAAGCGCATTTACGTGGTTGCCTGCGGCTCTGCCTACTATGTGGGATGCCTGGCCAAGTATCTGCTGGAACAAACCTGCCAAATCCCTGTCGAACCCATCCAGGCCTCCGAATTCCGATATGCCAATCCGGTCCTGTGCAGCAACACCCTGGTGCTGATCATCAGCCAGTCCGGCGAGACGGCAGATACCCTGGCCGCCCTACGAGAGGCCAAACGGCAGGGCGCACGGACTCTGGCCATTGTCAACGTGGTGGGCAGCGCCATCGCCAAGGCCGCCGACCAGGTGATCTACACCTGGGCTGGTCCGGAAATTGCTGTAGCCACCACCAAGGCCTACTCCACCCAGTTGGCTGTCATCGATCTGCTGGCTCTGTATATCTCGGAACAGCTGGGAACCCTGTCCCAGGACGCCCACGACGCTTTCCTGAACGCCCTCCTGGCGCTGCCGGAGCAAGTGTGCCGTACCTTGACGCCAGAGCGGATCGCCATGGCGCAGCAGTATGCCTCCACCCTCTTTACCGATCACGACGTCTTCTACATCGGCCGAAATCTGGACAGCGCCATCTGTCTGGAGGGCAGCCTGAAGCTAAAGGAAATCGCCTACATCCACTCCGAGGCCTACGCCGCCGGAGAACTGAAGCATGGTCCCATTTCCCTCATTGAGCCGGGCACCTTGGTGATTGCAGTGGCCACCATCCCCAGCCTCTTCGACAAGACCATGGCCAACATCAGGGAGGTCAAGGCCCGGGGGGCAAAGGTCCTGTGCCTGACCTTGGAGTCCATGGCTCAGGAAGCCGGGAAAACGGCGGATTACGTGCTCCCCATTCCAGAGACCCACCCCTTGCTGCAACCCAGCCTGAACGTCATTCCCCTGCAAGTCCTCGCCTATTATGCCGCCCTGGCCCGGGGCTGTGATGTGGATAAACCCCGGAATCTGGCCAAATCCGTCACTGTGGAATGAGGAGCGCGTCCGATAGCACATGCAAGCATCTCTCTGTACCACATCGCCATGCCTCACCCACTTTCCCATCACAGGGCCCAGTCGCCTGGCGAAAGTGAAAAATCTGGCAGGAAATCGGGATTCGCTCCGATTTCCTGCCAGAAATGGTTTGTCAGCTTTATAAAAAGGGCTTGCATCCAATCGCATACTCATCCCCTGGATCCAACCAGAGTTTACGGCTGCTGTGGCGTGATGTGCCAAATCTCGGAAGCATACTGGCGAATGGTACGGTCCGAGGAGAATTTGCCGCCAGAGGCCACGTTCATCAGACACTTGCGGCCAAAGGCCAGACGATCGGCATAATCCCGGTTGGCCCGGAGCTTGGCTTCCAGGTAGGAGTCATAGTCCTTCAGGATGAAGTAGTGATCCGGCCGGTGCCAGGAAGCGCCGTCCAGGAGGGCGGTGAACAGCTCCCGCTGCTCGTCATCGGTGGGGACCGTACCATCCACCAAGGTGTTGATGGCCCGGCGCAGGCGGGGATTGCTGTCATAGATCCCCCGGGCCCAGTAGGTATTCCGGATGGCATTCAGCTCTTCCACAGAGGCGCCAAAGATATAGTTGTTCTCCAAACCGGCCTTCTGGACAATCTCCACGTTTGCGCCGTCCATGGTGCCCAGAGTGACTGCACCATTCAGCATCAGCTTCATGTTGCCGGTTCCGGAAGCTTCCGTTCCGGCAGGGGAAATCTGCTCGGAAACGTCCGCGGCAGGAATGATGTGCTCAGCATAGGAGCAGTTGTAGTTCTGAACAAATACAACTTGCAGCTGGTCCCGCACGGCCGGATCCTGATTGATCATCTTGGAGATCCGGTTGATATACCGGATCACCGCTTTGGCACGCACATAACCGGGGGCGGATTTGGCGCCAAACAGGTATACCGTGGGGTAGAAGTTCTGCAAGCTGCCCTCTTTCAGGCGGAAGTAAATATCCACAACAGACAGGGCATTCATCAGCTGCCGCTTGTACTCATGGGCCCGCTTCACCTGCACGTCAAACATAAAGTCCGGGTTCAGGCGGACGCCCTCGCGCTTTTCGACCACAGCGGCCAGCTGCTCTTTTTTGGTGTGTTTAATCTGATTGAACTGGCGGACCATGTCGTCATCAATCATGGGCTTTAGCCGCTCCAGTTGGTCCAGATCGGTGAGGAAATCTCTGCCCACCCGGTATTTAATCATCTGGGTGAGCTCCGGGTTGCACAGCCCCATCCAGCGCCGGGGGGTGACGCCGTTGGTCTTGTTCTGGAACCGCTCCGGATAGACCTGGAACCAATCCCGGAAGAGGCTGTCTTTCAGGATCTGGGAGTGAATCTCCGCCACGCCGTTGACATAGCTGGAGACATATACAGACAGGTTGGCCATGTGGGCCGTGTTGTCCCGAATGATGAAGAGGTTGGGATGCTCGGACTTCAGCTTGTTATCAATCCGCACCAAAATGTCGCAGATCTCCGGCACCACTGTGCGAAGCAGATCCATATTCCACTTCTCCAGAGCTTCCCCCATCACCGTGTGATTGGTGTAGGAGAAGGTCCGCTGGGCGATGGCAAAGCTCTGATCAAAGTTCATCCCCTCCGCCATAAGCAGGCGGATGAGCTCGGGAATGGAAATGGCCGGGTGGGTGTCGTTCAGCTGGATGGCAGTGAAGTCGGCCAAACGGCTGAGGTCTGACCCATGAGATTCCTTATAAGTGCGGATGATATCCTGGAGGGATGCGGAGGAAAGCACATATTGCTGCTTCACCCGCAGGCGTTTCCCCTCCCAGGTGGAATCATTGGGATACAGCACCCGGGTGATGTCCTCCGCCTTGTTTTTTGCGTCCAGCGCCCGCTGGTAATCCTGGGCGTTGAAGGCGTCAAAGTCCAACTCCTCCTCGGCCTCGCACTGCCACAGGCGGAGGGTCCCAATGTTGGAGGTCTCGTACCCAATGACCGGCACATCATATGGCACAGCCAGGACCGTGTGGTCCGGGAAGCTGATTTTAACGGTGTGGTTATACCGGCGGTAGGACCAGGGGTCGCCAAACTTGGTCCAGTCGTCAGCGGTCTCCTTCTGACTGCCGTTTTCATCGAATTTTTGCTTAAAGAGGCCAAAGCGATACCGCAATCCATAGCCGGACAACGGCAGATTGCAGGTGGCAACAGAATCCAGGAAGCAGGCGGCCAGGCGGCCCAAGCCACCGTTGCCCAGGGCGGCATCTTCGATATCTTCCATGCAAGCAAGGTCTACGCCCACCTCCAGGAAAGCTTTTTTCAATTCGTCCAAAATCCCCAGGTTATAAAGATTGCTGTACACCAGGCGGCCAATGAGATACTCCGCAGAGAAGTAATGGGCTTTCCGGCCTTGCAGGCGACAGCGCTTGCTCTTGGCCCAATCTTCGCTGATGGACATCATCACAGCCTGGGACAATGCCTCGTGCAGCTCCTGTGGGGTGGCCTCCTGCAGGGATACGTCGCTCTTATAGCGCAGCTGCGCCTCTGTCATTTTCAAAATGGTCTGACAATTCAAATTCATAAATGTGACTCTCCTCACTTGGAATACGTACAAGGTGCGCCAACCGGCACACACTGAGAAAAACTGGTCAAAGCCGGTCAAAAATCCGGGTAATTTCCCGAATTCGGTGGGCCAATGCACTGGTTATCATATCACTCTGAGCCCGCCATGTCCAGTTCTTATTTGACAAAGTCCCTGGAAAATTCATCCGCGATTCTGCACCCAACTCCAGATAATCCTGCATCTGCGCCACAAACAAATCCGAAACGGAGCTCATACCGCTGCGGATCATCCCCCAGATGGGGCCCTCCTCCCCGTTCAGGCCCATGTACTGCTTGGCAAAGGCAACACGCTCCGGCGTCGCCTCCTCCAGCCACTGGCTCAGAGGGCAATTGTCATGGGTGCCGGTATAGCACACCGAATCCCGGGAATACCGGTGAGGCTGATCGTCGCTGGGTCCCAAGGAGTCAAAAGCAAATTCCAGCACCTTCATGCCAGGATAACCGGAGTCTTTCTGAAGCTTGCGGACCTCGGGCGTGAGATAACCCAGATCTTCCGCAATGAACTCCAGCTCCGGCAGATTCTCCTTCAGAGCCTGGATGAAATCCTTGCCTGGGCCAGGCATCCAATGGCCGTTCCGGGCCGTGTCATCCTCTGCAGGAACCGCCCAATAGCTCTCAAAGCCCCGGAAATGGTCCAGCCGCACCACATCATACATCTGGGCGGCAGCAGTCAGGCGGCGCAGCCACCAGGCGTAGCCAGTGCTCTTCAGTTTCTCCCAGTCGTATAAGGGATTGCCCCACAGCTGGCCATCCGCCGTGAAGGCATCCGGCGGCACCCCAGCCACCAGCTTGGGCTTCCGGTCTTCATCCAGCTGGAACAGGGTATGATGCGCCCATACATCGGCTGAATCCAGGGGGACGTAAATCGGCACATCCCCAATGATCCGGATCCCCTTGGCCTTGGCATAGTTGTGGAGACGGCCCCATTGGGCAAAGAATTGAAACTGGAGGAAATAGTGGAACGCAATGGGATACTTCAGCTTCTCCCGGTAGGCGGCAATGGCCTCCGGCTGGCGCAGACGCAGGTCATTGGGCCACTCCTGCCAAGGCTTCCCCTGGAACTCCTCTTTCAGGGCCATGAACAGGGCGTAATCCTGAAGCCAATCCCGCTGGTGCTGGATAAACTGATGAAACGCACGGTTGGGCATACCCAGGAATCGCTCATATGCCTGATACAAAACCGTCCTGCGGTTTTTGTATAAAATACCGTAGTCGACCCGGTCCTCCTGCTGATTCCAGGAAACTGCGTCCACCTCTTCCCGTCGGAGGAGTCCCTCCTCCACCAGAGTCTCCAGGTCAATGAGGTACTGGTTTCCAGCAAAGGTGGACAACGACTGATAGGGGGAATTTCCATAGCCTGTGGGGCTGAGGGGCAGAATTTGCCAATACCGCTGCCCCGCTTGTGCCAGGAAGTCCACAAACCGGCGTGCAGATTCCCCCATGGCCCCGATGCCGTTGGGGCCGGGTAACGACGTCACATGCATCAAAATACCACTTGCGCGCATTGCATTCCCTCCTCACCGCCCGGATTCCGGACGCTCACAACTCATTTTACGGAGGAACGCACCATCCTGTACCAGGCGTCACTCCATTTTCTCTCCGCCTCAGCCCGGCTGTGAAATCGTAGCCAAACGGAGCACAAAATATTCCCCAGGTTGTCTTACCTGACTCTCACAATTCGAATCCCCAACAGACCGACCAATGTACCGGCTCTCCACAAGCTCCGGGAAGATCTCTTCTGTTTTTCTGTCTCATATATGAAGCACTTTGGTTGAAAACGTTTCCAACCTAACTGTAAAATTATACACCACACCTCCTGCTTTTTCAATTCCTGCCGCCGGTTTTTCCATTTTTCCATAATTAGCACAAAAGGCGCCCTTATTTTTTGGCAGTTTTCTACAAGGTGCTGCCTATATGCAAATTCCATGTTCACACAGCCCGATACACGTCCGCTGGGTCACCGTACGAATATCGCATTCCACTGCCAATTGAATCGCAACCGCAGTGTGTCGTTGTGAAACATAGTTACTGGCAATGAAATCCATTTTCTATGCCCGCGAGGCAGATTTCTGATCATCCTTGCAGCCAAATTCTAAGCGTCTCTTCCTTTCTCGCAGAACATCCCCCACGGCTGGGCCGTGGGGGATGTTTAAAAGGCTTGTAGGATGTATTCAACACGACAGTCTATATCATCCAAGCTTATGCATTACAGGACACTACAGCAAAGTATTCATGCAATGGATTCTATAAAGGTTTTCTGGCACTTTGCTGCATTCCACGAAGCAAACGGCCGAGGTCGTTCCCCACGCACAGCGGGCGTGATTTTGATCTCGCCAATGCGTTCCGCCATGGAGCGCTGCACGAGACGTTTTACTCTCCTTGGGAACCGTCTGGCGCACCGCCCTCCTGGGATCTTTTGGGGTGGGCCGGCCGACGGCGGCGGTTGCGTTTGGGTTGGCCGCTGGATTCCGGCAGGGCGTTGATCACTTCCGGCTGCTCCTCCAGGCGAAGCTTCGGCCCACGGGGCTTTTTCGGGCGGGGTTTGGGTGCAGCTTCCTCTGTGGCAGGCGGCTGAGGGCGCTTGGGCTTGTTGCCCCTGGGTTTCCGGGGGGACTTGGGTCTGCCCTCCTCGGGCGGCTCCTCCCGGAGGGGCTTCGGGGTCTCCTCCGGCTTCCGATCCCCCTTCTTCCGGCGGCGGCGCTCCTCCCTGGGGGCCTCCTGCTCCTCCTCCACGATGTCATCGGGGCGATAGCGGAAGCGGATGGGATCCAGATGCATCGGCGGCTCTGCATCGGTCATGGTCTTTCTGGGCCGCTTGCCACCTCCGGATATGGGGGCCAGATCAGCGGGGACCGGCGGATCATTTTTCTTGGCCTTGCCATTGCGCAGCACGCAGATTTCACAGTTGTGGAAGCATCCAATGGTGTCCGGCTGTTCCTCCATGCGGACCTTGACACTTTGCCGCAAAAGGTTCACGTCCACAACCGTCCCGCGTCCCTCCGGCGTGTCCACAAAGGAGTCTGCCTTGGGACTGGTCTTCAGCAGGTCCTCATAGGCCTCCTGCTCATACTTCAGGCAGCACATCAGACGGCCACAGGTGCCGGAAATCTTGGTGGGATTGAGGCTCAGATTCTGGGTCTTGGCCATTTTAATGGAAACCGGCTGGAAATCATCCAGGAACTGGGCGCAGCAGAAGGGGCGGCCGCAGATGCCCAGCCCTCCCACCATCTTTGCCTTGTCCCGGACGCCGATTTGGCGGAGCTCAATCCGGGTACGGAAAATGCTGGCCAGGTTCTTCACCAACTCCCGGAAATCCACCCGGTCGTCTGCCGTGAAGAAAAAGAGAATTTTGCTGCCGTCAAAGGCATATTCCGCAGAGACCAGCTGCATCTCCAGCTTGTGCTCCAGAATCTTCTGTTGGCAGATATCAAAGGCCCGCTTTTCCTTGGCCTGGTTGTTGGCCAGGACCCGGTCGTCTGCCTCCGTG
>UQXI01000034.1 GCA_900544975.1 uncultured Eubacteriales bacterium
CCCCCCGGCTTTTCTGTAAATGATCATACCAGTCTATACACTATGTGTCCGCCCGGCGGGAACATCGTATGGGTTTCTCCCATTTTGGGCGAAATTGCAATGCCTACCACGGGCGGACACATAGGTCAATGTCACGAATTTAAGGATTTGGCAGAATGGGGAAAAACCGGTAGAAATACACGAAATATCGGGATTCATGGGGATATTAGAGAAATATTCTTTGAACCTCCAGAGTGATCCGTTTTACCGCCCTGTAGTGGCAGGTAGCGTATTCCGCATGTGCAGAAATTTAAAGAAAATTCCCGCTTTTTCTTCACAATCACAGAAAATTGAAAACTTTTTTGCCAAATTTATTGCCTCTCTTAAGCTCGTGACATTGCACATAGGTCCGCCACTAAGGGTATATTATTTTATTTACAGGTATTAATTTGTCTTTACTTATCAGGGCAGACCCATGTGTACGCCGGGGTAGGCTTTACGAATTCGCCCAACACGAACGCAAACCGCAACATCTCACCGCCGGGCGGACCTATGTGTCCGCCCGGGGTTCGCGTTACGGATGCGCCCAACATAAACGCATGTCATACCGTCCTACCGCCGGGCGGACACGCAGGTCCGCCCCTACGAATACATTATTTTAATTCTACGTATAAACTTACCTACCCCTCGTAGGGGCGGACCCATGTGTCCGCCCGGGGTAGGCACCACAGATTCACTGAAGACGAGCGCAAAATGCAGGCTTCTATGAATTATGTATGCTTTCAAATACCGCCAAAAACAATTCCCTCTGTCGTTCTGTTAAGGCCGCCCATTTATCAAGCAAATCTTTTTGCTCATCTGTAATTTGAATCGAGCCATCCCCATCCCCAAAAAACTGAGCAAATGTAATGCCAAAAGCCCCGCAAATTTTTTCTATCGAATGCAACGTTGGAGCCTGGCCTTTCGCGTACCATGTCGATATTATAGACTGAGACAACCCAGCACGTACAGCTAACTCATACTCAGTCCAACCTCGCATTTCTCGATGCCACTTGATCCTCTCCAAAACGTCCATCTCTGCGCACCCCATCTCACCCAGTTTTCGTACATTATACCGCATCACAAAGCAAAAAATTAGTTGTTTGTGACGATAAAAATGTTCGGCATTACGAAGTACCAGCAAAAATACTACATCTTTCTGAGAAGCTCGTTCACTGCCTGCTGCTGTTCTGTAGTAAGTGCAGACCAGCTATCCAACAATTCTTTTTGCTCTGGCGTGAGTGAAACCGGGTTTTCACCCTCATCAAAAAATTGGGACAGTGTAATACCCATTCCCCTACATATCTTTTCTATATTTTGTAACGTTGGTACCTGCTGTTTCCGATACCAAGACGAAATTGTCGACTGTGATACGCCACAATATTTTGCAAGTTCGTATTCAGTCCAATTTCGCTTTTGGCGCAGCCTGGTTATTTCCTGCAATACGTCTTTCACGCCCCCACCTACCTACTTCGTTTCTACGTATATTATACTCCGCCTGAGCTTGATTTTTAGTTCTTTTTGACGTATAATTACTTCGTAATTACGAAGTAATTCTAAATTTGAGGTGCCAGCAAATGCATATTGAAAGCGAACTAGCGCGCATATCAAAAAAACTTCTCACCCCCACCCTAACCGCAACCCTCCTCACCGCCTGCCGGCAGGAGCTGGAGGAAACCTCACAGGAGTATATCCAGCTGGACTACCAAGCGGGGAAACACGCCCTGAGCAAACTCTTAACCGAAGCCCAACAAGGGGAGCTGGAGGAGGCCGAGAGGCTCTCCCGACAGTGTCTGGAGCACATTCTCCAGTTCAGCTACCCCCGGGGACTCTGCTTCTGTTTCCGTCAATTTTATGGGCAGCCCCCCGCTGACGGGAGCTGGGATGCCGAATTGGAGCAAGCGCTTTACGACAGGCCCCACCCGCAGGACCCCTGGGTCAGCATCGAATACCAGTCGGACAAGCAGCAGGCGGAGCAGCTGCTGGAGGGGCTGGCCACCCAGGTGGATGAGGAAGCCCAGCCACACATGGAGTCTGTCATCGTCGCCTGGGAAACCTGGACGGAGCTGTTCTTCTTCCACGCCTTTTACTTTGGCTACCGGAGCGGCCTGTACTGGCTGGAGCAGTCCTCCCCGGTGCAGGGTCTGTCGAAGATGATGGAACGAGTCATTCTCACGGAATACGCTCTGGGGATTACCCTGCCCCAAGTGGAACAGGAGCTCCATCGAGAGCTCCGAATGCGCCGGCAGAAGGTCCAGCCCCCAGAGAATCCCGCCAGCCAGGAGTAGGCAAAAAAAGTCCCCGGGGCGACGCCCCGGGGCAAGGCGCATGCTGCTCCATGGCAGACACTGCGCCGGGGGCGATGGACGCCCCCTCAAGAGGAAGAAAATGAAAAAGATGGATTGGGCAACTTGGAATCAGCCCACGAATTCCGCCGGGTCCATCCCCTTGTCACTGCAGGTGACGGAGAAGTGGACATGGGGCTCCAGGGCCTTCTCGGTGAGGGCCGTCTGGCCCACTGTCCCGATGACGTCGCCGCAGGAGACGATGTCCCCGGCAGCCACGGCTGTCTCTTCAGACAGGCTGGAATAGGTGGTGACATAGCCGCCGGAGTGCCGGATTACCACAGTGGTTCCCATCAGGTCGTCGTTGTACACGGTGTAAACCGTGCCGTCAGCGGCAGCCTTGACTTCTGTCCCGGCGGTGGCAGCCAGGTCCACACCGTTGTGCACCCGCCAGTCCCGGGTGGTCTCGTTATAGGCCAAGCGGTCCATGGCATAGGCTGCTGCGGTCTCTCCCTCCACCGGCCACATGGTCTTGGTCGGCTTGGTGTCGGTGGGCTCTGTGGGGGTGGTGGACTCGCCGGTTTCCGTGTGTTGCTTCCCCGGTGTGGTCCCGATGGCGGGCACCAGTTCATCCCCGGCTCCATCAGGCCCGGCGGGCGTGGTGGTCTTGGGGTCGGCATCCGACGGCGTGGTCATATTTGCCGTCAGACTGTCCGGTGTCTTGGGCTGGGCGGATTGGTAGTACACATAGCCGGAGATCCCGATGGCTGCCGCGCACAGGATCAGGGCTATGTAGTAGCCCTTTCCTTTGAGGCTTTGCCAAAAGCCCCGGTTTTGCTTGTCGTTGTTCATTTCAAGCACCTCCGAAGACCAGTATGCCCGATTCCCCGGAAGCTAAACCCAGTGGGCGAAAAATTTTCCATCTTGCAGGACCGCGTCTTTTGCAGTAAGATAGAGACTGAGAAATTTTCGAATTGAGTGGAGGAAATCATGCTGTTTGACACCCATGCCCATCTGGACGACCGCCGGTTTGACCCGGACCGGGAGGCCCTTCTGGCCCGGCTGCCGGAGCAGGGAATCGGGCTTCTCATGAATCCCGGCTGTGATCTGCCCTCTTCCCGGGCCGCCGCCAGTCTGGCCCTGGCCCATCCCTGGATTTACGCCGCCGTAGGCTCCCACCCCGACGCCGCAGATCAAATGGGGGAGGATGTGCTGGACGCATACCGGCAGCTGGTCCAAGAAAACCCCAAGGTCAAGGCCATTGGAGAGATCGGCCTGGATTACCACTATGAGGATGTACCCTGGCAGCAGCAAATCCTCTGCTTCCGTGCCCAAATGGCCCTGGCCCGGGAGCTGGATCTGCCGGTCATCGTTCACGAGCGGGAGGCTCATGAGGACGCGCTGGAAATCCTGGCGGAGTTTCCCCAGGTGACCGGGGTGTTCCACTGTTACTCCGGCTCGGCGGAAATGGCCAAGCTCCTGGTGTCCAAGGGCTGGTACATTGGGTTCACCGGAGTCATCACCTTTAAAAACGCCCGAAAATTGGTGGAAACCGCCCTGTCCATCCCCCTGGACCGGATGGTGATTGAAACCGACTGCCCCTATATGGCGCCGGAGCCCTTCCGGGGCCGCCGGAACGACCCGGGATATCTCTATCGCATGGCCGAACGCCTGGCGGAGCTCCGGGGGGTCACACCGGAAGAAATGCAGAACACCACCCTGGAAAACGGGAAACGGCTGTATCGCCTGAACTAGGAGGCCCTATGCTCATTCAAAACCGGATTTACACCGCCACCATCACAGATTACACCATCCAGGGCCAGGGAATTGCCCATGTGGAGGGCTGCGCCGTCTTCATCCCCAATGCCATCGCCGGGGAGGTCTGTGAAATCCAGATCACAAAGGCCGCCAAAACCTGGGCCGCCGGGCGAATCCGCCGGATTCTGGAGGTCTCCCCCCACCGGGTGAACCGGGCCTGTCCCCAGAGCAAGCTCTGCGGCGGCTGCGCCTTCCAGCATATGGATTACCAGGAGGAATGCCGGCTAAAGGCCGAACGGGTCCGCCAGGCCTTGAACCGCCTGGGCGGAGAGGCCCTGAAAACCATGGACCTTCTGCCCGCGCCAGAGACGCGCCGCTATCGGAACAAGGCCCAGTACCCGGTGGCCCAGGAGAAACAACGGGCCATGGCGGGCTTCTACCGGGAGGGGACCCATCAGGTGGTGTCCTGCCCCCAGTGCGGCATCCTGGCCCCGGAAATGGATGCTGTCCGGGATGCGGTGGTGGATTATATGAATCAATACCGGGTCAGCGCCTATGACGAGGGCTCCGGAACCGGCCTGGTCCGCCACATCTACGTGCGCAAGGGTTGGGTTTCCGGGCAGCTGCTGGTGTGTCTGGTGGTGAATGGAACCCGACTG
Source organism: uncultured Eubacteriales bacterium (assembly GCA_900544975.1). Taxonomy (GTDB): domain Bacteria; phylum Bacillota; class Clostridia; order Oscillospirales; family Oscillospiraceae; genus Faecousia. Next base: position 4,721 of record UQXI01000034.1, read on the forward strand.
CCCCGGCAGGAGGCCCTGCTGGAGCGGCTGCAACGTATCCCCGGCTTTGCCACCCTGGTGCTGTCTGTCCACCAGAAGCCGGGCAACGCCGTTTTGGGGAACACCTTCCACACCCTGTATGGCCCAGGCTGGATTGAGGATACTTTGTGCGGCCTCACCTTCCGCCTGTCCCCCCGGTCCTTTTACCAGGTGAACCACGACCAGGCGGAGCGGCTGTATGAGCTGGCCATCGCTGGCGCAGGGATTCAGAAAACCGACGTCGTTCTGGATCTGTACTGCGGCGTGGGCACCATCACCCTGGCCATGGCGAAAGCCGCAGGCCGGGTCATCGGCGTAGAGGTGGAACCCCAGGCCGTAGCCGACGCCCAGGACAACGCCCGGCGCAATGGCGTCCAAAACGCCGAATTCTTCTGCGGTGACGCCGGCCAGGCCGCCCTGTCCCTCCGGGAGCAGGGCCTCACCCCGGACGTGGTGGTGGTAGACCCACCCCGCAAAGGCCTCAGCCCCGACGTGATTCAAGCCCTAGCCCAAATGTCCCCCCGCAAAATTGTCTACATCTCCTGCGATCCAGCCACATTGGCCCGGGATGTGGCGCTGCTTAAGGAGAGGAACTTTCAACTCTTGGGTGCAAGGGCTGTGGACATGTTCCCAAGATGCGCCCATGTGGAAACGGTCGCCTGGCTTTCCATGGGGGAAATCGGAGAAAGCACCCGCGGGAAACAGCGAAACTTTGATTGTTGAGGTTTGAAAAGTATATGGAAATCAGGGCATATCAGACATACAACGAAGGTGAGATTCTGAGCCTGTACAACAGTGTAGGATGGACTGCATACACAGCCCACCCGGAAGTGCTGCATAAGGGATTTGACCATTCCCTGCTGACGCTGGCTGCGTATGAAGGCGAGCAGCTCTTGGGGATCATCCGTGTGGTTGGCGATGGCTATACCATCGTCTTTGTGCAGGATCTTCTGGTGTTTCCGGAGCATCAGCGGAAAGGCATCGGATCTGCATTGCTGCAAGCGGTTCTGAATCAATACAGGCATGTGCGGCAGATTGAATTGGCCACGGATCGTACCCAGAAAACGATTGCATTTTACAAGTCCATGGGGTTCCAGGAAATGTCGGAAGTTGGATGTTGCGGCTTTATTAGGGTTTGACATACAATGATTTTAAAATTGCACCGGCTTTGGCTCAGAAGCTCACCACAATTTTTGCCCTGTCCCTAACTTTAACGAGGGTATGGCTGGGATGGAAAGACACAGGCACAATCATACTGATCTTGGTCGCTAACCGACCAAGATAGCGACCAAGTCACCGACCAAGTTCATCTTCTCTTTTGGTAAGAGCTTTCAGAAGCATCCTGTAGGGAACGGTCTTGACCGTTCCGCTGGTACAAGCATATGGAATAGCAGGCCAAACTTTGAAAGGGAATCTATGATGAAACTACCCCAACGCAAACTGCAGCGGCTCAAAGGTTTTGATTATGCCAGCGCAAATTGCTATTTCGTCACCATATGTACATACGAAAAGCGATGTATCTTTGGAAAACCAGGACAGTTGAACCTGTTTGGACAAATCGCAAAAAAAGAATTGTGTGGCATTCCCGGTCATTTTCAAAGTGTAACTGTGGATAAGTTCATAGTTATGCAAAATCATCTACATGCGATGATCATTTTAGACAGTGCGGAGGCGGAACGGTCAAGACCGTTCCCTACGCTATCGTCTATCATTGGGCTGTATAAATCGGGGGGTTCCAGAGAAATCCACCGGATTCAGCCAGAGCTTTTGGTCTGGCAACCATCGTTCCATGACCACATCATTCGAGGCGAAGAAGACTACCTGCGAATTTGGGAATACATTGACGAAAACCCGGCCAAATGGGAGCTGGACCGATATTATACGAAGGGATGATTGGCTATGACAAGTCCATCTGAGCAAAACCTCAACAGAAAAACACGGGCGCTAAAAAGTATTTTAAAAAACTACCAGCAGGCGGAAGAATCCATTGTAAAGCAGCTTTACATGGAGCATACCTTACACGGCGGGACGGTTGGGTCCATGCGGGAAGATGTGTGGAAAGGGCTGTTTGAGATGATTTTGCCCAAGAAATTCGTCATTGAGCAGTCGGTTTTTATCATCGATTCCCAAGAAGGGATTTCCCACGAGGTAGACCTGGCGATTGTGGACGAGACATATACCCCATATATCTTTCACTACGGAAGGTTGAAGTTTATCCCCATTGAGGCAGTGGCTGCTGTGGTAGAATGTAAGAGTCAGAGCCTTTCAGAGGATGGGCTCAAAACATGGTGCGAGAGTATCGTATCTTTGAAGACAGCAGATGAGTCGATTGCAAGGACGGCTTCCGGGGTTGCCACAGCAGCTGTCCCAACGCAAAAAAGCACACGACCCATACGGGTATTATGCGCACTCGCCCCAACCATTAGCACTGAGATACAGAAAATGTTTGATTTTGTTCTTACGGCAGATGATAACCCCTCGCGCATTGATGTTTGGGAAAATGAAACATACGGCAACCTTTTTTCGTGGTATGAAACCCTAAATTTTTATGGGCAGGCGGAGGCACTGCAGGCACTTCAGCAAGAGGAGAAAAGAGGCGAATTGAGAGTAGCGCTAAGGGAGCTCGAGGAAATATCTATACAATCCTACAAAATATACGGCCAAGATCACAAAAACATCTCCCTCCTCTCCTTCAACTTCCAATTCAACCAACTCCTGATGCTCATCAACAACCCCATGCTGTTCCCCCATCGAGCATATGTAAAGATGTTTCAGGACCATGTACAAGAAGGGCTGACGGATTGAGTGTCTCTCAAGAAACACATGGCCTTGCGCCGTGAAAGAGGTGTTTACCATAGAAACCAACAACCAAAACCGTGCCCTCATTGCCATGAGTGGCGGAGTGGACAGCTCCGTAGCGGCCTATCTCATGAAGCAGGCGGGGTATGAATGCGTGGGAGCCACCATGCGGCTGTATGAAAATGAGGACGTGGCCACACTCCGCACCGGAACCTGCTGTTCCCTGGAGGATGTGGAGGATGCCCGGGCAGTGGCGGCCCGGTTGGGGATGCCCTACTACGTGTTCAACTTCAAAGAAGACTTCGGCCGGCAGGTCATGGACCGGTTTGTAGCGGCTTATGAGGGGGGCTGTACCCCTAATCCCTGCATTGACTGCAACCGCTACCTGAAATTCGACCGGATGTACCGTCGGGCCCGGGAATTGGGCATTGGCTACGTGGTGACCGGCCACTATGCCCGGATTCAGCAGAGCGAAACTGGCCGCTGGCTCCTCCTGAAGGGGCCGGACCCGCAGAAGGACCAGAGCTATGTGCTCTACGCCATGACCCAAGAGCAGTTGGCCCACACCCAATTCCCCCTGGGAACCCTTCGCAAGGAGGAAGTTCGCGCCATTGCCGAGGCCCAGGGCTTTGTCAACGCCAAAAAGCACGACAGCCAGGATATCTGCTTTGTCCCCGATGGGGATTACGCCGCCTTCATTCGCCGCCGGACCGGCAGGACCTATCCCGAGGGCAACTTTGTGGACCCAGAGGGCCATATTCTGGGACGACACAAAGGCATCATCCATTACACCATCGGCCAACGTCGCGGCCTGGGCGTCTCCGGCGGACGGCCCCTGTATGTCAAAGAAATTCGACCAGAGGACAACACCGTGGTACTGGCAGACGACTGCGGCCTGTATGAGCGCACCGCAATCGCCACAGACTTCAACTGGATTGCCCTGGAAGCCCCCGTTTCCCCCATCCGAGTCCAAGCCCGGGCCCGCTACCACCAGCCGGAACAGGCGGCCACCGCCACGGTCCTACCAGATGGACGGGTCCAAGTCACCTTCGACCGCCCCCAACGGGCCCTGACCAAAGGACAGGCCATTGTGCTGTATCAGGGGGACGTGGTGCTTGGCGGCGGAACCATTCAGGAGATTCAAACAATGGATACAAGTGCTGCTCAAGGGCTGCCCCTGTAAGGATGGCTCGTGCGCCTTTCGATTTGGATGCAGATTTGATTTGCAGAACCGCCTGCCATCTTTACTGGCCAGACAAGCTCACCGCTCTTGACGCAGTCACATTCCAAGCAAAAGAAGCGGGCGGTAGAATGGCAGTCCTTCATAAATTTGTGCAAAAAGTCCTTTGAAAAATTCGGGCCTTCGTGCTATACTATTCTTGAACTTAATAGGCAATCAACGACACATGCAGCGCATTTGCGCATAAGTCTGATCACGGTAAGGATATGCGGCATGTGTTGGAGGCTAATATGTTTGCAGCACATGCGTTTGCATGTGCTGTTTTTTTGCCTCAAATCAAGGAGGTCTCTATGGAAAAAAGTAATTATCTTGGTACTGAAAAGGTGGGGAAGCTGCTCCGGCAGTTTGCAATCCCCTGCATCTGTTCTCTGATTATCTCATGCCTCTACAACATCGTAGATCAGATTTTTGTCGGTAACGGTGTCGGGTATCTTGGGAACGCCGCTACTGGTGTCATTTTCCCAATCACGGTAGTCGGCTGGGGATTGAGTCTGTTCTTTGGCGATGGAGCCGCCGCCGCATTGAGTGTTTCCCTGGGACGCGGGGAAACGGAAAACATTCACAGAAGCGTTGGCAACGCAATTTTGGGTTCTTTTCTCTCCGGTGTGGTAGTGATTGCCGTTGCGTACTTGTGGGGGGATGGCCTGCTTCGACTGATCGGCGCAACAGACGCCAATCTCCAGATGGCACATGACTATGGTGTGATTATCTTTGCTATGATGCCACTTGCTATGACACAGAACACCTTAGCATCTATCATCCGTGCAGATGGTAGCCCGAAATACGCTATGGCCGCAATGCTCACCGGGGCAATCATCAACATCATCGGTGACCCGATTGCAATTTTTGTGCTGGATATGGGGATCCAAGGCGCGGCCTGGGCTACCATCTTGGGGCAGTTTGTCAGTTTCCTCATTTGTGCTGTTTATTTAGGTCATTCCAAAACGTTCCGAGTGAAGATCAGTAGCTTCAAGCCCAGCCTGGCCCTTTTGAAGCCGGTCATGGCTTTGGGCACTTCCAGCTTGTTGACCCAGCTTTCTATCGTAACGATCACGGTGGTCAACAATATCCTGTTGGTGAAGTACGGTACACAGTCGGTCTATGGTGCAGACATTCCCTTGGCGGCATTCGTGGTCATTATGAAGCTCTTTCAAATCGTATTGAACATCGCGATCGGCATCGCTGCTGGCGCACAACCGATTGTGGGCTACAATTATGGCGCGAAAAATTATGATCGGGTACAGAAACTATTGAAACTGATCATCAAGTGGACGGTGATTGTTGGCCTGATCTGTACCATCCTGTTTGAAGTGATCCCCGGTATGTTCATTCGGATGTTCGGCTCGGCAGACGACCCGATCTATTTTGACTTTGCCGTGCAGTGCCTGCGGATTTATCTCTCCCTGATCCTGTTCACCTGTGTTCAGAAGGTTTGCGCTATCTTTTTGCAGTCGATTGGAAAAGCCAAAGCCGCTGCGCCGCTGTCTATTTTGCGGGATGTGCTTCTGATTGTCTTTTCTTGCCTGATCCCAATTGCCTTGGGTGTCACTGGAATTTTCTGGGCTGCGCCAATTGCGGATGTGCTGGCGATTCTGGTTACTGCCGCTGTGATGGTTCGCGTATGGAAAGAACTGGCCCACGGAAACAAGGTACCATTCGCCCCAGCATAGGCAAAAGAACCCCTGTTCTACTACTTTTCGCCGTAAAAAATAAGGGGTTACAAGCGTATATGTAAGTTTCTTCCAAGGGGAAAAACGCTGGTATAGTCCAAATCTACAGACTATACCAGCGTTTAAAATTTCCCAATCAAATGTTATAAAATATTATTTAAAATATTTTACAGCAGATTCGAATAGCTTCATATCAAACTCACCCGGTACATTTTTATACAGGCCAAAGCCCTTCCGCTCGCTGTGGCCCATTTTGCCCAGAATGCGGCCGTCGGGGGAGGTGATGCCTTCGATGGCGTAGATGGAGCCGTTGGGGTTGAAGCGTACGTCGGTGGTGGCGTTTCCCGCCAGGTCCACATATTGGGTGGCAATCTGCCCCCGTGCAGCCAATTGCTTCACCAGGGCTTCCTCTGCCAGGAAGCGACCCTCGCCGTGGGAAATGGGCACGGTGTACACCTCGCCCACCTGGGTGCCCGAGAGCCAGGGACTCAGGTTGGAGGCCACCCGGGTGCGCACCAGGCGGGACTGGTGGCGGCCAATGGCGTTGTAGGTCAGGGTGGGACAATCGGCGTCGGTGTCCAGGATCTTACCATAGGGCAGGAGACCCAGCTTGATGAGGGCCTGGAAGCCGTTGCAAATACCCAGCATCAGACCGTCCCGCTCCTCCAACAGCGCCGTGATCTCTTCCTTAATGGCGGCATTGCGGAAAAAGGCGGTGATGAATTTGGCGGAGCCGTCCGGCTCATCCCCGCCGGAGAAGCCGCCGGGGAGGAAAACCATTTGCGCCTTCTTCAGCTTTCCGGCAAATTCCTCCACACTCTGCGCAATGGCGGCTGCCGTTAGATTCCGGATCACAAAGATCTCTGCTTCCGCGCCTGCGTCCATCATGGCTTTGGCGGAGTCATACTCGCAGTTGGTACCGGGGAACACGGGAATTAGAACCTTCGGCCGGGCGGTTTTTGCCGCCGGGCAGACCCGGGTCTGGGCCTGGAAGGATACGGTCTCCACCGGAACCTGAGCATCTGGGATATTACAGGAATACACCGGCTCCAGCTTCTCTTCGTAGGCCTTCTGCAGGGCCACCCCATCCACGGATTCCCCATGCCAGACAAACCGGCAGTCCGGGCGGATGGTCCCCAGCACCTTGCCCACCGGCTCATGCCCGTCCAGCTCCAGAACAAAGCTGCCATAGGCATAGCCAAACAGATCCTCCATGGTGACCTTCTCATCAAAATCAAAGCCAAACCCGTTGCCAAAGGCCATTTTCATCACCGCCTCTGCCGGGCCTCCCATGCCAGGGGTGTATGCGGCCACCGCCGCACCGGAGTGCAGGAGCTTGGTCACCAGCCGGAAATGGGCCAGAAGAGACTGGGGATCGGGCAGCCCGGCCTCGTTGTACTGCGGCTGCAGCAGGCAGACGGTGTGACCCGCCGCCTTGAACTCATTGGATACAATGTGCTGTACCTGCTCTGTGGTGACGGCAAAGGACACCAGGGTGGGGGGCACATCCAGGTCTTCAAAGGTACCGGACATGGAGTCCTTGCCACCAATGGCGGCAATCTTCAGATCCTTTTGGGCTTCAAACGCACCCAAGAGGGCTGCCAGGGGCTGGCTCCACCGCTTGGGATCCCGGCCCACCCGCTTGAAATACTCCTGGAAGGTGAGGTATACGTCTTCATAGGCCGCTCCGGTGGCCACCAGTTTGGCGGCGGACTCCACCACCGCCAAGTACGCCCCGTGATAGGGGCTCTTCTCGGTAATGAAGGGATTGTAACCCCAGGACATGAGGGAGCACGTATCGGTGTGTCCCTGCTCCAGGCTCACCTTGTGGACCATGGCCTGGATGGGGGTCTGCTGATGCTTGCCGCCGAAGGGCATGAGCACAGTCCCGGCTCCAATGGTGGAGTCAAACCGCTCCGACAGGCCCCGCTTGGAGCAGGTATTCAAATCCGTGGCAATGGCCTGAAAATTCTCCAGGAAGCCGCCGAAGACTGGCTTGGCATAGTCCCCCGGTGCATCCAGTTGAACGGTGATGTGCTTCTCTGCGCCGTTGGAGTTTAGGAACTCCCGGCTCACATCCACAATGGTGTTCCCGTTCCAGTGCATCCGCAACCGGGGATTCTCCGTCACCGTGGCCACCACCGTGGCTTCCAGGTTTTCCCGGGCAGCCAGTTCCAGGAAGCGGCCCACATCGGAAGCAGCCACCACCACCGCCATCCGCTCCTGGGACTCCGAAATGGCCAGCTCTGTGCCGTCCAGACCGTCATACTTCTTGGGCACCCGGTTCAGATCAATCTCCAGCCCATCGGCCAGCTCACCAATGGCCACAGACACGCCGCCTGCACCAAAGTCGTTGCACCGCTTGATCATCCGGGTGGCTTCGCCGTTGCGGAACAGACGCTGAAGCTTCCGCTCTTCGGGAGCGTTGCCCTTTTGCACTTCCGCACCGCAGGACTCCAGGGAGTGGAGGTTATGGCTCTTGGAAGAGCCGGTTGCGCCGCCGCAGCCGTCCCGGCCCGTGCGTCCACCCAGGAGAATCACCTGATCCCCTGGCTGGGGGCACTCCCGGCGCACATTTTTCTCTGGAACCGCTGCAATCACAGCGCCAATTTCCATCCGCTTGGCCGCATATCCCGGGTGGTAGAGCTCATCCACCATGCCTGTGGCCAGGCCAATTTGGTTGCCGTAAGAGGAATAGCCCGCCGCCGCCGTGGTCACCAGCTTCCGCTGGGGCAGTTTGCCAGGCAGGGTCTCCGACACCGGCGTCAAGGGGTCCGCCGCGCCGGTGACCCGCATAGCCCCATATACATAGGCCCGGCTGGCCAGGGGGTCTCGGATGGCTCCTCCAATGCAGGTAGCCGCGCCACCGAAGGGCTCAATCTCCGTGGGGTGGTTGTGGGTTTCATTTTTAAAGAGCAGGAGCCAGGGCTCCTCTTTCCCGTCTACGGTGACGGTCATGTGGACGGTACAGGCGTTGATCTCCTCGCTCTCGTCCAGCTTGGACAAAAGGCCCTGCTTGTGCAAATACTTGGCTGCCAGGGTCCCAATGTCCATGAGATTCACCGGCTTGGTGCGGCCCAGCTCCCGGCGGGTGGCCAGGTAGTCTTCATAAGCCTTTTGCAGCAGGGGATCGGCAAACTGCACGGCGTCGATGGTAGTGAGGAAGGTGGTGTGGCGGCAGTGATCGGACCAGTAGGTGTCGATCATGCGAATTTCCGTGATGGTGGGGCAACGGCCCTCTTGGCGGAAATAGGTCTGGCAGAAGGCAGTGTCGTCCAGATCCATGGCCAGCCCCAGAGTCTTCACAAGATCCTCCAGGCCCTCCCGGTCCAGGTCCAAAAAGCCCTCCAAGGTCTTGACCGTCTCGGGAATGGGGTACTCCACCCGGAGGGTCTCCGGCTTGGCCAAGGCAGCCTCCCGGGCCTCCACCGGATTGATCACATACTTCTTGACCGCCTCCACTTCCTCTTCTGTGAGGGCGCCCTCCAGAACATACACCTTTGCCGTGCGCACCAACGGCCGCTCTCCTTGAGAGATGATCTGGATGCACTGGGCGGCAGAGTCGGCCCGCTGGTCAAACTGACCGGGGAGATACTCTGTGGCAAAGACCGCCCCGTGGGCTTCCATGGTCTCGGAAGCCACGTCCAACTGCGGTTCTGAAAACACCGTCTTTACGGCGTAGTCAAACAGGTCCTTTTCAATGTGTTCCACATCATAGCGGTTGATGATCCGGACCCCGGTCAGGCTCCGGATTTGCAGAAGTTCCCGGACCTCGTGGCACAAATCCGCCGCTTCTTTGGCCAGTTCCTTCTTTTTTTCTACGTAAACTCGATAAACCATAGGGTTTCCTCCCTTTTGCCACAAATTAAACTGGGGCTTGCAGGGCCCGGGCGCCGATGTCGCTTCTGCGGTAGACGTTGTCGAATTGTACTTCCCCGGCCAAACGGTAGGCCTCTGCAATGGCCTGCTCCAAAGTGTCGGCCACAGCGGTGGTGCCGGTGACCCGGCCTCCGGAGGTGGCCAGCGTCCCGTCTACCAGCTTGGCCCCGGCTACATAGGTGTGGGCCGCAGCCTCCGGCGTCATCGTGATGGGGAAGTCCTTTTCATAGGACAGGGGATACCCCCGGGAGGCGTTGATGACACAGCAGGCAAACCCATCTGAGAACTTCACTTCCGTCTCAGCCAGCGTACCGGCAGTGGTGGCCTGCATCGCAGTCAGAAGGTCCGATTCCATCAGGGGCAACACCACCTGGGTCTCCGGGTCGCCAAACCGGCAGTTGTACTCAATGACCTTGGGCCCGTCCTTGGTCAGCATCAGGCCAAAATACAAACATCCCGTGAAGGGCCGCCCCTCTGCGGCCATGGCCCGGATGGTGGGCAGGAAGATCTCCTCCATACACTCCAGGGCCACTTGCGGCGTGTAATAGGGGTTGGGGGCCACGGCGCCCATCCCGCCGGTGTTGAGTCCTTCATCTCCATCCAGGGCCCGTTTGTGATCCATAGAGGAGACCATAGGCTTCACGGTTTTGCCATCCGTAAAGGCCAGCACAGAAACCTCTGGGCCTTCTAGGAATTCCTCAATGACTACGGTGGAGCCGCTTTTGCCGAATTTGGCGTTTGCCATCATATCGGTGACTGCACCTATGGCCTCCTCCCGGGTCTGGCAGATGAGGACGCCCTTCCCCAGGGCCAGGCCGTCGGCCTTGACCACCAGGGGAAGCGGCTGCGCCTGGACGTAGTCCAGCGCCGCCTGTAAATCAGAGAAGGTCTCATACCGGGCGGTGGGAATGTGGTACTTTTTCATCAGGTCCTTGGCAAAGGCCTTGCTGCCTTCCAGGATAGCGGCGTTTTGCTTGGGCCCAAAGCAGGGTACCCCAATTTCATTCAGCCGGTCCACACAGCCCAGAACCAGGGGATCGTCCGGGGTGACCACGGCATAATCCACAGGATGCTCTTTGGCAAACTGCACAATGCCGTCCAGGTCCGTAGCGCCGATGGGCACACAGGTGGCGTCCGCAGAGATGCCGCCGTTGCCGGGCAGGGCAAAAATCTCTGTGACGGCAGGGTTTTCTTTTAATTTCTTGATGATGGCGTGTTCCCGGCCGCCACCGCCAACCACTAAAATCTTCATGCTGCCCTCCCGATGGTTTAATGGTGGAACAGCCGCATTCCAGTAAAGGCCATAACCATGTCGTTCTTGTCGCATTCTTCGATGACCAGGTCATCCCGAATGGAACCGCCGGGCTGGGCCACATAGCGGACGCCGGACTTGAGGGCCCGCTTGATGTTGTCCGGGAAGGGGAAGAAGGCATCCGAGCCCAGGGAGACGTTCTGCCGGGCGGCCAGGAATTCCCGCTTCTCTTCCTCGGTCAGGGGCTCCGGACGCTGGGTAAAGTAGTTCTGCCAAATGCCCTCAGCGCAGACGTCCTCTTCGTTGCCGTTGATATAGCCGTCAATCACATTGTCCCGGTTGGGCCGGCCCAGATCCGGCTTGAAGGGCAGGGCCAGGGTCTTGGGATGCTGCCGCAGGAACCAGGTGTCGGCCTTGGAGCCTGCCAGACGGGTGCAGTGAATCCGGGACTGCTGTCCCGCACCCACACCAATGGCCTGGCCGTCATAGGCAAAGCAAACGGAGTTGGACTGGGTGTATTTGAGGGTGATGAGAGAGACAATCAGGTCCCGTTTTGCGCCCTCAGGCAGGTCCTTGTTCTGGGTGACGATGTGGTTCAGGAGCTCCCCGTCAATTTTGAAGTTGTTCCGCCCCTGCTGGAAGGTGACGCCATAGACCTGCTTCTCCTCCTGCTGGGCGGGGACGTAATCCGGGTCAATGGCCACCACATTGTAACTGCCCTTCCGCTTGGTCTTCAGGATTTCCAGAGCTTCCTCGCTGTAGCCGGGGGCAATGACGCCGTCGGACACCTCCCGGGCAATGAGGGAAGCGGTAAGCGCGTCGCAGGGATCGGACAGGGCCACCCAGTCCCCAAAGGAGCACATCCGGTCGGTGCCACGGGCCCGGGCATAGGCGCAGGCCAGAGGATTTTCATCCAGGCCCTTCACGTCCTCCACAAAGCAGGCCTTCTTCAACTCCTCCGGCAGCGGCAGGCCCACAGCGGCAGAGGTGGGAGACACATGCTTAAAGGAAGTGGCGCAGGGAAGGCCTGTGGCCGCCTTCAGCTCCTTGACCAGCTGATAGGAGTTCAGGGCGTCCAGGAAATTGATATAGCCGGGCCGTCCGTTCAGGATGGTCACAGGCAGCTCGCTGCCGTCGGTCATATAGATCTTGGCAGGCTTCTGGTTGGGATTACAGCCGTATTTCAATTCAAATTCTTTCATGGTTTATACCCTCAATTCTGCGGTTAGATTTTCGTTTCCATACTGCTCCAGGAGGGGCCGTACCACATCCCGGAGGAATTCCGTTACCTGGCTGCCGGAACGGCCGGTGTAGGCCCTGGGGTCCAGCTGCTCCAGGATCTCCGCCTTGGTCAGGGGGAACATGGGATCTGCTGCAATGCGGTCGATGAGGTCATTCTGCCCGCCCTCCAGCTTCACCCGGGCGGCGGCGGCGTGAGAGTGGACCCGCAGCGCTTCATGCAGCTCCTGCCGGTTGCCCCCCCGCTTGACAGACTCCATCATGATGTTTTCTGTGGCCATAAAGGGCAGCTTCTCCATCACCCGGCGCTCTACCACCTTGTCATTCACCACCAGACCGGAGGAGACGTTCATATAAATGTTCAAAATGGCGTCCACCGCCAGGAAGGCCTCGGCCACGGAGATTCGCTTGTTGGCGGAGTCGTCCAGGGTGCGCTCAAACCACTGGGTTCCGGCGGTGAGACCGGGGTTCAGACTGTCGCAGATCACATACCGCGCCAGGGCGCAGATGCGCTCAGAGCGCATGGGGTTGCGCTTATAGGGCATGGCGGAGGAGCCGATCTGGTTCTTTTCAAAGGGCTCCTCCATCTCCTCAAAGGACTGCAAAATCCGCAGGTCATTGGCAAACTTCATGGCGCTCTGGGCAATGCCAGACAGCGCCCCCAGGAAATAGGCGTCCACCTTCCGGGAATAAGTCTGGCCCGACACCGGGACCACCCCGGCAAAGCCCATGTCCCCGGCAATGAGCCGCTCCATTTCCTTAATTTTCTCCTCGTCCCCCTCGAACAGCTCCATAAAGGAGGCTTGGGTGCCGGTGGTTCCCTTGGAGCCCAGGAGCTTCAGGTTGGACAGCTGATACGCCAGATTTTCCATATCCTGGGTCAGCTCATAGATCCACAGGGTGGCCCGCTTGCCCACGGTGGTGAGCTGGGCGGGCTGGAGGTGGGTATAGCCCAGGCAGGGCTGATCCCTGTGGGCTTCGGCAAAGGCCGCCAGGTTTTTCACCACCTGGGCGCACTTTTGCAGCGTCAGGCGACTGGCCTCCCGGAGGATCACCACATCGGTGTTGTCCCCCACATAGCAGCTGGTGGCCCCCAGGTGGATGATCCCCGCCGCCTTGGGGCACTGCTGCCCATACGCGTAGACGTGGCTCATCACATCGTGACGCACCAAACGCTCCCGCTCCTCGGCCACGGCGTAATTGATGTCGTCTTTGTGGGCTTCCAGCTCTGCAATCTGCTCCTCTGTAATCTCCAGCCCCAGCTGCCGCTCCGCCTTGGCCAACGCAATCCACAGCCGCCGCCAGGTACGGAATTTAAAATTCTCCGAGAAAATATGCTGCATCTCAGCACTGGCATACCGGGTGGACAGAGGAGAAATATAGGCGTCATGATTTCGTTCCATTTCCATAGCCATAGCAATACCTCATTGACAATCCGTAGGGGCGGACCTATGTGTCCGCCCGCCGCAGGGCCCATTGCACCGGATTATTCTGTATATAGGCCCGGGTATCTGCCAAATCCTGTTCATTCCGTATTACGTGTTCATAATACCCCCGTTGCCACAGATGGCGATCAAAAGGGAGATACCATCCGTTTCGTACGCCGCGGATATAGGCATTGGTTGTCTGGGTTTTGAACCACTGGATCATCTGCGGAAGATCCGCCTTGACGGTTCCCGCCGTGTAGAAAAGGATAAAATGAACATGGTCCGGCATCACAATATAATCTGTAACGTCCGTTCCTGGAAATTTTCGTTCCATCTCCTGAAGCCAAACAATGACCATCTGTTCCGGTGCATGCGGGCGCACACATAGGTGCGCCCCTACCGGTGTACTTTCCATTTCTCCAAACAAATGGAGCCTATTTTGCACACAAATTGTAATAAAGTAGGCACAATTACCAGAATAGTCAAAGCAAGACAGTCGAAGATTCTTCCTTTGCGGTCGTCCCAATTCTGGCATATTACTGCCCGCAATGCCGGTTTACAATCCGGCTTTCCGTCTCTCCAGTCTCCAGGTTGACAAAGGCCGTATACAGCGAAACCTTGTTGTCCCCGTTCAGGCTCTCCCAGATGGCCTGGGTGAACTGGTCCAGGGTTCCCGTGATGGCCACCGGCCGGGGTTCGCCGCAGAAGGAGGGCAGGGGCGCGCCGTCAGATTCATAGGTGTGGATCAGGTGCCCCATCCCCGCCTTGGGGGCGTCAAAGGTAAAGTAATTCCGGACACAGCAGCTGGGGTCGCCCTGCAGGGACTTCAGGATGCTGAGGACATAAGAGCCGCAGGGGAACAGAATGCCGGAAATCCTGGGTGTGTAGTTGGGGCCGTCGGGCTCAAACTCCCGGGTATTGAGGGCCTCCACATAGCTCTCCCCCTCCAGCATAAAGTCCCGGAGGGTATCGGTCTGGTCGCCATTGGTCACGATGGTAGTGACGCCGTCCTCATCGGCAATCCGGCGGACCGGATGATAGATGATGAGGGAAGGGTCTGTCATTTTGGCCGGATCAAAGGCCTGGGTCCGGATGCCGTCTTCGGTCTCCACAAAGATCCGGTTCCGGCTGTTTTCACTGCGTCCCATGATGAAATAGGCGATGACGGCGGACTTCCCGTCCTCGCTCCGGCCCAGGAGCACGCCCCGGCCGGGATAGGAATTGCCCTGTAAGAGGGCGGACAGATCGTACATGATAGACCTCCTGATTATGTGAATTCCGGCGTGTCATCGCGCCGCAAGCTGCTGGGCAACCAGCTCCGCCGCCTGGGGCAGGAGGATCCACTCCGCCTGCTCCATCACCCGGCGTTGCAGGGTTTCCGGCGTGTCCCCGGGCAGAACCTCCACCGCCTTTTGCAGGACAATGGGGCCCCCATCGGGGATCTCGTTGACCATGTGCACCGTGGCCCCCGTCACCTTCACGCCCCGGGCCAGGGCGGCCTCATGCACACGCAGGCCATAGTACCCGGCCCCGCAGAAGGCGGGAATCAAGCTGGGATGCACATTTAAAATTCGGTTGGGCCACTTGGCCGTAAACGTCTGGGACAGGATGCTCATAAACCCTGCCAAAATGATCATATCCACCCCGTCCAGCTCCAGGATCCCCTGAAGCCGCTGCTCAAAGGCAGCCTGGGAGCCGCATTCCTGCTTGCTCACCACTGCGGCAGGGACCCCGGCCTTCTTGGCCCGCTCCAGGGCATAGGCGCCGGGCTTGTTGGATACCACCAGGACAATCTCCCCATGGGGGATCCTTCCAGCGGCTTCGGCGTCCAGGAGCGCCTGGAGGTTGGTGCCGCCGCCGGAGACCAAAACTGCAATCCTCGTCTTCATTCCAGAATCACCTGATCCTGAGATGCAACGATTTCGCCCATCACATAGGCGTCTTCGCCGTTCGCCCGCAGAATCTCCAGGGCGGTTTCCGCGTCTTCCTTGGCCACAATGACGCTCATGCCCACACCCATGTTGAAGGTGTTGAACATATCCCGCTCCGGAATGTTCCCGGTCTTGGCGATGAGGTCAAAAATGGGCAGCACCCGGATGGCGCTTCTCTGGATCTTCGCGCCCAGGCCCTGGGGAATGGCACGGGGAATGTTTTCAAAGAAGCCGCCGCCTGTGATGTGGCTGACGCCCTTCACCCGCACCTGGTCAAAGAGGGCCAGCATGGGCTTCACATAAATTTTCGTCGGGGTGAGCAGCGTCTCCCCAATGGACTTGCCTCCCAGATCCTCCCGGGGCGTCTTCAATTCTGGATTCTTCTCCACGTCGAATACCTTCCGCACCAGGGAGAAGCCGTTGGAGTGGACGCCGGAGGAGGGCAGGGCCAAAATCACATCCCCGGGGATCATGGTGCTGTGGTCCACAATCTTCTTCTTGTCCACCATCCCCACGGAGAATCCGGCCAGGTCATACTCGTCTTCCGGGTAGAAGCCGGGCATTTCCGCCGTCTCGCCGCCAATGAGGGCGGAGCCCGCCTGGACGCAGCCCTCGGCCACGCCAGACACCAGCTCGGCAATCCGCTCCGGCACATTTTTGCCGCAGGCGATGTAGTCCAGGAAAAACAGGGGCTTGGCGCCGCAGCAAATCACATCGTTGACACACATGGCCACGCAGTCGATGCCCACGGTGTCATGCTTGTCCATGAGGAAGGCCAGGCGGAGCTTGGTGCCCACACCGTCTGTGCCGGAGACCAGCACCGGCTCCTCATATCCCTTGAGATTCAGTCCGAAGAGGCCGCCGAAGCCGCCGATGTCGTCCAGGCAGCCCTGGTTCTTGGTCCGGGCAATGTGGGTTTTCATCAGCTCCACCGCCCGGTAGCCGGCGGTGATGTCCACACCGGCCGCCTTGTAGCTTTCGGAATAGCTTTTTTCGTTCATGCCTTTGGCTCCTTTTCCGAGAGTTTCCGCTCAAAGCGGAGTTTTCTGGTATGTTCCGGGACCTGGGTGGGGTAGCAGCCGCTGAAGCAGGCGGTACAGAATCCGCCGCCGTGCTCTGCCAGTTTCTGTACGTTTTCCACACTGAGGTACCCCAGAGAGTCGGCTCCGATGATCTGGCAGATCTCTTCCCGGGTGTGATGGACCGCAATGAGGGAGTCCCGGGAGTCAATGTCCGTGCCATAATAGCAGGGATTCAGGAAGGGGGGCGCGGAGATCCGCAGATGTACCTGGGTAGCGCCAGCCTCCCGCAGCAGCTTCACAATGCGGGCGGCTGTGGTGCCCCGGACGATGGAGTCGTCAATGAGAACCACCCGCTTGCCCTTCACCGTGGCGGACACGGGATTCAGCTTGATCCGAACCTTGTTTTCCCGATTTTTCTGACCTGGGGCAATGAAGGTCCGGCCGATGTACTTATTTTTAATCATGCCCACGCCATAGGGGATGCCAGAGGCCTGGGCAAAACCAATGGCTGCGTCAATGCCGGAATCCGGCACGCCCACCACCACATCGGCCTCCACCGGATGCTCCAGCGCCAGGAACATCCCCGCCCTGCGGCGGGCATTGTGCACGGAGCTGCCATCCATCACCGAGTCCGGCCGGGCAAAGTAGATGTATTCAAAGACACACATGCTCCGGTCCGCCTGGCCGCAGTGGGTGCGGATGGAGCGCACCTCGTCCCCATCAAACACCACAATCTCCCCAGGCTCCACATCCCGGACGAAGGCCGCACCGGCGGCGTCCAGGGCGCAGCTCTCGGAAGCGACGATGTACGTGCCGTCGGCGGTCCGCCCGTAGCACAGGGGGCGGAAGCCCCGGGGATCCCGGACCGCCATCAGCTTGGTGGCGGACATGACCACCAGAGAGTATGCCCCCTGGAGCTTGTCCATGGCCCGGTCCACCGCCTCCTCAATGGAAGAAGCGGACAGGCGCTCTTTGGTAATCACATAGGAGATGACCTCTGTGTCAGAGGTGCTGTGGAAAATGGAACCGGTGAGCTCCAGCTCCTCCCGCAGGGCATAGGAATTGACCAGATTCCCGTTGTGGACCAGGGCCAGCGACCCTTTACAGTGGTTTACCACAATGGGCTGGGCATTATTCCGGTCTGTAACGCCGGTGGTCCCATAGCGCACATGACCCACTGCCATGTTCCCCTGCCCCAGCCGGGCCAAAACTTCCGGGGTAAACACCTCTTCCACCAGGCCCAGGTCTTTGTGGGCCGCAATGACGCCGTCGTTGCACACGGCAATGCCGCAGCTCTCCTGCCCCCGGTGCTGCAGGGCAAAGAGGCCGTAATAGCTGGTGGCGGCGACCTCCTGGTTCTCCTTACCATAGATGCCGAAGACGCCGCATTCCTCTCTCAGCTTTCCCATCGGTTGGGTACCCTCCTTATCATATGAAACCGGCTGGTCCTCATTCTTTCCCGGTCCAGCAGTAGGTGCAGACCCGGTCCCGGTCCAGGCCGATGGCTTCCAGCAAGCCGTCCAGAGACTGATAGCCCAGGGAGTCGAAGCCCATCTTCTGGCAGATGGATTTCAGGAGGCACTGGCCCCGCTCCGTTCTGCTGTCTGCATATTCCTCCAGATGCTGCTGACCTTCGTCTCCCTCCAGCTCTTGGACTACGCGCCGGGCCAAAAGCTCCATATCCGAGTTACTGGCGGAGAAGTTCAGGTATTTGCAGCCGTACATAATGGGTGGGCAGGCGGACCGCATGTGGACCTCCTTGGCTCCGCTTTCATACAGGAATTCCACCGTCTCCCGCAGCTGGGTGCCCCGGACGATGGAGTCGTCCACAAACAGCAGCTTCTTGTCCTGGATCAGCTCCGGCACCGGAATCTGCTTCATTTTGGCCACCTGATTCCGGACGTTCTGGTTGGAGGGCATAAACGACCGGGGCCAGGTGGGCGTATATTTCACAAAGGGGCGGGCAAAGGGCTTCTGGCTCTGGTTGGAGTAGCCAATGGCATGGGGCAAACCGGAATCCGGCACCCCGGCCACATAGTCCACCTCCGGCAGGGTCCCCCGCTCCATCTCGTCCCGGGCCATGATCTGGCCGTTGCGGTAGCGCATGACCTCCACGTTTTTCCCCTCGTAGTTGGAGTTGGGATAGCCATAGTAGGTCCACAGGAAGGCGCAGATTTTCATCTTCTCCCCTGGGGCCGCCAGCTGCTCCACGCCCTCTGGCGTCACCCGGACAATCTCTCCGGGGCCCAATTCGTAGTGGTCCGCATAGCCCAGCTTGTGATACGCAAAGGACTCGAAGGACACGCAGCAACCCTCGTCTCCCTTGCCCACCAGGATGGGCAGACGGCCCACCCCGTCCCGGGCGGCCAAGATGCCCTCCGGCGTCAGCAGCAGGATGGTGGCCGAGCCGTCGATGAGCTCCTGGGCGTGGCGAATGCCCTCCACCAGGGTCTCCTTTTGGCTGATGAGGGCCGCCACCAGCTCTGTCTGGTTCACTTTGCCGCTGCTCATGGCCATAAACTGATGGCCGTGATCGGAGAAGCAGGTGTCGACCAACGCTTCGGCATTGTTGATGATGCCCACAAAGGCAATGGCATACAGGCCCAGGTGGGACCGGACCAGCAGGGGCTGGGGGTCCGTGTCACTGATACAGCCGATGCCGCTGCAGCCCCGGAAAGCCTCGATATCCTTTTCAAATTTGGTGCGGAAGGGGGTGTTCTCAATGTTGTGAATCTGCCGCTGGAACCCCCGCTCCTGATCGTAGATCACCATGCCGCCCCGGCGGGTGCCCAAGTGGGAATGGTAATCCGCCCCAAAGAAAATATCCAGTACGCAGTCCCGCCGGGAGACTGCTCCAAAAAATCCTCCCAAACTGGTCCTCCTTTATTCGCCCATCAGGCGGCGCATAACCTCCTGGTAGGCCTCTTCCACGCCGCCCAGATCCCGGCGGAAGCGGTCCTTGTCCAGCTTTTCGTGGGTCTTGCTGTCCCAGAGGCGGCAGGTGTCGGGAGAAATCTCATCGGCCAGGACAATGGCGCCGTCGGACAGGCGGCCAAACTCCAGCTTGAAGTCCACCAGCTCAATGCCCAGGCCCAGGAAATAGGCCTTCAGCACCTCGTTCACCCGGAAGGCCAGGGTCTTGATGGTTTCGATTTCTTCCCGGGTGGCCAGCTTCAGGGCCAGGGCGTGATAGCTGTTGATCAGGGGATCGCCCAGGTCGTCATTTTTATAGGAGAACTCAATGGTGGGCTCGTCAAATACAATGCCCTCCTCCACACCGTAGCGCTTGGCAAAAGAACCGGCGGAGATGTTGCGGATGATGACCTCCAGGGGAACAATGCTCACCTTCTTCACCACAGTCTCCCGGTCGTTCAGCTCCTCCACCAGGTGGGTGGGCACGCCATGCTTCTCCAACATCCCCATGAGGAAGTTGCTCATGCGGTTGTTGATGGCGCCCTTGCCGGAGATGGTGCCCTTCTTGAGGCCGTTGAACGCCGTGGCGTCGTCTTTATACGCCACAATGAGCTTCTCGGGATCTCCGGTGGTGTACACCTTCTTGGCCTTGCCTTCGTAGAGCTGTTCTTTCTTTTCCATTTGATATATCCTCCTTACAGGTTGAATTCTTGTTCTACCGCCTGGTTCTTCTCCAGGACCTTTTCCCGGTCGGCCGTCCGCCGGGCCGCCAGCTTGTCCGCCAGTCCGGGCTCCTCCAGGGCCAGGATCTGCACCGCCAGAATGGCCGCATTGGCCGCGCCATTCACCGCCACCGTGGCCACCGGGATCCCCGTGGGCATCTGGACTGTGGACAGCAGAGCGTCCATGCCCCCCAGCCCGCCAGAGGCCATGGGAATGCCAATCACCGGCAGGGTGGTGTTGGCCGCAGCCGCACCCGCCAGGTGGGCCGCCATGCCTGCAGCGCAAATGAGTACACCGAACCCTTGGTCCCGGGCGGAAACGCAAAATTCCTGGGCCTGGGCAGGAGTCCGGTGTGCAGAATATACGTGTACCTCATAGGGTACGCCAAAGGCGCGCAGCGTGTCCAGCGCCTTGCGCACAATGGGCAGGTCGCTGTCACTGCCCATGAGAACGCCAACTTTTTTCATAGGATACCTCCTTACAAAATGAAAAAGGGCACACTTACCGCCTACAGTAAGTGTGCCCAGACGGCCGGCAAGCAATCCAAACGCCCCGCTCCCCTGTGGTGCTCCACTTCTTCCGTCAGTCACAGGGCGTTCACTATTTTGACACATACAGTGTATCATATTCCGGCCTGGTCGTCAAATGGAAAGTGTTCCGAATCTCAGCCGCCGATTCCGGCCTTTCCTGTCCATTGTGCAAAAATCGAAACAAATATATCGATTTCCCAGCCCCGGCAAAAGCGGCCAGCGCCTACATTGACGTAGCATCTTGCTAATCTGTTCGTAGGGGCGGACCCATGTGTCCGCCCGGCAGAAACACAGCACGTATTCCTCCCATTTTCGGCGAATTCGTAATACCTATCACAGTCAGACACATATGTCCGCCGCTACTGGCATCTAATTTCAGGCAGCGCACAAGACATCATTTTTCACAATATCTATACAGCCTCACTGGACACCTCTTTCCCTGACATTCCGTCTTCGACTAGTTTCGGTGTGATTACTTCTAATGCGTACTCTGTCAAAACCACCTGGTCTATCATTGTATGGAGATGTTCAGCTAAGCCTGACTCATTCAGCAACACAATCCCATAACGATATCCAAAGTAGAACGCCTTCTTTTGAAATGGTTCTTGCCACGTCTCCCAAGCCGCACAAACAGCGGATATATGGCCTTGATTTTCGGACCCAACTTGATCCCGCAACGCATCCAGCAGCTTGTCTGCTTCTCTGTACTTCTCTTGATGTACCCTACCATCTGGTCCTCGGTATCCCGTCGATAATGTAAGAATCTCTTCCACCAAATCCCGTGAATCTGACTTTCTTGCAAAATATTGCTGAAAGCTGGTGAACATACCTCTGGAAAAATAGAACTGCAAAAGAACTTCCATAGAACTGGCAAACAGCCCGTCAGCCTTCTGCAAAATTTCTCTCTGTTCCGCAGAGAGCGCTGTTTCCAGCACCTTCATTGATGTTTCATATCCCGCACTATAGGGCTCCTCTATCGTGCCTTTTAATTCTCGTTTACAATCGTCCAAAATTGCAGCCGCAAGCGTAGGGGGAAACATTCTGTTCTTCATACGGGTCAGTTCTGTATTTATGTTCATAACAACTCCACCTTTGTTTGATTTGGCAGCACGGAAAAATCCGTCTATTGCTATCCCTAATTATAATAGCACTGGCGGGTTCCAGTCAACAGTACTATTACATAAAATAGTAGCAAAGTCAGCAAATCGAGAGGGTGGAGAGCATGAGAGAGAAAAAGACAATCAATGTGCAAATCGGAAACGAAATACGCAAAGCGCGAGAGCTCGCAGGTCTCACCCAAGAACAGTTCGGAGAAATCATGCAATTGGGTACCAAAAATGTATCTGATATTGAACGAGGTGTGGTGGGCATTTCTATTTCCACGTTAAAGCGAATTTGTGAAAGGCTACCTGTGTCCAGCGACACACTCTTATTCGGCTCAGACTCCCTCAATGATACGTCCTATCTCACAGAAAAATTAAAAGTCCTGTCGCCTCAGGAATTTACCCTGCTCCAAAACCTATTGAATGAAATTTTCCGCATTTTCGCACTCCTGCAAACCTAGGGAGGTCGCGCATTACTATTCCAAAAAATCATAGTATAGAATTGTTCCGATCGGAGCTACCATTATGTAAACTAAATGGCAAATAGTCGCTTTGAAGAGGGTGGTGCCAGAATGCGTGAAAAAAAAGATATCAACATCTACATTGGCAACGAAATCCGCATTGCAAGGGAACGCGCAGGGTTGACGCAAGAGCAGTTTGGTGAAATGGTTTCGCTGGGTACAAAAAATATTTCTGCAATTGAACGTGGAGTCACAGGCATTACCATTTCCACCCTGAAAAAAATCTGCGAGAAATTGTCAATTCCCAGCGACTCCCTTCTGTTTGGGGAGCAAGAGAAAAACGATGTTACGTATTTGGCGGAACGGCTGGAGCGGTTACCGCCAGAACAGTTTGCAGCAGTAAAAGAATTTCTAAATCAAATATTTGCCCTCTTTGCCCGATTAAACCCATAAGCCTATCTGGCAAGGAAATGATGCATTTTGCATTCCTGTTTGGCGAATTCACAGTGCCTACCACGAGCGGACCCGTGTGTCCGCCCGTGGTAGGCATTTCGAATTCGCCCAAAATGAGAGGAAACCATACAATGTTCCCGCCGGGCGGACACATGGGTCCGCTCCTACAGTCAAATACCAAGGTAGTGTACAAACAAGCGTTTCTGCGTTGCCAGTGGGTTTGCCGCTTAGCGGAGCATTAAAATGACACCACATGTCGGATAATTCCCAACACCTTCCCTCCCGCCGTAGGGGCGGACCCGTGTGTCCGCCCGTGGTAGGCATTTCGAATTCGCCCAAAATGAGAGG
>UQXI01000035.1 GCA_900544975.1 uncultured Eubacteriales bacterium
TTCGCTTTCGGCCCCGACTCGCTCCGCTGGACTCGGGGCCGAAGGGGACGGGGATTTTGCTCTCCCGCAATTGATTTTCACTGTTTATTGCACGTCGGCGCAAAGTGAACTTTGCACCGACGTCATTTTATTTCTACGAAACAAGGTGACACATCTGTCCGCTCCCCTTATTCCTCCTTTCCAATGTGGAAGGTCAAGAAAGTCCGCCGTCGAAGGAACGCCTTGTGAAAAAGGTGGAAAATCCAGAAAAAAATACTTGCAATTGCGGTTTCCATTTGTTACAATATTCTAGCGTGGCGCAAAGCGCCATAGTTTCAAAACCACACACCCGGGGATCAGGCCCGCAGGTGCCGCCGAGGCGGTGCGTTCCTGAGATGATCGGGGTGGAGGCAAAACAAAAAGGAGAAACAACATTATGGCAGTCGTATCTATGAAACAATTGCTGGAAGCCGGCGTGCACTTTGGTCACCAGACCCGCCGCTGGAACCCCAAAATGGCCCCCTATATCTACACCGAGCGGAACGGGATCTATATCATTGACCTGCAGAAGACCGTGAAGAAGCTGGAAGAGGCCTACTCCTTCGTGCGTGAGCTGGCCGCCAATGGCGAGAGCCTTCTCTTCGTGGGTACCAAGAAGCAGGCCCAGGAAGCCATCAAGGAAGAGTCTGAGCGGGCTGGCCAGTTCTTCGTCAACGCCCGTTGGTTGGGCGGTATGCTGACCAACTTCCGCACCATGCGGACCCGGATTGACCGTCTGGCTCAGCTGCGGAAGATGGAAGAGGATGGCACCTTTGCCATGCTCCCCAAGAAGGAAGTCATCAAGCACCAGGGCGAAATCGCCAAGCTGGAGAAGTACCTGGGCGGCGTGAAGGAAATGAAGAAGCTCCCCGGCGCCCTCTTCATTGTGGATCCCCGCAAAGAGCGCAACGCCATCGCCGAGGCCCGGAAGCTGGGCATTCCCATTGTGGCCATTGTGGATACCAACTGCGATCCCGATGAGATTGATTACGTGATTCCCGGCAACGATGACGCCATCCGCGCCATCCGCCTCATCGCCGCCACCATGGCCAACGCCGTGATGGAAGGCCGCCAGGGCGAGAGCTACAGCGAAGAGCCCGCCGCCCCTGCCCCCGAGGCCTCCGAGGCCCCCGCTGCTGAATAACAAATCCAATTGAGGGGCTGTTGCCAGACGGAACGGTCAGGATGCGTCCTGATCCCCCGCTCTTGGTAACAGCCTCTTCGAAGAAATGAAGACGTCTAATAGGAGGATATTATTATGGCATTTACTGCTGCTGACGTAAAGAAACTGCGTGAAATGACCAATGTAGGCATGATGGACTGCAAGAAGGCCCTGACTGCCTCTGAGGGCGACATGGACAAGGCCGTGGAGTGGCTCCGTGAAAAGGGCCTGGCCGCTGCCGCCAAGAAGTCCGGCCGGATTGCCGCCGAAGGCGCTGTCTGCGCCATCGTGGAAGATGGCGTTGGCGCCATCGTGGAAGTCAACTGCGAAACCGACTTCGCCGCCCAGTCCGACAAGTTCACCGGCTTTGTGAAGGACGTGGCTGACGTCGTCGTCAAGGCCGCTCCCGCTGACCTGGACGCCCTTTTGGCTGCCAACTACCCCAACACCGACAAGACCGTGGGTGAAATGATCCCCGAGAAGGTCCTGGTCATCGGTGAGAACCTGAAGGTTCGCCGCTTTGCCCGGTACGCCACTGGCGTGACCGTCCCCTATATCCACATGGCCGGCCGCATCGGCGTTCTGGTGAATATGGAAGTGGAAGGCATCGACGCCGCCGCTGTCACCGAGCTGGGCAAGGATCTGTGCATGCAGGTCGCCGCTATGAATCCCTCCTTCTGCGACAAGGCAGACGTGGACCAGACCACCCTGGACAAGGAGAAGGAAATCCAGCTGGCCCTCATGGACAACGATCCCAAGATGGCTTCCAAGCCTCTGCAGGTGAAGGAAAAGATCGTCCTGGGCAAGATGAGCAAATACTACGGAGAGAACTGCCTGATGCAGATGGAGTTCGTCAAGGAGAAGGGCGTCTCCGTGGAACAGCACGTGGCCGCCATCGCCAAGGAACTGGGCGGCAAGATCTCCGTCAAGTCCTTCGTCCGCTTCGAGCGGGGCGAGGGCATCGAGAAGAAGCAGGAAGACTTCGCCGCCGAAGTCGCTGCGCAGATGAACATGGGCAAATAATTCCCAAAACCTTCAGGGACCTATTGCAAGACTTCACGCTTGCAATAGGTCCCTGTTTTGTTCTGTGAAGCCGGTCTGCGTAGGGGCGCACACTGTGCGCCCCTACGGAGTTTACTGTGGATCACCCAATGTCAGACTTCCGTTTTCCACATCCACCGTCACCGTCTGTCCAGGCAGAATGGCCCCCTCCAGGATTCTCCGGGCCAAAAGGGTCTCCACCGTGTGCTGCACATACCGGCGTAGAGGCCGGGCGCCATACTGGGGGTCGTAGGCCTCCTCCACAATCCATTGTTTGGCTCCCTCCGTCAGGCGGCAGGCAATTTCCTGTCCTTGCAGCCGCCGGTTCAGGCGGTCAATTTGCAGATCAATGATTGCGGTCACATCCGCCTTGCTCAGGGGCTTGTAGAAGACGGTTTCGTCCAGCCGGTTCAAGAACTCCGGTCGGAAGGACTGGTGCAGGAGCTGCAACACCTGGCTTCTAGCCGTCTCAGAGATGGCCCCATCCGGCCCAATCCCCTCCAAGAGGTACTGAGAGCCCAGGTTGGAGGTAAGGATGAGAATGGTGTTCTTAAAGTCTACGGTCCGGCCCTGGGAGTCTGTGATTCGCCCGTCGTCCAGAACCTGCAGCAGGACATTGAACACGTCGGGATGGGCCTTTTCCACTTCATCAAAGAGCACCACGGAATAGGGCTTCCGCCGGACCGCCTCGGTAAGCTGGCCGCCCTCCTCATAGCCCACATATCCAGGAGGCGCTCCAATCAGCCGGGACACGGCAAACTTCTCCATATACTCGGACATATCAATCCGGACCAGGTTATTCTCGTCATCAAACAGGGCCTCCGCCAGGCTCTTAGCCAGCTCCGTCTTGCCCACGCCGGTGGGCCCCAGGAAGAGGAAAGAGCCAATGGGGCGATTGGGATCCTGAATCCCAGCCCGGCTCCGTTGGATGGCTTCCGTCACCGCCTGGACTGCCTCTTCCTGGCCCACCACCCGGCGGTGCAGGGTCTCATCCAGGTGCAGGAGCTTCTCCCGTTCCCCCTGGACCAGCTTGGCTACGGGGATGCCGGTCCACCGCTCCACAATCCGGGCGATTTCCTCTTCCGTTACCTTATCCCGCAGCATACTGGACTCCCGGGCATTCTGCGCCACCTGCTCCTCCGCCTCCAGAAGCCGCTTGGCCTCGGGCAGGCGGCCATATTTCAATTCGGCGGCCTTCTCCAGATCGTAGCTCTGCTCCGCTGCCTCAATCTGCCGGTTCAACTCCTCGATTTTCTCCCGGAGCTGTTGGACCCGGCCAATGGCGTTCTTCTCGTTCTCCCACTGGGCCTTCTTGGAGTTGAACTGCTCCCGCTCCTCTGCCAGCTCCTTTTGAAGCTCTGCCAGCCGGGCTTTGGACCGGGGATCCTCTTCCTTCTTGAGGGCAGCCTCCTCAATTTCCATTTGAATGATCTTCCGGGACACCATATCCAGCTCTGTGGGCATAGAATCCATCTCGGTGCGGATCAGGGCACACCCCTCATCCACAAGGTCAATGGCTTTGTCTGGCAGGAACCGGTCGGAAATATACCGGTGAGACAGGGTTGCCGCAGCAATGATGGCGGCATCTGTGATCTTCACCCCATGGTAGACCTCATAGCGCTCCTTCAAGCCCCGCAAAATGGCAATGGTGTCCTCCACTGTGGGCTCACTCACCAGCACCGGCTGGAACCGCCGCTCCAACGCCGGGTCCTTTTCAATATACTTCCGATACTCGTCCAAGGTGGTGGCGCCGATGCAGTGGAGCTCCCCCCGGGCCAGCATCGGCTTCAGCAGGTTCCCGGCATCCATGGAGCCCTCGGTTTTCCCTGCCCCTACAATGGTGTGCAGCTCGTCAATGAAGAGCAGGATCTTTCCCTCGGACTTTTTCACCTCTGCCAGAACTGCCTTCAACCGTTCTTCAAATTCCCCCCGGTATTTTGCGCCTGCAATGAGAGCCCCCATATCCAGGGAGAAAATGGTCTTATCCTGGAGATTTTTCGGCACATCTCCCCGCACAATCCGCTGGGCCAGCCCCTCGGCAATGGCCGTCTTGCCCACGCCAGGCTCGCCGATCAAGACCGGGTTGTTCTTGGTCTTCCGACTCAGAATCCGGATCACATTCCGAATTTCCTCATCCCGTCCAATGACGGGATCCATTTTTTGCTCCTTGGCCCGGCGGACCAGGTCCGTACCGTATTTCTCCAGGGCCTCATAGGTGTCCTCCGGGCTGTCGGATGTCACCCGCTGGTTGCCCCGGATGGCCTGGAGGGCCTGTAAACAGTCCTCTTTGGTAATGCGATAGGTCCCCATCAGCTCCTTGACTGGGCCCTGAGCCGCCTCCACCAGCGCCAGGAGCAGATGCTCCACCGACACATACTCATCCTTCATACTGGCCGCCAAGTGCTCAGCCAGTTGGAACACATCGTCTACCCCCTGGGAGATATAAAACTTATCTGCTTCTCGGCCACCGGAGACCCGGGGCAGCTTGTCAAGCTCCGCCTGTGCCGCCGCCTCCAGGCTCTCCACTGTGACGCCCAGCTTCCGTAAGATTTGCGGCGCCAGCCCGCCCTCCTGCTGCAGCAGCGCCAGCAAGAGATGAATCTGCTCCATCTGCTGGTGATGATTTTCCTGGGCCAGGATCTGCGCGCCCTGTACTGCCTCCAGGGACTTTCTGGTATATTGGTTAAAATTCATATGCGACACTCCTTCCGCAGCCAACCGGGCCGCCCGGTTTAGCACTCTCGAGTCAAGAGTGCTAACTTTCTTTTGTATTCACTATACCCCCTTTTTTCAAAATGTCAAGGGGAACACAAAAAATTCACAAATCCGCTACAAACCCCTGCCCTTCTATTCTGCCCGATTTCTCCGAAATGCAGGAGCCTCCCCTACCCGATTTTCCACCTCCGCACTGCAAGTATCCAACGGGAACTTCATAGTATCTTAACATCTCGCAGCTTACATCTTAATAATTCTCCGCTATACTAAAGGTAGGTGTTTTTTCATTTTTGCCTCTCTTTTATCTGTTGGAAAGCGCCCCGCCGCCGGTCTGGTCAACCGGAGGCGGGGCGTTTTCTGTATGCCAGTTTCTGTCCCGGACTTACCATTCATTCTGTCTCTTCCCCATTTTGGGGCTCCAGCCGGCATACCAACGCCCGCTGAATGCGATGGTCCCGGATCAGCTGCACCTTCACATGGAGGCCACAAACATCCACCTCCGGCTGTGCCCCGTCCATGGGAATGGCGCCCAGGGCACCAAAAACCAGGCCGCCAAACGTATCATATTCCTCCAGCGGCAGCTCCACACCCAGTTCCCGGGCCACTTCATCCAGCGGCGCCGCGCCCTGAATCCGCCAAGTCTGGGAGTCGACCCGCTCCACCTCCGGAGCCTCCTCTTCTGTCGTCCCTTCGTCGTCAAAGTCTCCCACCAGCTGCTCCAGCAAATCGTTGATGGTCACAATGCCGCTGAGTCCGCCGTACTCATCCAGGACCACTGCAAACCGGTTTCGGCTGCTCTTCATATTCCGGAACAGTACGTCTGCCTTCACCGTCTCTGGCACAAAATAGGCCGGTTTCACCGCCTGATCCAGCACATTCTCCCGGCTGTGGTCTGTCAAGCGGAAATAGTCCTTGGTATTGAGGACACCCACCACCTGATCCACAGACTCCTGGCACACGGGATACAGATTGTGTCGGCTTCCCCGGATGGTCTCCGCCCACTGCTCCGGGCTTTCATCCAGCCAAAGCAAATCCACTTCCGTCCGATGGGTGGCGATTTCTCCCGCAGTGAGATCGTCAAATTCAAACACATTTTGAATAAAGCTCTGCTCCTCCCGGTCAATCGCGCCCCGCGCACCGCCAACGTCCACCATCATCCGAATCTCTTCCTCGCTGACCTCTTCCTCGTCCCCGTCCGGGTCTACATGCAGCAGCCGCAGAACCCCGTTGACCGAGACAGTCAAGAGCCATACCAAGGGGGCAAAGAACTTGGAGATGGTGGTAATGAGCCCAGACATCCCCAGAGCCAACTGCTCCGACTTCTTCATAGCCAGCCGCTTTGGTACCAGCTCTCCGAACACCAGGGTGAAATAAGACAAAATAATGGTAATCAGAATCACCGAAATGGTATCCAGCGTCTTGGCAGGAATCCCAACCCCCAGACCGACCAGCCAGTCTACCAGCAATTCCGAGAAATTATCTGCGGCAAAGGCGCTGCCCAAAAAACCGGACAACGTAATGGCAACCTGGATCGTCGCCAAAAACCGGGCCGGCTGCACCGTCAGCTTACGCAGCCGGGCTGCCTTCCGGTTACCGTCAGCTGCCATACGCTCCAGCTTGGTCTCGTTCACAGACAGCACCGCAATTTCGGCGCAGGCAAAGACGGCGTTGAGGCCAATCAGCAAAACCTGCAGCAGAAGCTGCCATAAAATATCGTACATCGTGTTATGTTCCTCCTCATCATGTTGGAATGGGGCCTCAGAAAGCGCAAACAAGCACAGTCCGCTGCCGGATCATCCAGCGCAGACTATGCTTGTTCCAATTCCCATATATGGCAGCCAGCGTGGTCGTCGCTGCTACTGTCACTGTCGCTCATGAAAGTCTTCCCTTTCCAAGTTTTGAGAATATTATACAGATGCCCAGCCAAAAGTCAAGAGGAATTCTGTCGCTTGTTCCGGACAAATCGCCTTAACTGTGGCAACCATGGCCGGTCACCGCAAGACCTCCCGCTCCGTCATGATTCCCCCGTCCATCTCATGGAGGGTGTCGCAGAGAATCCGGGTGTCCTCTGGATTGTGGGAAGCAATGAGAATGGTCTTCCCCTGGCATTTCAGTTCCAGGAACAGCTCCCGCATTTCTGCAACACCGCTTTTGTCCAGGCCATTCATGGGCTCATCTAAAATGAGCAGTTCCGGATCCTCCATCACTGCCTGAGCCAGCCCCAGCCGCTGGCGCATGCCCAGGGAGTACTTCCCCACATGCTTCTTGCTATCCGGATCCAGACCCACCAGGGCGATGGCAGACCGGATCTTTTCCCGGTCCACACGGCCGCTCAGCTCCATGAGATACCGGAGGTTCTGGTATCCAGAGCAATTGGGCAGAAACCCCGGCGTTTCAATGATGGCGCCTACCCCCTTTGGCACCCGCTTCCCGTCCCCCATCTTCTGACCCAGGACGGTAATCTGCCCCTCTGTCACCGGAAACAGGCCACAGATGCACTTAAACAGCACCGTCTTACCGGATCCGTTCCGTCCGATGATGCCATGAATCTTTCCTTTTTCCAGGCTGACGGTCACCCCGTTGACCGCCACCGTTTCTTTGAATTTCTTGGTCACATGTACCATTTCAATGGCGTTTTCCATGCGCTCACTCTCCCTCCGTATCCAGGTTACACCGGTGTATGGTGCCAAGAATGACCAATCCCAAAACGATGCTCAGCCCAATGGGCATCAGGGCCGCATAGGAGTAGGACGGCAAATTCTGATGACTGTTTCCCATCAAGCTCCGATCCAGCCACGAAACCGGGGAAATCCAGAGCAATTGCTTGGTAAACCGCGGCGCATAGGCCAAAACGCTGATCACCAGGGGCAAAATAGAAAACCCGGCTACCACCACTGCCCCGATGCCCTTTCTGGCCCACAGATTGCATGCCACCATCATCTCCCCCAACAGGAAACACACCACAATCATCGTTCCCGCCACCCACAGCGTCGCCTCCAAGGGGGTGGCGCTGACCATACAGCCATAGCTCAGGGCCAAGGGAACGTTATACTCAAACTGCCCGCCTGCCACAGCGGCGGTGGTCAAAACCGGGCCCCAATCGGCTCCCCACTCCAGGTTCGGCAACAGAAAAACCCAGGACAGAAGCCAGAGGACAGCGGTAAAGGCCACGCTGGTAAAGAGGATGTACAGCAACTGTCCACCCATCCAATCTCTCTTGCCCACCCGCAGCAGGATAAACTGCTGCTGCCGGTTTCGGAAGGGGGCGTCGGAGATCAGAAGCACAAATGCTAAAAAAATGGGGATGAAGTTATCTGGGTCACAAGGCAGCAATGGAAATAGCCAGGGACGGACGGGATATCCCAACGCCCGGCCATAGGCCACAAATCCCTGGGTCTCATACCACATGTAGAGGACCATGTACAGAGCGACAAAGGCATATTTGGGATTGATCCGCCATTGCAAAATGTTGAGCTTGCAACAACGTAACAGCTTCATTGGCCCAGCTCCTTTCTCAGCCGCCCCAGAAAGGCCTTGGCGCACAGGGCCGTCATCGTCAGCAGCAGCACAGAAGACCAGAGAAGGCTAAACCCCGGGCTCTCAAAGGTCTGGTAGAACAGAATCCCGTTCAGCCCGAAAGCCCGGGAAAACCAAAGGGAGTGGGTCATAAAGCTCAGGACCGTGTGCAGAACCATATACAAATAGTATCCCACCAAAGGCGCCAGCAAGCCCACAAAGACATTCCGGATCATGGCCGTCATCATAAGTCCAAAGACCGAAGCCAGGCTACAGCTGAGGCCTGTAACTACGATCCGCGCCAGATAATACCCCACTAGATGCCCGGAGGCTGCAAAGCCCAGATAACCTCCTGCCCCCTCCAGACCGTTCTGCGTCTCCGGCAGGCCCAGAAAGGAGAGCGCCCCTACGAAGAGGCCAATGGCCACCGCCGCCGCCAAAAAGGCCGACAGGGCCACCGATAGGATCTTGGCAAAGCCATAGGCCCAAAAACCCACCCGCTCCATTGCCTGATTTTCAAAGCCGCTCTCCCGATCTTGAAGGAAACTCCAGGCGTAAGGTACAGTAGCAATGGCAAAAAGCAGGGGTGCCAAACCCAAAGAGGTACAGGTGGCATTAAACAGCATTTTAGCTGCACTAATCTGGCCCCACCTGATAGGATTAAACAAATAATGGGCGCTGTTGAAACACATCCAGGCCAGCATCAGGACCACCGTGAGTAAAAATGCCCCAGAGAGCACACTGCGGCGCAGGTCCACCCTCAGGGCCCTACCCAGGGCCTTCATACTGGCCTCCCGGCAAAATCTACTTGATACAAGGAGCGCATAAAACTTCCACCTTTCCGGCAGCCCCATAGATTGCCATGGCTGCCTTTCGATTTTCTCAGAAATGATCCAAAACGGCAACTCCCGGCTGCTGGGGAGGCCGGGAGCTGCCGTCTGTGCCCTACTGCTTATGGAGCAATCTGGAGGTTAGGGCCACCAGTACCCGCCAAAACCCTGGACCATGCCGTTGGAGTGGGCGCTCAGATCCAAGTAGACCGTTTTTCCCGTTTCACTCGCTTTAAAGGCATCATCAAAGTAATAGAAGTACCGGGTGCCCAAGGAACCAATCCCATAGTAGTCTTCGGTCACATCCGTACCGTCAGGCCGCTCCACCCACATAGAGACGACGCTGCCACCAAATTCGCCACCGGTGATATTTGCCTGGGCATAGTACCCAGAGCTGTCACCTACATCAGTTTTATACCCCCGGGAAAATTTGCTGGCCGTTGCACCATTCCAAGTAAAATTAAACGATTGTTTCGGTGAGCCCGCAAAAGCCACCAGCGCAATCATTGGCACCAAAATGGCAGCCAACACTAGGATAGACAGGACACGACGCTTCAATTGTTTCATGAAAAGTTCCTCCTTGTCATTATCAAAAATTGGGGACGCTGCTATCTGTAAAGCTCGAACCCAGCACTAGAGCATTACATTCCATGTATTTAAGATACAATCTCCTTCCCGGTGATGGCGTCCACTGTCACATAGGTACAACCCTCAACCATCCAGCTGTCCGGATCCTTTGGGGTCTGATGGATGACCGCCTCCCAAACTGGGATCAGAAGCCAGCTATCTCCATCTTGCCGGTAGAGATACCGCAGAGTCAAGCTCTGGAGCTCATGGTTCTGGTTGGTAATGACATTGCCGATTTTGTTTTGAACCACCTTCAGAGCCTCTTCTGCTGAAATCACAGCCTCTGGCTCCTGAACCATCTCATCCGCTACCCAAGGGTAGTCCACCTGAAGGGAAAAAACCCCACTGGCATCGTACCAAGCCAGGATGTTGTTACCACAATAAGTAGTTGTCTCTCGCTTCCAGAATTGGTAGGACAGAGGGATCCCATCCACAGCGCAAAAGAACTCAAACATGTAACAATCGTCCGCCTCCGTCCAGTTCTTTGGCTGGAACTGCGCGTCCATCCCCTTCTTTCCAACGCTGTTCCACTCCTCAGTTTGCATCAATTCATCTGCCTGCTCCATTCGGTCGTGGCTGATGTACAGAGTGCGATTCAACACCACATCAGAAATCCCCAGGGCTGACAGCGCCGCCCGAACATTTGCCTCGGCCTCCTCCGCCGTATCACAAGCCAAGTCTACTGGATCTTCAAACAAAAATGATAGTCTGGATTCTTTGTTTATATCATAATCATTCTGATTTATATATATTGGATATCCAGTAATTTCGTTTTTGTTTTTACTGTACGAAAACTCTGAGGTTGTTGTGCTTCCGTCTGCATTCATCTGCGAAAAAAAATATCCCCCGTCCGTGCAAACGCCGGAATAGTAGTAATCCTTGCCCTCAATTCCGTCGCTATCTACCTCGGCAATACCATCTCCAACCTGCTTCAAAAAGGCATCAATTTCCTCCTTAGAGAAGCCCTTATAATGCCCCCGGTAGACCTTCGGGACCACCCCAGCTGGAGGACCGGAAATCTCCGCATCAATGAGGAAGTCTTCTTTTACTTCTTCAAAAATATGGGTGGGATCTGTGGAAATCACCTCCTGCAATGGAGCAGAAGTTTCCGTCTCTTTCTGGATCCCCTCCCCTCCATCTGGCTTCTGGCAGCCCGGAAGCGCCAGCACCAGTGCAAGCCCCAAGGCAGCAGCCCGTTTCTTTTCCCATAATTTCATACGCGTTCCTCCTCCAAACTGTTTTTACGTGAAGTGTCTACATGTATCGTCACGACATCCTACACCCGTCCAAGGAGT
Source organism: uncultured Eubacteriales bacterium (assembly GCA_900544975.1). Taxonomy (GTDB): domain Bacteria; phylum Bacillota; class Clostridia; order Oscillospirales; family Oscillospiraceae; genus Faecousia. The sequence continues at coordinate 11,205 of UQXI01000035.1, forward strand.
GCAATCAACTTCTCTTTATGAAGCAAATTATACCAAAACTACCATCTTTTTCAAGCGGCAAAATAAATAAAAAGTTGCTCCCGCCTTTGTGCAATCTGCCCATATCCCATTTTGAGCCAGATTCTGTCTTTCAAACATCACCTTTTCGGGCCAAAAAATTGATTCCGAAAATCCCATTGCAACCATCTCTCAGTTTATCTCAGCCGCAAACCTATGTGTCTATGCAGTGCAGACAATGAACCCGCAAATAAATGAAATAGCTTATCAATTCACCTGAACGACCAATTCATCCTATCTACAGCCACCAGGCAACTCCGTCATGACAAAGACTTGGCCATTCCACCGTCCCTCTGCCATCGTACCAAATCAACCAGCATGGGGTGTATGTGGCATATCACGACAAAAAAGCTCCACTCTTGACCTGCGCCGGTCGGCGTGATAAAATGAAATGGTATGCGGGTATGTAACCCGTGAGGAGGATATGTTGTTATGAATTATGCAGAAGAGTCTCTCCGGCTCCACGCGGAATGGAAGGGAAAACTGGAAGTGGTGGCTAGAGTCCCCGTCTCCACCAAAGAGGACCTCTCCCTTGCCTACACCCCCGGCGTGGCCCAGCCCTGCCTGGAAATTCAAAAAGATCCAAGCCGCTCCTATGATCTCACCCGCCGGCACAATCTCTGCGCCGTCATCACCGACGGCTCCGCCGTCCTGGGCCTGGGCGACATCGGCCCCGAAGCCGGTATGCCTGTGATGGAGGGCAAATGCGTCCTCTTTAAGGCCTTCGGCGGGGTAGATGCCTTCCCCCTTTGCGTGCGGACCCATGACGTCGACGAATTTGTCAACGCCGTCGCCCTCATCGCCGGCTCCTTTGGCGGCATCAATCTGGAAGATATCTCCGCCCCCCGCTGCTTTGAGATTGAGCGCAAGCTGAAGGAAAAATGCGACATCCCCGTCTTCCACGACGACCAACACGGCACCGCCGTCATCACCCTGGCCGGTCTCACCAATGCCCTCAAAGTGGTGGGAAAGCGGAAAGAAGAAGTCAAAGTGGTCACCTCCGGCGCCGGCGCCGCCGCCATTTCCATTGTCAAGCTGCTCCTGTCTGCCGGATACCAAAACATCATTATGACCGACCGCACCGGCGCCATTTACGAGGGCCGGGAAAACCTCAACTGGATCAAAGCCGAGATGGCCCAGGTCACAAACCGCCAGAAGGAAACTGGCAAGCTGGCTGACGTCATCCGCGGGGCAGATGTGTTCATCGGCGTCTCCGCCCCCGGCACCCTCACCACGGAAATGGTCCAGACCATGAATCGGGACGCCATCGTCTTCGCCTGCGCCAACCCCACCCCGGAGATTTTCCCCGAAGACGCCAAAGCAGGCGGCGCAAAAGTGGTCTCCACCGGCCGGTCTGATTACCCGAACCAGATCAACAACGTCCTGGCCTTCCCTGGCATTTTCCGTGGAACCTTCGACGTGCGAGCCTCTGAGATCAACGACGAAATGAACATGGCCGCCGCCCGCGCCCTGGCTGCCCTCATCTCCGACGAAGAGCTCTCCCCAGACTATATCATCCCCAAGGCCTTTGATCCCCGGGTTGGCCCAGCCGTGGCCAAGGCCGTGGCACAAGCTGCCCGGGATACTGGCGTCGCCAGAATCTGAATCCTGCGCTCAAACTGCCAAACTGGGTGGCGCCGTCACCCAATATTTTTTGAATCAGGAGGAATTTCCCATGGATGCATCCCTTAGCAAAGAGCTGCAAAAGTTGGCTCTGGAAATTCGCATCGGCATTGTGGAGGAGATCCAGGCCCGGGGCTTTGGCCACATCGGCGGCAGCCTCAGCCTGGCCGACGCTTTGGCCGTTCTCTACGGCTCTGTCATGCGTTACGACTCTCAGAATCCCCAGTGGCCGGACCGGGACAAGCTGGTCTGCTCCAAGGGCCACGCCGGCCCCGCCGTATACGCCGCCCTGGCCGTCAAGGGCTTCTTCCCCTATGAGGATCTGAAGACCCTAAACCAGCCCGGCACCTATCTCCCCAGCCACTGTGACAAAAACAAAACTCCCGGTGTGGACATGACCACCGGTTCCCTGGGCCAAGGCACCTCTCTGGCCGTGGGCATCGCCCTGGGCGACCGGCTGAAGGGCCGGGACAGCCGGACCTATCTCCTGGTGGGCGACGGCGAGAGCAACGAGGGTCAGGTCTGGGAGGCCGCCATGTTTGCAGCCGCCAAGAAGGTCACCAACCTCATCTGGCTGGTGGACGACAACAAGAAGCAGCTGGACGGCTACACCAAAGACATCCTGCCCATTTTTGATCTGGAGGCCAAATTCGCCGCATTCGGCTTTGACGCCCGACGGGTAGACGGCAACGACATCGCCCAGGTTTACGACGCCATCACCGCCCCCTTGGGGGACAAGCCCCGGGCCATCATTCTGGACACCGTGAAGGGCAAGGGCGTGCAGGAAGTGGAAGAGGCTATGGGCAACCACTCCATGACCGTTGCTCCTGAAGTCTGCGACAAGTGGCTGGCTGGGCTCCGTGTGGAGCTGGCCGAGCTGCAATAAAGGAGGGGTTCTCATGAAGATCGTCTATACCGGTGAAAAAGACACGCGCCTGTTCAAAGAGGCTCTAGGCCAGACCATCGGCCGCCTCCTGGAGGAGCATCCCGACGTTTTGTATCTGGATGCAGACCTCATGAGCTGCATCGGCACCGCCAAGCTCCCGGCCAAAACAGACCGCGCCATTGACTGCGGCATTGCCGAGGCCAATATGGTAGGCATTGCCTGCGGCGCAGCCGCTGTGGGGTTCAAGCCCATTGTCCATTCCTTCGGCCCCTTCGCCTCCCGGCGGTGCTATGACCAGGTCTTCCTGTCCGGGGCTTACGCCGGCAACCCCATTACCGTCATCGGCTCCGACCCTGGCATCACCGCTGCCTTCAACGGCGGCACCCACATGCCCTTTGAGGACATGGCCCTCTATCGCGCCATTCCCGGCGCCGTGGTGGTAGACGCCACCGACGTGCCCATGCTGGTCTCCTTCCTGGAAATGGCCAAGGATCTGCCCGGCGTGAAATACATCCGGGTGGGCCGGAAAAACTCCTGCCAGGTCTACGAAGACGGTACTACCTTCGAGGTGGGCAAAGGCGCCGTCCTCCGGGAGGGCACAGACGCCGTCATCGTAGCCTGCGGCATCATGGTCCACGAGGCCCTGCAGGCCGCCAAGCAGCTGGCCGAAGAGGGCATTGACGTCGCCGTCATCGACCCTGTCACCGTGAAACCCTTGGATTGCCAGTTGATCCGGACCTACGCCGCCAAAACTGGCGTCCTGGTCACCGCCGAAAACCACAACAAAATTGGCGGCCTGTACAGCGCCGTCAAAGAGTGCCTGGATGGGGAAGCCAAGGTGGGCTACGTTGCCGTGGAAGACACCTTCGGCGAGGTAGGCCCCCAGGATTACCTCCGCACCCGCTTTGACCTGACGGATAGCCACATTGTCCGCGTGGTGAAAGAAACCATGAAAAAAGCCGGTAAATCACCAGCCTAGACAAACGGACCTGATGCAAACGCGGGCGAGTCAAGACCTCCTGTCCACCGTCTTGACCCGCCCACCTTGCACCAGGTCCATTTTTTATAAAAACCAAGATCCCTCATCCCATTGAAAAGAGTCGTTCCCCTTCCACCCTTCAAAATCCACCAAAATGACCAGAACCCCCAGGTCAAATTCCCACCTCCGACATCCCCCGCCCCGAGGCGCAAAACCCGTCGCAGGATTTCCCGGGAAACCCTTCAGCCTTTCGCGGGATTTTGCCGGGGTACGCGGTAGAATGGAGCTATCAGGATTTCCGTAACCAAGGAGGGCGAAGCAATTGCAATGCGGAAAGTTGAAAACTTATATGGAGACCGGCCGGGTGGTATTCCTCCCCGTCCGGTCCATCCGTCCCAACCCGGCCCAGCCCAGGAAAGTATTTGAGCAGGCCGGACTCCAGGAGCTGGCCGCCAGCATCCTGCAACACGGCATCTTACAGCCGCTGTCTGTCCGCCGGGTGGGCACCAGCTACGAGCTCATTGCCGGCGAGCGACGACTTCGGGCGGCGAAAATTGCCGGTTTGGAAGAGGTCCCCTGCCTGCTCATGAGCATGGATGAGGGACAATCCGGAATCGCAGCCCTGGTGGAAAATCTCCAACGCCGGGATCTGGATTTCATCGAAGAGGCAGAGGGCCTCTCCCGCCTTATGCAGTTGGGCGGCCTCTCCCAGGAGCAGGCTGCCCTGCGTGTGGGAAAGAGCCAGTCCGCCGTGGCCAACAAGCTTCGGCTTTTGCGTCACAGTCCCCCGGTCCTGGAAGCACTGCGGGCCGCCGGACTCACCGAACGTCATGCCCGGGCGCTTCTGAAGCTGCCTCAGGAGGAGCAGAAGCTGGCGGCCATTGCCGTCATTGTAGAGCGTGGCCTGACCGTAGCCCGGACTGAGCGGTACATAGAGGAACTCCTGGCTCAAGCTGCCCATACCCCCCGTCCCCCCAAAGCACCGGACGTGCGGGGCTTCCTCAGTAGCCTGACCCAGAGTCTGGCCCTCATCCAAAGCGCCGGCATTGCCGCCATCAGTCACCAGCAGGAGACCGACCGGGAGATCACGCTCACCATCACCATCCCCAAAGAGGTCGGCTAAGTCAAACCAAGCCAGCCGTACCGTTTCCGATCATCCACCCACTGTTTCATCCTTCCCGTCCAGAACTCCCATCCGATCCAGGGCCACCATCACCCGTAGGAAATCATAGCTCAGATTGAGCGCCTGCCCGTCTCCCTGCAGCGCATCCCGCTTCACAAGCTTCTGTACTGTCGCCGCAGCCCAACCTGGCACGTCCGCCAGCTTGGGGAAAGTCCGGGCTTTCCGGTCCTCCCCCAGGGCCTGTTTTACCATCTGTGTCACTTCTTCCCGAGTCATGGATGGTTCCTCCTCCTTCTGCAACAGCTGCGCCACTCCGGCGCGAAAATCATCCATCGTCACCCCAAAGCGGCTCCACCAGTGATCCACGTCAGCATGGTTGCTGGCGATGCCCAACTCCGCCCCCTCGGCATGGTCAATCACCACACCCGGGGCCAGGGGATCCAGGCCAAATTTCCGGCACAGCTCCGCTGTCAGCTCCATCGCCACCTGGTAGGTCTGATCCAAGTAAGCGCGGTCGTTTAAAGCATCCTCACAGATCTCAAACGATACGTGCGTATCATTGGCGTCGCCACCACAATGCCACGCCCGGTACTCCCATGGGAGAATCTGATAGGCCGCAACATCCCCCGTCTGGGTCAGACCTATAAAAGCGTGGACTGCAACGTCCAGCCCCGGCCGGTTCCAATCATTGTCATTGGGATTCACTCCCAAAATGCCGTCATCCGGCTGCACATACCGCCGCAAATTGGGATTGTTGGCCCCTGTGGAGTGCACCATCACCCCACGGGGGCCTTGATAGTATCGGGCGTATCGGCTGTCCCGATCTGCTGGCGCCTTCCCCATCTCCGCCTGATTCCGGCGGTAGCAGTCATTTCGGACTGCCATCTGCTGCCGCACCGTCATGACTTTTCCCGGGTCAGCTGACACCCGGCCTCATGGACGCCCGTAGCCGCAAGACCGGAGACAATGCCAACAGACAACGCCGTCAGTACATCTCCCGCTGGGAAACCCGGCATAAACCGCCAGCCCACCAGGCCCAGAATCCCTCCCAGCAGTCCTGCCAGGCTGGGAATCCACTTGTTGTTCAGGGGCAAATTCTTGACGATGAGCCCCATGAGATAACAGATGACCGTAATCCCGGCCACCGATGCAATTCCAAAGCTTTCCATGCAAACCTCCTCCCGCCCCAAGGGCGGACTGTGGAGAACCTAATCCTCCTGCTCCAACCGATCCAGGCGCTGCTCCAGAAGCGCCTGGGCAGCCTCCAGTTGGAAGGTTCTCTCTATCAGATTATTGTGCGCTTGCACTTTTCGTTCCAATTGCTCCAGGCGGAAATTGACCAACTTCGAGCTGGCCACTACCCCCGCCAGTGACCCCAGCAGCGTTCCAAGCAGACTGAGCGTCGCAACCGCCACCGCCTCTGGCATATTACCCCCTCCTCTCAGGCGCTTGGGAAACCTGCTTCGCATCCTACCAAAAACCCGTGGAGAACGGTCCAAACCATTCTGCCTTGCCACATGTTCCCTCAGTAAGAAAAGCTCCGGTCCGTCCCAGGCCCCACCCGGGTGAGATGAACGCTTCTGTCCCGCCGGTTCACCGTGACAATGTCCAGCACCTGTTCCCCATCGGTTCCCGGCGTACGCGGATCCTCCGCCGTATCATATGCCAGGTTCCCATCACAGGTGGTGACTGCAACCTGCACCTGATCCACCTGCGCCAGCACGTCCCGATGCAGGTGCCCGCAGAAGCATCCCACCACCTCCGCCCGGACTGCCTGGGTAAAATCCACATCCACCGATGCATAGTCCCATGGTTTCGTGGACTGAAACCGGATCTCTTCATCCAACGTAATGGCCACATCCCCTCCTGTCTCCGGTGTGAGGCCGGTAATCCGGACATACGCCAGATTGCCATATTGAGTCATCTGCTCCCCGCTATTGGACACCGTCAGCTGGTAAGTCCACACCTGCTCATCATAATCGGCCACAACCACCGCCTGAGGAAATGCATTAGGGTTGATCTGCGCCAAAAAACTTTGGTTTTCGTCATAAAAATGGATTCTGCCATAGAATTCCCCATTGGGCGCGGCACTCCGAAAATCCAAGCCACGGATGTGGAGGGTCTGCCCCTGATGGGCCGGGATGAAATTGGTAGTGGTCACTCCCGCCGCTGCCGTCTCCCCGCCGCTGGAGCTCACCCGGCAGTTCACTTTCCAATCGGCGGAGGCAGGATCCGCCCAGTTGGTAAACCCTGGTGCAATGGCCCCACCCGATCCTTCTCCGCTGCCCTCGTACACGCCCTGGTACGTTTTGCCCTTTACAAAGGCGTTCAGCATCCCGGTCAGCAATGCCCGATCCCGGAACTGACCCTCGCAGTCTGTATGGACCGGCACATGAGTGACCACCACCAGGGCCCACCCCGGCTCCGTAAATCGCAGTCCCACGTTGGCCACCCAGGTGAGCTGTTCCTGCCCAAAGCCATAGTTGTTCTGCCGTGGGTATAGCGCCGCGCCCACCTCATCCTCCCCATAGGGACACCACACGCTGTTCAGCACCAAAAACCGAACCTTCGCCCCCGGGTCATCCAGATAGTAGTAGCTGCCGTCCGCTCCCCGTCCAGTGCAGGGACACTGTCGAAGGAGCCGGCTATACAGCGCCTCGGGCGTAAAGTTGAACGCATAGGGCTTCCCATTTGCCTGCCCCCAGGAACCGTCGTGATTTCCAAGCGCCGTCAGGAGCCGCCCCCGCAGGGGACGCAGCGCCGCCTGCACCGCCGAAAAATCCGCCTCCATCTCCGCCTTGGTTGCCGCCACCCCGGAGCGAACCAGATCGCCTCCGCACAGGGCCCAGGAGAGCTGGCACCGGTCCAGCAGCGCCGCCGCCAGTTGTCCCGTGCGGCCGGCATTGGACCCCCAGTGGCAGTCCGTGAAAAAGACGAATCCAATGCATCCGGCTCCGGCCTCATCTTGCAGCGCCCGCACTTTGGCGGCCGCTTCCTCCAGCGCCGTGTCCCACCATGCCGGCAAGCTCCATCCCCGGTCCACATAGTCCCGGTTGACCCCGTCGGATCCCAATTCCGGCGGGGCCAAATTTTGCAGCCGCGTCCCCGCTGCCCCGCCCAGTGTCAGGGTTCCCGCCGCCCCGGTCAGGGCGCATCCACCCAGGTTCAATCCGCCGGAGATCCCCAGGTCCCCCGTCACCTGTCCTCCGGCCTTGGGCAGCGACGCCTCCCGGACCTCCTGGACCGCCCCGTCTACATAGGCCTGAGAGACGCCCTCCTCTGTGGCCACATTGACGTTCCCATCCGGCCCTGGCGCCAGACCGTTGACCGTCCGGACCCCTCCTCCCGCAGCATTCACCGCCGGCACCACCGTCTCATTGAGGTATTTTTGAATGGCCAGCGCCGCCTGGTCAAATTTCGCCTTCAGTTCACCTGCTGTAATCCCATCGTCCCCATTGGGCTCATCCGCCATGCTCTGATGCACCGCCAGATTTTCCGTCAAAATTGCAATTGCCATACTGTCCTCACTTTCTTTCCCAGAGGCACCCCCTCCATGGGCAGGGGCCTGCCGCCCGGCTATACCGGCAAATCCGACCGGCAGACGCCCCATTGTCATACCGTTCTATCCCTCCACCTGCTGCAACTGATCCATCAGCTCCTGTTTCCGGGCCACATATCCCTGTGGAATCCGCTCCAGATATTGCAGCAGGGTAATCTTGTCATGGAGCAGCAAATTGTCCAGGGTCTGCATAGACGCAATCTCCGACCAATAAGAAGAGGCCCCCACATCCAATTTCACATTCAGCGGCAGCTGCCGCAAAACGGAAAAGTCAAAGAGCGCCAGCTCCTCCTGCCCCGGCACCTGGACCCAGCGGCTTCCATACCGGGCGGCCATCATATCCAGGAAAATCCGGCCCATATCCTCCACCGCCTGGTAGAGGTTCTGCTTCGTGGTCTCCATGGGGGTATTGGCCGCCCGCTGGAGTGCCAAAATGGCAGAGGTGTTCTCCGGTCTTCCCTCGCCCAACGCCACCTCCGACGCCCCCAGAAAGCTCTGGGTTTTATCCATACACAGCTCCATAAATTGGGCAATCTGGGGATTCACTGCCGCAGGCGCCATCACCTGGGCCACTCCATCTACGCCCCCGGCCACACCCACTGCCGTCCCCACGCTGCCGTCCCAACTCCGCAGTCGGTTCTTATCATAGATGACCTTGGGAAATGCCGTGGTAAGCAGCGACACCCCAGTGAGCGCAAAAATTTTGTTGATGAAGTTCTGGTTGGGAATGAGCCCTGTAATCATGCTCTGTCCATGGTAGCAGTCCTGCACAAAATCCCAGTTGAGCCAGATGACGGGATACCGCCGGAGTCCCGTATCATAAGGCGGACGGAGCATTCCCCGCTCTGCCGATTCACTGCAAAAGATGGATCCAGTGGCCCGGTCCCGCCAGAAGTGAGTGAGCACCGTTACCTTGTCTCCCGTATAGCTGTCATAGCGGCTGCAAAATGCCTCCTGATCCGGGCGCAGAACATCCGGATCCGCGCCCCACCGCTCCGCCAGCGCCTGGGCGTCCTCCAGCAGCATGCGCCGGGAGAGAATGATCCAGGGCTGCTTCTGGGGATCCCGCTGGTTGGGATTTCCAAAGTGGACTCGGGTGTTTTCCACCACCTCCGCCTGAATTTCCCCCTTGACTGGTTGTCCATTCTCCACATCAGGGTCAAAGCAGAAATACATACACCCATCTCCATCCACCGCGCTGTTCCGCATAAACTCCCGGATCCGGGTGGTAAGTCGTGCGGATTCAAACAGGGCGGCAAACTGACCATTGAGCACCCCGGTGATCTCCTCCAGCCGCCGGGCCGGGAACTGGGCTGTAGGCAGCAATGGCGCAGCCTGAAGGGTCATGTTGTCCGATGTAATGGTGGCCACTTGAAAGAGTACCACCCGCTTCAGGAAGTTGAACACTGGGGTAGGCAGCCCTTTGGACTGAACCCCCTCCCACTGATTTCCGATGAAATAGTTCTCATTGGTCCGCACTGTGTCATAGAGGCCAATCTGCCTCTTAAACTCCACCGCCTGGCAAAACCGGTCCCAGACCAGTCGTTCTGTAACAGGCTTCATGCCTCCTCCCATCCGGCCTCAGGGGTGTAGCCCAGGATATTCTCCAGGCCCTGGGAGAACGCGGCCATATCTTCTTCCTCCGGAGTGAGCATGTCCAGCTTGGCGGCAACCACATCAAAGGCTTCCTCCAGCCGGTCCCGCAGCTGCTCCTGTTCCTCCTTCATATCGGTCACAGACGATTCCACCGCGGCCAGCCGCCGCAGCACCCGCTGCAAGTCCCGATAGCACCATCCCTGCCCCCGGCCCAACCGGCGGGCCCGCCGAAACAGCAGCATCAAAAAGGGAATCTGAGCCAGTCCCAAAATCAACGAAGCCATACTCATATACATTTCCATCTTCTTCTCCTTTCCGTTTCCAAACAAATCGAACTTCCCGGCAAATCCGTCCCATCGGCCCGATGGAACTCCCTTACGCCACCCCACTGGGATACATCCCCGACTTCACCGCGCAGGCCCGCAGCCGGTCCTCTGCCCCCAGGGTCAGCGGCGCAGTATAGGTCAACGCGTCGGAAGCATACCGGGGATCCGCCCCCGTGCAGGTATAATAAATGGTGGCCCCTTCTGTGGCCGTGGTCAGGGTGGTCTTCCCATTGGCCGTAGCCGCCACCGGCGCTGCACAGACCGTACCAGAGGCGCAGGCCGCCGCCACTCCGTTACACTTGGGCGCCAGCACGAAAGCGTCGTGAATCATCCGAAATTCCAACAGATCCCCAGAGAGACCAGGGGGATCGGTGTGCCCCTTAAAGGACTGGATCTTCATCGGCGCAATCACCGCCCCCCGATGGACAATGAGGAAATAACAGTTCTCGGGGAACCGGCTGGTGGGAACCGGCTTCACCGCCAGTCCGTCTACCATTCCGATGGAGCCCGAAGGCAGGCTCTTGCCACCCAGACTGTCCAGCCCCGTCCACTCGGTGGAGAGCTTCAGGGCCGGTACATAGGCCCGCTGAATGAAGAGGGTCCCCCCTTCCTCCGGAACCCCCAGGTTCAGCATTTCATTGTGCAGCTCCACAATCTGGGAGACGATGGTCTCTTTGGTGGGCGCGGCATTCAGCGCCTTGTGAATGCCCGCATGCCGGGCCCACTGCTCCAGGCGATACCGGTCCAGCTCCGGCACCACGTGCTCATCCCGCTCTGCGGCCATAATGGCCCCTGCTTTCTTCACATTGAACTGCTCGGCGTTGTTCCCCTTGTCCACAGAGAGGCTCAGGGACTTGTCTTGGGTCATGGTGAAGGTCTGCTCGAAGTCCCCCACCTCCTTGGTCTGGCCAAACCGGCTGCCCTCGGCCAGATCCCCGTTGCGGTCATAGTCCTGCAATGGCTCCGTCTGTAAGCTGAGCACGTGGACCGTCCGCGCCCCGGAAAACTCCAGGTCCAAATCATGACTCATGGAGCTCTCCGTATAACTCCGCTGCCGGAAGCCCTCCAGAACCGCTTGCCGGTACTTCTCTCCAAAATGCATGGTATTCATATCCATTCCCTCCTGTTCTTGTGGTATTCCTCTGCCTTTACATGGTATAGGCGGCGAGGAATTGGTCATAGGATCCGGCCGCCTGGGGCGCGCCAGAGTCAGACTGTGAGCTAGGCGACGCCGCCCGGTTTTCCTGGTTCTGGGTTTGAGCGGCTAATTGCGCCCTCAGCTGGGCAATCTCCCGGTCCTTTTCCGCCTCCTGCCAGGTTTGGTATGCCTCTGTGAGGGTTTTCGGGTTCTCCCCCACCATGTCCGGCGCCAGCCGGAGCAGTTCCTCCCGGGTGAGGCTCACTTCCGGATACCGGCCCCGAAACTCTGCCAGCTCCCGCCGCGCCCGGTCTTCCTCCGGCGTCAAAACTTCCTCATGCGCTTCCATACATCATCCTCCTGTTCTGCTTCCAATGTCCGGCGGCAAGGGGCGCTCCCACCCATTCCTGCCGCATTGTTTCATCCACTTATCCCCACAGCGCCCGCCTGTAAGCCTCCATTTCTCCCTCCTCCTCCTTTCCAGGGGGCAGCAAATAGGTCTGCGCAAAATACCGCAGGGCATCCGGCCCATGGGTAACCCCGTGAGGCTCCCGGGCAGCGTCGTTGGGATTGCGCGGGTCATGGCGAAGGCCCTGCAAATCCGAAATCAGCCGGGGACAGCTTCCAAAAATCTGCAATCCAGGCGTGCCCCCCTCTCCCACCCGGAGCAATTCCTTCACCGCCATCCAACCGGCCTGGCGGTTGTTTCCTGTGCGCAGGAGCCCCAGCCCCGCCTCTGCAAAGAGGGTGGCCATGGTCTTACCCGATTCCTTCACCCGGCTCCACAGATCCGGCGGCGCCATGGTACACACAATGGATTCCCCAGGCGCCGTCAGATCCAGCATCCGCCGCGCCGCCTGAGACACCACCAGATCCGATTCAAACCACTCCCGGTACACATAGCATCGTCCCCCCGGCTCCACTGCCACCCATAAACAGGCCAGCATATCCAGCCCATAGTCAAACGCCCGGTACCTGGCCCAGCCAGGCGGCAGGAGAAAGGGCACACAGACGTGGACGCTCCGATCAAACTCGCTGAAGTAGGCCCCCGCCAGGGCGTCCCAATCCCCATACCGGTGCGCCCGCCGTTTGTCCTCCGGCAGAAGCTCCAGTTGCTTGACATAGTCGGGGTTGGCCTCCATCAGGTCCCGGTTGTCATCCACCGTAGCAGGGATGAAGCAATAATCTGCCGGTTCCTCCCCAGGCCGGAAACGCCGGTCCAGAAACAGCCGCTTCACCCAGGCATGTCCCACGCCTCCTGGGTTACAGGTGAGGTAGACCCGCTTGGGAATCCGGTTCACTCCCCGGACACAGGCCGCCAAGCCCCGAAATTCCTCCTCCGTAAAGTTGGTGGCTTCGTCCAGGAAGAGCCAGTCATAGCTCTGCCCCTGGTACTTTCCCTCCACCGACGCCCCGTACCCCGGCAGGTTTCCAAATTTCACCGCCGAGCCGTTGCACAAGGTGAGGACCCGGTTCGTCCGGTTGTACGAGGCTGTCCCTGGGGGAAAGAGCCGCAGCAGGGGGGCAATGAGGGTATTTTCCATCTCATCAAATTCCCGCCGCACCAGGAGAATCTGGATCCCTGGATATTGCCAGGCGCCCCCAGCCGTCTTCCGCACCACCGCCCAGCTTTTCCCTCCGCCCCGCGCCCCGCCATAGCAGGTGTATTTCGCCCGGCTGAGGAAGAACGCCCATTGGGGTTCCGAATTTGGCCGCCCCAGGTCAATTTCCACCGTTTTCTCCACCTTTCACCTCCTCAAACTCGCTCTTTTGTTCGATTTCATAAGAAAAAGAAAACACCCCCTCTCATCTCTACTCCACAACCACCCCCTGATCCGCGTAATTCTGAGGAACGCGCAGGATCTGCGTACCGCTGCAGGTCAGCGCCTTTCAAACCGCCTCTCTAGCGAAACGCCTCCTCCCCCCGCTCATCTCCGGCTCCAAAGGTCACCTTGATTTCCACCGGCCCCGTGTCAGGCTCTGGCCGGTCGGAGTAGCGGATCCCATCGCCCACATCCTGTCGGAGGAGAAACACCCCCTTGCTGCTGTTCGGTCCGCTCCAACCCTCACTGGAGAGAATCTGCCCCCGAAGCCAGGTGGCGGTTTTGCGCAGCAGCCTGCCCCGGGGCGTGTCCGGCCCATCCCGCAGAACCTGGCTCAAGGCCTCCTCTGTGGTGTCCAGCCAAGCCGCCAGATGAGGCCAGGAAGCACGTGCAAACTCTCCCGCTGCCAAAGCCGTTTTATACGCCTCGATCCGTCGAACCAACTCCCCCTGCTTCATTTCAAATTTCACCGCTTCCACCTCCCTAGAAAACATATGTTCGTTTTCATAGCAAGACTATACCACATCTCTTTTTCCTTGTCAAGACCATTTTCGAAATTTTGTTCTACAATGGCGTGGAAATAGGCGGAACGGTCCAAACCGTTCCGCCCCCCAGTGTAAACCATCAACCCTTCCCGTTTCGTAGGGCACACATGGCTTCGCGCTCCCGCGCCGCCGCCTCTTCCGGATCCAACCCCATGTCCCGGGCCGTCTCCTCCAGGCTCATGGCCTTCCGTCCATCCAGGCCGAAGCGCCGCTTCAAAATTTCCCGCTCCACTTCTTCCAGACCGGACAGCAGCTCTTCCACCCGGGTCCGGAGCTGGAAATAAGCCGTGTCCTCCACCGGATCCTCTGCCTGGGCGGGTTCCTCACCCGCCTTCGGCGCAGCCATGGCATCGCGAACCATGTTCCCCAGCGCCAGAACCTCCGTCACCGGCTTTCCCATCTCCTGGGCCAGCTCCTCCGGCCCTGGGTTCCGTCCCAGCCGCTCCAGGAGCCGCCGGTCCGCCTGCTGATAGGCCCGCATGGCCGCCACCAGCCGCTGTGCTTCCCCGGTGGACAGGTACTGCAACGCCACCGTCTGGGCCATCGCCTGCCGCACATGCCACCTGCCCCGTTCTATGGGATCCGCCCCCGGATGTTCCATGGCCTGGAGCAGGCCCATGGCCCCCTCCTGCATTAGATCCAGGAGCAGCACGCCCTGTCCCACAAAATCCAGCGCCTCCTGCAGCACCAACCACAGCAGGCCCTCCGTGAACCGGTTGGCCCCCGCGCCTTTGCCGGCCAGCGCCTGGGCCGCCTGGCCATCCAGCCGGGGCAGCGCCTCCAGATCCTGCCAGTGCAGCCGCAGGGGATCTCCCGGATCCAGCGCCCCGGGGAGCCCGCCCCGGCGCGCCAGCTCCGACTCCCGGGCCAGCCGCTCTGCCGCCGCACCCTGATATCCGCCGCGAGGCAGGCCGGATACATCCAGTCCCACCTCCCGATCCGTCAGCATCTGGGCTGCCTCCCTTGCGCCCTCCTCATCCACGGGGCCCAGCATGGCAAAAAACCGCTGCGCCGGTATGACGCTTCCCCGGGGGAGTCTCCAGATCATCCGCTCCCAGCCGGCGTCCTGCCATTCCAATTCCAAGTCCATTTCCATCGCTTCCTCCTCTGTTCCGTGCCTTATCCTTCCAGGTATTCTTCCAGTCCCATGCTGGCTCCCAGGGCTTTCATCTTTTCAAATGCCTGCTTCTCCACCTGCCGGACCCGCTCCTTGGAGATCCCCAAATGCCCGGCGATGTCCTCCAGGGAGTGACACACCCCATCGTCCAGCCCATAGTGCATCCGCAAAATCTGCTGCTGCCGATCCGTCAGCTGGGCCATCAGCTCCATAATGGCCTGGAGCAGCTGAGCCTGCACCAGGATCTCCTGGGGCTCCCCAGACGCCTGGTCTGGCAGGAGCTGACCCACCGTTCCGTCTCCATCTCCTGCCGGTGCGTCCAGGGAAGAGATCTCCGGAACCAGACTCAAGAGCTTTGCCACCTTCTCCGGCGGCAAATTCACCGCTTCGGCCAGCTGGTTCAGATCCGGCTCCCGGCCATTTGCCTGGACATACGCCGAACGGGCAGCCAAAATGGCCCGCATCCGCTCCGCTGTATGTACCGGCACCCGGATCAAGCCCGCGTGGTTCATCAGGCAACGGGTGATC
>UQXI01000036.1 GCA_900544975.1 uncultured Eubacteriales bacterium
CACAGTCCCCCAGGAACCACTGGATTTTGCCGGGGAGCACCTGCTGCCGCATTTGGCTGTCACACTGGGACAGGGCCTCCCGGGGAATGTTTAGGGTGACGTCTTGAATTCCACTCAAGGTATTATCATAGCAATCCCCCAGTCAATCTGAACTTTTCACTTCTGCATTCACTAACACCTCGAAATTTCACACCCCTGCTATCCTAATCAAAGATAGTTGGCCAAACTCCGCAATAAATACTCAAATCGTATCCCCCAGACCTTACCCACGAATACGCACGCAGAGACAACCCGACTAAATTGCTTGGCGCACTATAATTGTATGAATTTGCACCCGGATACTTATCCACCATCTTTCCATCCAAAAAACCTCCCTTGATATTTACTACCCCAAAAAATACTTGACGGTCTGACAATGTCCTCCCATTAGGAGTCCATCCACCAGAAACGCTTACGATCTGATTTGATGTACCAAAGTTATCAATCCATGTCATAGTAATCCAACAATCGACATTGTCTTCAGAGGCAGTCCCCGTGGTGTTTTTGGTTGAAGCAGCTGTCAGTGTATATACCGCACCTTCAGAGTTCGCATCTCTGCCGACACTTCCCAAATATTTTACAGTGTATACAACATTGGAGTCCACGTCACTACAGCCCACATCAATCCTTCCAAGCACCTCGTCGGTAACGCTCTCATCAATCACACCTGTCAAGGCATGCTCTATTTCCTTCGAAATGTCTACCTGCTCCATAAGCGCACGCACTTTCACATCTTCACTAGTCATCTCGTTAAATCCACGTGCTGCACTTGCATTTATTGTAAGCGATAAGCATGTAGCAGTAAAAATTAGAATGAATTTTTTCATAATTTAATCCTCTAATAAAATATACAATCTATCTCTTAATTTTGCCGCGTATTGTATAGGCAACAACTGCCAAAATGAGTAGACCCGCTATCACACCAGAGACCACCCTCTGTGACATGGAAAAAGTCGCCACGGCACAAACAACTGAAATCAAGAGACACACAACATCTAGCCGATGCTTTTGGGGCTTCTCTTTTTTCAAAAGGCTCAATAGGATTCGCGCTGCTGCCACGAGGGTAGCAACCGAGGTAAGCAACGGTATGTAAAAATAGTGGGCGTTTTCCTGTATATTAAAATACGAATACGTGTTCACAATCCTGCTTGTGGCTTCTCCTAAAGCGAATTCCGTGTATGTTACCAAACCAAGTGGTAATCCCTGTAAAATAAGAGCCGCCACTAAGATTCCAAAAACGATCAGCCGACACTTCTCCGCTCGGGTATTCTCACGCAAAGGTTTCATCCCCTCAAACTATTATATTGATGCATATACTGCCCTTATCCTATTTCCTGGCTTCTGTCTCTAATCCGCGACAGAGCCAGGAAACCTTGCGTGCTTTAGTCCGCGAATGGATCCACATCTCATTGCCCTCCCTGCAGTCGACGTAGCAGTCTTCCTCTGATCTGACCGCCGGTTTCTACTCTTGTGTATTTCTCCATTCTAATAACTGCGGAAGGAGAAACGATGTATCCGTCCTATGTACGCAGGGACTTCTCACTGCACTTCCTCCGCTTTTTATTATGGTAACATATCTCTTGCATGCTGTCAACCCTCCTTTTCTTCTTATTTTCAATTTATTTCGCCTTTCTGCTTCAAAATAGCCAAATGTTGGTCAGCTTTTATTCATATATCTCCCTGCAGATTCTATTAGCTATCTATTGTAAATCAAATCCCGGCTCACCTCTTCGGTCAGCCGGGATGTTACAACAACATGGGAAGGTTCTCAGGCCAAGGTGAATTCACCCGAGAGATAGGTCTCTCCACAGTCCCCCAGGAACCACTGGATTTTGCCGGGGAGCACCTGCTGCCGCATTTGACTGTCCCACTGGGACAGGGCCTCCCGGGAGATGGTGAGAGAAACGGTCCGGGTTTCCCCCGGAGCCAGGAGGAGCTTTTGGAAATCACATAAGGCGCGAATGCGGGAGGTGACAACCCCCTGGGTCCGGTGGAGGTACAGCTGTGGGACCGCGCTAGCGGCCCGGTGGCCGGTGTTTGTCACAGCTATGCGTAGAGATAGCGCTTCCACATTCTCCGCTTTTGCGTCCACTGGGGCCTCCAGAAGGCGGTAGGCGAAGGTGGTATAGGTCAGGCCGCTGCCGAAGCTATACCGGGGGCGCTCCCTGGCGTCGTAATAGTCCATGCCCCGGTAGGAGTCTTTGTAGTTGTAATACACCGGCAGCTGCCCCACATGATCCGGCAGGGACACCGGCAGGCGGCCGGCCGGGGCGGCCTCTCCAAAGAGAAGCTGGGCCAGAGCTTCTCCGCCGGTGAGGCCGGGGTAGAAGCAGCAGAACACGGCGTCAGAATGGGCTGCAACCGCCTCCATGGCATAGGGCCGACCCTGGACGAGGACGGTCACCACCGGCTTTCCTGTGGCTTTCAGCTGGGTCAGGAGGGCCAGCTGATCTCCCGGCAGTTCCAGGCGGCTGGTGTCCACGTTCTCTCCGCAGTCCATGGTGGCAACATCCTGGGCCTTGAGGGCGCCGTTGTCGTGGAATTCCCCGCCGCCAAAGCGGCTGGAGGTGCCGCCCAGCACTGCTACAATCACGTCCGCCTCCCGGGCTGCCGCCACAGCTTCCCCGATCATCTCCGGGTCAGTGGCAAAGGCCGGACAGCCAGGGGCATAGGAGACCTGGACCGGCGTCCCTGCCGCCCACTGCTCCAGTCCCCGGCGCACCGTCACGCCAGATGCCGGCCGGACCGGGGGGGTGTAGTCCCCCAGTTGGCTGTAAATCTCGTCGGCGTTGGGCCCCGTCACCAGCAGGCGCAGCGGCTTGGTCCCGTCCAGGGGCAGAAGATTCCCCTCATTTTTCAGCAGCACCATGCTCTCCCGGGCCAGCTCCCGGACCTGGGGATACCGGTCCGGCGTATAGCCCTGCCACAGTTCGTTTTCCGCTACAAACGGCTCCTCAAAGAGCCCCCGGCGGAACTTCATCTCCAGAATCCGGAGTACCGCTTCCTCCAGACGGGCTGTAGACACCAGACCCCGTTCCACCGCTTCCTCCAGACGGGCAAAGCCCGTGTCCCAGAGGCCCATATCCACACCGGCCTCCAACGCCACCGCACCGGACACCGTCCGGTCCCCTGTCATGGCGTCCAGCTGGTCAATGGCCACGCCGTCAGACATGACAATGCCCTGGAACCCATACTCCTCCCGGAGTAGCTCCGTGAGCAGCCACCGGTTGGCATGGCAATAGACCCCGTCAATTTCGTTGTAGGCCGCCATGAAACCGGCTACACCGGCCTCCACACAGGCCCGGACCGGGGGCAGGTGGATCTCCCGCAGCTCCCGGGGGCCGATCCTAGCGGCGCTGGCGTTGACGCCGCCGGTGGTCTCTCCCTGGGCGCACAGGTGCTTGGCCACCACGTCCACGCCCCGGCTTTGGATCCCCCGCACGGCCGCCTGGGCCATGCGGGCGGCCAGTACCGGGTCCTCCCCAAAGCACTCCTCACTGCGGCCCCAGCGGGGATCCCGGAGGACGTCCAGCACAGACACCAGGGCCAGGTCCACCCCCATCTGCCGCAGCTGCTCCCCAGCCACTCCGGCTGCCGCCTCCAGCAGGGCGGGGGAGAAGGTGGCCCCCGCCGCCAAATTCACCGGCAGCAAATAGCCATCCAGCGCCTGGTGTCCGTGGGGGCACTCGGTGCTCATCAGGACCGGAATGCCCAGGCGGGAATGCTCCAGCACATAGCGCTGGACCTGATTCCGGGCCTTGGGAGCCAGGACGCCATCCAGGCCGGTGGCAAAATCCTTCCCCGACCAGGGGTCCGCCCGGTACAGGCCATACAGCGTCCCCAGGCCGCTATACCGCTTCACCTCCTGCTGGAATTCCTCCTGCAGCACAATCTCCTGGCCCCGGCGCTGGTAAGCATGAAAGCCGTAAAGCCGCTGGGTCAGCTGGCCCACCTTCTCCCGGAGGGTCATACGGGAAAGCAGATCCAGCGCCCGCTGCCTGGGGGTAAGCCGTTGGTCTTGATATGGTAGCACAGTACATTCCTCCCTGTGTCTCTGAATATCCTCTGCCACATTTTTTGGCAGAATAGATGTAAGTTGCAAACAACACATTGACCAAAAATCGCCATCATATACCGAAAAAGGGCTTGTTGCAAAGCGGAACGGTCAAGACCGTTCCCTACAGGATCTTGCGCAGGATGCGAAGGCTCCATGCAGGATGCTGTAGGGGCAAGTCTTGGCCTGGCCGTTTTGCAACAGGCCCTTTTCAAGCAATGAGAAGGTTACTTCACCAGCAGTGTCTGGATCTCAAACGGCTTGGTGATAAACGTGACCTTGCCGTCCACAATGGGCAGCTCCTCCTGGACTTCCTCCAGCAGGTTGGTGAGATATGCCTTTCGGGCGCCCTCCGGCAGGCGCACCACCGTCTTGGTCCGGGCATTCTCGCACTCGTACATCCGCAGTACCACGCCATCGCCGTCTTCCGCCTGCTTGACCGTCTCCAAGACCACATTTCTGGGCTCCACAGCGGCATAGGAGAAGGTCTGGCCGGGCCGGCCGCCCTGCACGGCATAGGCGGGCAGATTCAGCTGATAGCTCTCTTCCACCGTCCGGGCCTCTTTCCAGGTGCCGGCATGGGGGTACAGGGCATAGGTGAAGGTGTGCATCTCCACATCGGCATTGGGGTTGGGCTCCACGCCGCACTTGATGAGGGTCAGGCCGATAACGCCCTCCCGCACCGAATGGCCGTACTTGCAGTCGTTGAGGAGGCTGACGCCATAATGGCCCTCGGAGAAATCCATCCACTTCTGGGCGCAGCTCTCGAAGCGGGCCTTGTCCCAGGAGGTGTTGGTGTGGACTTTCCGGGTCACGTTGCCAAACTGGACCTCGAAGGTGGCCTCGTCGGAGTGAATGTCCACCGGGAACTCCGCCTTCAGCAGGTGCTGATGTTCCTTCCAGTCCGCCTTGGTTTCAAAGTCAATCCGGCGGGAATTGGCATAGAAGTGGACGCGCTGCCAGATGGTGCTCTGGTTGCAGCGGTACTCCAGCTCCAGGGTGGTACACACCGGGCCGTCCTCACTCCAGCGCAGGCTCACCAGCTCATCCACCGGCCAGGACTTCTCCACGTAATACATGTCGATGTCCCAGTTGTCAAAGTAGATGGGCTTATCCTCATACAGCCGGAGCTGATTGGCGGCTTTGCCGGGCTGGACCAACTCCCGATCCTGTTCCTTATCGAAAATGGAGACCATATGGCCGTTTTCATCCAGGGCAATGGCATAGTAGGGGGTCTCCAGATGATATGTGTCCTTCCGGACGAAGGGGCTTGCCGCGGGAAGCTCCGCCAAGGCAAAGGTCTTGTAGCCCTTGGCTGGCAGATTCTCCAGATACGCCACGGCTCCATGGGCTGTGTGCTGCACCGGATAGCATTTGCCGGTCTCATCCTGCAGGGCCGTCGCCGTCACATCCCCCAGATTCACCAGGCCATTGCGGACGAAGCCCAGGGTATTGAATACAGTGACGCCGGTTCCTTCCCCGGCCAGGAGGGTCAGCCGCTCCTCCAGGAGCTTCCCGGCACTAGCCGCCAGGTCTTCATATTCCTGCTTGGTGACTTCATACACCTCGGCGATGGAGCTGCCTGGCAGGATGTCGTGGAACTGGTTCAGCAGGATGGTGTCACGCCAGAAGTGCTGCAAATCCTCTGCTGGGTAGGGCACTTTGCCCTCTGCCAGCAACCCCAGCAGTTCCAGATCCATCATCAGGAGCTCGCTCTTCCGGTTGCCCCGCTTGTTCCGGGCCATCGAGGTATACGTACCCCGGTGGTACTCAAAGTAGAATTCGCCTTCCCAGACCTCCAGGTGGGGATTGTCCTTCACCCGGGCCTCCAGCTCCTCAAAATAGGTGCGGGCGCTGGCCTGCCGGACGGTGGGGATCCCCTGGACTCCGCGCTCCATGCGCCGGGCAGTCTCCAGCATCTGCCGGGTGGGGCCGCCGCCGCCATCGCCGTAGCCATAGCAAACCAGGATGTCGTTGTTGATTTCCTTATTTTGGTAGCGCTCCCAGCCGCCCATGAGGGCGTCGGGATGAAGGATTCCGTTATACGTGGTGAAGAAGTTCTCCTTAGGGTCCTGGCCGATGCCCAGGGTGGTGATCAGGTGGGTCAGCACCTGGGAGCCGTCAATGCCCCGCCAGAGGAAGGTGTCGTTGGGAATCTTGTTGATCTGGTTCCAGGCCAGCTTGGTGGTCATAAAATAGTCCACGCCGCTCTTCTTCATGATCTGGGGCAGGGCGCCGGAGTAGCCAAACACGTCGGGCAGCCACAGGATCCGGTTGTCCTGGCCGAATTCCTCCCGGAAGAACCGCTTGCCATAGACAAACTGACGGACCAAAGACTCGCCGGAGGTCAGGTTGCAGTCCGCTTCCAGCCACATGCCGCCTTCCGTCTCCCAGCGGCCCTCTTTCACCCGCTGCTGAATCTGGGCATAGAGCTCCGGATAGCGCTGCTTCAGGAAGTAATACAGCACCGGCTGGCTGGACATGAACTTATACTCAGGGTACTCGTCCATAAACTTCAGGACGGTGGCAAAAGAGCGGACCACCTTCTCCCTGGTCTGGGCAACGGTCCACCACCAGGCCACGTCAATGTGGGTGTGGCCGATGCAGGTCGCAATCACGTCGGCATGGCCGCCCATCTTTTGATACAGATTCTCCTCTAAATAGGCCTGGGCCTTCTCCACAGACGCATAAAACGCCGGGGAACAGGGAGTCCGCATATCCAGCAGATTGATGGCGTCATTCAGCACCGTCTGGATATCCAGCCGGGTTTTGCTGTCCGAATCCATCCGGCTGAAGGCCCACAGGGGCACCTGCAGGTCGTAATAAAGGCGATTGATGGATTCATCCAATACATACAGGTCCACCAGGAAGTGGAACTCCCGGTGCAGCGTGCCGGTATAGGCCTGAATGTCCACCGTCAGGGTCTCGCCCGCCGGGGCCTGGGAAAAGAGCTGAATGTCCCGATGGTTCATATCGGCGCCCTGGGTCACCTTGCCATTGACAAAGACCAGGAACTGGGGATTCTTACCGTCGTCCCACTCTTCAATCTGGGTGCGGATTTTCATCCACACGGACTTTCCCGCCATTTCCTCGGGAATGGTGACGTTCCCCCGGAACCAATAGTGCGCGCCCTGGATCCCCTTGAAGTCTCCCTGGTAGCCCTCAAATTTTCCTTCAAACTGGTCGCTGCCATCGTAGACAGAATACCAGTGCATACGCTTGCAGTCGAAATCCTGCCAGGGACTTTCACTGCGCTCCGCCTCTTCGGGGCGGAAGAAGAGACCTGGCTTATACTGCCAGTTGGGCAGCTCCCGGCTGTCCCGCACGCGCAGCGCCTTCAGCTGGTCACAAATCACCTGAATTCGTTTGTCAATAAAGTACATTGCAATCCTCCTAGGAGAAAATTTCTGCTCAGGCGGCTGGCCGCTCCGATCGGAGCTTACAGGCTATTTTCCTTGACGTAATTCAGCAGCGTATCCACCGTGGTAAAGGCCAGGCCTGTCACGGTGTCGGCGCAGCCGTAGTAAATGGCAATGCGGCCGGTGGCGGCATCGGTGAGGGTCGCGCAGGGGAAGGTCACATTGGGTACATCCCCCACACACTCGTAGATCTCATAGGGAGCTAGAATATAATCCTTGGAGCGATAAAGCACCTTCCAAGGCTCCTCCTTGTCCAACAGGGCAGCGCCCATACGGTACACATAGCCCTGGCAGGTGGTAATCACGCCGTGGTAAATGAGAAGCCAGCCTTCATCGGTTTCAATGGGAATGGGACCGGCGCCAATCTTCGTGGACTGCCACGCAGACTCGTCCCCCTTGACGGTGCTCATCACATGGCGATGGCAGCCCCAATACTTCATATCTGGGCTCTGGCTGATAAAAATATCGCCAAAGGGGGTATGGCCCGTATCACTGGGACGGCTGAGCATCAGATAGAGTCCATTCACCTTCCGGGGGAAGAGGACGCCGTTTCGGTTATAGGGCAAAAAGGCGTTTTCCAACTGATGGAAGGTCTTGAAATCCTCTGTCCAGCCGACACCAATGGTGGGGCCGTGGTAGCCGTTGCACCAGGTGATGTAGTATTTCCCATCCATATAGCATACCCGGGGATCGTACCGGTACTCCCGGACGGTCACCACGGGATCTCCCTCAAAAGAAATGGGCTCGTCCTGGATCTTCCAGGAAATGCCGTCCTGGCTGAAGCCCACAAACAGGTCCATACTGACAGAGCGGCTGTCACAACGGAAGATGCCGGCAAAGCCATCGCCAAAGGGAACCACAGCACTGTTGAACACGCTGTTGGAGCGCTTTGTTGCATGGCGGCCAATGATGGGATTGCCGCTGAAACGCCACACGGGAAGGGAATATCCCTCAGGCTTCTCTTCCCAGGGGATATTTTTCAGTTCACTACCAATAATTTTGCTCATAATTGCTCCTCATATTCTTGAGATACAAGTTTCCATTTCGAATGTCAACACCCCTATACAGGGGCCGGATCTCTCGCCTGCAGCGTCCTGCCACACGGGTTCAGGATAGCCGAGAACTCCGGTTCCCATACACGGGCCAAAGGTCCGCCTTTATGGCGGTAGCATTTTCCCACATTCCGTTTTCCTTGTCAAGGGGATGATAGAAAATGCCAAACTTTTTTTCATTTATGACCTTTGGTCACCGAATTTTGAAAAATGGGGCTGCTGCAAACCACAAATGGCCAGCAACAGCCCCATCCAAATTAATTTTTAGCCAATGGAATCGGTCTGGTCAAACCTTCCAAATTAGCCAGCGAAGTAAGCGTCGATCTGAGACTGAGCCTCGGCCACGATGTCATCAAAGCCAGCAGCCCGCATCTCTTCCATCATGGCAGAGACCTGCTCTTCGGGATCCAGCGTACCGGTCAGCAGTTCAGCCTTGTAACGGTTGTAGACCTCGATGCAAGCGGTCAGCTTGTCAGCCACGTTGCTGGTATCGAAGGCAAAGCCCAGAACAGGGGACTTGACGGCAGACTCGTTCAGAGCCTTGATCTCGGCTTCCTGGCTCTCCACTTCGGTGTCCAGCTGAGTACGGACGAAGTAGCTGCCCTGGGTGTAACCGGCCATGGACCAGTCAGTCTTCAGTCTGTGCAGCTTGCCGTCGGCGGTGTACTCGAAGTCATCGCCTTCCAGGCCGTACTGCAGAGCGTCACGGACATAGGAGTCGGTGTTGACCAGCTCCAACAGCTGCAGAGCCTTCTCGGGGTTCTTGCTGCTGGAGGAGATGCAGTTGATGGAACCCTGGATGGTGTCGCTGGACATCACAGTGGGACCCCACTGCACAGCAACAGCCTCTACGCCCATGTTGGGGCCCCAGGTGGTATCGGCAGCCAGGGACCAACCCTGAGCCACGTAGCAGGGACGGTACTTGGGGTTCTCACCCAGAGTAGCGGCGTCGGCATTGATGATGCCAGCCTCGTACCAAGAGCGGAGGGTCTTCAGCTCGTTCATGATGTCTTCCTGTTCCACAGTGCAGACAACCTTGCGGCTGTTGTCGTCGTAACGAACACCCAGAGTGGGCAGGCCGGCAGTCAGGCCGTCGAACTTGGCGCCGAAAATGGCGTCCAGACCCTGCATATTCAGGATAAACGGAGCGGTGTTGGTCGCATCCTTGATCGCAGTCAGGCCGTCGGTCAGGTCAGCCAGCTCTTTCAGGTCAGCGTAGTTGGGAACATACTGCTCAGCAACCGCCTTGTCCCAGACAAAGTACTGGGTCACAGAGCTGTCTTTCCAGGTGGGAACGCCATAGATCTGGCCGCCAACGCGGACGCCGTCCCACAGCTCGGTGGGCAGAGTGCTGTACAGGGAGGGAGCAGCGGATTGCACCATGTCGGTGATGTCCAGGAAAGCGCCGATGCGAATGTCGTTCTGATAGGTGTTCAGGTTGGTGAACATGATGTCATAGTCATCGTTGGCGTTGACCATCACGTTTCTTCTGTTATCCCAGTCAGACCAGCTCACAATTTCCATCTCCAGGTGCACGCCGATCTTCTCTTCCAGATACTTGTCCAGGTTGGCCTTCCAAGCATCGTAGTTGGCGGGCATGCCGTTGCCAACAGCGACCCACTTCACGGTCACGACGTCGCCGTTGTTCTCGGTGGGAGCGGGGGTCTCATCGGTGGGAGTCTCTGCCTGATCGGTGGGGGTTTCATTGCTGGGTTCGCTGGGGTTGGTGGGGCTGGTGGTCGAGGTGTTGCAACCTACGAAGAGGGACGCAATCATCACAACCGCCAACAGCAGTGCGAGAATCTTTTTCATTTTTTTACCTCCTGTGTTGGGGTGATATTTATTCCAGAGTCAGGCGCATATGGCGGCTGTCTCCGCGAATACAAATGTAATTAGCCCTTGACGGCGCCCACCGTCAGACCAGAAATGAAATACTTCTGGAAGAAGGGGTAGACGCAGGCAATGGGGACGGCAACTACAACGGCAATGGCCATCCGGATGCCTTCTGAAGGCATGGTCCGCTTGTAATCGGCAAGGCTCATACCAGCCTCGGGGTGCTGCGCTATGTACTCAATGTTCTTCTGCATGGAGTTCAACAGGGCCTGCAGGGACAGCAGATTGCTGTCTGTAATGAACAGAGAGGACTGGAACCAGTCGTTCCAGTAGCCAAAGGCCAGGAACAGGCCGATGGTAGCCAGAACCGGCTTGGAAATGGGCAGGACAATCTTGGCAAACACCGTCATCTGGGTAGCGCCATCAATCTTGGCAGACTCAATGATGGAATCCGGAATGGTAGTGCGGAAGAAGGTCCGGGAAATGGTAACGTTAAAAGAAGAGACGCACAGGGGCAGGATCAGCGCCCACAAGGTGTTGGACAAGCTCAGCACCTGGCCCACCACCACATAGTTGGCCACCATGCCGCCACTGAAGATCATGGGAATAAACACGACAATCGTCAGGAAGCCATTGAGCTTATAGCCGGGGCGGGACAGGACATAGCCCATCAGCGTAGTGAGGGCAACGCCCAGGACCGTACCGAGAACCGTCACTTCCACAGAAACCAAGAGGGCCTTCAAAATGGTCCCCCGTTCCTCCCACAGGAACCGATACGCAGAGCCGGAAAATTCATGGGGAATGAACTGATAACCGTATTTGGTAATGGATGCCTCGGAGGAGATGGAAATCATGAAGACATAGAGGATTGGGATCACACACGTCAAGCCCAAAATTATGAACAGCAAATTAAACAGGGCATTGGTGCCTGGCTTAATGCGGTTCAGCTTATTCATGGCATTGTCATTTGTAGCTTTACTCATATTCCCACCTCCCGTCAAATCAGGGCGCTTTCACGATCCACCCGGCGAACAATCCAGTTCGCAACTAAAATCGTGATACAGCCAACCACAGCCTGGAAGAAGGAGGCCGCAGCCGTCCGGCCCAGGGGTACGCCGGTCTGCAGGGCATTGAAGATGTAGACATCAAAAGTTGTGGCAACCTTGGTCAGGGATCCGGGCACGCCACGGGTCACCTGGTAGAACAGGCCAAAGTCGGAGGAGAAGATACGGCCGACACTGAGGATGAACATCATAATAATGATGGGCTTCAGCGAAGGCAGTGTAATGTACCGGGCCTGTTGCATCTTGGAGGCGCCATCCAGCACCGCAGCCTCGTACAGGCTGGTGTCAATGCCGGTGATGCTGGCCAGATAGACCACCATGTTATAACCCAAGGTCTTCCAGACCTGCATGAAGACCAGGATGTATGGCCAGTACTTTGCCTCGGAATACCAACGCACAGGATCCTTGCCCATCCACTGCAGGATGGAGTTCATGAGGCCCCGCTCCGGGCTGAGGAACGCATACACGAAGTAGCTGACGACAACCCAGGACATGAAATGGGGCAGGAACATCATGGTCTGGTAAGTCTTAGACTTCCGTTTGCTGTAGATATTGTTGATCATGATGGCGAGGGCAACCGGGAGAACGATGCCGAGGATGATGAAGACAATGTTGTACAGCAGGGTATTCCGCAAAATCATGCTAAACTGGTTGGACTTCAGGAAAAAGGAGAAGTTCTCCAAACCAGCCCAGTCGCTGTGGAACAAGCTGTACACAAAGCTTTTCCCTGCCGAAATCTTGTAGTTCTTAAACGCAAGAACCAGACCAAACATGGGCAGGTAGCAGAATAGCACATACCACACTGTGGTTGGCAGGGCCAGAATGGACAGTTCCGTGTCGTCCCTGGTCCAGCGACTGCGCTTCCGCTTTTGAGGGGCCGCAGGTTGCTTTTGCGGGATTGCTCGTGTGTCTCGCATGCTCTTCTTTCATTCCTTCCTTTTGATATTATCGCTTTTCGCCTTGTCGTTTTGCACAAAAAACGATTCCCTTTTCACGAAATATTATAGCTTCTCCCAGTTCCGGCGGGAAGTATTGAAACGTCGTTTTATAATACAGAAAGGATACTTTTTCGGAAAATCAGCCCCCCTTTTGTACCATTTTCTCTTGTCGTTACGGGTTCTTCGACATTTCACGGTAAAAAATGTCTGGATATCTGTTGCAAAAAAGCGTAAAAGGCTCTGGCCAAGTTTAGCAAATTTGACAAACGCAAACCCATCTTGTGAAAACGCCTGTCCTTCAGAGAAATACACGCCTAGCCCAGGCAATGGGTATCTGTGAGCCGCACCACAGGCTGGGCGCAGTCCTCCAGCTCCAGCACCACCACTTCGTTGCGCCGGTCCGTATGTAGGAGCACGCCTGGCAAATAGAGCGTCCTCTGGGGGCCACAGCTCCAATAGCGGCCCAGGTGAAAGCCGTTGATGTACACCATCCCCTTGGTGAAGCCGTCCAGGGCCACAAAACAGTCCTTCTGGGAATCCGCATCAAAGTACCCCCGAAGTGCCAGGGGATACCGGCTGGCCTCCTCACAGTATCGGACCCCCTCCAAATTCTCCAGCAGAAGGGAAGTCACCGTAAAGTCCATGAGGGATTGCCCGCCCAGGCGCACACCGGTCAGGCCCTTGCGATTTTCCAAATGGCTGCCGTAATTCACACGACCCATGGCCTCCACCAGGATCTCCACCTGGGTCCCGACGGGACTGGGCGGGAAGGGAAGGGCATTTCTGGGGCGGAGCTGCTCCAGCAGACCCCGGGGCTTGCCCTGGTCCAGGATGCCCAAAAGCGCCCCGTCCCGGTACACATATGCCCGGTCTCCCAAGCCTTCCAGCGTCAGGGTCCCTCCCTCATAGTCCCCCGGCAGGCAGGTCCGGTAATCTATGAGGCCGAAATTCTGGCCGTAATGCTCCATGGACTCCGGCAGGGGACTCCGGTGGACAGTACCCAGGACCTCCAGGTTCTCCCGCAGCTCTGCCCGCTCCACCAGGGTCACCTCACCCAGCTCCTGCAGCTGGGGCCGGGGGGGCAGCGGCGGCAGGGGAATGCCCTGATGCCGGCACAGAAGCTCCCGAATGGCAAAGTACTTCGGGGTATAGTCCCCGTATTCATTGAGCGGCGCGTCATAATCATAGCTGGTCACCGTGGGATTATAGCGGATGTGCTGATTGGCGCCGGCGGTAAACCCGAAGTTGGTACCGCCGTGGAACATGTACAGGCTGAAGCTGGCGTCCTGCTCCAGAAGGAGCGACAGCTCCCGGAGCATCTCTTCGCTGTCCCGGGTGTGGTGCTTCTCGCCCCAGTGGTCAAACCAGCCGCACCAGAACTCTGTGCACATCTTTGGCCCCCCGCCGGACACCTGCTTCAGCGCCTGAAAGGCCTTGTCTGCGCCGCTGCCAAAGTTGACCGTGGGAAGCACCCCCTCCACCGTGCCGCCGCTCAGCATGCTGGGGGCAGGTCCATCGGAGGTAAAAAGGGGCACTTCTACACCGCAGGACCGGATCAGGTCCCGGAGCCAGCGCAGATATGTCTTGTCGTTGCCATAGCTGCCATACTCATTCTCCACCTGCACCGCCAGGAGATTCCCACCCCGGCTGGATTGCAACGGCAGAAGCTTTGGCAGCAACACCCGGAAGTAATCTGCCACATGGTCCAAAAACCGGGGATCGCTGCACCGCAGGCGCAGCCCCTTGTCCCGCAGCAGCCAGGCCGGCAGACCGCCGAAGTCCCACTCCGCGCAGATGTAAGGGCCTGGGCGCACCAGCGCATACAGCCCCACCTTCCTGGCCGTCTCCAAAAACCGGACCAAATCCAGGCGGCCGGAAAAATCGAACTGCCCTTTTTGCGGCTCGTGGAGGTTCCAGCAGACGTAGGTCTCCACCGTGTTGAAGCCTGCCGCCTTCAGCTTTTGCAGCCGGTCTTCCCAATATTGGGGTGGAATCCGGAAATAGTGCATGGCGCCGGAGTAAATGTGAAATTCCTTCCCGTGGAGCCGGAACGAGGTCTTATCCCAGGTCAGCATTTCTTCCACTTCCTTTCTCTCTGTTTCTTTTTGAACATTATAGCACAAGATCCCAATTTTGTAGAGAGAAAAAGGGCGTATTGTGGAGGCAGCGCTCCACAATACGCCCTGATTTTTTTTGCCCTCAGCCGGCGTTTACCGCACCGGTCTTATAAATGAATTTCACAGTCCCGTCCATATCCTCGGCCAGCCCCCCATAGGTGTCATAGGAGAGGCCGGAAATGGCGTGGAAGCGGTCCAGGAGAAGGGGAAGCTTCTCTTGGAGGGTCTGGGTCAGTTTGGCAATTCCCTCCTCATAGAAGGTATCCATGCCGTCTCGCAGTTCCTTGCCTCCATCCCGAAGCTGCAACACACCATCAGACAGCGCCACCACACCGCTGTCTAACGTACCGAGGCCGCTGTGCAGCGCCCACGCGCCCGCTGTCAGCTGGTCCACACCGCCCAGCAGCGCACCGGAATTGGACTGGAGCAGCCCCAGCCCCTGGGACAGATCATCCGCTCCCCGGAGCAGCCGGTCCGTCCCGTCTGTGAGGGAAGCCGCGCCGCTTTTCAGCTGCTGAGTTCCACTCCACAGCGCCCTGGCGCCTCCGGTCAGCTGTGAAACGCCGTCCGTAAGCGCCGGCGCGGCGCCGGCCAGCGCGTTCACTCCTCCAGCAACCTGCTGGGAACCTTGGGTCAGCTGACCCACGCCCTCTACCAGCGCACCGCTGTTTTCACACAGGGCGCCTACTCCGCCGGAAACCTGGGCCGCTCCCTGGGCCAGCTGGCCCGAGGCGGCGGACAGGGACTGGCTGCCCTGGTGGAGGCTTTGGCTTCCGGTATAGGCCTCTTGCAGGCCGCCATACAGACGCTCCGTACCGCCGGACAGCCCCTGAAGCCCCTGGAGCAAGCCTTCCGCGCCCCCGGCCAGGTCAGTCGCGCCGCTGGACAGCCCAGCAGCGCCCTGATTGAGCGCCCCGCCAGCAGTCAAACTCTCGGTGACTGCCCTCTGACCTGCCAAGCTTGCCTCCAGCGCGGAAATCAACGGGTCGCAGACAGATCCATCCTGCCCGGCTGCCTCCAGGCTGCTTTTCAGGTCATAGAGACCCTGGAGCGCCTGTTCTCCGGCGGCCACGCTGGAAGTCAGCCCGGAAGCCGCAGATTCCATCCCCGCCTGAAGCTGGGCCGCACCGGATTCCAGGGCCTGCGCCCCTTCCAGCAGACCCGACGCGCCCTGGGTCACCTGGGGATAGGCGCTCGTCAGTTCCCCGGCCCCCTGGGTCAAGGTCTCCAGCGCCCCCTCCAGGGTAGCTGCGCCGCCTTCCAGCGATGCCGCCCCCTGGGAGAGCTCCGCCGCACCGGTATGCACCTGGGCGGCCCCCTGGTTCAGTTGATTCACACCGTTTTGAAGTTGACCGGATTGTTCCTGGAGTTGTTCCATGCCGCTGTGCAGATGCTCTGCTCCCTGCTGCAGTTGGTCCATGCCACTGGTGAGGCTCCCGGTCTTCTCCTGGAGCTCCGCCAGCCCAGCCTGGAGCGCGGCCGCCCCTGCATCCACCTGGCCAATGCCAGATTGGAGATCTCCCGCACCATCAGACAGCGTATCCAATCCCTGCCGAAGTGCCCCGGCGCCCCCGGCCAGCTGGTCCATCCCCTGGACCAGGGCTGGACAACTGCCCTGTAGCTCCCGCAGCCCCGCATACAAGGTCGCCGAACCGCCATACAGCGCCTGAGTGCCGGACTGGAGGGTCCCTGTGGAATCCAGGAGCGTCTCCAATCCCTCATAGAGGGCGCCGGACCCTTCCAGTAGCTGTTGCGCTCCCTCATCCAGCTCTTGTAAAGAATCCGTCAGTTCCTCCAGAGAATCCAGCTTCCCCAGGTCCAGCTCCCGGAACAGATCCGTCACCACCAGGGTGAGGGTGGTGTCCAGGTGAAAGTTCGTGGTGTCTGCCGTCACCGTCACTGTCTCCGGCAGCTCCAGCTCTTTTCCGGCTTCTCCCAGGTCTTCCCGCAGCCCCGGGACGGCAAATCCAGCCACAAAGAAACGATCTCCATCGCTGATCACCTGACCGCCCTCTGCCGCTACATTGGAAAAATCCTTGCCGTCCAGCATAAGACCGCTCAGCACCAGGAAGGGAATGGGCAGCTCCTCCGTCCGGTCTCCGATGGTCACCGTCCGTCTTGTGGTATTTTCATAGGTAAACTGGATGGTCACCCGGCCCGCCTTGCCCGCCAGGTCCTGGGCAGAAATGGGCGTGCCATCCAGGAAATAAGACAGGGTCAGCTCCACCGGAAGCGGCTCCTGGGCGCTGCCCCGGTAATACACGTCCTGCCCGTCGGCCTGCCATAAAAGCGCGCCGTCTTTGTCCAGGGAATAGGTGGCGTCGCCCTTCAGCACCTCCAGATCTGACAGCTGGCTACGGTCTGCGAGCGTCCCGGCTCCCCTGGGGTTTTGTAACCAAGTGCTCACCAGAATGGAGGAGGGGGTCCCATTGGCATCGGCAATCACATAGACCGTCTCTTCCTTCGTCTCCAGGCCTTCCGCAGGGGCGGCAAACGCCCCCGCACAGGCCACCACGGTCCAGACCACAGTCAGGAACAGGGCCAACGTTCTTTTCCATTTCATACAGAACTCTCCTTTCTCAGTCGAAAGCCTGCGCTCGTCGCGCAGATGACTTTGTCCAGCCGCAACAGCAGAGCCGGAAGCACCAGGGCCACAGCCAACATACTGACCAGCGCCCCCCGGGCCATGAGATTGCACATCGAGCTGATGAGGCTTACATTAGAATACAGCCCTACACCGAAGGTGGCGGCAAAAAATCCCAGGGCGCTGACCAGGATCGAGGGGAGGGACGTCTCCAGGGCAATGGTCACCGCCTCTTGCTTGCTCCGTCCGGCAGCCCGCTCCCCTTTGTACCGGGTGGTCATCAAAATGGCATAGTCCACTGTGGCGCCCAACTGAATGGTGCTGATGCAAATGGGGGTGATGAAACACAGGGCGTTTCCTGTATAATAAGGAATCCCCAGATTCACAAACACAGCAAACTCAATCACCGCCACCAGAATCACCGGCAGGGAGAAGCTCTTCAGCACCAGGGCGATGATCACAAAGATGGCAACGATGGAAATGGCGCTCACCACAGAGAAGTCGTGATCCGTTACCTCTATGAGATCCTTGGTGCAGGGCGCCTCGCCGATGAGCATGGCGCTGGGATCATACCGCTTCAGAATGGCGTGGATGGCGTCAATCTGCCGGTTGCACTCCTCTGTGGAGACCTGGTAGGAGGAATTGACCAGCATCAGCTGGTACCGGTCTCCCTTCAGGATTTCCGTCACCTCCTGGGGCAGCAGCTCTTGGGGGATGGTACTGCCCACCAGGGAGTCCAATCCCAGGGCCTGTTCCACCCCGTCCAGCGCCCCGATCTCCTGGAGCATCTCCTTTGCCTGCTTGGGCTCCAGGTGGGTGTCTGCCAAGATCATGTGGGTGGAGGCCACACCAAACTGCTCTGTCAGCTTTTCATTGGCCTCCAAGTAGGGCATATCTGCCGGGTCCATGCCCTCGCTGGACAGAATTTTGGTAAAATCATAAAACACCGGCGTCCGGTTGTAGCCCACGGTGGCAGGAACCACCAGCAGAGCAAAAATCACCAGAAACACCCAACTGTGCTTCACGATGCCCTGGGACAGCCGGTGCAGATTGGGCAGCAGCGCCCGGTGCCGGGTCTTTTGCAGCGGACGGTCCAGCAGGAGAATGAGCGCTGGCAGGATGGTCACACTGCCCAGAACTCCCAGCACCACGCCCTTGGCCATGACAATGCCCAGATCCCGGCCCATGGTATAGCTCATGAAGCACAGGGCCACAAACCCGGCAATGGTGGTGATGGAGCTGCCGGTCACAGAGGTAATGGTCCGGGCAACGGCCTCGGCCATGGCCGTCTGATGGTCTTCCTGGGTCGTCAGCTGCTCACAATAACTGTGCCACAGGAAAATGGAGTAGTCCATGGTAACGGCCAGCTGCAACACCGCCGCCAGGGCCTTGGTGATGTAGGAAATCTCCCCCAGGAAGTAGTTGCTTCCCAGGTTCATGAGAATGGTCATTCCCATGGAAGCCAGAAACACAAAGGGCGCCAGCCAGGAGTCCAGGAGCAGCACCATCACCAGACAGGCGCAGGCCACAGCCAGGGCCACATAGGTGGCCTCCTCCCGCTCGCTGAGGTCCCGCAAGTCCGTCACCATGGCGGAGAGGCCGGAGACAAAACACTGTTTCCCCGCCAGCTCCCGAATCTGGGTCACAGCCTCCATGGTCTCATCGGCTGAAGTGGCGGTATCAAAAAATACCGCCATCATGGTGGCGTCCCCGGCGTTAAAGATGCTGTAAATCTCATCCGGCAGCATTTCCTTGGGGACAGACAGGTCCAGGATGCTGTCATACCACAGGACCGACTCCACGTGGTCTACCTGGGCAATTTGCTCCCGCAGCGCCGCCACGTCCCGGTCCGGCATTCCCTCCACAATGACAAAGGAAAAGGCACCCTTGCCAAAGTCCTCCAGGAGAATGTTCTGTCCCTGCACCGTCTCCATGTCCCCGGGCAGATAGTCCAGCATGTCATAGTTGATGCGGGTGGCAGCCATCCCCAGAACCGAGGGAATCAGGAGCAGCAGGGCAAGCACCAAGATCAGCACCCGATGCTTCACCACTGCGTTTCCAAACTTTCTCATAGAATCATCCTTTCTGGATCTCGGTTTGCCCCCATAGCATAGCAAACCCGCCGCGTCCAAAAAACAGGCACAAAACAAAAGTGCCCAAATTTGGGACAGTTCCCAAAACTGTCCCAAATCCAAGCACAACAAAAGTGTGAACAGCGGTCACGTCGTCGCGGACTGCATATCGTTTGCGATGACTTTTTTTCAAAAAGTCATCTCTCACTCATTTCGTCGCTCCTCCTCTCCAAATGCGACCCGCTGCGCTGGGCTCCCATTTGGTGTTTGGGCGCGGACCTGGAGGTGCTGCAGCTATACTGTTCACATTTGACACGTCGTCGCGGACTGCATATCGTTTGTGACGCCGTTTTCCAGTGCCCTGCGGATGTTGCCCTCCAGCAGAACACCAATGCGGCGAATGACGGCGGACAGGTCCTCTTTCATTCCCTGTTCCAGCCAATCGGAGGCCACCCCCACCAGGGCGTGCTTGTAAAAGTCCACCAAAATCCGCTGATCCTCCGGCTGCACTGGCAAGCCGGTCGACATCTCCCGCACCACATCCGTCAAAATGAAATCTCCCAGGCGCAGGAAGTATCGGACCACATAGGCCCTGGCGTTGGAGTGAAACACATGATATGCCGCCCGTCGATGCTCCAGTACAAAGGCAATGGCATCCAGAAATCCCTCCTGCCAGAGGGCAACGGCGTAATGGGCCTCAATGATCCGCTCCGCCTCCTCCTGGAGCAGCTCCTCCAGAAGGGCATACAGATCCTGATAGTAGTAGTAAAAGGTATTGCGGTTCATTCCACACCGGTCCACCAGGTCCTTGACCGTAATCTTGTCCCAAGACTCCTGGTCCAGCATGGTAACGAAGGTCTCTTGTATGCGCTGTTTGGTTCGCTGTGCCATGGGCGTTTCCATCCTTGCTGGGTTAGATTTCCAAATACTCCCGGATGACATCCAGGAATGCCTCGCCATAGCGGGCCGCCTTGACTGCGCCCACGCCGGAGACCTCCAACAGGTCCTCCATGGTGGTGGGCAATTTTGCCGCCATACCCGCCAAGGTGGCATTGGAGAAAATGATGTAGGCGGGCACGCCCTCCGCCTGGGCCAACCGGGTGCGCAGAGCCTTCAGCTCGCCCATCAGAGGGCCCACCGGCTCGGCAGCTTCCGTCTGTGGCAGTGCGGGCGCCTCCCGGGTGGGGACAGCCAGTGACGCCAGCACCCGCTCCCCTTCAAAGAGTACCCGCCGGGCCTGCGCCGTCAGATGTACCACAGGGAATTCCGTCTTGGTGACCACCAAATACCCCCGCTCCACCAGACAGTCCACATAGATCTGCACCTGCTCCCGCGGCACCTCCCGCAGGATGCCGTAGGTGGGCAGGGTATCCAGCTTCAGCCCCAACACCCGCTGATTCCGGCTGCCCCGGAGCATATGAATCACCTGATTGACACCCAGGCCATAGGGATACATCCGTTCCACCCGGGCCACGCCGGAGAGGATCTTCTGGGCTTCCACTGTGATGTCTCGCTCTACAAAGTTCCCCTGGCAGCTGCTGCAATGGCCGCATGGCTCTGCCAGGTGCTCTCCAAAATAATCCAACAGGTACCGCCGGAGGCAGGACGTGGTTTTGCAGTAGCCCACCATCTGGTCCAGCCGTTCCAAGTCCCGGCTCTGGAGCCGGGCGCGCTCCTCCGGTGGCTGCTCTTCATTTTCATTGCCGTTTAAAATGAGGAACTTGGCCGTCTGCACATCCTTGGGCCCATAGAGGAGCACACAGTCCGCCGGCTCGCCATCCCGGCCTGCCCGGCCGGCCTCTTGGTAATAGCTCTCCAGGTTTTTTGGCATGTTATAGTGTACCACATACCCCACGTTGGATTTGTCGATTCCCATGCCAAAGGCGTTGGTGGCCACCATAATGCGGCAGCGGTCATAGACAAAATCCTCCTGGTTGTCCTGCCGCTCCTGGTCCCCCAGGCCTGCATGGTAGCGGGTGACTGCCAAGCCCTGGTCCTGCAGCATCTGACACACCGACTCCACATTTTTCCGGGTGGCGCAATAGACAATGCCGCTTTTTTCCCCCCGCTCCTGCACAAATCTCAGAAGCCAGGCGTCCTTATCCCGGGGCCGGACCACCCCAAAGTACAGGTTGGGCCGGTCAAAACCGGTGGTCACCACCTCCGGATCCCGGAGACCCAGCATTTGAACGATGTCCTCCTTCACCTGTGCCGTGGCAGTCGCGGTGAAGGCTCCCATCACCGGTCTCACCGGCAGCTGCTCCAGAAACTCCGGAATCTTCAGATAGCTGGGCCGGAAATCCTGGCCCCACTGGGACACGCAGTGGGCCTCATCCACTGCCACCAGAGACACCGACACCCTGCCAAGGGCGGCCAGGAACGCCGGCGCCGTCAGCCGCTCCGGCGCCACGTATAAAAGCCGGTACATCCCCTGCCGGATTCCATGGAGTACCTCTTGATACGCCTCCAGGTCCAGCGCCGAGTTTAAGTACGCCGCCGGAACCCCCGCCTGATTGAGGGCCGCCACCTGATCGGCCATCAGGGAAATGAGGGGAGAAATCACCAGGGTCATCCCCTCCATGGCCAGGGCCGGAATCTGATAGCACATGGACTTTCCTGCCCCGGTGGGCATGACGCCCAGCACATCCCGGCCGACGAGCAGCCCGTCGATCAGCGTCTGCTGGCCGGGCCGGAAGGTACTGTGGCCGAAATACCGCTTTAGCAATTCCCTTGGTTCCAACGTTCTTCCCCCTTATCCTGCCCATTCCCAGGCATTTCGGCTGTATCATAGCACAGATTGGGGCAAAATGCCAGAGGGAGATGAAACCTGCAACCGGCCTGGCGCAGAAAACCGGATCCCCACGAAAATCCTGCCGCAACGGCGTGCCGCTGCAGCTGGGAAAGGAATGTTTCCCATGCAAAACCGGTGAAAATCCGGAGAATTCCCTTGACATCCCTGTTTTGAGATGCTAAAATAGACAAGCCGCATTGAAGGGGCTTTAAGCTGGTGCGCCCAAACGGGCCCGCGCCCCCAGAGCGAGACTACAAGGAAAGTAGGTGCAAAATCGTGAAAGCAGTGATTGTAACCGGTGGTAAGCAGTACACCGTGGCGGAGGGCGACGTCATCTACGTCGAGAAGCTGGGTGTGGAGGCTGAGAACACCGTGACCTTTGACCAGGTTCTGGCTGTGGTGGACGGGGAGAACTCCAAGTTCGGTAAGCCCATGATCGCCGGCGCCACCGTAGAGGGCAAGGTCGTCAAGAACGGCAAGGGCAAGAAGATCGTGGTCTTCAAGTATCGCCCCAAGAAGGACTCCAAGTCCATCCGGGGCCACCGCCAGCCGTACACCAAGGTGGAAATCACCAAGATTGCCCTGTAAGCCATGACAAAGATTGAATTTTTCACCCAGGACGACAGAATCACCGGATTCTGCTGCTCCGGGCACAGCGGCTACGGCCAGGCCGGGACGGACATTGTATGTGCCGCCGTCTCCGCCGCCGTCAGCCTCACCGAGTGCACCGTCAATGACGTGTGCGGCGCTCGGGCCAAGGTCCGGGTAAACGAGGCGGAAGCCTCCATCACCCTGACCCTTCCCGCCGTTTGCGATGAGGAAGAGTCCGTCCAGGCTGCCCTCAGCGGCCTCATGGTCTATCTCATTGGTCTGCGGGAGGAATACCCAGATTATCTCGATGTTTTGGAGGTGTAAATATGCTGAAAATTGGCATTCAGTTCTTCGCCCACAAAAAAGGCGGCGGTTCCACCAAGAACGGCCGTGATTCCGAGTCCAAGCGGCTGGGCGTGAAGCGGGCCGACGGTCAGTTCGTTCTGGCTGGCAACATCCTGGTCCGGCAGAGAGGCACCCACATCCATCCCGGCACCAATGTGGGCATCGGCAGCGATGACACACTGTTCGCTCTCATTGACGGCACCGTCCGTTTCGAGCGGAAGGGCAAGGATCGGAAGCAGTGCTGCGTGTACGCGGAGCAGTAATAACGGACAAAGGGCTGTTGCATACTACCTGCAACGGCCCTTTTTTCTTCAGGCGTCCTGCTTGCAGAATCCATGGACCTTGTGGACTGCGCAAACAGGACGGCAGCCTCCCCGTGGGGCGGGCGCAAGGGCAAAAGGAGGCACTTTTATGTTTGTAGATAAAGTCAGAATCACCGTATCCGCCGGAAAGGGCGGCGACGGCGCCGTGGCGTTTCACCGGGAGAAATATGTGGCGGCGGGCGGCCCCGACGGCGGCGACGGCGGCCACGGCGGCAGTGTCGTGCTCCGGGTCAATGACAATCTCACCACCCTGATGGACTTCCGGTATAAGCGGAAGTATGCGGCAGCCCCAGGCGGCGATGGCCAGGGCTCCCGCTGCACCGGCAAGCGGGGAGAGAACCTGATCATCCAGGTCCCCCGGGGGACCGTGGTCCGGGACGCTGAGACCGACCAGATCATAGTGGATATGTCCGGCAACGAAGACTACATTCTGGCCCGGGGCGGACGCGGCGGCTGGGGCAACAAGCACTTCGCAACGCCCACCCGGCAATTACCCCGATTTGCCAAGGCGGGCCTGCCTGGCGAATGCCGGGATGTGATTCTGGAGCTGAAGTTACTGGCTGACGTGGGCCTTGTGGGCTTCCCCAATGTGGGAAAATCCACCCTGCTCTCGGTCACCTCCAACGCCCGGCCGAAAATCGCCAACTATCACTTCACCACCTTATTCCCCAACCTGGGCGTCATCTATGTGGACGAAGGCGTCTCCTTCGTCATGGCGGATATCCCGGGCATCATTGAGGGCGCGGCTGAGGGCGCCGGTCTGGGCCACGATTTTCTCCGCCATATTGACCGCTGCCGTCTGCTGATCCATGTGGTGGACGTCTCCGGCAGCGAGGGCCGGGATCCGGTGGAGGACTTCGACAAGATTTGCGCGGAGCTCCACGAGTATTCTGTGGACTTGTCCAACCGGCCTATGATTGTAGCAGCCAACAAATGCGATCTGCTGGAGCCGGACTCCGACAACCTGCAGCGGCTGCGGGACCATGTGGCGGCCATGGGCTGTGAATTTTATGAAATCTCCGCTGCAACCACCATGGGCGCCCGTCATCTGATGCAAGTGGTGGCCGCCAAGCTTCTGGAATTGCCCCCCATTACGGTCTACGAGCCGGAGTATGTGAAGCCCCTGGCTCAGGCCGGAGATCCCCAGGAGCTGGAGATTGACCACTACGGGGACACTTGGGTGGTTTCCGGCGCCTGGATGGAGCGGCTTCTGGGAGACATTCGCTTCGATGACTACGAATCCCGGAACTATTTTGACCGCCAGCTGCGTAAATGCGGCCTGTTCGACCGCCTGGAGGCGCTGGGAATTGCAGACGGGGACACGGTCAGCATTTACAACTGGGAATTCACCTACGAACGGTAACCGTACGCAGAGAGGAGCTGTGCCATGGTTCAGAATTTAAATGTATTGTCTTTTGCACCCTACGGCAATCTTCTGGCTGAGCGCTCCGACGGCGCGGCCATGCCCAAGGGCGCCCATTGGGAGGAGCGGATTCTGTCTGTCACCGCCCAGGAGACCTATCAATATTGCCCGAAAGAATCGGTGTACCTGGATTATCAGTCCGGTATGAGCATCCTGGCTGTGGCCAAGGAGCAGGAGGAATTTCAGTATTTCTACCTGGACAAGCCCGTGCGCATCTTCCCGGGCGTGCGGTTTGCCATTGCGCCCTACCAGGAAAGCTGCTCCGTTCGCATGACCGCCCACTGCAATTGGCCCAAGGCAGAGCCACTGGCGGTCTCGGTCCGGGAGCTGGCTCTGTCCCGGCGGCTTCAGGTGGAGCGGGTGTATACCTTCTTCTACCACGAGAAAGAGCGGGGCTTCTTCTTCCGGGGAGAGGAGCACTCCATGCTGGAGCTGACCTATGTGGACAAGGGCAGCATCCACAGCGTCGCCGGCGGCCAGGATCTGGTGCTGGCCCAGGGGGATATGGCCATTTACGGCCCCAACCAGTGGCACATGCAGTATGCCGACCCCGACTGCGCCCCCAGCTATATCACCATTACCTTTGACCTGGAGGGCGACAGCCTGGAGCGCCTCCTGAACCGGAAGTTCCGCACCCCCCAGAAAGCGGTGCTCCTGCTGCAGCAGATGCTGCGGGAACGGGACCAGGAGGACGGATATACGGCAGATATGCTGATCAGCCTCCTGAGCCAGCTGCTGCTGACCATTTTGCGGGAGGCCGAGGGCTCTTCCCGCCCGCCTCTGCGCACAGCCAATGCCATCAACAACGAAAACGAAGTCGTCGGCCACGCCCAGCGGTACATTGGGCAAAATGTTCGGATCAAGCTCAGCGTGCCCATGGTCGCCCGGGAGGTGGGCGTCAGTCCCTCGTACCTCACAGCCCTGTTCCATAAAAACCTGCAAATCTCCCCTGGCGAGTACATCCGTCGGGCCAAGCTCCAGGAGAGCAAACTGATGATCCGGGAAGGCAAAATGAACTTCACAGAAATCGCCCAGGTCCTCCAGTACTCCACCGTGCATCACTTCTCCCGGCAGTTTAAGGAAAAGTTCGGCATTACCCCCACCGAATACGCCCGGTCCATTCGGTAATGCCCACAGATCGAAACAATATCATGAAAAACCCCGACGGAATCTTCCGTTGGGCAGGATGGCATTCTGTAACATATACGGGATGCCATCTTTTTTGCATTGCACCCAACTCGCCCTACACCGTAAGCGCGGGCCCATCGGTCCGTCCAGCAGAAACACTGTGCGTTTCCCGCCCATTTTCAGGGAATTCGGAATGCCCACCACGGGCGGACCCATGTGTCCGCCCACGGGGGAATCCATCCCCTCTTCATCCGCCTCCGGCAAATTCGCAGTGCTCACTACAGGCGGACATACAGATCCTCACACACGGTCAAATCGAAACGTATCAGAAAATCTGGCACCCGGCATGGGGGATTCACTCAGGTTATTTTGATTGCAAACCGTCTAATCGGGTAAAACTCCCATACTTTGTAGGTTTGTCAATGATGTGTTACAGACTTTTGGTAAGAAAAGAGGACAGATTT
>UQXI01000037.1 GCA_900544975.1 uncultured Eubacteriales bacterium
TTTCCACATTTCCATAGCTCCCCGCCTCGCGTCACACATCATTGTAAATCCTACAAAGTTTTCGGAAGGAAGTCAGATATTGCTTGATTATAAAGGTGGGATTTGGTATAATATCATAAATTTTTGCCGTCAGGGGACAGACACGGCGGGCGGAGGAGGGAGCCTTGTGAATAAGAAGCTTGGGCGATTGGTCGACCCAACCGTGGGGCTGTATTTTGTGGTGCTGCTGGTGTTTGCCGCAGCCTCCTTTTTAATGAACCAGCCGGTGCTAGCTGCCGTGGAGGCTGGCGCGTCGGGATTGCTGTTTCTGTTTTACCGCCTGCGAAAAAAACACCGCAGTAAGGAGCTGGCGGCCTACATTCAATCGGCTACAGACACCTTGGAGACGGCCTCCAAGGGGGAGATGCCGCTGCCTATGGCCCTCATCCGTCTGGTGGACGGGGAGATTGTCTGGTCCAACCGCCATTTCAGCCAGGCGACTGGGATGAAGCAAAGCCTGTTTGAGCAGAAGATTACGACGGTGCTTCCGACCTTCACAACCGATTGGCTGGCGACGGGCAAGTCCGAGTGCCCATACGATCTCAGCGTGAAGGGGCGGCGCTATCGGGTTTATGGCACCACCTTCCATGCTGGGGATCCCGGCGGCGCCCTGCTGGGTACGGTATATCTGGCAGACCTAACGGAGCTGTACCAGGTGCGGGACGAGTACATCCGCTCCCGGCCTGTGGTGGCCATTATCCTGGTGGACAATTATGACGAGCTCACCAAGAACCTGACGGAGGGCGCCATCTCCACCCTGAACGCAGAGCTCAACGAGGTGATCACCCGCTGCACCGAGGACTATCACGGTATGCTCCGGCGGCTGGAGCGAAACCGCTTCCTCTTCGTGTTCGAGGTAAGGGATCTGAAGGTGTCCATTGAAAACAAGTTCCACCTCCTGGAGGAGATCCGCCAGGTGGTCAGCCCCACAGGCATTGCTGCCACCATTTCCCTGGGAATCGGGCGGGACGGAGCCTGCTTTGAAGAGAGTTACAACTTTGCTGCCCTCAGCATTGAGATGGCCCTGTCCCGGGGCGGCGACCAGGCGGTGATCAAGGACCGGTACAATTTCTCCTTCTACGGCGGCCGCACCAAGGAGACGGATCACCGTTCCAAAGTTCGCTCCCGGGTGACGGCCAATTCCCTGTCGGAGCTCATCGCTCAGTGCAGCCAGATCTTTGTGATGGGCCACAAGAATGCGGATCTGGACGCTGTGGGCGCCGCAGCCGGCATTTGCTGCCTGTGCCGGAAGAAGGGGAAGAAGGCCCAGATTGTTCTGGATCTGGAGAAAAATGCGGCTGGGAAGATTTTGGAACAGCTGAACGCCGTGCCGGAATATGAAGAGGTGTTCATCTCCGGCCAGGATGCCCTGCTTCAGGCGGACCCCAAGAGCCTGCTGGTGGTGGTGGACACCAATCGGCCAGATCAGGTGGAGTGCAAGCCGCTGTTAGACGCCATTTCTAAGGTCTGTGTGGTGGATCATCACCGCCGCGCCGCAGATTATATCAATCCGGTGGTGGTGAATCTCCATGAGCCCTATGCCTCCTCCGCTTCGGAGCTGGTGACGGAGCTGCTGCAATACGCCGTGGAGAGCTCGGATGTGCTGCCGGTGGAGGCCCGGGCGTTGCTGGCCGGCATTGTGCTGGATACGAAGAATTTCAATGTCCGCACCGGAGAGCGCACCTTTGAAGCCGCCGCCTTCCTGCGCCGTCTGGGGGCGGATACGGTGGAGGTGAAAAAGCTCCTCCAGAGTGATTTCCAGGCTACTCTGGCCCGGTATCAGATCATCAAGGCAGCCCGGCTCTATCGCGAGCAGATTGCCATTGCCGCCCTGAATGCCAGCACCAGCCGCACCATTGCCGCCCAGGCGGCCGATGAGCTGCTGGGGATTCAGGGGATCCTCACTTCGTTTGTCCTCTATCCGTGTGAGGGACAGGTGATTATCTCCGCCCGTTCCATCGGAGAGGCCAATGTGCAGGTAATTTTGGAGCCCCTGGGCGGCGGGGGCAATGCCGCCACGGCCGGGGCCCAGCTTCCAGACTGTGATGTGAAAACTGCGTTGGATCGGCTGGTGGCTTCTATCAATCAATATTACGAGACCTGAAGAACCCTGCCCCAAAGGGGCGGGTGCAGCGATCTTGCGCTGCAAATAACCAGATACGCTTTGGCCCTGCGGGAAGCGGGCTTTCAGAAAGGAGTTTCAGATTATGAAAGTGATTTTGTTACAGGATGTTCGGGGAAAGGGGAAAAAGGGGCAGATGCTGGAGGTTTCCGACGGCTACGCCCGGAACTATATGCTGCCCCGGAAGATTGCCATGGAGGCCACGCCCGATGCAGTCAATACCATGCGTATGAACGACAAGGCCACCCAAGAGCGCCAGGCCCGGGAGCGGGCGGAGGCTATGGAGCTGGCCAAGCGGATGAAAGCCATGACCCTCACGGTCTATGCCAAGGGCGGCGGGGCCGGGCGGCTGTTCGGCTCGGTTACCAGCCAGGAGATTGCCGATGCCCTTCAGGCTCAGGGCATCACCCTGGACAAGCGGAAGATTGTTATGGACGATCCCATTAAAAATGTGGGCACCTATACCGTCCGCTGCAAGCTGGGCTATGAGATCACCGCGCAGCTGACGGTGCAGATTCAAGAGAGAAGCTAACCCAAAGGGTC
Source organism: uncultured Eubacteriales bacterium (assembly GCA_900544975.1). Taxonomy (GTDB): domain Bacteria; phylum Bacillota; class Clostridia; order Oscillospirales; family Oscillospiraceae; genus Faecousia. Next base: position 2,705 of record UQXI01000037.1, read on the forward strand.
CCTGAAAGGAGGCGAAGGTCATGGCAGGGGAGGAGGAATTGTTGGGTCGCCAAGCGCCCCACTCCCTGGAGGCAGAGCAGTCGGTGTTGGGCGCCATGCTCATCGACAGCCGGTGTGTGGCCGATGTGATTGGCCTCCTGAAGCCGGAGGATTTTTACCTCCAGCAAAACCGGGAGATTTACGAGACCATCTACGCCATGTTCAATTTCTCCCAGGTCATCGACCCGGTGACGGTCCTGGACAAGATGCAGGAGCGGGGGGTGTGGCAGGATGCCTCCACGGAGTATATCAAGCAGCTCATGGAGATCACGCCCACCTCCGCCAACGCCGTCCGGTATGCCTCCATCGTGCGGGACAAGGCCCTGCTCCGGGGCCTAGCCACGGCGGCGTCGGAGATTTCGGAGACGGTCTACGAGGGCGTGGGCACACCGGCGGAGATTCTGGAATCGGCTGAAAAGAAGATTTACGCCCTGCGTAAGGGCGAGCGGGGAGAGAGCCTGGAGCCCATCAGCTTGGTGCTGCACAAGGTGTTCGACCGCCTCACGGAATTGGCCCAGTCCGACAGTGACATTCCGGGCCTTTCCACAGGCCTTGTGGATCTGGACCGGAAGATCAACGGTCTCAACCGGTCGGACCTGCTCCTGATTGCCGCCCGCCCGGCGATGGGTAAGACGTCGTTTGCCCTGAACATCGCCCTGAACGTGGCCAAGAAGTACCGCCAGACCGTGGCTTTTTTCTCCCTGGAGATGTCCCGGGAGCAGCTGGCCATGCGTCTTCTGGCCGGAGAGAGCTTTGTGGACAGCCAGAAACTGGCTACGGGTAAGCTCACGGATGAGGAATGGACCAAGCTGGCAATGGCGTCTGCCGCCCTCAGCCAGACGGATATCCGGGTGGATGACAATCCTTCCATCACCGTGGCGGAAATGAACGCCAAGTGCCGCCGGCTGGACAATTTGGGCCTGGTGCTGATCGATTACCTCCAGCTCATGACCGGCTCCGGCTACGGAAAGGGCGGGGAGAACCGGGTGACGGTGGTTTCGGAAATTTCCCGTGCCCTCAAAATTATGGCCAAGGAGTTGAATGTGCCGGTGATTTGCCTGAGCCAGCTCTCCCGTGCCAATGAGAGCCGCCAGGACAAGCGCCCCATCCTCTCCGACCTCCGGGAATCCGGCGCCATTGAGCAGGACGCGGATGAGGTTTTGTTCCTGTACCGGGATGACTATTACAACGAGAATTCGGAAGAAAAAAATGTGGCAGAATGCATTGTTTCCAAAAACCGCCACGGCGAGACCGGCACGGTGAAGCTCCAGTGGCTCCCTCAGTACACGACCTTTACCGACCGGGAGTGGAAGCATGCGGAATGACGCTGCCGGAACATACGCTGGGGTATTGCAGATTGCCTGCAATGCCCTTTGCTGACAGATGCCTATGACGTTTCAAACACAAGTGTTATCTTTTTGCCGGGAGCATCGGCTGCTGGAGCCGGGGGACCGGGTGATTTGCGCGGTTTCCGGTGGGGCGGACTCGATGGCTCTGCTGTGGTGCCTGTATCTTCTGCGGGAGCAGATGGGGCTGCACCTTTCCGCCGCCCATTTGAACCATGGCCTTCGGGGCGCAGAGTCCGACCGGGATGAGGACTTTGTCCGGCGCTTTTGCGCCGGATATCAGATTCCTCTGGCCGTGGGCAGGACCCAGGTCCAGGCAGACGGCCGGGGGCTGGAGGATGCGGCGAGGCGGGCCCGGTATGCCTTCCTGGAGTCTCTGGAACCGGAGGCGAAGATTGCCACGGCTCACACCGCAGACGACAACGCCGAGACGGTGCTGCTGCACCTGATCCGGGGTGCAGGGCTTCGGGGCCTGGGGGGAATCGCCCCCGTCCGGGGCCGGGTGATCCGGCCCATGCTGGGGACCACCCGGCAGGAGGTGGAGGAATTTCTGAAGCTCTGGAGCCTACCCCATGTGGAAGACAGCTCCAACAGCCAGCCGGATTTTCTCCGCAACCGGGTCCGCAGCCAAGTCATACCGCTTTTGCGCCAGGAAAATCCCCGGTTTGTTCAAAACTGCAGTGAGACTGCCCTGGCGCTGCGTCTGGATGAGTCTGTTCTTACCCAGGAGGCGGAGCAGGCCCTGGCGGAGCTTTGGGACGGTGAGGGGCTGGATTGCCCCGGTTTACTGGCGTTGCCCCCTGCGTTGCGGCGGCGGGTTCTGAACGGATTTCTCCGCAAGTGTGGCCTGGCGGAGCCGGAGGCGATCCATCTGCGCCAGGCGGAGGATCTGGCTCGCTCCCGGCGGCCCTCGGCCTGGGGGGCCTTCCCCGGCGGGCTCCGTCTGGGGCGGCAGTACGACAGGCTGCTGCCACTGCACCCGGTTTCCGTACCAGAGGAGACGGCGCTGGCCGTGCCCGGGGTGACGGTGGCTGCCGGATGGGAAATCCGGTGCACGTTTTGGCCCGAAGGAAAAAAAGTGGAAGATCCGGCGTTCACATTTGTCGTTGCCTGTGATACAATTGCAACCATGTCGTCTTCGTTGGTGCTCCGCGCCCGGCGCGCCGGGGATACCGTGCGGCTTCCCGGGGGACGCCGGAGTCTGCGCCGTCTGATGATGGACCGGAAGATTCCGGCGCGGCTTCGGGACGCGTTACCAGTCATTGCCGCCGGTGACCGGATTCTGGGGGTAGGGGGGATTGGCGTCAATCCAGAGTTTGCCGCCTCTGCCCACGGGCCAGCCCTGGAAATCCGCCTGATCAAATCTACTTAGAAAAAGAGGTCATTTGCTATGTACCGTGCCATAGAACGCATTCTTCTGTCCGAGGACCAGATCCGGGCCCGCATCCAAGAGTTGGGTCAGCAGCTGACGGCGGACTACCGCGAGAAGAACCCAATTTTTGTGGGAATTCTGAAGGGAGTCGTGGTGTTCTTTGCCGACATGATCCGTGCCATTCCCATTGACTGCCAGATCGACTTTATGGCTGTGTCCTCCTACGGAGGGGGCACCGAGTCCTCTGGTAAGATCCAGGTGAAAAAGGATCTTTCCGCCGACATTGAAGACCGGCATGTGGTGATTCTGGAGGACATTCTGGATACGGGCCTCACCCTGCGCCATACGGTGGACTATCTGATGACCAAGCACCCTGCCTCCCTGAAAATTTGTACCCTCCTGGATAAGCCGGACCGCCGGAAGGCGGAAATTCAGGCGGACTATATAGGCTTTACCGTCCCCAACCTGTTTGTGGTGGGCTATGGCCTGGATTTTGACGAGCGCTACCGGAATCTGCCCTATATTGGCGTGTTAAAGCCGGAAGCATATATGAAATAATTAAAGGAGACAATCCCATTGAACGAGAAACGAACCCGCAGCATAGTCCCCATCGTCATTCTGTTGGTGCTGTTGTTTTTCCTGGGAAGCTGGATCTTCCGCGCCTGGAATCCCCAGGGCCTGCCCTATTCCCAGGTGCTGGAGCAATTTCAGAAGGAGAATGTCAGCAGTTTTACGGTGAAGGACGGCAAACTGGAAATGACGCTCCGTGAGCCCCTGGATGGGCGCTATGAGGCGATTGCCTATTTGGATGATACCAATGCCTTTCGCCAGGATACGGCGGAATTGGTCCGCCAGCAGGACGAGAAGGGCATTATCACCAGCTATGATTTTAAACCGGATACGAAGTCCAATGTTTTGGAGCGGGCATTCCCCTATTTCCTGGCAGGCCTGGCACTGGTCATCATCTGGGTGTTCGTCAGCGCCAAGGCCAGCGCCAGTGGCGGAAGCAACGGCGTATCCGACTTCACCAGGGCCAGGGCCAATCTGGGTTCCGCCGGGAAGACGGTCACCTTTGATGATGTGGCCGGAGCCGCTGAGGAAAAGGCGGAGCTGCAGGAGATTGTGGATTTCCTCCGGGATCCCAGCCGGTTCAAAGAGATGGGGGCGAAGGTACCCAAGGGCGTGCTTCTGGTGGGTCCTCCGGGTACGGGCAAGACCCTTCTGGCCCGGGCGGTGGCCGGGGAATCCGGCGTGAGCTTCCTGTCCATTTCCGGCTCCGACTTTATGGAGCTGTATGTGGGCGTGGGCGCCAGCCGGGTCCGGGATCTGTTTGAGCAGGCGAAGAAAATTGCGCCGACCATTGTGTTCATTGATGAAATCGACGCCGTTGGCCGCCGGAGAGGTGCAGGCCTGGGCGGCGGCCACGATGAGCGGGAGCAGACCCTGAACCAGCTTCTGGTGGAGATGGACGGCTTCCAGAAAAACGAAGGGGTCATTGTCCTGGCTGCGACCAACCGGCAGGACATTCTGGACCCTGCGCTCCTGCGGCCCGGCCGGTTTGACCGGCAGGTCTACGTAGGCGTGCCCGACGCCCAGGGCAGAGAGGAGATTCTCAAAATCTATGCCAGAGATAAGCGGCTGGACGCAGGCGTGGATCTCAAAACGGTGGCCCTTACCACAGCCGGCTTTACCGGGGCGGATCTGGAGAACCTTCTGAACGAGGCGGCCATTTTGACCGTCCGGGAGAAGCGGTTTGCCATTACCACAGGAGATCTGGAGGAGGCGATGATGAAGATCATTGCCGGTCCCCAGAAGAGAAGCCGGAAGCAGCTCCAGCGGGACCTGCGGATTACAGCCATTCATGAGGCCGGCCATGCGGTGGCAATCTACCATCTGCCCAACCACAATCCGGTGCATCAGATCACCATCATTCCCCGCGGCCGCTCCAACGGCATGACCGTGAGCCTACCGGAGCAGGAGTCCAACCACCTGACCCGCAATGAGATGTATGAGGACATTGTAGCGGGCCTGGGGGGCCGGGTTGCCGAGGCGCTGTTCTGCCAGGACATCTCTGCAGGCGCTGCCCAGGATATCCAGCAGATCACCCAGGTTGCCCGGGATATGGTGGCGAAGTATGGCATGAGCGAAAAGCTTGGCCCCATCGCCTATGGCAGCGATGAAGAGGTCTTCATCGGCCGGAGCTACGAGCGGACCAAATCCTACTCCGAGCAGGTGGCAGGCCTTCTGGATGGGGAGGTCCGGGCCATCATTGACCGGGCCTATTCCCACTGCGAGAAAATCCTCCAGGACGACCGGGAGAAGCTCTTCCAGGTGGTGGAGTTCCTCCTGGCCCACGAGACCATGTCCGGCGACCAGTTCCAGGCCTGCATGGAGGGCCGGCAGGTGGATGGAGACAATGGGGGATCTGGCTCTGCGTAAAAGGCATGTTTCTTTCGTCTGAATACAGAGTCCGGGGAAATATGCGGCAATGAAGAACAGATGACTTTTACCGGGAAACCCTTGGGGTTTCCCGGCTTTTTTCCGCCGGTTCCTGGTTTCCACAAATTGGAGGGGAAAAGCGGTGCAAAATTTGTGGCCTTTTTTGCCGGATTGGGCAGAATTGCAAAAAAAGGCATTGAAATCGAATTTTCTTTCGTGTATAATGATATCGTTGTGGTGCCATCCACTGCGCGCAAAGTGAATGGGGGAGGCCCCCATGAAAGGAGTAATTTTCTTATGTACACTGCTAAGGACATTCGTAATATCTGCCTGCTGGGCCACGGTGGCGACGGAAAGTCTGCACTGGCCGAGAGCATGCTGTTTCTGACCAAGGCCATCGACCGCCTGGGCAAGCGCACGGACGGAAATACCACCAGCGATTTCGACCCGGAAGAAATCAAGCGCGGCTACTCCATCTCTACCTCCGTGCTGCCGGTGGAATATAATAAATGCAAGCTGAACGTTTTGGATAACCCCGGTTACTTTGCCTTCTCCGGCGAAGTGGCGCAGTCCCTCCGGGTGGTAGACGCAGGCCTCATCTGCCTCACCGCCAAGGGCGGCATCGCCGTGGGTACGGAAAAGGGCTGGGACGCTCTGGCAGACGCCGGTCTTCCCGCCATGTTCTATGTCTCCAAGCTGGATGAGGATCATGCCGACTTCTTCAAAGTGTACGACGCCCTCCATGATACATACGGCCAGGGTGTGGTGCCCCTGACCTTCCCCATCGTCTCGGGGGAGAAGGTGCTGGGCCTGGTGGATGTGGTCAGCGGCACGGCTATGAAGGCCGACGGCAGCAAGATGGACCTACCCGGGGACGCCGCCGATCATCTGGAGCTGTATCAGCACGCCCTCAACGAGGCCGTGGCAGAGACCAGTGAGGAGCTTATGGAGAAGTTCTTCATGGAAGAGCCCTTCACGCCGGAGGAGCTGAACGCCGGCATCCGGTCCGCCATCAACAACCGCTCCCTGTTCCCCGTGTTCTGCGGCTGCGCCATGACCGGCCTTGGCACCCTGAACCTGTTGGACAATCTGGTGAAGTTTGCGCCCAACCCCCTGGAGGGCAAGCCCATGCCCACTGCAGAGGGCGGCGAGCAGACGCTGGACCAGAATGGCGCGCCCATGCTCTTCGTGTTTAAGACCCTCATCGATCAGTACGGCAAGAACTCCTTCTTCAAGGTGTTCTCCGGCGACGTCACCTCCGACCTCACCCTCACCGATACCCGCACCGGCAGCAATGAAAAGCTGGGCCGCATCTTCCTGCCCAAGGGCAAGAAGTATCTGGACGCCACCAAGATCTGCTGCGGCGACATCGGCGTGGTGAGCAAGCTGGCCAATGTTCGCACTGGCGACACCCTGGGCGCTGCCGGCAAGGTGGTAGCCCTGGCCCCCATCTCCTACGAAGAGCCCTGCTACACCCTGGCGGTCTATGCCAAGGTCAAGGGTCAGGAAGATAAGATTGCCAACGGCCTCACCAAGCTGAACGAAGAGGATTGCTCCTTCACCTTCGGCAACAGCGGCGAGACCAAGGAAATGATCATTTCCGGCGTGGGCGACATCCATCTGGATGTGCTGTGCGCCAAGCTGAAGTCCAAATACAACGTAGAGGCCGAGCTTCGGCCCGCCAAGATCGCTTACCGGGAGACCATCAAGAAGAAGGTGGAGGTCCACGGCCGTCACAAGAAGCAGTCCGGCGGCCATGGCCAGTTCGGCGATGTGTACATCCGCTTCGAGCCCCAGCAGGAGTCTGAGGAGATGATCTTCGCAGACGAGACCGTGGGCGGCTGCGTGCCCAAGAACTTCATCCCCTCCGTGGAAAAGGGCCTGCGCAACTGTGTGGGCAAGGGTGTGCTGGCCGGTTACCCCGTGGTGTTCCTGAAGGCCACCCTGTACTTTGGTTCCTCCCACCCGGTGGACTCCTCCGATATGGCCTTCCAGACCGCCGCTGGCATCGCCTATAAGGACGGTCTGCCCAACGCCGGTCCCACCCTGCTGGAGCCCATCTGTGAGCTGAAGGTCTACATCCCCGAGGCCAACATGGGCGACATCATCGGCGACCTGAACAAGCGCCGTGGCCGCATCATGGGCATGAACCCCGATCCCAAGCGCCGTGGCTGGCAGATCGTGGAGGCGGAGGTGCCCCAGGCCGAAATGAGCTCCTACACCATCGACCTCCGGGCCATGACCCAGGGCCGTGGTTCCTTCTCCATGAATTTCGTCCGCTATGAGGAAGTGCCTCAGGCCAACCAGGCGAAGATCATTGCCGACGCCAAGAAGGACGAAGAAGGCTAATTTGTTGATTTCATACTCCTGGAAGCTGCCGGGAAGGGGAGCGGTCTTGACCGCCCTCCTTCCCGGCAGTCACTTTTTAGCGGCTGGCTTTCCAAGATGCAAGGGAGTGACTTACGGCAACACCGAAGCATGGTTTGCGCACTGCGTTGGTATCTCTCCGTAGGGGCGGACCTATGTGTCCGCCCGTGGTAGGCATTACGAATTCGCCGAAAAACGGGAGGGAACCGTATAGTGTTTCTACTGAGCGGACACATGGGTCCGCCTATACGGCAAGTGGTAAGGATGGAGGGAATTGATCGACCCATTTTCTTGGGGTAAAATTGGATGTTTTTGTGTTTTTTGGGCGGACGCCGGAGGAGGTAGCGGCTTTCGCTTTACTGATGTTTGGCGTCTTTGCATTACGGGTATGCGGCGAGAGCAATAAAAAATGAAAAAGGGACTTGCATTTTGGCAGGTAACTTGGTATACTCTAGGTGGAAGTTGCCAGTTTGCAGTACAAAGGAAAAACTGGAGCCAGAAGCTGCAAACTGGCAGGTATTACCAAATCAATCAGAAAGAAGGTCCAAAGATGAGAGAACGTACTCGCAAGGCCCTGGCGCTGCTTCTGGTAGTCGCCATGGCGCTATCCCTGGTTCCGGCGGCCTATGCCGCGCCGGAGGACGGAAGCATTTCGCTTCCCTTCACCGCGGTAGCCGATGCCCAGGCGCCGGAGCTCCGGGAACCGGTGGAGGAGATGCCACCTGAGACACCCTATGACGCGGATGAAACCGTTCGTGTGTCCATCGTGCTGGAGGAGCCCGCCACCCTGGAGCGGGGCTACGCTACGGCGGGCATTGCTTCCAACGGGAGCGCCACAGCCTACCGGTCCGGTTTGCAGAAGGGCCAGGAGACCATGGCCCAGACCATTTCCCGGCAGGCTCTGTCCGGAGAAACACTGGATGTGGTGTGGAACCTGACCCTGGCAGCCAACCTGATTTCCGCCAATGTGCGGTACGGGGACATGGAGGCCATTGAAGCGGTACCCGGGGTGAAGGAAGTCATTCTGGAGACCCGGTATGAGCCTGCAGTGTACGCCACCGGGGAGGCCAGCCCCAACATGGCCACCTCCGGCCAGATGATTGGGACCTCCGCCGCCTATGCCGCCGGATACAACGGCGCGGGGATGCGGATTGCGGTCATCGACACTGGTACGGATACAGACCACAAGTCTTTTGATGCGGCAGCGTTTGACTACGCCTTGGCAGAGGATGAGAAGATCAGCGGTAAGACGTACGATCTGCTGGATGCGGCAGAGATTGGCTCCGTCCTGGTTCAGCTGAACGCCTACAAGCGAACCTTGCAGAACGGCAGACCCACGGCGTCCACCCCCACGGCAGAAAAGCTGTATGGCACCACCAAGCTGCCTTACAACTACAACTACGTGGATGGGGACTTTGACGTAACCCACGATAACGACACCGAGGGCGAGCACGGCTCCCACGTGGCGGGCATCGCCACGGCCAACCGGTACGTGAAGACCGAAGACGGATTCACCAGCGCTTTGGATGCTGTGAAGGTTCAGGGCGTGGCCCCGGACGCCCAGCTCATCACCATGAAGGTCTTTGGCAAAAACGGCGGCGCTTATGACTCCGACTACATGGCGGCCATCGAAGACGCCATTTTGCTGGGCTGCGACGTGGTGAACCTGTCTCTGGGTTCTTCCAATCCCGGCAATACTTACAGCGAGACTTACCAGAGCTTCCTAGAGCAGCTGAAGGACACGGATACCGTGGTGGCGGTGGCTGCCGGCAACGCCGGAACCTGGGCCGACGGCGCCTGGAATGGCCACCTGTACAGCGACGCCGTGAGCTTGGACATGGTGGGTTCACCCGGCTCCTATACCAATTCCTTCACGGTAGCCTCTGCGGACAATGTAGGCTACACCGGCCAGTACCTAGCTGTGGGAACCCGCCAGATTTTCTACACGGAGACAGCCTCCGTTGCCCCCTCCATTACCACTCTGGCTGGGCAAGCCCTGGACTATGTGCTTCTGGAAGGCATCGGGGACTACGGCGCATGGGATGGCATTGACCTCACCGGCAAGGTTGCGGTGTGTGCCCGGGGCGACATCAACTTCTCCCAGAAGGCCCAGAACGCAGCGGATGCCGGAGCGGCAGCTGTTCTCATTTACAACAACGAAGCCGGCTCCATCAACATGGATCTGAGCGACTACACCGGCTCCGCCCCCTGCGTGTCCATCACCCAGGCAGACGGCGCTTGGATGAAGGAGCAGGCGGAAGCCGTGAAGCAGGAAGACGGGGAATCCTGGTACTATGCCGGAAGCCTGACTGTGGCGGAGGGCGCCTCCTCTGTGGTGTACGACACGCCCATCACCATGAGCGATTTCTCCAGCTGGGGCGTCCCCGGCTCCCTGGAGCTGAAGCCGGAGATCACCGCCCCTGGCGGAAATATCTATTCCGTCAACGGCTTGATTCCCGGAGGCGAGAGCTACGAGACCATGTCCGGCACCTCCATGGCCTCTCCTCAGATTGCAGGCATGAGCGCCCTGGTGGCCCAGTACATCGAAGAGGCCGGTTTGCAGGAACAGACGAACCTCAGCCCCCGGGTTCTGACCCAGTCTCTCCTCATGAGTACGGCTGAGCCCCTGATGGATGCAGAAAGTGGTTCCTACTACCCCGTCATTCAGCAGGGCGCGGGCCTGGCCAATGTGGGCAACGCCATTTCCGCCAGCTCCTATGTGCTGGTAGACGGCCAGCCGGACGGCAAGGTAAAGGCGGAGTTGGGAGACGATCCAGAGCGGACGGGTGCGTACCAATTCTCTTTCACTTTGAACAACCTGACGGAAGAGAGTCAGGAGTATCTGCTGTCTGCCGCTCTGTTCACCCAGGATTTGTTTGAGGATTATGCCTCAGAGAGCGAACAATGGCTGGAGGAAAATGGCGAAGAATTTGAAACGGCCTGGTACCTGAGTAAGACCACAACCGCTCTGGATGCGGACGTCACCTGGACCGTGGACGGCAAAACCGTGGAAGCGGACAACCGCCTCATCCACATGGACTTTGACGGCAATGGAACCGTGAACCGGGATGACGCCCAAGCTCTGCTGGATTACATCGCCGGCAACCGGGAGGAAATTTTCGCTCTGGACTACGCTGACCTGGACGGCAGCGGAGACGTGACCACCTATGACGCTTACCTGCTTCTGGAAGGCCTGAACGGTGGCGCCGTGACCCTGCCTGCCGGTGGGAAGACAGACGTGACCGTGACCATGACCCTGACAGAGGCCCAGAAGAAAGCCCTGGATGAGCATTATGTGAACGGAGCATATGTGGAGGGCTACGTATTTGCCGTTCCCACCGCCACCAGGGAAGGGGTTCGGGGCGTGACCCACTCCATCCCGGTGTTGGCCTTCTACGGAAACTGGACGGACGCTTCTATGTACGAAAGCGGCTGTAAAGCGAGCAATGACCTGTACCTGGGGCATTGGCCTTATATGGGCTTAGGCGCTGTGAACTACCTGACTTATACCACTGCGGATTCCAACGGTCTGTACTATTTTGGGGAAAATCCCACCAGCGCCCATGACACAACCTATGTGGCCGAGCGAGCCTCTCTCAACAACCAAAATGGCGATGCTCTGCGGCAATATTTCATTGCCCCCATCCGCAATGCGGCGGCAGGGAAGCTGGTGATCACCAACTGCGACACGGGTGAAGTATACTTCCAACGGGAATTCGGTGCGCAGAAGGCCGCATACTACCTTGCTACTGCCCAGGCCTGGGTTTCTCCCCTTAAGGTCTTGGCATTGGATTGGAAGGGCACCGATGCCAACGGCGTTCCTCTGGCAGAGGGCACCGGCTTTGACGTCACCGTAGTCCTGGCGCCGGAATATTACGTCAACCACGAAACCGGACAGGTGGATTGGGACGCCCTTGGCGATGGCGCTTACTTATCCACCCGCGCTTACATCGACAACACCGCCCCGGAACTGGTAGGCCTCTCCTTGGATCCTCTGGAAAACACCGTGACATTCCGATTCCAAGACAACCGCTTTGTGGCAGGCCGCACCATCATTTCCGGCCAAAACGGTGGTAATTGGGGCTGTGCATCACCGGATCAGCAGGAGCCTGGTGTGGAAACCACAAATGTTTTCAAAGTGCGTGCCGATAGATTCATAGGAAATACACTGCAGGTATATGTGTATGATTATGCGTATAATATCTCTGCATATGAAATTGATATCAGCAGTCTAGCCACCGTACAAAACCATACGGAGTATGAATTTGGCATGTTCCCCTATGGTTCCTGGATCGTCTTTAACCGCCCTGACGAGGAGGACAAATACATCTACCCTGTATCGAGTGAATACAAAAGCAATGTGGCCGATATTCGGGCAGCCACCAATGCCGATGGATTTGTGTTTTCCTCCGATGGGTATGGCAATCTATATGTTGCGAAAGAAAAGGAACTGAACTACGAGACCCGCGTGCGAAATCTGGGCTGTGTCCCCGCTGACCTGGCTTACAATCCGATGGATCAGATGATCTACGGCGTCACAGAAGACGCCAAGCTGTTCCGTGTCAGCCAAATGGGGACAGAGATGGAGCTGTTGGGCTCCATCGCCACACTGAACACCAATACTCTGGCCTGCGATGATGCGGGCACATTCTATTGCCTGGAGTATCCCACAGGACAGCTCTATTCCTTCACCCTCAATGCCACGTCCACCCCCACGCTGGTGGGAAGTACCGGCCGGGAAATGGACGGCCCCCAGAGTTTGGAGTGGAACTGCAACGACGGCCTGCTCTACTGGGGCTGGTGCAACAACCCGGACGCCAGCTGGTGGATTGATTCCTATGTGCTTCAGGTAAACCCGGACAGCGGTGCAACGGAGGAAGTGGGGTATCTTTGGGAAGATCCCTTATTAGCCCTGTTTGTATACGACCTGGATCGCAACGACCGGTGGGATGACAGCCGTTATCCCCAGACGGACGTGGTCAGCGAGATTGCCCTGGCCGACTCCCTCAACCTGCTGAAATATGAAACGAAAACCCTGTCCGCCGATGTCCTGCCTTGGACGGTCTCAGACCGGACTGTCACCTGGTCAACCTCGGATCCCCGGGTGGCGACTGTGGATGAAACCGGAACGGTGACTGCCGTAGGCGCTGGCAAATGCGTCATTACTGCCGCTTCCACTCTGGATCCCCAAATTACAGAAAGCTGCACCGTAACGGTAGATGCTTACACAGCTACGCTGAAGGGCGTTATGGAGAATCCGGACGGAACTACCAAGCTCTTTACCTGGAATTCCCACACGGAACAGCTGACCGAAGGTGCAACCCTCCCTGTGAATGTCGGTGCGGCTGCTTATGATCCGGAGCAGGATCTGCTGTATGTCCAGGATCGGAGCGACGCCAATTATATGCACAAGCTTCAGGCGAACTCCGGCGAGCTTCTGGAGACCTCTCCGGATCCAGCCAAGAGCGTTGCCTCTTGGGATATGACCTTCTGCCAGTACCTGGGAGAGGATTCGGCCGTCAGCGTCTTTGCAACTTATCTCTGCGCGCCAGGGAAGCTCATGGACAACAATCAGCTGATGGGTGTCCTGAATTTGAGCTATTATCTGACTTGGGTGACACACGCCAACTACCTGACCTCTGTCACCTCTGCCGGTGTGGAGGAAATTACCGTTGACGAAACCGACGAGGAAGGCAATGTCATCGGGACGGAAACCCATCTTGCAGAATGCTTCTACATGCTGGACGATATGGGGTATGTCTGGGCAGTCTGGATGTACCCAACCGGAGAGGGAACCTACGGTGCAACACTGGGAGTATACCCCACCGACCTGGTTGGGAAGCTGCCCTTCCCCCGTGAGGGAGATTCTCTGAACTGCTCCTTTGTGGAGGATCCCAACACCGGTGCGCTGTACCTGTCTTATTTTACCGGCAATGGCACGGAATTCTACGGTCTGTATCCGCAGTGGGATGCAAATGGGGAAATCGATTCCTTCCGGGCCGGGAAGCTTGGCAATTTGCAGGAAGGCGTTTGGCCCGTAGCGCTGTATACCGCTGAGTCTACCGGCGCCCAGACCAGTGGGAAGCGTCTGTGCCAGCAGCCGGAGACTGCCACCATCCAGACCAACGACTTTGTCCAGATGGAAGCTGCCCAGCTGACCGCCCAAAAGCCGACTGGCAAGCTTCAGTCGCTGCCACAGGAACCGGCGCAGGCTCCCCAGACCGATGAAACCACCGTTTCCATCCAAATCCCCGCCCCCAAGGACAGCACCAACGGCCTGGTGCACCTCACCTACGACCCCGCGCTCCTGACTCTGGACACCGTGACCCCCTATGCCGGTTTGTCCAGTGTGAACCGGGAGACGGACGGGCAAGTGACCCTGGCCTATGCCGGAATCCCTGGCCTTAGCGGCAATTCCGCTGGGGAAGTTACCTTCCGGGTCCGGGAAGATGCCAGCGGTGTCACCAAAGTCACCTGCGACACCCTGGAGCAGGGAAGCCAAATCGGTACTCCGGAGGAGCCCGTAACCACCGCCACCTTCACCTATGCCCTGTCCGGCGGCCAGGTGACTGGTTCGGCAGACCACGACTGCCCCTCCCTCCGCTTCCAGGATCTGAAAGCACAGTGGTACCACGATGGTGTGGACTACGTACTGGAGCGGAAGCTGATGGTGGGCGTGAGCGACACCCGGTTTGCCCCCAATGGCGCCATGACCCGGGGACAGCTGATGACGGTTCTGTACCGGATGGCTGGTGAGCCGGAGACGAAGGGGCAGTCGCCATTCGCCGATGTGAAGGCAGGCCAGTACTACACAGAGCCCATTGCCTGGGCTTTTGAAACCGGGATTGCCAAGGGCGTGACTGCCACCGCCTTTGCCCCCAACGCGCCTGTCACCCGGGAGCAAATGGTCACATTCCTGGCCCGGTATGCACAGCTGCAGGACATGGATACGACCAGCAGCACGGAGCTGGATTTCACGGACGCTGGCAGTGTCAGCGGCTATGCCCAGGAGCCTATGGCTTGGGCCGTGGAGACTGGCCTGGTGCAGGGGATGGGCAATGGGAAGCTGAACCCCAAGGGCCCTGCCACCCGGGCGCAGATGGCTACGGTTCTGATGCGCTTTTGCGAAAGCATTCTGAAATGATTTGAGACAGCAAGGGGGCTGCGGCCCCCTTGCTGCGTCTAAATGCACCAGTGGCGGGGGCATATGCGTACACCTAAGGCAACCCCTACAAATTGGCCCAGGTCACATAGAGACGCTGTAGGGGCGCACATTGTGCGCCCGGCAGTGAAATCTTCCGTTTTTTCAAATTTCCGGCGAATCCCCACACATTTCCCGGCGGGCGCACACTGTGCGCCCCTACAGGGGTAGACCGTAGCTCCCGTCTGCCCCCCGAGGCGGTAGGGTGCGGCCCCGGGTTCATGGATGATTAAAACCATATGCCCTTGTAGGGGCGCACATTGTGCGCCCGGCAGCGGAATATTCCGTTTTTTTCAAGTTTCCGGCGAATTCCCACACATTTCCCCGCGGGCGCACACTGTGCGCCCCTACAGGGGGTGGACCGTAGCTCCCGCTATGTGCCTTGCTTTTTTGCCATGCCCATGGTATACTTTGAAATAGTTCAAAGATGGGAAGTGGAGAGCTTGGGCGAAAATTTGGATCAAGAGAGGAAACCAATGGAGGTTTTCGTAACAAATCAGCCTTATATACTATATGAAACCGTGGAGTTGCTTCGGGCCTTTGTGAATGAAACCGATCCGGAGGAGCTGACCATGGAAGGGGAGTTCTGCCTGACTCCACAGGAAGTGGGGGAGCTCATGGCCTCTGCCTGTGAGGGTGTGGACCCGGAGGATAAATGGGTGCGGCACTTTTTCCTGGAATTTCCCATTTTGGACGACTCCAATCAGAGAATATGCCTGGCGTCCTGCATTGCATACAGCAGCTTCAATATTTGTCTGCAGGAATCCGTGTTGGACCAGCAGCTGGCCTTTGTGGTGGACCAATGGAACGCCATCCGGCGGGGCGGGTACCGCATCGACGCCGTCAATCGCTTTGGAATTGGCATTGATTCAGCGCCCTCTCAGGAGCCGGTGCGGCTGGCGGAGGAGCTGAAGCGGCTACCCCTTACACCGGACTTCTACCTGCTGCTCCACGAGACCTTTTCCGACCTGGAATTTAGTGCTGCGCAGCTCCTTCGGGTGATTCGCCCGGTGGCGGAACGGCTGTCGGCGCTTCTGCGGCCCTATGTGCGGCGGGCTGCCGCACTGGCGGAGCGCTGGTCTCAATTTTTCCAGGACCGTGAGATGCTTCACGAATTTTTAAAAAGCCGGACGGGGACAGTGGAGGAGGACTCCATTGACCGGGTGTATCTGGTTTTGCGCTACCTCCATTCCCGCTATGCGGTGGGAACCAATTCGCCGGAAGAGCATGTCTTTGGCTTCCATGTGGGGGTTGGCGTCAAGCTGACCTTAACTTCTGCTTACCAGGAGGGGACCGCCGCCAGCCTGGACCGGGAATTTGCCGCCTTTAAGCTCCTGGGGGACAAGGGCCGCCGGGACATCATCCGGCTGCTGGGAAAAAAGGCCATGACCATGCAGGAGGTGGCCAACCGGTTAGAGATCAACTCCGGCACCGTCTTCCGCAACATCAACAGCCTGATCAACGCCGAGCTGCTCATCCGGGAAAACCACGGCGGGCGATTTCTCTACCGGGCCAAGCTCTCCTATATTCAGGCGATTTTTGACCATATGATGGAGTATTTCCAGGATGAGGACCAGACTGATCACGACAAGATCGTCGAAACGCAGGCTCCGGGTCTGCATTGACAGGTGCAGACCCCTTTGATACATCCATGATGCCGTCACTCAGACGCAGCCTGCCAAGGGCTGTGTCTGGGTGATTCTTTGTCTTGTTCATTCGGTGGAGCCAAGGGATGGAGTTTGTTTTCAGGGTTGCGCTCTGAAGTTTGTCAGCTGGGGAAATCATATGCTGCTGCCAGGTGCGCAGACTTCTGCTGGACAGAATGGGATTGACGTGGTAAAATAGGGCCATCAAGACAAAAAACTGTAAAAATAAGGAGTGCTTTTTATGGAACAGCATCCCCTGGCCGGTCTGGAACCGGCATGCGTGTTTCGTTTTTTTGAGGAAATTTGTGCCATTCCCCACGGCTCCCGGAATACCAAAGCCATCAGTGACTATTTGGTCCGGTTTGCCCAGGATCGGGGGCTTCGCTTCCGGCAGGACGAGTGGAACAATGTGGTGATCTTTCAACCGGGAACGCCGGGCTATGAAGACCATCCCCCGGTGATTCTGCAAGGTCACATGGACATGGTTTGCGAAAAAGAACCGGACTGCCCCATTGACTTTGAGCACGACGGCCTGGACCTGACCCACGATGGCACGGACATTTTTGCCCGGGGTACCACCCTGGGCGGTGATGACGGCGTGGCGGTGGCCTATGCCCTGGCGCTGCTGGACGCCAAAGACATTCCCCATCCGCCCCTGGAGGTGATCATCACCGTGGACGAGGAGATCGGCATGCTGGGCGCTGCCGCCATAGATCTATCGGACCTCCGGGGCCGGACCATGGTGAACCTGGACAGCGAGGATGAGGGCATTCTCACCGTCTCCTGCGCCGGTGGCGCTACGGCTTCCATCGACCTGCCCCTGAACCGCCGCCCGGTGTATGGCCCCTGTGTGGAGATCCTGGTGGACGGACTTCAGGGCGGCCATTCCGGTGTGGAGATTCACAAAAACCGGGCCAACGCCAACAAGGTGATGGGAGAGCTCCTGGTGCGGATTCAGGAGAAGCTGCCGGTGTGCATTGTGAGCCTGGCAGGCGGCGCGAAGGACAACGCCATCCCCAGAAGCTGCCGGGTAAACCTGGTGGCCATGGGCCTGGAGCTGAGCGTGCTCCAGGAGCTGGCGGATGAGCTCCAGGCGGAGACCAAGGGCCAGTATGATGACCCGAACCTCACCATCACCCTGCGGGAGGTGGAGGCCTTGGGCGGCATGGCCATGAGCACCGACGACTCCAAGAAGGCTGCCGCGCTGCTGCAGGCGGTGCCCAATGGCGTGCAGGCCATGAGCAGCGACATTGAGGGCTTGGTTCAGACCTCCCTGAATCTGGGCATCGCCCAGGTGGAGGGGGAGCGCCTGCACCTCACTTTCTCCGTCCGCAGCTCCGTAAACGAGGAGAAGGAGGCCCTGCTTCAGAAGCTCCGGGACATCGCCGGGGAGTTCGGCGGCAGCTACAGCCAGATGGGGGAATACCCCGCCTGGGAATACCGGAAGGACTCTCCTCTGCGGGAGCAGATGGTGGAAATCTACCGGGAGATGTTTGGGACGGAGCCCCAGGTGGTGGCCATTCACGCCGGCCTGGAGTGCGGCCTGCTGGGTGACAAGCTGCCTGGGCTGGACTGCGTGTCCTACGGTCCCCAGATGCAGGACATCCACACCAGCCGGGAGAAGCTGAACATTGCTTCCACCGCCCGGATGTGGCAGTACCTGCTGGAAATTCTGAAGCGTTTGTAAGGAGTAGCTGGCAACCATCATGCAAATTCTCGATTTTCACTGTCATGTATACCCCCACGCCATTGCAGAGAAGGCGTCCGATGCGGTGGCCCGGTTTTACCAGGTCCACCGGGGGGTGGAGATTCCCGACCAGACGGCGGCCTTGGACGATGTGCTGCAGGCCCAGGCGGAGGCGGGGATTACTAAGACCATTCTGTGCTCTGCGGCAACGGTGCCGCATCAGGTGCAGCACATCAACGAGTTTCTGGCCAGAAAGGCGGCCGCCAGCGGTGGCCGCTGCCTCTCCTTTGGCACCCTGCACCCAGACAGCCCCGATCCCAGGGGAGATGTGGAGCATATGCTGGAGCTGGGCCTCAAGGGCGTGAAGCTGCACCCGGATATGCAGGGCTTTGCGTTGAACGACCCCAAGGCCATGAAGCTGTATGAGCTGGTGGGAGGACGGGTTCCCTTCCTGCTGCACACCGGGGATCCCCGATTTTCCTTCTCCAATCCGGAGCAGCTGATACCGGCGCTGCTGGCCTTCCCGGAGACCATCTTTGTAGGGGCCCATATGGGTGGCCACACCTTCTGGAAGGATGCCACAAAGGTTTTGGCCGGACGGTACGACAACCTGTATGTGGACATCTCCTCCACCTTTTTCGGGGTGACTCTGGAAGAGGCGGCCGACATGGTGCGGGCCTATGGCGCGGAACGGGTGCTCTTCGGCACGGATTTCCCTATGTGGCGCCCCAAGGTGGAAGTGGAAAAATTCCTGGCGATGCCCCTGACAGAGGAAGAACGGCGCATCATCGCCTGGGACAACGGTGCAAAGCTGCTGCACCTGGACAGCCGGGCCTGTGCCGTCGGCGCCTGACAGAGTAGCCTATGCAGGAGGAAATATGGATACAAATACCAAGGTAACTGCCATTCTGGAGGCGCTGAAGACGGACTATCCAGAGTCCCGTTGCGCCCTACAGTACAAGAAAGACTATGAACTTATGGTAGCGGTGCGCCTGTCCGCCCAGTGCACGGATGCCAGGGTCAATGAGGTGACGCCCTCTCTCTTTGCGGCCTATCCCACCCTGGAGGCCCTGGCGGAGGCGGATATTTCCCATGTGGAAGAGCTGGTCCACTCCTGCGGCTTCTATAAAAACAAGGCCAGAGAAATTGTCCTGGCCTGCCGGATGTTGCTGACGGATTACGGCGGAAAGGTCCCCGGTACCATGGAAGAACTGTTGAAGCTGCCGGGTGTGGGACGGAAAACCGCCAACCTCCTGCTGGGAGATTTATACAATGCGCCGGGAGCGGTGGTCTGCGACACCCACTGCATCCGGATCTCCAACCGCCTGGGCCTGGCTCAGGGGAAGGAGCCGGAGAAGGTGGAGCGGCAGCTCCGGGCCATTCTCCCGCCGGAGGAGAGCTCCGAGTTTTGCCACCGGCTGGTGCTCCACGGCCGCGCCGTCTGCACGGCCCGTAGCCCCAAGTGCACGGGTTGCTCCTTGGCTCCGCTTTGCGACTATGTCAACAGTGCAGAGACGGACTGATGGAGCACGAAAAGCAACAAACGGCCTGTATCATCGAATACTGAAGATATGCAGTGCCGTTCAAAGGATCTGTACCATGCAGCGATTGCGTGTTTTCCAGGTCACAGAAACGCAGTTTTCCCCCAGAAGCAGTGGGTATGCCGCTTCTGGGGGAATTTGCTTCTTTAAGAAAGTATTAATTTTTGAACCAATTGGGTGGGATTGTTGGCTTTTTGCCGGCTGTCCGTTGACAATTTGCCGCATTCCCCCTATAATACTAACGCTTATGCGATGTTCGTAGATGTGAGCGTGTACGAGGAGGTACTTATGGATATATTTGAAAAATGTGAGCGGCGTTCCCGGGTGGACGAGGCCAAGGAGCTGGGGATTTATCCCTACTTCCATGCCCTGGAGTCCCGGCAGGACGCGGTGGTGCAGATGGAGGGCAAGCGCCGGATTATGCTGGGCTCCAACAACTATCTGGGCCTGACCACGGACCCCCAGGTCATGGAGGCGGGCATTCACGCCCTGGAGCGGTACGGAACCGGCTGCTCCGGCTCCCGGTTCCTCAACGGGACCTTGGAAATGCACCTGGAGCTGGAGGCAGAGCTGGGGGAATTCCTGGACCAGGAAGCAGTGATGACCTTTTCCACCGGATTTCAGAGCAATCTGGGGATCATCAGCGCCTTGGTGGGGTTGCATGACTACGTCATCTGTGACCGGGAAAACCATGCCAGCATTTACGATGGGTGCAAGCTGAGCTACGGAAAGATGCTCCGCTACCGGCACAATGATATGACAGATCTGCGCCGGAAGCTGGAGCAGGTGCCAGAGAGCTGCGGCTGCCTGATTGTCACAGACGGCGTGTTCTCCATGGGAGGAGACATTGCCAATCTGCCGGAGATCGTAGCCCTGGCCCGGGAATTCGGCGCCCGGGTGATGGTGGACGACGCCCACGGCCTGGGTGTCATCGGCAAGGGCGGCAGAGGCACCGCCAGCTATTTTGGTCTGGAGGACCAGGTGGATGTGATTATGGGGACCTTCTCCAAGTCTCTGGCCAGCCTGGGCGGCTTTATGGCAGGTAAGGAGCGGGTGGTGGATTATGTGCGCCACAACTCCCGTCCCTTTATCTTCTCCGCCTCCATTCCCCCCTCCAACTGCGCCGTGGCCCTGGAGGCTCTCCGGCAGCTGAAGAAGCGGCCGGAGCTGGTGGAGCGTCTGGCCCAGCTGTCGGCCTATGCCCGCAAGGGCCTGACGGAGCGGGGCCTCAGCCTGCGTCCGTCGGAGACGCCCATTATTCCCATTTATACATATGACGCCATCCGCACCCTGGCCAAAGCCAAGGAGCTGTACGATGCGGGGGTGTATGTCAACCCAGTGCTGCCGCCTGCTACGCCCGATGGGGAGTGCCTGCTGCGGACCAGCTATATGGCCAGCCACACCGAGGCCGTTTTGGACGAGGCCATGGACTGCATTGCGGCAGTCATTGGAAAGGACTGCCCATGAAGACCGGGAAAGTGGTGCTCCTCACAGGGGGCAGCTCCGGGATTGGGCAGTGTACCGCCCAATCCCTGGTGAAGGCCGGATGCCGGGTATATGAGCTCAGCCGCCGGGACAGCAGCCAGCCCGGCATCACCCATCTGGCCTGCGATGTGACCCGGGAGGATCAGGTGCAGGCTGCGGTGAAGACGGTTCTGGATCGGGAAGGCCGGATTGATGTTGTGGTGAACAACGCCGGTTTTGGCATTTCCGGCGCGGTGGAGTTTACAAAAACCGAGGATGCCCAGCGGCTATTGGATGTGAACTTCTTTGGCATGGTCCGGGTGAACCGGGCGGTGCTGCCCCATATGCGCAAGGCAGGGGGTGGGCGAATTGTAAATCTCAGCTCCGTGGCGGCGGTGGCGCCCATTCCATTCCAGACCTACTATTCCGCCTCCAAGGCGGCGGTCAATGCCTATACCATGGCTTTGGCCAATGAGGTGCGGCCCTTTGGCATTACGGTTTGTGCTGTGCAGCCGGGGGACATTGCCACGGGCTTCACCACCGCCCGGGAGAAATCTCCTGCTGGGGATGCCGCCTACGGTGGCCGGATTGGCCGCTCTGTGGACCGGATGGAGCATGATGAGACCACGGGTATGTCTCCCGCAGCCGCCGGGGCCTTCATCAGCCGGGTGGCCTTGAAACGGAGCCGTCACCCCCTGTATACCATCGGCGTCTTTTACCGGTTTGCTTCCCTCCTGCTGAAGCTTCTTCCGGCCCAGCTGGGGAATTGGCTTTTGGGGAAGCTGTATGCAAATTAAAAGAGAAATCTGTTACAACGCGCCTGTTGCAAAAATTTGATATGCTCCCCCTATCCTGGACAGTTTGGTTTTTCACTGTCTCCTTTAGGGGGAGCATATCATTTCAGTTTCACGATTTTTGTGTATGGGAAGAGGAGGTGACCCAACTCCACAGCAGGAGCAGGATCCCGACCGCAGACCACAAAAGCCTTCCCCATAGCACAGGTGCAGGGCATGTAAAAGCCGGGTCCAAAACCTCCAGGATCAGGGGATACTGGGAGAAGAAGTCTCCCAGACAGAAGTCCAGGGCCTGAGGCAGCGGCAGCCAGGACAGGAGGAACACACCCGCCATCAGCCCATAAAGCAAGGCAGAGCAGCGGGCGCCCAGGCTCCAACCGGCGCCCAGACAGAACAGCCATGCCGGGAGCAGGGTGAGTAGAGCGGGACACACCAACGAACCCAGGCTGGTTTCTCCAAAGGTGAAGGCGTAAAACCCCACGCACAGGGCAAGGACTGCCAGGTATAGAAGTAGGGTTCCCAGAGATACGGCGAGGATGCGAAGGGCGGCGTATTGTTTGCGGTTGATCGGGGTGGCCCCGGTGATGGCGCGTACGCGCCGCTCTTGGCTGGAGTGAAAATGGGCGATCAAAAGCAATTCACCAGAGCAGAGAAAGGGCAGCAGCCGGGACAGGTAGTGTCCGAAGCTCCAGGGAGAGAAGGGGGCTGTATTGGCAACCCCCTGCACGGTGACATGGGTGAGGGTCAGCCACCCATAGCCCAGGCAAATCAGCAGGATGCCAACCAATAACTTGCTGTTCAGCAGACGGCGCAGTTCATAGCAAAACAGGTTACCCAAGGTGCAACTCCTCCTCTGTCAGCCCGCAGGCGTCTAAAAAGTTTTGATAAGTCAGATAGGGAAACTGGGGGTCCGGCTCCTGGGTGAACAGGGTGCGGAGAATCTCGTCTATGGCCGCCTCTCCGCCCACCAGCTCCTCTGCTTTTTGAATTTTCAAAGCCATCTCGCTGTAATGCCGCACGCCGCGCAGGCTGCCTGCGATGTTAGACCGGTACTGCTCGGGCAGAGCGTCCAGGTATTCGGGATGGCGGACATAGAAGTTCCGGTAATAGCCGTCCACGTCCTCCTGCCATTGGTCCACAAAGTCTTTTTGCGCCACTTCCGGGCCGTAGAGCTCTTTGACGATGCGGTAGGTGGTGTAGGTGGTCAAGCCCTCGGAGGACCAGGGGCTTTCTTCATCTATGGGGTCAAACATGACCCCCAGACCCCACCACTGGTGGACCAATTCATGGATGAACACCGTTCCAGGACTGCCGCCTTTTTGCCCGCTGTAAAGATTTTGGACAGTGAAGTCCAGCTCGTTGGCCAGGCTGGCGCCTTCTCCGGCATAGCCGCCGCCACTGCCCCGATTTTCAATCAAGTTGAACGAATCGTCGCCATAAAAGGACAGCGGGCC
>UQXI01000038.1 GCA_900544975.1 uncultured Eubacteriales bacterium
GGGCGACAGGATTCGAACCTGCGGCATCTAGCTCCCAAAGCTAGCGCTCTACCAAGCTGAGCTACGCCCGGATGCACAGGTATTATACTCGATTTTTACAAGGATTGCAATCAAAATTTCTGCTAATTTCCAAAGCGCCAGGGTCCTGGTCTTTGGGGTATGTGCGTGCAGCATAGGGTTGGGAGAGATTCAAAATTTGCACCGATGTGTGGGGAAGCGTGCAGAGAGGGGAACCATGTGTGTAGGGAGCGGTCTTGACCGCTCCGCTTGCACCCTTTTCTGTCTTTTGCAGACGTCTGCCCGCTGCTAAGCGGAATGGTCAAGGCCGTTCCCTACGCGGTGGTGCGTTTTTTCCTTGGCTGCACGCACATGGTGTTTAGGGGGGATGTACTGTCTTGGGGGCGTCTTTCGGCTGTTTGGGAGCGGGGCGTAGGGTTGCGGCGGAACATGTGCCGCAAGGTCCGGAGCCCTCGCTCCCGTTTCGCGCATGCAGGGCGGTTTCGCCCGCTACAGCGCTGGGGTCACAGGTCCTGGAGGTCTGCGGCAGGGATGTCGTTTTCCAGGTTATCCCGGGCCAGGTCTGTGTCAATGATGCCGTGGGCGGCGGAGATGGGACGGTCGCCGTGGGGGGTGCTGTGGTAGACCTTCTGCTGGGGGCCGGAGGTTCCGGCGATGATGGGGCGGGCTGGGGTTTTGGTCGTTTTGGCCTTCCCCTGAATCTCCGGCACCGGCGGCGCACTGTTTCGGGGCCGCTTCGTCCAATCCGGGCGGGCCATGCCTTGCTTTGCCATAACAATCACCTCTTCCCTAGGATGTTCCCTGGGATGGGGATTATACGGGGTTGCAGTTCTGTCAAATCATGCGGGAAAAAGTGGACAGATAGGAATTAGGCTGATATAATGGATGGGAAAGGCCCGGAAGAGCCAAGCAGGCAGTGGGCCAGTGGGGAGGGAATGGCATGACGGAGCAGGAACTGTGGAAGTTTTGGGAAGCGCGGGAGTGTGTAGATAATGTTCGCGAACTGAATAAGGGCCGATTTTTGCCGTTCATTGGAGCGGGCATGTCGGTGAATTTTGGTTATCCAACGTGGCCTGTTTTTTTGCAAAGTGTCATTGAGAAATATGCATCACTCTCTGAACAAGCGCGGCTGTGTGAGATGCTGGCTAAACAAGCGTTTTTACAGCTGGCAGAAGCGCTTGACAAGGATTTACAAAACGGGATTGAGGAAACCGTGCGGCAGTATTTTCTTCCAAGTAAAATGAAAGAGGTGGAACCAGCCCAAAACTATGTGAGGCTGCTGCAGAGCATGGGAATCCGGTCTTATGTGACAACCAATTATGACACGGTGCTGGAACGGCACGATCTGGAAGCAGGGAAAAAGGTCATTTTACCCACGACGCTGCAAAGCACAGGCGAGTTTGAAGAGCTGGAACGAAGGGGGCAGCCCTTTCTTCTAAAGCTGCACGGAACATATGACAACCCGGACAGCATTGTGCTGACCCAGTGGCAGTATGACAAGCGTTATCCCCAGAACGAGAATGCAGTGAACCCGGCGGTGCTGCGCCGTTTGTGGCAGTATGAAACGCTGCTCTTTTTGGGATGCAGCTTAGAGAAGGACTACCTGGTGGAGCGGATGCTCCAACTGTCAGGAGAAAACCGGACAGTCCATCACTATGCCATTATAGAGTGGCCACAATTGCCCGAACGGCAACAGGAGCGGGAACGAGAGCTGCTTCGTCTGAAAATCCGCCCCATCTGGTACCCCCAAGGGGACCACAGCTGCATTTGCACCATTTTGTCCATGTTAGCGGAAGGCAAAGGGGAGCCAGAACCGGCGAAACGGCCGGACCCAGGCGGAGCGGCGCCCAAGTCTTCCGCCCGGCTGAAGACAGCCTCTTGGGGGGATATTTTGCCGGCTAAAGACTTCTTGGGCCGGGAATCTAAGAAACAGGAGCTGGCAGAGAAGCTCCGGACCTCTGATTTGGTGTTCCTGTCCGGCGTGGGGGGCATTGGGAAGAGCGAGCTGGCGGCCCAATATGCCCGGGAGCAGGCAGAGGCTGGGAAAACCGTGGTCCGGATGTTCTACCACTCTGGAGAGCCCAAGGCAGAGGACCCGGTGGAGGCCTCCGGCCTGCGGAAGCTGCTGTTGAACCTGACGATTTTAGATGACC
Source organism: uncultured Eubacteriales bacterium (assembly GCA_900544975.1). Taxonomy (GTDB): domain Bacteria; phylum Bacillota; class Clostridia; order Oscillospirales; family Oscillospiraceae; genus Faecousia. The sequence continues at coordinate 2,172 of UQXI01000038.1, forward strand.
CGGAGTTTGCCGGTTTGCCTCCGGAGGAGGGAGCGGCCCGGATAAAGTACTATCAAGGTAAGCTCCACCGGCTCAAGCAGCTCTGCAATCAAAATACGCTCCTGGTCATTGACAATTTTGACGTTGACCGTGACGATGGACTGGGGGAGCTGCAAGAACTGGGAGCCAAGGTGATCCTCACCACCCGACAGGATTTCCACTCCTACTTTGCCCAGGTGGATTTGGAACCGTTGGACGAGGAGGAGGCGTTCCGCCTTTTCTGCCACCGTGCAAAGCTGGGGAGCCACGACCGGGAGGAAGAGGCCCAGCAGCTGATCCGCCAGGTGGAGCGGCACACCACGGCAATCATCCTCCTGGCAGCCCAGAAGGAGGCCGACGGCTTCACCACCGGTCAACTCCTGGAGCGGCTGACCCGGGGCCTCCGGCAGGCGGGGGAGTCCAGCGTCCGGCTCCGGAAGGACGGCAAGCTACTGGACGGCGAGAATGCCTTCCGCCTCCTGTGCGCCGTGCTGAACGCGGCGGAGCTGCCCCAGGAGGAGCGGAAGCTCCTGGCCAACCTCTCCCTTCTGGGACCTCAGGGCATTGCTCCGGGCAACCTGTGCCAATGGTGCGGCCTGCCCAACCGGGACAGCCTCAACCAGCTGGTGAAGCTCCACTGGGTGGAGAAAGAGGAAGACCGGGTCTTCCTGTCCCCGGTCATTGGCCAAGTGGCTTTTGAGACGGCAGGCGCTAGTTTTGCAGTGTGTGGTCCCTTTATAGCGGCATGGAGCCAGTGGTATGAGGGACTTTCCATGGGGGAGCAGTACCTGTGGCGAGAAACTCTTCAGACAGTGGGAACGAACGTCCTTTTGCTGATGGAGAACGGGGAAGATCAGGAGTTTGCAGAGGGAACAGCGTTTGTTTTGCATCGTTTGGGGGTGCAGTGCTATGAACAGGCGTTGCGGCCACAATCTGAAAAGCTGTGCCAGGAGGCCTTGGGGCTGTACCGGAATCTGGCGGTATCGAGTCCGAGCGAGTATGAGCCGTATGTAGCGATGACATGCAACGATCTGGCGGTTTTGCTGTCAGACAGCACAGAGAGGCGAGAAGAGGCGGAGGAGCGGTTCTGGGAGTCCCTGGCGCTGTATCGGAAGTTATCAGGGGCCAACCCGAGTGTATACGAGCCGTATGTAGCGGGGACATGCAACAACCTGGCGGCTTTGCTGTCAGACAGCACGGAAGGGCGAGGAGAGGCGGAGAAGCTGTACTGGAAATCCCTGAAATTGTATCAGAAGCTGTCAGAGGCCAACCCGAGTGTGTACGAGCAGAATGTAGCGATGGAATGCAATAATCTAGCGACTTTGCTGGCAGACAGCCTGGAAAGGCGAGGAAAGGCGGAGAAGCTGTACCGAAAGGCCCTGAAGTTACGTAGAAACCTGGCAAAAGTCAATCCGAGTTTATATGAGCCGGATGTAGCAGTGACCTGCAACAATCTGGCAAATTTGTTGTCAGACAGTACAGACGGGCAAGAAGAGGCGGAGGAGCTGTACTGGGAAGCGCTGGAGCTGCGGCGGAAGCTGGCAGCGGCCAACCCAAGTGTGTATGAGCCGTATGTAGCGGGGACATGCAACAATCTCGCAATTTTACTAGAAAAAAACCCAGGCAGGTGTAGAAAGGCGGAGGAGCTGTACCGGGAGGCTTTGGCATTGCGCCGGAAGCAGGTGCGAATTGCGCCAGAGGTTTATCAACCTGAGCTTGCCAGGGTTTGTTGGAACCTAGGTGAATTACTCCAGTTCCTAGGCCGGACGGAAGAAGCGGAAGCCCTTTTTCAAGAGGCGAAAGGAGAATGAACATGAAAAGACGAAACCATCGGATCCTCAGTATCCTGCTGTTGGCCTGCCTCACCCTCCAGACGGCAATCCCCACCGCCTGGGCGGAAAGCGCGCCGGTTGAGGAGCCGGTTTCCGCCTCCACAGAGGCAACCACCCCGGCGGAGACGGCGGAGCCTACACAGACCCCGGAGGCCCCCGCTGAGCCCACCGAGGTTACGGAGCCAGAGGAGACAGCGGAACCCACAGACCCCACCGAGGCCACAGAGCCGGAGCCCACGGAGCCGGATCCCCTGGAGGGGTACACCTTCCCCAACAACTGGGCCAGGGAGCCCCTGATGTTCGCGGTGCGCAACGGGATCCTCCAGGGCCGGGGGGACTACAACCTGGACCCCACGGGGCGGGCCACCCGGGCGGAGATGGCCGCCATGCTGGTGCGGCTCCTGGGGGCCAAGGAGCAGGGGGACCTGTCCCCCTACCGGGACCTGAACCCGGCGGCCTGGTACAACCGAGAGCTGAGCGCGGCGGTGAGCCTGGGAATTTTCAACGGCGTGTCCGCCACCCAGATGGCCCCCATGCGGTCCATCACCCGGCAGGAGGCCTTCACAGTGCTGGCCCGGGCCTTCGGCCTGTATCCCCGGGACCGCCAGGCCTATACCCGGTTCCGGGACTGTGAGCGGGTCCAGCCCTATGCCCGGGACGCCGTCAGCGCTCTGGCAGAGGTGGGCTGTGTCACCGGCTATGAGACCGACTACCTGAAGCCCCGGGATCCCATCTCCCGCCAGGAGGTGGCGGCCCTCTTCTATAAACTACTGGACCGGATTTGCGACGATCCCCAGGAGCTGCCGGAGACCGGCTTTGTCCTCTACCGGGGCACGGAGCCCCTGCCCCAGGACTACCGCCTGACGGGCAACCTGGTGCTGGGGGCGGGCCTGTCCGGGAGCCAGACGGTGACGGGGGCCCAGGTGACGGAGCGGCTGATTCTCCGGTGCGCCACCGGCACGGAGCTGACTTTGACGGAGGCGTCCGCCGGGGAGGTGTCTGTGGCTTCCAACCTCACGGTGTGGGGCGCCGGAACCTTCCCCCTGCTGGTGAGCGCCGGCTCCGGGGCACAGACGGAGCTGAACGCGGCCCAGCTGGAGGTCTTTGGCCCGGGAACCCTCTCAGGCCATTATGAAACGGCGTCGGTCCATTGCGGCGGCGTGACCCTCTCCGGAGACATAGACCGCCTGACGGTGACCGCCGCCGGGGCGGTGGTGGAGCTCCAGGGCCAGGTTGGGGAGGTGCTGCTCCCCATGGACCGGGTCCGGCTCACCGGTTCCGGCTACGCCCGGCGGGTTGTGGTCCAGGGCCGCCACTGTGCGGTGGAGCTGGCCTGCGGGGAACTGGTGGATCAGGTGGACTGGGGCCTGGAGGGTTTGCAGATCCAGTTGACCGGTACGGCGTCCATCTCCGCCAACAGCCCCAAGGCAGTGCTGACGGCCAAATTTACCAACTTCACCGCCGGGTTCGGCTGCACCGACGGCGCAAGAACCTGCCGGGTGACCTGGTTCCTGAACGGCACGCAGCTGGAGGAGAACAGCAGCTTCTCCCTGCGGGAGGGCGCAACCGCCACCTGCACCAAGGTCTTTGACCGGACCCGGCAGCCGGACCGGGACCCGGTGTTTACCGTGGTTCTCACCTGTGGCCAGGAGTCGGTTCAGGCCCAGTATACGGTGAAGGTGGATCGGGAACGCTGGGACTATGAGACGGCCCTGGACACGGTGCAAGGGGTCCAAATCGAGGCGGAGACCCTCCGCCGCACCCCTCTGTATCGGGACCGGGACGAGAGCGAGATTCTCCGGTATCTGCCCCAGGGGACGGCTCTGACCCACCTGTATTACTCTCAGGATCCCGGCGCGCCGGGGCAGGTCCGGTTGGCCGACGGCACCGTGGGATGGGTGGACTGGAACGACTATCTGGTTTCCCGGACCAATTACACCCAGAGTGAGGATTACTCCACCGCCACCAAAGAGGGCTTTGTGAATCAGAAGGGCTACTCCAGCCCCACCGGCTACCTCCTGTGGATCAGCCTGAAGACCCAGCGGGTGAACATCTTCCAGGGAAGTCAGGGGAATTGGGAGCTGATTCGCTCCAGCCCCTGCTCCACCGGGACCAACCTGACCCCTACGGTGACCGGCGTCTTCTCTGTGATCTATAAAACCTACCGCTGGCGATTCTCCGATGTCATCGACGGCCAGTACATCGACGATTATTACCGGGTGTACCACATCACCGGCTTCTGGGGCGGGCAGGCCTTCCACTCCCGGCCCTACAAGTCCAGCGATGAGTCCCTGCTGGATGGGACCATGGGGACCCCCTCTTCTCACGGCTGCGTCCGGATGTATGACGCGGATTGCACTTATATTTACGACCAGATACCGTATGATACCACTGTGGTGGTATTCTGACCTCCATGGCCAGGCGGTGAAGCCTGAAAGGAGCATATTTCAATGGACAGCAATCTGATTTTCACAAGAAAAACCCTGGTAGACGCCACCCACGTGGACCGGTGGGGCCGGTTGCGCCCGGCCTCCCTGCTGGAAATCATGCAGGAGACCGCCGGAGACCATGCGGCCCTGCTGGGGGTGGGCCGGAACCTGCTGGATCCCCGGGGGCTGTTTTGGGCCATTGTCCGGCAGACCGTTGAGATCCGTCGCCTGCCGGGCATCGGGGAGACGGTGGTGGCGGAGACCTGGCCAGGCCCTCCCAGCCGGACGGCGTATCCCCGGTATATGGTAGGCCGGACGCCCCAGGGAGAGGAGCTGTTCCGGGCGGTGGCCCTGTGGCTCTTGATGGACGTCAACACCCGGGCCATGGTGCTGCCCAGCGGCAGCGGCATTCAGGTGCCGGGGCTTCTCCGGGGCGGCGAGCTGGCCAATCCCGTGGGCATTGCCCCCCGGCACTACGACAACCAGGAGCTCCGCCGGGTGCGCTATTCAGAGCTGGACTGCAACGGTCACCTGTCCAACACCAAATACCTCAACTGGATGGAGGATCTGCTCCCCACCCAGTGGCACAGGGATCATGTGCTCTCCAAGGTCCACATCTGTTACCTGAACGAGGCCAGAGCGGACCAGGAGATTGCCCTGAGCTGGGTCCTGGAGGACGGCGCCATGGCCCTGGAGGGCCGCCGGGAGACCGGAGAAACTGCAAACCGGGTGTTTGCACTCCAGGCCCTGTACCGGGAGGGCTGATTGACAAAACGAGGATCTGCTGCAAGGCTTCGGCGCTTGCGGCAGATCCTTTTTGCGGGAGCATGACCGGAAGCATGGGACCCGGTTTTGCCATGCCGGTGAATTTGCGGGGTCTGGTGCAGCCGGACACATGGTTTTGGGAGTTCGGGCGTAAAAAAAGAGGGGTAACTCAAGTCCAGGCTTTGAGTTACCCCCAACGTGGGATTTGGCGCTGCACGCTGCGCCGGATATGAAGTGTGCTCGCATTGGATAAGCTGCTCCTTCATTGTATTCCATGGGACGGGCAAAGTCTGCTGAAAGAAGTCGACCGGGGAAATTTTTCCCGACAGAATTTCCGGTTCCATTTTAGCCGGAACGTGATACAATGGAGGGGCAAACATCTCCCCGACTCCATGGGTCGGACAGCCCCCGGGGAGTGTCACGTTTTGACGATAGGAGGCGCCGTGATGCCAGTATATGAAATGGTACGGGAAATTCAAAACAGCTGCCCAAACAATCAAATGCGGGACATCTCCTTCCAGGAGGTGGAGACCGCCAATCCGGAAGATTATGTGCGCAGCATCCTCCGGGGCAGGGCCGTAGAAATTCATTCTGAGACGAAAGCCGATGGAGTTGTGGAGGTCTGGGCAGACTGTGACGGCTTGCGGCAGCGTTTTTTCTTTACACCGGAAGAATCCCAGTGAAAACCGGGGTGAGAATTGAAAATTTGGGTTGAAATTGCGGGTTATGTGTGTTACGATAAGTTTGTATCGGTATGGGCGCAGTGCGCCCAGAATGGTCTTAGTTTGCATTTTGACTTACATTAGGAGGTAAATCACATCATGAGCGTTTCTGACATTTTGGAAACCCGCAACGCGTTCTCTTTTGAGGTCTTCCCCCCCAAGACGGACGTGGGCATGGAAAAATTATGCGGCGAAGGCGGCGTACTGGATCAGCTGTACACCCTGAACCCTGACTACATCTCCTGCACCTACGGCGCCGGTGGCACCAATGTGGGCAAGAACCTGGAAGTTTTGAAGAAGATCCAGGACGACGGCAAGTGCATTCCCGTGACCCACTTCACCTGCATCGGCAACACCAAGGAAGGCATCAAAGAGCAGCTGCAGACCTACCTAGACAACGGCATCGACCACATGCTGGCCCTGCGGGGCGACCTGCCCTTCGGCTGGACCGGCACCGGCGGCGATCTGCACTATGCCACCGAGCTTGTAAAATTCGTGCGCCAGGAGTTTGGCGATCGGTTCACCATCGCCGTGGCCGGCTCTCCTGAGGGCCACATCGCCTGCCGCAGCCTGGAGGCCGACATCGCCTTCCTGAAGCAGAAGCAGGACAACGGCGCAGACTACATCATGACCCAGCTGTGCTGGGATATGGACCAGTTCCGCTACTGGCTGGACGCCATCCGCGCCGCCGGCATCTGGATGCCCGTGGACGTGGGTATCATGCCCATCCTGGACCAGGCTGCCACCATCAATATGGCCCTGTCCCGCAACGGCTGCGTCATGCCTCGGGAGCTGTGCGAGATCATCTCCAAGAACTGGATCTTCCCCAACCCCTTCGACAAGGAGCCCTTCGACGCCAATGTGGCAGAAAAGAAAGCCAGCTTCAAGGAGGCCGGCATCGAGTATACCATCCGGCAGATCGACGAGTACCGCGCCTGCGGCATCAACGGCATCCACCTGTACGCCCTCAACAAGTTTGACGACGTGGCCCGGATTGCCAAGGAAGCCGGCCTGCTGGACCTGATCTAAATCATTCCGCTCCTGCTGCCAAGTGCAGCAGGAGAAACCCACAATTCAAAGGAGCATGTACTATGGGCACACCTCACACCATTGCTGTAGCCGGTAAGGGCGGCGTGGGCAAGACCACGACCTGCGGCATGATCATTGATTACCTTTGCAAACAGAAGCAGGGACCGGTCCTGGTTGTGGACGCAGACGCCAACAGCAACCTCAATGAGGTCCTGGGCGTGGAGGTTGAGACCAGCCTGGGCGAAATCCGGGAGGAAATGGCGAGAGCCGAGCTCCGGGGGGACACCATCCCCACCGGTATGACCAAAGCGGATTACGCCGAGTTTAAATTCAATTCTGCCCTCGTGGAAGAGGACGATTTCGATATGCTTGTCATGGGCCGCACCCAGGGCAAGGGTTGCTACTGCTATGTCAACGGGGTCCTGAAGACCCAGGTGGACAAGTATGCAAAGAACTATCGTTATCTCGTCATGGACAACGAGGCGGGGCTGGAACATGTGGCCCGGGGGACCCTGCCCCATGTGGACACCATGCTCCTCATCTCCGATTGCTCCCGCCGGGGGGTTCAGGCTGTGGCCCGGATTGCGGAGATGATCGGCGAACTGGAGCTGAAGCCCGGTGAACTGGGCCTCATCATCAACCGCGCCCCAGAGGGTCGGCTGGATGAAGGAGTCCGTCAGGAGATTGAAAAGCACGGCCTGAAGCTTCTGGGGGTTTTGCCCCAGAACGAGGCGGTCTACCGTTGCGACTGCGCCGGCGAGCCGTCTGCCAAGCTGCCCGATTCCAATCCCGTTAAGACCGCACTGCGCGGGATTTTGGAAACATTAGCGCTCTAATATTCCTTATCCATTTACAAATCAACAAGGGGGATACCAATTATGTCTTTTGTTCCCAAGACGCAGGCGTTCAACGCGAAGATTAACGCCGTCACCCTGGGCACCGGCGACAAGGCCGTGGTCCTGGGCGGCCAGAATGTCCTGCCCTTCTACACCTTTGACGCTCCTGTGGAAAACGCGCCCAAGATTGGCGTGGAGATTTCCGATCTGGCCAAGGAGTGGACCGCTCCTCAGCTGGTGGAGTTCTATGCCGGCTGTGAGACCATGGCCGACTATGCCAAGAAGGCAGAGACCATGCCCGGCGCCGATTTCCTGGTGCTGCATTTTGAGTCTGCCGATCCCAACGGTCTGAACCGCTCTGTGGAAGCGTGTGTGGCCGACGCCAAGGCTGTGGCCGAGGTTGTGACCATGCCCATTGCCATCATGGGCTGCAAAAACGTGGAAAAGGACGGCCAGCTGTTCAGCAAGATTTCCGAGGCCCTGCAGGGGAAGAACATCGTGGTCCTGTCCGCCCGTGAAGAAGATTACAAGTCCGTAGGCGCTTCCGTTGCTCTGGCGTATGGCCAGAAGGTGGGCGCCGAGTCCGCCGACGATATCAACCTGGCCAAGCAGCTCAACATTATGCTCAAGGGCCTGGGTGTTGCGCCGGAGTCCATCGTCATGAACGTGGGCACCGCCGCCGTCGGCTACGGCTATGAATACGTGGCCTCCACCCTGGACCGGGTCCGCGCTGCGGCCCTGGCGCAGTCTGACGCCGATCTGCAGATGCCCATCATCGCCCCCACCTCCACCGACACCTGGGGCGTGAAGGAAGCAGTCGTGTCCGAGGAAGATATGCCCGAGTGGGGCAACCAGGAGGAGCGGGGCATTGACATGGAAGTCGCCACTGCCGCCGCCAACCTGACCGGCGGTGCAGACGCCGTTGTCATGCGTCATCCCGCTGCCGTTGCCACCATCAAGAAGTTCATCACAGAACTTGTGTAATCGGGAAGGAGGAACATCACTATGGCTCTCAAAGGTCTTGATATTTTTAAGCTGTCTCCCAAGAAAAACTGCAAGGAGTGCGGCTGCCCCACCTGTATGGCCTTCTGTATGAAGGTTGCCCAGGGCGCCCTGCCCCTGGATAAGTGCCCCTATTTTGATCCCGACGCTGTGGCAAAGCTGTCCGAGGCCACTGCACCTCCCATGAAGACCCTGGAGGTGGGTACCGGCGCCAACGCCCACAAGCTGGGCGGTGAGACCGTTCTGTTCCGGCATGAGAAGACCCTGGTCTCCAAGAACCTGTTTGCGGTGAACCTGTGCAGCTGCATGTCCCCCGAAGAAATCGACGCGAAGATTGCGGAGATGCAGAAGGTGGATTACGAGCGCATCGGCGAGCGGATGTTTGTGGAATTCCTGTTCTGCTCCTACATTGGCAATGGGGTTGACAAGTACGTAGAGTTGGTGAAGAAGGCGGTTGCCGCAGACCGGGCCATCATCCTGGAGTGCTGGGATGTGGAGGCCGCCAAGGCCGCCCTGGAAGTCTGCAAGGACACCAAGCCCATCCTGGACGGCGCTACCCTGGAGAACTGGGAAGCTATGAACGGCCTGGCCAAGGAATACGGCGTGACCCTGGGCCTGTATGCAGAGAACCTCTCCGACCTGTACGACCTGGTCAAGAAGCTGGAAGAGGCTGGCAATAAGAATCTGGTGCTGGATGTCACCGGCAAGACCGCCAAGGAAACCCTGGCCAACGCCGTGATCGTCCGCCGGACCGCCCTGAAGGACGGCGACCGTTCCTTCGGTTACCCTTCCATCGTGAACCTGAACCGGTTTGCCAAGGGCGATGCACGTCTGCAGACTGCTTACGCCGCCATGTTCACCGAGAAATACGGTTCCATCATTGTGATGGAGCACATGACCTATGCTGAGGCCCTGCCGCTGTATGGTCTGCGTCAGAACATCTTCACCGATCCTCAGAAGCCCATGAAGGTGGAGTCCAAGATCTACCCCCTGAACGGCGCTGATGAGAACAGCGTCTGTTCCCTCACGGTAGACTTTGCCCTGACCTACTTCCTGGTTTCCGGCGAGATGGAGCGGAGCAATTGCCCCGTGAACCTGCTGATCTCCGACGCTTCCGGTATGTCCGTTCTGACTGCCTGGGCTGCCGGTAAGTTCTCCGCTTCCACCATCAAGAAGTTCTTCGATGAGAACGACATCAACAATAAGATCAAGTCCCGGACTCTGATCATCCCCGGCAAGGTCGCCGTGATGAAGGGCGAGATTCAGGAGAAGCTCCCCGGCTGGCGTGTGGTGGTTGGCCCCACCGAGGCGGTTATGCTGCCCAAGTTCCTGAAGGACAAGGAGTATCTGGCCGGCGCCGACGAGGCCCAGGCCGCTCCTGCTCCTGTGGTGGAGGCTGCCCCTGTGGAAGAGGATAAGCCGCTGAACTTCGAAGAGCTGCAGCTGAAGGTGCCCGCCATTGAAGTGGTGGACATGGGCGTATCCTACAAGGGCCATAACCCCGATGCCCAGACCTTTGTCACCATCGGCGAGCGGATCCACTGCATCAGCCCCGCCATCCGCAAGGCCATGGACGAGCGGGATCCCGGCCCCATCCTGAAGCGGGCTGCCGAGCAGATTGCCGCCGGCGCTACTTACCTGGACGTCAACATCGGTCCTGCCGAGAAGGACGGCCCCGAGCGCATGATGTGGGCAGTACAGCTGCTGCAGCAGAACTTCAACAATGTGCCTCTGGCGCTGGACACCGCCAATAAGAAGGCCATTGAAGCTGGTATCAAGGTCTATAACCGCTCCAACGGGAAACCCATCGTCAACTCCGCCGATGCCGGCTCCCGGATCGAGAACATCGACTTGGCTGCCGCCAACGACGCCATTGTCATCGCTCTGTGCTCCGCCGACGGCATTGCCAAGGACAACGAAGAGCGGATGATGCACTGCCACAACATGCTGGAGCGGGGCCTGTCCCTGGGCATGGAGGCCACGGACCTGTGGTTTGACCCCCTGTTCCTGGTGGTCAAGGGCATGCAGGACAAGCAGATGGACGTGCTGAACGCCATCAAGCTCTTCGCCGACGAGGGCCTGAAGTCCACCGGCGGCCTGTCCAACAACTCCAACGGCGCCCCCAAGACCCTGCGGCCCATTATGGACGCCACCTTGGTCGCCATGGCCATGATGCAGGGCCTCACCTCCGCCATCGTGAACCCCTGCGACCAGCGCCTGATGGAGACCATTAAGACCTGCGACATCATCAAGAACCACGTGCTGTATTCTGACTCCTACCTGGAGCTGTAATATCGCCGAATCCCGTGGCCGGGAGGGAATCTCCCTCCCGGCCATTTTATGGGCACTCTGATGTAAAACTGATTGAACCATCCCCAATGTCACCCTGAGCGGATCAAAGAATCTTCCAAGAGCAGGAATTTCTCAGCACGGATGTCTATAAAATTTAGGTGCGTCCCACAGATTCTTTGCTGCGCTCAGAATGACATGCAGGCTTTCTTCACAAATATCCTGTGTGTTTGCATCAATACCCCACAACTAAGGAGGAAACGGCATGTACAAAATCACATTCCAAATTGAAGGCGCAACCCCCGTAGTCATGGAAGCCAATGAAGGTGACAACCTGTTGGAGCTGGCGCGGCGGGGGAATGTGGCCATTGATGCGCCCTGCTCCGGCAACGGGTCTTGCGGGAAGTGCCGGGTGAAGCTGCTGTCTGGGCAGGTGGAAAGCGCTCCTTCCCGGCACATTTCACCCGAGGAGTATCAGGCGGGCTGGCGGCTGGCGTGTGGCTGCAAGGTGATGGGGGATGCAGAGATTTTGGTTCCCGACATTGCTTCGGCTTACCAGAGCCGGATGAAGACGGCGGACTTGTCTTCACCGGAAGAGGTGGCACTGTTCACAGCCATTCAGCAAGATGTGCAGGCAGCGGGGATTGCCTTTGAGACCGGCTTCCGGGCTTTGTCCATTGCCCTGGCGGAGCCCACTTTGGATGATACCATGCCCGATGACGAACGACTGATCTGGGCCATTCAAGAGGCTGCAGGTGTGGAGCAGGTGGATCTGCCTTATCCCGTCATGGTCAAGCTGGCAGGCACCCTGCGGGAGTTTGGCTTCCAGGTTACGGTCAAGGGCCTGTTGGAAGGGAACCGGTTTTCTGTGCTGGACATTACCGGTCCCCAGGATACCGGGCTCTACGCTGCCGCCATTGACATTGGCACCACCACAGTCTCTGCGGTTCTGGCAGAGATGACCACTGGTAAAATTGTGGCCAAGGGCTCCAGCGGCAATGGACAAATCCGTTACGGTGCAGACGTCATCAACCGGATCATTGAGCAGGGGAAGCCCGGCGGGCGGAAAAAGCTTCAGGATGCCATTGTCAAGGAGACCTTGGTCCCCATTCTGGCAAACCTGTACAAGGCAGCGGGGATCTCTGCCAAGAGCATTCTCCAGCTGTGTATCGCTGCCAATACCACCATGAACCATCTCTTTGTGGGGGTGGATGCGGCTCCGGTTCGGATGGAGCCCTATATCCCTTCCTTCTTCTCCTGGCAGGGCCTGCGAGCCGGGGATCTGAAGCTTCCGGCCAATCCTCTGGCCCCTGTGCGGATTGCCCCCAATATCGGCTCTTATGTGGGCGGCGATATCACCGCCGGTGTCTTTGCCAGCCTGATTTGGAACAAACCGGACTTTAGCCTCTTCATCGATCTGGGGACCAACGGTGAAATTGCCTTTGGCAGTCAGGACTTCCTGGTCTCTTGCGCCTGCTCTGCCGGGCCTGCCTTTGAAGGCGGCGATATTTCCTGCGGCATGCGGGCCACGGATGGAGCCATAGAGGCCTGCACCATTGACAAGAACACCATGGAACCCACCTTCCGGATTGTGGGCGAGACAGGCCAGAAGCCTGTAGGCCTGTGCGGCTCCGGCATCATTGATACCATCTCGGAGCTCTACCGCTGCGGGATCATCAACGCCAAGGGGCTCTTTGTCAAGGATGGTCCCCGGGTTGCCCGGGACCGCCACGGCATGGGCCGGTTCATCCTGGCCCATCCCCAGGAGTCTGCCACAGAGCGGGAAATTGCCCTCACAGAGGTGGACATTGACAATTTTATCCGGGCCAAAGGCGCCATTTTCTCCGCCATTGAGACTCTTTTGAGCGCAGTGGATATGACTGTGGAGTGTATAGACAAGGTCTATGTGGCCGGCGGCATTGGCTCTGGCATTAACATGAAAAATGCAGTGAATATCGGCATGTTCCCCGACGTCCCGCTGGAGAAGTTCCAATACATCGGCAATTCCTCCCTTACTGGCGCTTACGCCATGGTTTTGTCCGACCAGGCGGCGGAGAAGGTGGATGAGGTGGCCAAGAATATGACGTATATGGAGCTGTCGACCCACCCCGGCTATATGGATTCTTTTGTGGCAGCTTGCTTCCTTCCCCACACCAACCGGCAGCTGTTCCCCCACAGCGTTCAGGAGGTTTGAATGTGATTACGATTTTGAAGACCCAGCGGGAGGTGCTCCCTGCGGCGAAGCTGATTGGTAAGCGGTACACCGACGCTGACCGGGACGACAGCGGCGGCTTTGGTGTGCAGTGGGGGCAGTGGTTTGCAAACCACTGGTTTGAGCCTCTTCTGGGAGCAGACTTGGCAGGGAACTGCAGCGATCCAGTGGGCGCCATGCGCTGCACAGCAGCCGGATTCGAATACTGGATTGGGGTGCTTGCCGCCCCGGAGCATCCAGTTCCAGAGGGCTATGAAGCGGTCCGAATTCCGGAGGGCGACCTGGGCGTTTGCTTCCTCTATGGCAAGGAGAACAGTGCGGACCTGTTCGGGATGGAAGCCCACAATGCCTGTGTGCAGGCTTGGGCAGATCTGGGTTGGCACCCCCAGCCGGATGCTTGGTATCTGGAACGATACAACTGCCCCCGGTATACGGTACCGGATGAAAACGGCAATGTCATTCTGGATTATTGTACCTGCCTGCCCCCCATTTTCAAGGAATAGGAGAACATGCCCATGCAAGTGGAAAATCACAAAGAAGAAGTCCCGTTTGCCCACTATGAGACATTGTTTCGGAATCTAGACCCTCAGGAGACCCTGAAGCGGCTGCCCTCTGCGGCGTTTGACGGAGCCCGCTTTACCCTGACCCTGCTGAACCGGACCTACGACATTGCCTGGCCGGACTATGCCATTTCTCCCCGGGACGGAGGTCCGCTCCCCGGTTTACCCACTCAGACCTTCCTCCTCCGGTGCCTGCTGGAGGCGAGGGAAGTGGAGAATCCCGGCATCTGGAAGACGTTTCGGGAGATGCCCTGGGGGGAGCTGTATATCCAGCCCTTCACTGGCCGTTGCCTGACCCGGGCGGCGTTCACCTTTGGCGCCCGCCTAGCGGCGTTCCGGGCGGCCTGTGAGAAGCTGGGGGCGAAGCCCATTTCCCATGGAGACGCCGGCTATGAATTCCCCTTTTTCGGCCCCTATGCCATGGAAATCCTGGTGTGGGAGGGGGACGATGAATTCCCTCCCAGCGCCCAGATTCTGTACACCGGGAACTTTGCAGAGGGCTTTGCTGCCGAAGACCGGGTGGTCGCGGGAGATATCCTGATCTCTCACATCAAAAGCGCAATGTAGCCCGGTTTGAACTTGAGACCCGGCCCAGGCGAGGGCCGGGTCTATATATTGCGCGCCAATTTCCACTGCAGCGCCTCCTAGCTCTCGCCTGGAGCATAAACGGCACGAAAGACCAACTGTAGCAGAAAAAGTCGGGATTTTCCCCACAGGCTGTGCTAAGATAGGGGGGCGTAAAGGGGGGGACTTCAGTGGAGGATTGGACACAGGCGATTCAAAATGCGCTGGAATATGTGGAAGAGCATTTAGCGGGAGAACTGGAGATCTGTGAGATCTCCAGGCGAGCCTTTCTCTCTCCGTTTTATTTCCAGCGGATTTTTTCAACCCTGTGCGGCTTGGGCGTGGGCGAGTACATCCGCTACCGGCGATTGACTCTGGCGGCGCAGGAGCTATGCAGCACCGATGCCAAGGTCATTGACGTTGCCGCAAAATACGGCTATAACTCCCCAGATGGTTTTAGCCGGGCATTCCAGCGCTTTCATGGAGTCCCTCCCTCCGCCGCAAAAAAGGCTGGGGCTAGCCTGAAAACGTTCGCCCCAGTACGAATCAAATTAACCTTGGAGGGTGGCAGTATGCTCGAATACAAAATTGTGGAAAAGTCCCAGTTCACCGTAGTTGGACTGGAGAAAACGTTTCATCCGGATACCAGCTATGAGGAAATTCCCAAATTTTGGCGCGAGGTCATGGAGATGGAACATCCCCCTGTCTGTGGTATGTACGGAATCTGCATAGATGTGGATGAGCAAGGCAAGGACTTTCTATACTGGATCGCAGACAACTACATTCCCTGGCAAGAGATTCCCACTGGTTGCACGGCCAAAGTAATTCCTGCTTCTACCTGGGCGGTATTTCCCTGCCGGGGTGCACTTCCCAAAGCACTGCAAGAGGTAAACACCCGGATATGGTCGGAGTGGCTGCCCAACTGCAAAACGTACCGTTTGGCGGGAAACTATAACGTTGAGATGTATGCACCACCTCAGCCGAATCCTGAGGACAACTATTGCGAAATCTGGCTGCCTGTGGAAAAAGCCCTGGAATGATGTGTTTGGCACAGCATCCATTTGCATTGATAACAGACACAGAGTGTTCCAATCTGTAAGCCACGTCACAAAAGACCCGACCCTCATTGGGCCGGGTCTTTTGTAATAGACTGGAAGGGTTACCGTGCGCGGACAGCCCGGCGTTCTTCCCGGGTTTTGCAGAACCGCTCCAGCTGGGGCACCAGCGCCAGGCAGACGAAGGCTGCCGTAAAGCCTCCGTTGTATAGGCAGAAGCCGCCGTGAAGCAGCGGTACGCTGGTCACCAGGCAGAAGTGGAGCATACCGGCCAGGATTCCAAAGGGCCAGCCGTATTTCCCGGTGATGGGAGACAGACCATTGGCAAAGCAAAGGCCCACCACAATGGCTTGGGCGTTGATGGCCTGGGCAAAGGTTCCGCCGGCCACACCGGAGAGCCAACCCATGAGATAGGAGGCCGCCACATAGCCCACCATGATGGGCCACACGGTTTTGGGGTTGCTGCCGGAATTGCAGCAGGCCAACATACAGAAGATACAGCCGAAGGTGATGCCGTTGAAGGTGGCTCCAATCAGGTTGTAATACAGCACAATGAACAGGCCATACAGGCCCACATTCATGAGCATGGCCGCCTTGCCATACTTTTTGCTGAAATCCACCCCATGGGCAGGGTCCTTCAGCAGGTTCCAGTAGGCTCCGGGTTTGCAGCCCATCAGAAGCGCAAACACCACACACAGCCCGAAGACTACGAAGCAGAAGACGTTGGTAATGGTCCAGGAGGCCACCTGTAGAGTCTCGGCAGCAGGGGCCGCCGGTAGCTCCACACCCATGGTCTTAAAGAGAATGGCCTGGAGGAAAAAGGCGGTCATACCCACAGGAACCGCAGCGGAATACAGGTCAAAGCCCTTGTGCACCTTGGGAGAATGGGCAAGACCTGCCGGGAGGAAGAACCCGATGACCAGTCCCACACCCAGAGCCAGAAGAACGCCCTGCCAGGTGAAGCCGACTACCTCCGTGTTGGGATAGCGGATCAGCAGGTCCGTGATCAGCGGCGCGATGCCAGTGGAGAAGAGCATGGCGTTCACTTGATCCGCCACCTTTTCCCGCTTCACTAGGCAATACAGCACCACACCCAGGAAGGTGGGCCAGATGTTCAGCAGGTTGATGCCCCAGGAGCAGAAGCCTGCCGTCAGGAGGAAGGCCAGCGTGGACACATTGTTTGCCACTGCGCCGGGCAGGCAGTACAGGGCGGTGCAAATCAGGCACACCAGTCCCATATTCAGGAACGTAGCCGCGTAGCCGCCCACCGCAAAGTAATTGGTGGACACCTTCGACGGCTGAGACAGGATTTGCCACAGGCCGGAGAACATGGAGCTCCGGTCTGGCATGATCATAGCAGCAACCAGAAACGCCACAGAGAAAAATGCGAATAGCAGCTTCAGAAAATTTGCCGGGGACAGGTCTCGTACTCTTTTTAACATATTCATCCCTCACCAAAATGTACAATTATAAAGGTCTCCATCTCCTTTATATATCCAGCTTTCGGGTATTCCGGCATCGTCTCGGCAATTTCTTTGGCGGCTGTATACTGTGCTGCAGTACCCCGCAAAACTGGGCAGCCCTGTTGGGCAAATATTTGCGGCAGACAGCCGTTGACGCCATAAATCCCGGGGAAAGCTTGCTCTGCCCACGGAATCAGCTTGATTGCAGGCGACTGCGCAACCGAAATCGCGGAGTCCTCAATTCCCAAAAGTGCGCTGGCCACAGAATAACCCAACCGGTCTTGTGTAATCAGCAAGCCAGGCTCCAACACATAATATCGCGCATTGGGGCTTCCTACAAATAGCACTGGCTTTTCTGTCAAGGGATAATCCCGCTGAAGATCTGCCGCTACACGGTCCAGAATTCGGTATTCAGACATACGCAAGCTGTAATTCCCGGAAAAGAAGCCATGAATCTCAATGGTAACATTGAGGAGCACGACCGCAATCAAGGCAGCTACGGCACACTTTGTCCACTGATTTTTCCAGCGCTCTGCAAGCAGCCACCCGCCCAGCAATGCAGCGCCGGCAAAGAGGGGAAGCGCCTGACAAGAACGCTGCATCTGCAGTTGCCCTGAAATCAGAGAAAGTGCAAACGGCGAAAGGCAGGCACCCACAGCCCAAAGCAGGAACGTGGTCCGTTTTTTCCGAGCTGTTCCTATTATCCCAACCAGAAGAAAACCTACCAGTGCTACAAGCACCAAGAACAGAGACGGACTGGCCAAGCCAGGATACAGATACTGCCGAAGAAACGACTCCCACAGCTTATGCAGCTGTGCTCCCGCACCTGGCTGGAACAGCCACGAAACAGACAGTGGGGAGCGGTAGTACGAATAATCCAGGGGAATCAATCCCCGCAGGATTTGCGTGATGGCGCTCCGGAAAACCATGGCGTATACCATCAGCCGGGCGGAATAGCAAAGCGACAGCGCTGTCCGCCGCCATTTTGTAGCCTGCATTCGGTCTAAAGACAATCCGTCTGCCAGCATGATCAGGCATAGACCCGTCAAAAATACACTGGCAAATGACTCATATAGGCCAATGGCAACAGTCAGCAAAGCAGTTGCACCAATCGTGAGCAATACATGCCGCTTTTTCCCAGATTTTAAATCCAAACGTCTGTCTGAATATACCAGATAGAGACTCAGCGGAATTAGGCAGCTGCCTAAGCCCGCACCATTGTGCAAATAATAAATAAAGACCTCAGAGTTTAGCGCAAAGTTTACAAAGGCTCCAGAGAAAACCAAACAGGCCCCAGTGGACAGCCGTCGACCTAAAATATGCTGCAGAAGGGCGCACCAGAGGATCGCTGCAGCAGCCATCAGAAAAACACCCAAAAGGTCCATTAGAAAGGGGGCGTAATGGCCAATGGGAAAGAGCTGTCCCAGCAAAAACAGGGGCCAGCGGCCGATGATTGCTACCAAACCGTCCACAAAGTACAGTCCCGCGCAGATATCGTCTATACCGGAAACCGGATGAGAAAGACGGAAGCCGTAGCCACCGGCAGCCAGAAGTGCCAGTCCAATCAGGTACCACTTTCTGTGAATCAGCTCAGAAACCGTTGACCAAAGCCCGGACCTGAAGCTTCTTGCTCCCAGAAAAACACCAGATCCCTGCATAGAATTAGGAATGCACCCGCTCTGCAGCCTCCACCACATGCTTCATGAGCACAGAGGTGGTGACAGAGCCCACACCGCCGGGGACCGGGGTGATGGCTTCCACGATGGGCTCCACTTCCTCAAACACGGCGTCACCGGCAATGGCGCCCTTGCCGCCCTTGCTGTTGACCTTGTTGGGATCCCAGTTGATGGAGACGTCAATGACCACCTGGCCG
Source organism: uncultured Eubacteriales bacterium (assembly GCA_900544975.1). GTDB lineage: Bacteria > Bacillota > Clostridia > Oscillospirales > Oscillospiraceae > Faecousia. Next base: position 20,821 of record UQXI01000038.1, read on the forward strand.
GGACGGACGTATTCTTTGGTCAGGCTGCCCAACACACCGGCAGCGGACACCAAAATGTCGGCGGACCGGGCCACTTCGGCGGTGTTGACGGTCTTGGTGTGGCAGACGGTGACGGTGGCATTCTTGCCCATGAGCATCATAGCGGCGGGCTTGCCCACCACCAGGCTGCGGCCGATGACGACGGCGGATTTGCCCTTGCAGTCGATGCCATAGTAATCCAGAATTTCCATGCAGGCTTCCGGGGTGCAGGGGGCGTAACCCAGGTCTTTGCGGCCCTCGAACACACCGGCATTGCTCAGGTCTGTCATGCAGTCCACGTCCTTTTTGGGGTCCAGACGGTTGCAGATTTCATCCTGGTCTGCCTTCAGATGCTTGGGCAGGGGACGGAACATGAGGACGCCATGAACAGAATCGTCCCCGTTGATTTCATCGATGGTTGCCATGAGGGCTTCTTTGGTCACATCTTCGGGCAGCTCGTACTTCTTCACGGCGACGCCCACCAGTTCGGCCCGCTTGGTGGCGCCCTTCTCATAGGACAGATCGCTGGGGTTGGCGCCACAGCGAACGATGGCCAGGGTGGGGATGATGCCCCGTTCTTTCAGGGCTGCGGTACGCTCCATGAGCTTTTCATTGAGGGCATCGGTCACTTCTTTGCCCAATAACAGCTTTGCCATATTCCATTTCCTCCTGCTTATTTAAAAAAGCCTGCTTTTACGCTGTCAAAGATCTGGTCGGCCAGAGCGCCATACTGGTCCAGCATGCCCAGGCACTTGGCGTTCATTTCCTCGGCAGTCTCGCGATTTTGCAGGGTCTTCGTGTTGATGAAGACGTTGAGAGAAGCGGCCTGTAAGGCTGCCTTCACGCACACAGCGCCACAACCGGCGTCGGATACAGCCAGGCGGCTGCCCTTGGCGGCAAAGACTGCAATGGCGTCCAGGGCCTCACAGCACAGTTCCATAATCCGCATGGGAACGGCACAGGCGGTGACAGTTGCCTCCTCCAGGATCTGCCCCCGGTTGGGGTCGTCCTTGGGGATGCCATAGGCCTTGGCCAGGGGCTCAAAGCCCACGGCGTCGGCGGCAACCTGGTCCAAAAGCTCGGTCTGAAGGGCGTCGCACTTGGCCTTCAGGGCGAGAATTTCCTCTTCCACATCGGCGTATTTCTTTTTGCCCACGGTGAGGGATCCCACCATGTTGCCCAGGGCTGTACCTACGGCGCCCACCAGGGCTGCCGCACCGCCGCCGCCAGGCGTGGGGGCATTGGAGGCCAGAACCTCCACAAATTTGCGGCAGGATTCGTTGGTCATATCCATGTTTCAAATCTCCTTTATGTCATGTAGGTCTACCGGATTCCAGGCAAGTTCCTCCCTCCGGCGAGGGAGGTAGTCCGGAGGCGTTACTGTGCCAATATCAGTAGGTTTCCGATACAACACCCAAAAGGCGCAGACGGCGAAGCCGCCTGCGCCTCATAGAATATGGATTTAGAACAAGCCAGAGATCTTGCCGTTCTCGTCCACGTCGATCCGCTCTGCAGCGGGGACCTTGGGCAGACCGGGCATGGTCATGATCTCGCCGGTGAGGGCAACCAGGAAGCCAGCGCCAGCAGCAACCTTGATGTTCCGCACGGTAACGGTGAAGCCTTCGGGAGCGCCCAGCTTGGTCTGGTCGTCGGTGAAGGAGTACTGCGTCTTGGCCATGCAGATGGGCATCTTGTCGTAGCCCAGCTCGGTGAGGGTCTTGATCTGCTTCTCAGCGTTGGCAGTGAAGTTCACAGCGTCACCGTGGTAGATCTTCTTGACAATGGCCTCAATCTTCTCCTTGATGGGCAGATCCAGCTCGTAGGAGAAGGTGAAGTCGTTGGGCTGGTCGCACAGACGGATGACTTCCTGTGCCAGTGCCACGCCGCCTTCGCCGCCCTTGGCCCAGACTTCGGACAGAGCCACGTTGACGCCCAGCTCCTTGCACTTGCGCTCCACCAGAGCCAGCTCGGCCTCGGTATCCTGGGGGAACCGGTTGATGGCCACCACGCAGGGCAGCTTGTAAACCTTGGTGATGTTCTCCACATGCCGCAGCAGGTTGGGCAGGCCCTTCTCCAGAGCCTCCAGGTTCTCGTTGCCGGTCTCAGCCTTGGGCACGCCGCCGTTGTACTTCAGAGCGCGGACGGTGGCAACCAGGACCACGCAGTTGGGCTTCAGGCCGGCCATCCGGCACTTGATGTCCAGGAACTTCTCCGCGCCCAGATCCGCGCCGAAGCCGGCCTCGGTCACAACGTAGTCGGCCAGCTTGAGGCTCAGCCTGGTGGCAATGGCACTGTTGCAGCCGTGGGCAATGTTGGCGAACGGACCGCCGTGGATGATGGCGGGGTTGTGCTCCAGCGTCTGGACAAGATTCGGGTCGAGCGCATCCTTCAAAAGTGCGGTCATCGCGCCCGCTGCGCCGATCTGCCCGGCGGTGACGGGCTGGCCGTCGTAGGTGTAGGCGCAGACGATGCGGGACAGGCGGGCCTTTAAGTCCTCCAGATCGGTGGCCAGGCAGAACACCGCCATGACCTCGCTGGCAACGGTGATGTCAAAGCCGTCCTCACGCGGGGTGCCGTTGACCTTGCCGCCCAGGCCGTCCACAATAAAGCGCAGCTGGCGGTCATTCATGTCCATGCAGCGCTTCCAGGCGATGC
>UQXI01000039.1 GCA_900544975.1 uncultured Eubacteriales bacterium
AAATCTGTCCTCTTTTCTTACCAAAAGTCTGTAACACATCATTGACAAACCTACAGTCGCGGCCCCGGCGCAGTACAGCCAGGATCCTCCCCTTTGCCCATAGGCAATGGCCTCAACCATTGAATGCCCTTGCCAAATGGAAAGAGGGTGTATTCTCCGGTAACGCCGAAAAATCTGTTCCTGCACCGCATAAGAGCAGGGTACTGTTTCGTATGTAGCGGCTGCAGCTCCTATCCCCGTCTACATGGAAATCAGATATCCAGTTTTTCCAAACAGGTTATCCACAATCAACTGTTTCTTTGCTGCGAATCAATCCTTCCATTTTATTTGACAATATATGACAGATCTGCTAAAATAGACCCGGTTCCGTAAGGAACCGGGCGCTGCCAGTAACGGTAGGCGGTTTGGCCCCCGACATACAGGGGGTGACACTTCTTGCCCCCTGTCCTCTTTGGAGGGGGGTGGTCGATGTGAGCGTAGTTACTTATGATGATCTGTTTCAGCTGATTATAATCTTCATTTCCTTCGCCGGCCTGATCTATCAGATCACAAAAAAGAAGTAACCGCCGGCACCTGAACTGACCCCAAAATGTTAGACAAAAAACGGTCCAAAATTCTGTAAACATTGCACATGCCCAAATGACATCGTGCTTCATGGCGACAGCGAACTCTGTTCGCTGCCCCTTGCCTACCACACAACACTGAGCGGTTTTGCTGTCAAGGGCGGCGAAGCCGTTCATTTTACCCTTGACAGCAAAACTGGGCAGTGTTACGCACCAATTGTATGCCGCTTATGTGCTCAGGCGGTCTGATGCGCAATTCTGTAATCTACCGGAGACATACCGTTTAGTCGTAGCTTGATCCGACGATGATTGTAATACTCGATGTACGCCTCTATTCCGAAAATGAGGCTTTCCATTGTTTCAAACTTCTGCAAATAAAGCAGCTCTGTTTTTAACAGAGAGAAGAAATTTTCCGCGACGGCGTTGTCAAGACAGGTTGCTTCACAGGACATACTCTACGTAATTTCCTTCTTTGATAACAGTTTCTGGTACTCCGCAATCTGCATCCGAAGCATAAATCTCAAAAGCATTCCCATAGTGGTTTATCGTCATCGAAATCGCTACGCAGTAGTCCCGTATATGTTTAATTCGTTGCAAATCAGGCGACATCATGAAGTTGCACCCTTTCATACAGGATTGTATTCTTGAAATCCATGTCGCTGGGCATAGCTGGCTCCTGCATGATTGCTCCAACGGTTATGATATCAATCTCCTTCTCAAACGCAGCTTCCAAATCACAGTACAGCATTCCGAGCTTCAACAGAGAAGTCAGCTCTGTTCCAGTCGTATCCACCAAAAAATCCAAATCGCTTTCCTCCCTCGCCTCCCCTCTTGCGTAGGAGCCAAACAGGTACATAGCCGGAATGCAATACTTTCTAATAATGAGGGCAACACGTTCTTGGATTTCTTTCAATGTATAAATCACAATCCATCCCCCCTCACTTACATTATAATACCCACGTGGTGAATTTGCAACCAAAAAACTGGCAAGTTCCACACCGAAACCTGCCAGTTTTGCCGTTGTCAAGTGTGAACAGTATCGATGCAGCTACCTCCAGGTCTGCGTCCAAACACCAAATGCGAGCCCAGCGCAGCGGGTCGCATTTGGAGAGGAGGAGCGACGGAATGAGTGAGAGATGACTTTTGGAAAAAAAGTGGTCGCGGACAATATGCAGTCCGCGACGACGTGTCAGACAAAGACAGTATAACAACTTCCCCATGTGACCACTCAACTGGAAACCTCCCAAATCTGTCCTCTTTTCTTACCAAAAGTCTGTCACTCATCATTGACAAACCTACACGGAGCTCGTTCTAATTTCCTGCTCCACCTCCAGGCCGCCCCGCAGATACACCATTATACGATCCTCAGAAAGCACCTTCACCGTATCCACCAGCTGCCGGATGATGGACTCATCCCATTGCGTGAGTTCTGACGAGGCATTCTTCATAGCTTCCGTCGCCTCCTGAACGCACTGGATGATTTGACCGCAGTCTCTTCTCTGTGTTTCCAGATCTGTCCTCTTTTCTTTCAGGGAGGCCATTTCATCTGCTATGGATTTGAATTGTGCCGTATAGTCCTGATAGCTGCCCTCAGCCGCCTCCGCCAGCAGATTCTGGAACTGGGACTCCAGCTCTGCCAGGCGAAGATCAATATCGGCCAGACTCATAGTCACTCTGGGGATAGGAGACAACTCCAATTCCATAGCATTGGTGATTTGCCCAATCAGATCCCCTTTCTGGCTCATTGACCGGTTGATGGCATCCAGAATGGCCTGCTGCAGCGGCGCTTCATCCAGTGTGGGAGAATCGTGGCAGTATTTCCTGCCGTAATCCAGACGGCTGACACAACGCCAGACCACACGGGGTTTTCCATTCTTTTTCCAGGTGCAGCGCCGGTACAGGGTGCCGCATTCACCGCAAACCAATCGTTCGGACAGGGCATACTTGCTGGCGTAGGAGGTCATACCAGTGGAAGCGTTCTTCTTGGAGGGACTCTTTCCGGCGTTCCTTCTGGCCATCTCCGTCTGAACGGCATCAAAAGTCTTGCGATCCACGATTCCCTCGTGATTATTCTGCACCAGATACATGGGAAGCTGGCCTGTGTTGCGGACGACCTGCTTGCTGATGCAGTCTCGCACATAGGTCTTTTGGAGCAGCACATCACCGCAGTATTTCTCATTGGTCAAAATACTGCGGATGGCCGTGATGGACCACACCGGTTCCCCGGATACATTCGGAATATGATTGGATTCCAAGGAATCTTTAATCATGCGCAAGCTGGCGCCACTCAGATACTGGTGGAAGATCTGGCGTACCACCTTCGCCTGCTCCGGAATGACCTCCGGCTCTCCGTTTTCCCCACGGCGCAGGGCGTACAGCTTTTTATATTGGATGCTCACCTTGCCCTCCCGCATAGCCTGGCGCTTACCCCAGCGGACATTGGCGCTGATGCTCTCGCTTTCCGCCTGGGCGAAGGCCCCCAGCAGCGTAATGAGCATCTCACTGTCGGACTCCAGGGTATTGATGTTTTCCTTCTCGAAGATCACCGCAATGCCCAGGGTGCGCAGCGCACGAACGTAGTCCAGGCAGTCCACCGTATTGCGTGCAAAGCGGGAGATGGACTTGGTCAGTACCAAGTCAATTTTCTTTTGCCGGCACAGCCGGATCATCCGCAGAAACTCCGGACGCTTCCGGGCGGAGGTGCCGGTGATGCCCTCATCAGCAAAAATTCCAGCCATAGTCCAGTCCGGATTGGTCATGATCTTGTCTGTATAGTAATGGCACTGGGCCTCATAGCTGGACTGCTGTTCCTCTTCCTCCGTAGAGACCCGGTAATAGGCCGCTACCCGGAGTTGACGCTTCACAGCGGTCTGCCGTTGCGCCGCCTCCGGCTTGGATGGAATTATAATGACCTTGCGTTCTGTCTGACTCATGTCTCTTTTCCCCTTTCCAGGATTTGTCCGTTTTTTAAGTGGATTCGCACAGCGCCATGGCCGTTTATACAAACGGCTGCGACCGTGTTTTTGAGCAGTGCCGCATCCAAAGATTCCATTAGAACCGCCTGTCGGAACAGCCAACATAGCCGCTCTGTTTCATATTCCTCAGAACCGATGGCGCTATATTGTGTGGCTGCCAGTTGAAAGGCCAGGTGTTTGGCCGCATCCTCGTCAATGGGCTGCTGGGCCAGGGCCTCGTCTAACTTACTTTGAAGCCCTATTACACCTGCATCCTCAACCTGCAAAGGTTCTGGCACCTGTATCAACGCTGGGTTGGCAATTACTCGATTAAGCAAATCCATCACCTGATTCTCTATCCCCGGTGTCACATTACAACTGCACAGCTGCCGCAGTATCTTCTGTGCCTCTGTCTTTTGAGATGGGGACACTTTTTTGCTTCTCTTTTCTGCTACCGTCTCAAACTGCTTGGAAGAAATCAGAGCCGGATACCCTGCTTTGCCGGTGTATCGTTCATTTTCCAAGATGCGGGCCACCATGTTTTTGTTCCAGAGCTTCCCGGAATCATAGGGAACTGCCTGATTTTGCAATGTACTCACCAACTCCCGAAAAGATGCTCCCAGAATGTACTGCTGAAAAATGTACTGTACCAGCTCTGCTTCCTGTGGCCGCACCGCAACCGTCCCGAATTGCATTTGGTAGCCAAATGGCTGCTTTCGGTTCCCCATATTACCGTACCGTCCTCTCTATGGCTTCCGCCAGCTCCAGCCCATTTTTCAGCCGGAACCGAAGCCGTTCATTGCTCTCCACGATAATTTTGTCAACAAGTTCGCAGAACCGTTCCCCGTCAAAGCTTTCCAGGAAATCCGGCCCAGTGTCAAGGATGTCCAGCATATCCCGTGTCTGGGCGATGGTTTCATCGCTGCCAGCATCCAGGAACCTTTCCTTTTTCAGCTTTGCTGCGCGGAGCTGTTCTGCCAGCTCATTGGATCTGGATATAAAAATATCACGGTCCACAAGCCCCTGCTGCTTCAGCTGGGCCAAGGTGTGACTCTGACTGGTGAGATTGGATATTTGCTTGTTCAGTTCCACTACGTCTAGGCTCCAGAGCATCCGGCGGTTGCGGATTGTCTGGAGGTTCTTTAACATCTGGGAGAGGATAGCATTTCCTTGGCGTTTGAGTCTATAGTATAAGCGCAGAAATGCGGCATATATTTGTTCTTCGGGAATCGGCCTGAGCAGACACGTTTCATTCATTTCCTCGTGCTTTCTGCAAACCCAATACCAAATACCATTGACTTGCTTGGGTCGCCATGTACCACCACAGCAGCCACATTGCAATCGCTTTGCAATGCTCCTTGGTGTTACAGCAGGTTCCTGCGCCCTTCTTCTCCCCTGTCGTAACGCTTTTGCACGATCAAATGTTTCCTGCGACACGATGGGCTCATTACTCCCCAGAATGAAGTACATGCTTCGCTCTCCCCTATTTCGCTTTACTTCCCTGGGAAACGCCTCTGTCCTATACTTCTTCTGAAGCAGCGCATTTCCTGCATAACGTTCATTAGTCAGGATATAGTCTACCATTTCTCGCCTCCAGAAGCGGTTCAACGTGCCCTCAGCGTTCAGAGTCTGTGCGATTTCACGGGAAGTCTTCCCTCTTAGATATTCTGAAAAGATGAGCTGAACCACTACCGCTTCCTCGGGATTGACCACCAACTTCCCTTCCAGTAAATCAAAACCAAGCGGCGCTAGGCAGGTGTTAAATGTTCCTGCCTCCATACGCTTTTGGACACTCCAACGCATATTACCAGAAATGGATTCGCTCTCAGCCTGGGCAAAGGCGGTAAATAGCGTAGTCGTCATTTCCCCGGACATCGTCGCAGTATCCAGATGCTCCTTTTCAAATTGCACCCCAATACCCAAGGCTTTTAGCTCCCGGATGGCCTCCAAGCATTCCTTTGTATTTCGGGCAAACCGGGAGACGGATTTGGTCAATACCCGGTCAATCAGCCCCCGGCGGCAGTCCGCCATAAGGCGCTGGAAATCTGCCCGCTTTTGAGCGGAGGTGCCAGTGATGCCCTCGTCAGCATAAATATCTACCAACGCCCAATTATCTTTGCTGGCAATCAAGGTGGTATAGTACCGGTTCTGAGCTGCAAATGAATTCAGCTGGTCATCTGAATCAGAGCTGACCCGGCAGTAGGCAGCTACCCGAAGCTTGACCTTCTGTGGATGTTCCGTAGCGTCAATGACAATCACACTTCGCTGCTTTTGTTCCAGCGCGAGGCTTCCAGCGGTCAGCAGTTCTTTTTCCATGGAGCAGCCTCCTTCCTTAGCAACACACAATACCACAATTCTTTTCCAATAGCTACTAGAATATTGGAACATCAGAGGGAAAAAATCAGATCCACGCCGGTCTGTGCGGCAATTCTGACAGCAATTTTCTGAGCCTCCTGCTTGCTACACTTTCCATCTTTTATCAACTGGCGTAGCAGATTCAGGACGCCACAAAAGTCAACATCTTCGTTCTTCATATAGTTTCTCCCAAGGGGGCAGCTCTGTAACATGCACAGAGCTGCCCCAGCTCTTCTGAAATTTTGAATCTATGTGAACACTGCCTGTATTCGACACTACTTCCCCAGGCAATCCGGGCAGAACGCTGAAACTGTGCCTGGCCGCACATCACGGGAATCTCACCCCTCCGAGGATCTCTCCGAGCTGCCCCCATTGCTTATGACTGTGGCTGGACAGGAGTACCAACGCTGATGCTGTCATGGCAAAACAGGCCTGCCAAAGCCTGCTTTTGGGACAGATGGAACCGCTGTGCACCTTGCTTTGGCCGTCCTTGATGTGGGATAACCCCACACAGGTGGTCCTGGCGCATCCTCCCATGTCGCTTGCCGGTTTTCTCCCAGCACATCAGCGGATGTATTTCAGTTTCCGGATATGCTGTTTTCAATGTGCACAAGGGGCAAAGAAAAACCCCCTCACTACTAAGCCGGTTTCGTGAGGGGGTTGAGCGGATTCATTTTAGATTTTCAACATTTTTTTGAGATGGGCGATTGCCTTCTTCTTCCGGTCGTGAATGGTACGCTGGGGAACGCCGGTTTTCCTAGCCAGATCCCGTTCGCTGAGCTCTTCAAAATAAAGGGCCTGAATCAGCTCCCATTCCTGGGACGGCAGCAGCTCTAGGCAGGCGTGGAGCCGGTCCCGGAGGATGTGGGCGATGGCCTCGTCCTCTACGCTGGCGGCGTCCGGGCTAGGCAGCGTTTCCTCGCCCTGGGTATCCTCGGTATCCAGGGCATGGTAGGACACCAGACCATGCTGCCGGTCCTTCTCCTCCAGATGCCGGGCGTGCCGTTCCATCCGGTAATAGGCGTGGTAGACCGTCTTTGTGACCTCCACTACAACGTCCTGAATCTTAATATAATATGTTTTTTCTTCTGCCACGGGGCAGACCTCCATTCTTCTGAAATTTTGGTAGTCAAAATTTCAGAAGAGGAGGTGAGCGGCAGCCAACGTAGAAAACACATAGGCTGCCTTTGCACAGGAATGGAACACGGCTTCGCGCAGGCGGCGCTCTGGCCGAGTCCCGGCAATGTGCTACGCCGTTTCTATCGCGATCCTTACGCCGCGAACTAGGAAATAGGCGCCGTTTTCGTAGGACGTGATCAAGGTGACCAGATCTTCCCCCTGCGCAACAGGAAAAGAAACCTCCCCCTCGGCCATGGATTGACAGGCATCCAGCCGGTAGGGCAGCGTCCTGCCTAAGATATGGACATAGAAGATATCTCCCTCCCGGAAGGCGTTCAGATCCGTAAACAGCCCAGCCCGAAGAAGTCCGGAGCAGCCAAGGAGCGCTGTATGGGTTCCGGCTCCGCCAATGGGCAGGGAGCTACCCGTCAGCAGGCCTGCACCATGTTGGAGTACGTTCGCTTATCAGCGAGCTGAACAAGAAAGCCTACGTCAACATCGAAGCCTGGCGGAACCGCCCTATGCGGGGGGCGTATCCCTATGTGTATGTGGATGGAATCTACCTCAAGAGAAACTGGGGTGGAGAATATGAAAATGTGGCTGCTTTGGCGGCAATTGCCGTTAATGAGGATGGATACCGTGAGGTTTTGGGCGCAGCCGAGGGTATGAAAGAGGACAAGGCCAGTTGGGTCAGCTTCTTCCATTGGCTCCGGGAACGGGGGCTGAACGGCGTAAAGTTTATTGTGGGCGACAAGTGCATGGGGATGTTGGAGACTGTAGGCGAAGTGTTTCCCGAGGCAAAATACCAGCGCTGCGTTGTACATTTTTACCGGAAGGTATTCTCTGTTGTGCCCGAATCCAAGGTAAAGAATGTAGCGAAAATGCTCAGGGCCATCCACGCCCAGGAGAATAAGAAGGCTGCCAGAGAGAAAGCGAAAACGGTGGTCGCGGAGCTGAAAGCCATGAAACTGCCGGAGGCGTCAAAGAAGGTAGAAGCCGGAATTGAGGAAACTCTGACCTACTGTGACTTTCCTTCCGAGCACTGGACGAAGATCCGAACAAACAACGCTATTGAGCGTCTGAACCGGGAGATCCAGCGCAGAACGAGGGTAGTCGGCGCGTTCCCGGACGGGAGTTCGGCGCTGATGCCGGTGTGTGCCCGGCTACGTCATGTTGTGGGCACCCGATGGGGCAGCAAGAAGTACATGAATATGAAGCACCTGGATGCAATGGAAAGAGACACCATGGCCGTGTGATAGCAGCCATGCCGCAAGGCGCCAAGGGCAAGACAAGCGGCGTATCGCGGCCCTTGACCCCTTGCGTCCTGCCTGCTCATGAAGTAGCCAAAGGGCGGTTAAGCCGCCGCCTGTAATAGATTCCTACCAGTGGCCAAAACAAATTTGCGCATAATACTTGACACTACCATTGCAGCAGCCAGTAGTAGCGCCAACAGTGCGGTAAACACAGGTCTATGCTGAAGCTGCTTTCTGAATAGGTTCATGAGGCACCCCTCCCAAATACATATATCTGGCGCATGGCCTGAGCCATGCGCCAGACGTGTTGTAATTAACAACTTACAGAAATCTTATACAAGAAGGTAATCACAAGTTTCTCTACATGGCTCATCGTGACATTTTTTCGTTGTTGTTGGCATAGAATATCCGCACTGATAATACAAAAGAAATTAACGAATGAACAGGCTGTTTGCCACAATGCCGTTACTGATAGTGCCCATAGCTCCGATGCTGGCGTCACCCAGATTCAGGGTGTACAGGACGGATTCGCCGCCACGCAGATCCCGGATAGTGTACACCGTACCGGTATACTCATCCCGGATTAAGCTACGGCCATCATCGAAGTTACCCCAGTAGCCCTGCACCAGAGATTGTTGCAATATCGTGGGGTTCTCCACGTACAGATCCACATAGTTCAGGACGCCAGTGTAGAAGGTATCCACAAAGAAAGCCCTGCCGTCCAGAACCAACAGGTTGCCGGGCTTGTACCCCTGGCGCTGAATTAGCACATCGATTTCGCCAGTGTTCACATCAACCTCTCCGATGATGGAGACCCAGACCCACACATCCTCATTGTAGGCCTCCACCGCAGCATACAGTTTGCCGGCAGCGGCATCGTAGGACAGATCCACAGGCTTGTATTGGCACTCCGCCATCTGGGTATTGCCCCTTCTATCGGTGTACTCCACCATCAAGGTCTTGCCATACAGGGCATCTCCCACCTTCGTCCGCTCAAAGGTCTCGGTATCCACGGTATAGAACCGGCCCTCGGCGTCATAGGAGTACAGGGTCTCACTAGTGTAGGCGGAGGCGGAAATGGGCGTTTCGCCCTCCGCATCCTTCCGCTCCACGATCGTGGCGGCGGGGTCCTCCCCGGAGAAGCTGATCCACTGGGCGTTGGTCTCATCGTAAGCGTAGAACCGTCGCTCCGTCTCGGTGACGAACACTTCACAGGAGGCGGACAGTCCGTTGGAAGTCGTGGCTGTGATGGTAACCGTACCGGCAGCCACACCTGTGACCACGCCGCCATCCACGGTTGCGATGCTGGCGTTGCTGGTGGTCCAAGTCAGCGTCCGGTCCACCTGGGCAGTACTGAAGGGCAGAACCACAGAACTCAGGGTTACGGTCTTTCCCACAGCCACAGTATTCCGCTCATCCAGTTGCACGCCTGAGGGATCCACGGTTTCCGGCGTTGTCGGGGCATCCTCCGGCACCGTGAAGATGGCGGTCATCTGCGCGCCAGTGGGGCCCACAAGACCTAAATCGGTGGTAGCGCCAGTGTTCAGATTCACCAGCCGTAGGCCGTCGGTCACACCGTCAGCTGCCTGAGCCCAATAGGTGTTGCCGGTGTTCGGATCGTAGTGCATGGACTGATACATGCCACTCATCTTGGCGCCAGTTACGCCGATGCGGGTTGGCTCCGCTGTGGTTTTATCCAACTGGTACAGGAAGCTGTCCTCGCCGATGACGTACACCCGGCCCTGGTCGTCAATTGTCATGGCAACCAAGTATATACCAGAGTCCGCCACCAGAACCACGTCACCGGTCTCTATATCTACCTGTGCCAGAGCGCCACAGACGGTGCCGCCAGACGCAATGGCGTACATAGTGCCAGTGGTGTAGTCAAATTCCATATCCCGCAGGGTGTAGTTGCACAGCTTCTGCACCTCGATGCTGTAGTCCGCCGGATTAATTTTCAAGGTGTAATTCTTATAGTTGTAGCTAGAGCCACCCTTGCCATAGGCGTAAATGGTGCCGTTGTAATACGCGCCGGAGTAGACAGAGAACGCGCTTTCACCGCTGGATACTGTTTCCGCCGAGCCGGGATCGGTATCCGGAACCCTGATCCAGATATCGGAGCTGTACATATAATCAGACAACAGGAAGCCGTACAAGCTGCCGGTGGAAGGAGTTACCGTTATATTGGCCTCCAGGGTCTCTTGCAGTGCCTCCACATAGACGCCCAGCGTAGTCTCGCCAGGCGCAACGCCAGTGAGCATGCCGTACTCGTCCACCATGGCGATGGTAGGATCCTTCACGGAGTAGGCGGCGTCCGCCTGGGCATTCCAGGGCTCCACAGACAGGCCCACGCTGATGGTACCACCTGCCAGCAGCAAGTAGCTGTCAGCCAGGTTGACGCTGCTGGGCGCCACGTAGGGTACGCTGGGCTCCTCGTCCGGAATCTCCAACAGACCCATATTTGTTGCCCCGTACTCCATACCAGCGATATCGCCCAGGAGCATAACCTTCACGTTCCCCATATCCGAGCCGTCCAGCCACAGCAGCTGGCCAGCGTCATTGGCCCAGAAGATGCCATTGTTGGCGCCGGAGTACACCATGGAGCCGTAGTTGTAGGTGGGCCAATCCGCCAGAGATGCGGTTTCTATGCCGGTGACTTCATCGTTCACCAACCGAAACTTCACCAGCATGGTCTTATAGTTCGTGATATCTATAGAAATGATATAGAAGTTGCCGTCATGGTCGATGGCCATGTTGCCAAAGGCGTAGCCATAGGTATTCATGTCCAACTCACACAGGCGGAGGACTTCGCCGTTGACAGGATTTACCCGCACCAGGTAGTTCCAAGTCTCATAATAAGACTGCACCATCTCCATGCCATAGAGGAAGCCATCGTTATAGTTCATGGACATGGCTATCAGAGTGGCACCGGAGTTGCCGATCTTGCTGCCCTGGAGGGTATCGGGATTCAGACGATAGAATCCGCCGCCGTAGTCACCAGCATAGATCCAACCGTTGTGGTAGGCAGCCGCAGTGAAACCCTGTAACGAGGAAAGGGAGTCCTCCAGAATTAGGGCGCTTTCCGGTGCGGCAGCGTTCAGGCTCATCCACATGCCAGAGTTATACATATCGTACAGCCGCATCTCGCTAGAGAACTCACTGACGGTGACATTGCAACTGATCGTCATCTCACCCACAGCGGCCGTGATCACAGCCTGGCCCTCGCCCACAGCGGTGACGATGCCGCCGGCCACGGTGGCCACGGTCTCGTCGTTGGTGGTCCAGGTCACTTCACCCAGCTTGGCGTAGTAAGGCAGAGGCTTGCAGGTCAGCTTTTCGGTCCTGCCCACACACATCATCAGCACGTCCCTGGACAGCTTCAGTCCGGTCAGCTCAGTGTCCTGGGGGAACAGGCCGCTCTCCGGCTGCCAAGGCTTGAACAGACCCACCATGGCGCCGTTGTATTCCACATCCGCCAGGAAAGTCAGCTCGCCGGTAGCCTTGTTGACCTCATAGAAGTTGCTGTCGCCGGTGTAGCCCTGGTAGGCGGACCAGTACAGCTTGTCCGTCTCATGGTCCACGGTCATGGACTGCTGGTTGTAGGGCTGGTAGCCGGTCTCGCCCACGTAAGCGGCCTTGGCCGTGGTCTTGTTCACAGTGTAAAGAGCGCCGGTGCCGTAGTCGATGGTGTACAAGACACCCTCGTTGTCGCAGGCCAGGGTCACGCCCTGGGCGGAGTCGCTGTCAATGCCGGTGATAACGCCCACATCGATGACGTCGCCTGTCAGATAGTTCACCTTCACCAGGTGGCCTCCATCGCCTGCGTTCAGCTCGTCGGTGAGGGCGAACAGGGTGTTCGTGGTGTAGTCAAAGGCCATATCCAGCGCCGGGTATGCGGTGCCGTCCAGCGCCAGGGTGCCCAGCTCGGTCCGGCTCCAGTCGCCTGCCTTCATGGCAAAAATGACGCCGTTCACATCCACGCCCAGGATATAGCCGTCCAGATACTCGGCGGCGGCCACAGCGGTCTGGCCGCTGCCATACTGGGAGGTGTGCTGGAGCATGCTGTCGGCGATCTCGAAAGAGTACCAGCCGTTCAGGCCGTCGGTGGCGTACAGGTAGCTGCCGTTGGGGATGACGCTGTAGCGGCGGTAGCCGTAGAAGGCGTCAAAGTCCACATCGTTCTCGCCGGAGAAAGAGATCTCATAGTAGGTTTCGTTGCAGCCATAGTCGCAGACCGCCAGCAGGAAGCTGGAGTCGTAATCGGTCACATCCAGGGAGATCAGGATCTTCTCGCCGGGCGCATCCTCCACCGCTATGGCCTCAAAGGGAGTCCCCGCGTCGGTCAGGGGGATCACCGCCGCGATGCCCCGGTTGTCGGAGACATAGAACTCCAGACGGCGGGTGTCGGCATAGGGATTGTACAGGTAGGCGATCTCGTCGGTGTAGAGCACCGGAGCTTCATTGTCGATGTACACCGGCACGGTCAGACCGTCATCCGCCACATTATCGCCGTCATCCAGGTAAGTCTGGACCGTCAACTTCAGCTCGGTGCCGTCGGGCAGGTCGTCGTCAAAGCCGTAGAGCTCACACTGGTCGGAGACGATCATGGGGATGCAGATACCGTAGGCGCTGTAGTAGTAGCTCTTGCGCACCAGATAGGCGGCCGTGTCGAACAGGGTCTCTCCGGTGGTCTCGTTGGTCCAGGTGAAGTCCACTTCCCTGGCGTTGCGCATCATACTGAGATAGATCTCACTGACCTTGTCCAAATAGCCATCCCCGTTGACGGACAGCACGTTGTGGGCCGGATCATATTCCTCATAGAGGTACGGGTTCAGACCCAGACCGCTATTGGAGGAACCGAAGTCGGTGAAAATTACATTGAGATACCGGTTGAACTCGGGATAGTCCTCATAATACCAGCCGGAGTCAAAGATGCGGGCGTCGCTCCAGTCGCCGTAGAAGCCCATGAAAGGCAGGCCCAGATCCACGGTGTTGCCGCCCTGGGCGTACAGACGGATGAAGCCGTCCACGTAGATGCCGTTCTCATAGTAGGCATCCATGTAAGCCTTGTCATTACCGGACAGGGCGACGGTGACATAAACGGTGGCAGCGCCGCTGGCGGGAACCTCCACCACATCCAGGGCGGTGAAGCCGTCCTGCACCAGCTCATAGAGCTTCTGCACATCGGCGGTATTGGTCTTGCCGTCATTGTTCAGGTCATAGCCGTTTTTCACATCGCTCAGGCCATTCACGGCGTCCAGCAGAGCCTGAACATCGGCCAGGTCGGTCACGCCATCGCCGTTGTAGTCATATTGGATGGGCAGGTCCCCGGTTTTGGTGTCGAAGGTCACGGCAGCCTCCAGGTTCCGGGAGGTCTCACCCATGAAGTAGTAGCCGTAATCGGCGTAGGCCAGGTCCACCTGATCTGTCATGGCGGAGCCGTCCAGGGCGTAGGTCTGCACCTCGTCCGTCAGGTTGTGGATCTCAAAGGAGAACCGGTACACGCCGGTGCGGTCATCGTCGTCCCCAAAGGAGACCTTGGGGGTGTCGCCCTGCACGGTCAGGTAGGCGGGGCTGGTGATGGCTTGATACACGTTGGCCGTACCTGCGCCCTGCTTCCGGGGGGAATACAGCGTGCCGCTGGGCTCTGCCATAGGCTCGGCGGTGCTCATGAGCAGGGCCTCCGCCACGGTGTGGGCCTGGGCGTCAGTCAGGTCGTACTTGTCCCGCAGGTACTGCAGCACCAGGGCGCTCATACCGGTGATATGAGGTGCGGACATGGAGGTACCGGACATTGTGCCGTAGGTGCCGCTGTCCCGGGTGGAGTAGATGTTGCCACCGGGCGCGGTAATATCCGGCACCAGTTGCAGATCGGGGGTCACGCCCCAAGAGGAGAAATCACTCATCTGCCCGGCTAGGGCGCTGCTGGTCACGATCATGTCATCGGCAGGCTGCACCGTCAGAGTGCCCTGGCCGTTGACGGCCTTGTCGGCCAGCAGCTCGCCGGCGGCCTTGGATACAAACACATTGGGGAGAAGGCCGGCATCCTGCATGGAGATGGTGCTGCCCTCCACATTGTCATATACGACACAGGCGATGGCGCCGGCGTCGTAGGCGTACTGCTGCTTATCCGTAAAGGCCAGCTCGCCTCTGGAGATCACAGCCACCTTGCCGGCCACATCCAGACCCTCATAATCCTCCTGGCTGCCGTAACCGGGGACCATTACATAGGTCAGAGTCTCCCCCGCCAGGTCGGTGAAGGGATAGGCCGCCACATCGGAGAAGGGGATCTCCTCCCCGTCCACGGTCAGGTAGTTGCACATGAGGGACACGTTCTCCTGGCTGGCCACCACCGTAGCACCCACATAGCTGGCGGGAGAGGACACCATGCCGCTGTCCGGATCCTGGGTCAGGTTCCGGTCCGTGCCGAAGTTGTTGCCGCTGGCGGCGGAGCCGCTGTTGCCAGCGGAGATGGAGGCGATCATATCGCTGTCCAGGATCTTGTCGTAGATTTCGTTAATGGTCTCGCCCTCATCGGTGAAACCGGCGGGAGAGCCCAGGGACATGTTCACGGCGTCCACATTCAGCCGGTAGCAGTCCTCTAAGGCGGCCATGATATCGTCGAAGTAAGCGCCGCCGTTCACGCCGAAGACTTTCATAACCAGGATCTGGGCGTCCGGGGCCACGCCAACCACATCGGTACCCTCGGTGGCGTTGGCAGCGGCGATACCGGCCACATGGGTGCCGTGGTCGCCGGCGTAGTCATTGTCGTGGGTCACATCCAGGGACCTGTCCACATAGTTGAAGCCGTAGGGGACCTTCTCGCTGCGGTATAGCACGTCCGCCGTCAGCTTCACGGCGCTTTTGGACAAGTACAGATCGTAGGCGTTCAGGGATTCCAATACACTGGCAATCTCCTCCTGGGTCAGGCTATCCTCCGTCAGCTGGGGCGCAACAGCGAAGGAGGGATGATCCAGGTCCAGGCCCGTATCGATGATGGCGATGCGCATGCCCTGGCCGGTGTAGCCCAGGTTCTCCCAGGTCATGGCGGAGCCCACCGTGTCCTTGGTAGCGTACATATTGGGCTCGGCGGCGGGGTCCGTCATGTCCTCGGGCAGGTCGTACTGGGGGGCCACGAAGGCGGACTTCACGCCGGGCAACTGCCGGATCTCCTCCAGAGTCCCATAGGGAACCTCCAGAGCCAGGCCGCTGACCGCCACGTTGTAGCGGTACTTCACCTGCACCGGCTCGTCCACGATCTTCTCTATGCTCTGGATGACGGTCTCCTGCCGCCGGACCAGAGTCTCCATCTGACGCGCCACGCCGGTGCCGTTGGCGGCGATCTGGGTGGTGGTGAAGCCATGATCCAGCAGGCTCTTGTCCTCCAGGACCACGATCACACGGACGGATTCGGCGTCGTCATAGGGGACCTGCTCCACAGTCTCCTGGGACTGCTGCAGCTTCAGGTCCACGCCGGGGTTCTCCACTTCCTTGGCCGTCACCGTCACAGGCTCCGCCTGCACCGGCTGATTGGCCTCCAGGGCCTCGGCCAGCCCGGCTGCGGGAGACTCCAGCTTCTCCGCCTCAGGCGCAAGGGCCTGGGTCTGTGCGGATTGGACGGAATTGAAATTGGTGCTCTCGGAAACCTGCACCCGGTCTCTCTCCGCAGCCAGTGCGGAGACGGGAAGCAGAGTTGCCACCATGCAAAAAACCAGCAGAAGGGAAAGGATTCTGTTTTTCAGCTTCATTTACAATTCCTCCTCTCAAAGTCCGTCATAGCGTACCAGAATGGCGGCAGCCTCGGCGCGGGTTGCATTCCCTCTGGGGCAGAGTTGCCCGCCGGGATAGCCCTTCAGCAGACCCTCAGCCACGGCCCAGGCCATGGCCTCTTCGGCCCAGCCGACCACCTTGGCGGCATCGCTGAACTTGTTCAGGTCGACCCGGGCAGTCACATCCCGGCCTGTCGCCTCTGCAAAGCGGTACAGCATGGTGGCAGCCTCCTGCCGGTCCAGCAGCTTGCCGGGGGCGAAGCTGATCTCGCTGACGCCCCGGGTCACGCCGGTCTTCACAGCCCAGGCCACGGCGTCGGTGTAGTAGCGGTCCGCTTCCACATCGGTGAACTTGGTTTCTACATCCTCCACGGCGGGAGAACCGGCCATCCGGTACAGAACGGTGACAAACATGGCCCGGTTCAGCTTCCCCTGGGGGACGAAGGTGGTCTCGGTCACGCCCTGGAACAGGCCAGCGTGATAGGCCTTCAGGATGTCCTCCTCCGCCCAGTGGCCGCCGATGTCTGTAAAGGGGTTGTAGGCCACGATGGCGGAGCCCTCCGCCACCGCCACGGCATCGTCGCCCGCATAGGCTTCCGGAGCCTTGGCGGTGAGGGTCACATCCTCCGCCGCCGCGAACCGGAAGGTCAGCCGCAGCACGGCGGTCTCCTCCCCGGTCAGGTGGCTGCCCACCCAGGCCAGAGATACCTCGCCCGCGGTCTCTTTGTTGACGCTGGCCGCGCCGCAGGACAGGAGTACCTGGGCGTCCTCCAGGGTGGCAGCCTTAGGGTCGTAGGCCACGGAAATGCGGCCGTTGGTCAGCCCTTCCGCTGCCTGCAAATACACAGTTGCCTCGATCTTACTGTCCCGAAGCACTGTTGAGACAGTCAGACAGGCACTGCCGCTCCCAGCGTCCGCCGCAAAAGCGGCCGTGGTCATGGAAAGCACCAGGACCAACGCCAAAAGCAATGCTCTGATTCTCGTTTTCACATGTGTCATCCTTTCTTTTTTGGTTTTTGATACATCAAAACCGGAGGCTGCAGTTTTGGAGCTTCCGGAAGTATCCGTGTGCCGCGCGTCTTTCGCGTACCTTTTGATAGCTTGCTAAAGTTTTTTGCCATAGAACTCCTCCTATGCGTCGTTTTCAGGCACGTGGGGGAAACCTGCTAAATAAAGCATAGCATAAGACTTAACGAAGGGAAAGAGCTCTGTTTTTAAAATATCAACCTGTCTCCCCTCCTTTAAAGTAGGCATTTTCTGCTCAAATTTTGAAAGTCCCCCCGCCGGAAACCGGCGGGGGGACCTCCCTTTATGGAGCATGCAAACCCTAGGTCCCACAGCGGCGGGACGGTCAATCGTTCAGATAGGTGGACCGCAGGACGTCGTAGGCCTTTTGATACTGGCGGTTGGCAGTATACCACTCCAGAAGCCACCGGATCTGGCCGCATACAAAGCCCATGGACAGATACTTTTTCTGGTTGTGGACGCAGGTGCGCAGAGCCTCGCCGTAGGCCGGATTCTTCAGATAATGGGGGTTGTCCAGGCGCATCCGCACTAGCTCGCACATCTGCTCGAAGGTCGTCCGAATGGCGTCGGCGTCATAGGACCTGGCGTCCAGATGCGTGGTACCGAAGGGGGCCTCCAGCGCCCGGTTCAGGGCCTCCCGGGCCTTGTCCTTCCGGTCCAGGAGCTCATAGCAGAGGGCCAGCTTGTGATAATACATGCCCTCCTCCCAGGGATGCTCCAGAAGGTGCCGCAGAGCCAGCTCCGGCTGGCCGTTGTTTATCTCCGCCACCGCCAGATTGTAGGAAATGGTCTGTACATCTTCCTGTCGGCCCAGGCTCCGGGCCATACGGCTGGCCAGGGCATAGTGCATTCTTGCCTGCACCAGCTGATTCAGGTTGCTGTAGCAGCTGCCAAGGTAGGCGCAGCTCTCCATCTGAACCGTCAGACTGCCCTCCCAATAGGCCTTCTCCTTTGCGTTCTGAAGGCAATTCATCGCGTTGCCATAATTTCCATCCCGCAGAAAACGCTCGCCCGCCCTCAGGAAATAATAGCTCTGATTCGCCTTGGGGAGCAACTCCTCAAACGCCCCCAGGAGGCACAGGCGCAGATTGCTCTGCCGTTCGTCCAGGGCAGGCAGAAGCTCCTTCAGCTCCTCCGGAGCCTGGCCGGTGACCTGCCAGGTCAGCATCAGCCAGTCCGTCCAGAAGGGAGTAAACCGGTATTCCTCCCGCCGCTTTTCCAGCTCCGGCTTCAGGGCGCTCAGGTTATCTCCGGCGAACAGGCGGTCATACCAACCCTCAAACCAGACCCCGGCCTCCCCACAGAACTCCGGGTCCTCCCGCCAGGGAATCTCCAGCCGCTGGAACAGGAGTCCCAGCACCTCATCGGTCCCTTCCACCCGGGCCTGCTCAATCCGGGACAGGTAGGACACGGCGCAAATCCCGGCACACAACCCCGCCTGAGACCAGTTCAGCTCCTGCCGCCGCTGGCGGATGAGAATTCCCTGCAGTTTTCGATTCATACGCGCCGCCTCCGTTTTTTCCTGAAAATGAGAATATTGGTTTTATTCTATCACAGAGTTTCGCCTTTTTCCAGCCAGAAAAGCAAAAAAGCCACGGCTTACGCATGAACGGAGTTCATAGCATCGGCGAAAAAAGCATCATCATAGGCGCAGCGGCGGCGTTTTCGGGCAAGGCTGATTTTTGCGGGGTATTTTTTGAGGATATTGAGCGCAATATGCCGAACGACCACCATGTTTTCCGCCGAGTGATCCTTCCGGATCCGGCTGTAGTCCTCCCGGAAGGTCATATCCAAACACCAGGGAAGAGAATTTTTGATTCCCCAGTGCTTGAGGACAGCCTCTGCGAACTCAGAAATATATTCCAGGGAAGAAATGAAGTAACGGGTGTGCAGCTTGCTCCATGCGTCCTTCCCTTCATACCAATTGATCTCCGTGGTCAAGTAGTATGTTCTGGTTTCTATGTGTCCATGTCCGAAATCTATGGTCTGTTTGCTTTTTATGTCAGAATAGTTCTGGGGTTCCTTTTGCGTTGCATCAAAATATTCCTCAACTTCTTTGCAGAATGCGGGATGATTTTCTTTCAGACCCAAAACATAGTCCGCTTCTTTTTCCGTAATCTTTTCAGTAATCACCTTCTGACAGCTCATGGCGTCCGCCGTGATGATACACCCAGATACATCAAGCATATTGAGCAGTTCCGGTACCGCAATTATTATTGGATTTTTCATCCGTAGCCAGCTGTCCAATCTGGAACTCATTCTGAAGCAGTTTCTGGACGCGACCAATTTTTCCACAGTGGACTTCGTGCATGGCTAAAGCAGACGGAAGACGGCGGTGCAGTGGCTGTATGAGTGGATAGATGAAAGCCGAAAGAAGCTGACGCAGTACCGTCAGAGTGTGGATATTTGCGAAGAAAAGCGCAACAGCTATTCCAAGTCCGACCACGACGCGACCTTTATGCGGGTAAAGAAGAACTATATGGGTAACGACCAGCTGCTGCCTGCCTACAATATCCAGATGGGAATCTGTGACGGATATATTGTGGTGTATGATGTTTTTCAATACGTGGCAGATTCCGACTGTTTTCAGCCTTTTATGCAACGATTTCATGAAAAATATGCATTTTATCCCAGGTATCCGGTGGCAGACGCAGGTTATGGGAACCTCAACAACTATCTGTACTGCGCTGAGCACAGTATGAAGAAGTGCATTAAATTTGATATTTATTAAAATGAAACGAAGGATAATAAATACCGTGACAATCCGTGCCGCGCCGTAAACTTCAAGGTAAATGAGGAAGGCCGGTTGGTTTGTCCCAACGGAAAGCAGTTTTACTATTCAAGAACCGCACCGGTAAAGGGCAGCCAGTATGGACGAACCGAAGAGTTCTACAAATGCGAAGATTGTGAAGGCTGCCCCCACAGGGCAAAGTGCCATAAGGGCAGCGGAAACCGCGTAATCCGGTTGAATACGGAGCTGACAGTGATCCACGAGGAGGCTCTGAGAAACCTCAATTCCATTCACGGTGCCTGCTCCGCATGAACAGGTCGATCCAATTCGAAGGAACCTACGGCGAGATAAAGTCCAACCGAGGATATGAACGATTCCGCAGAAGAGGGATAAACCAGGCGATTTTGGAAATTACCCTCGTAAGCAGCGGTTTTAATTTGCACAAGTATCGCTTGAGCAGATTGACGAATAAAAAAGCTACATGACAGCCTCCAATAGATATCCACAGGATGAAATTTTAAAATGCAGGAGCTCCCATTTCTGGAAAGCTCCTGCTGTGTTTTTTAGGGCGTTATTTAACAGCCACAACCAGTGAAATAACGATTTGATCATATTTATTCATAATTTTCACAAACTGGCGGCTATGCCTGCTGCAGTTTAAACAGTAGCGAGCTTTTTCCTCCGTTGTCCCGGTAGCGCTGCTCTGTTTCCAGTAGCCCGGCTTTTCTCAGATCCCCTATAGCCCGACGGATGGTGGATTCGGAGTATTTGAGATCCCGGGCGATGGTGGCGATGGCGGGCCAGCAAGTATAGTCTTTCCCTGCCCGGTCATGGAGGTAGAGGTACACCGCCACCGCCCGGTGGGGCAGCTCCCGGCGGTACAGGTGGTTGAGGTTGTTCATCGTGTGTGACTCCTTTCTCAATTTTCCTTGGACGGCGCCGTCCGAAGGGGACGCCGTTCCGGGGCACCGGGCCTCTTATCCACAACCGCCCGCGCCCATGGCAGATCCTCACAGCCCACCCTCTCCTGCTGCATTTGCGTAGGAGGAGGTGGGTATTTGCCGCAAATGGCTTCCACCAGCTCCGACTTACTGGCATAGGCCACCCTTCGGCTGCCCTGCTCCGGAACGGCATAAGGCTCCCCAAATTGGATGCCCCAGTGGAAAAACAGCTTCAGCCGGACCCTCATGGGGCGGCAGCCCGTTTTCATCACCACAAACTGACCCCGGGGCATGGCTTTCAGCTCGTCCGGGGTCATGAGGGGCCGCTCCAGCAAACCACTTTGCCTTGTGGTCATCGGAAAGCAAGTCCAGCAGGGCCTGGAACTGGTTCCCATCCAGTGAAAGCTGTACTCCGGCTGACTGCCTGGAACGTTGCCTTTATAGGTGCTCTCCGAGCCTGTGCCGCGCTTGTGGGCGTGCTTGGGTTGGCCTTGGGGATCCACCCCCACAAACACGGCGTTGTGGTAGTCGCTGGACTCGTAAATCATCCCACGCTGCACAAAAGCCTCCAGCACCTCCCGGTCAATGCGCCTGTGGCGTAAAAGATACCCATACACCCGGCGCATGGTATCGCTCCTGGGTGGCAACACGAAGGGGACAGCCTCTTTTGGCACCGGTGGGGAGAGAATCCGCTGGCCGCCGCTGCTTCCCAGCAGAAACTCCATCGCCTCCGGGTAGGTCCTGTGATAAAACCGCCGGACGAAGTCTACGGCGTCACCGCCCACCCGGTCATACTGATGAAACCAGAGGTTGCCCCGGATGGTAACCTTCTGGCTGCCGTCCCGCCACTCCTGTTCCGAGCCAGAGCGTCTTAGCGTTTCCCCCTGACTGTGGAGAAACGCTGCCAGGTCTGTCTGCCGGGCCTGCTCCCGTTGCTCCTGTGAAAATGGTATGTACATAACGTTGAATCTTCCTTTCTGTTGTAAAATCTTCACCTGGGGGGTTCTTCTCCTGTCACCATGACAGGTGGCAGGTGTCAGTGTCGGCGCGGACTTTCTCCCCCTATGGGCAGACGTTCCCCCTGGTAGCAGGATCCGTTGACACAACATCCAACTAATCCCGGATGCCCTGGGCCTGCTTTTTCTCATCCAGCTGGCGCTTTAATTTCCGGTCCACATGACCTTGCTCCATGTGTCGTTCCTGCTGGATGCGGGTTTGAAGCAGCTGCCCCAGCTGCTGAAAAAGGCGAAGAGATACCAGGGCGGCGGATCTTGATGGATACAGATTGCTGTCAGGCGGAACATCGCTTGCATAGCCGTCGGTTTGCCGGGACGGAAATCCTTCCGTCGCTTCTCCGTTGGAGAAATGCTCCGCCTGCAAATCCAAATCACCATTCAGCTCTGCCTCCGGCTGCCGGCACAGCTTTATCGCCTCTTGGATGACTGCGTTGCGAATGGTCTTGAACTCCTTGTTCTGCTCCAGCGGAATCCGCTCCGGGAGGGCGTCCGTATAAGTCCGCAGCACAGCCTCCCGCTGCTCATACCAGAGGGCATATAGCTTCCGGATGCGTTCGTCCCCGGCCAGCTCTGCCACAATTTGATTCACTGTGGCTTTCAGATCCGGTTTTAGATAGCCATAGACCTTCTTTCCGGAGAACTGGGAAAGCTGACCTGCCAGCTTGAAAAGCATTCTCTCCAACTCAAGATTTTGAAACGTCCCGGCATGAATCTGCTCCACAATCTCAGACATGTTTTCCCTGCCCTGCTGCCGCAGTTCATCCCGGTACTCGGTCTGCCTCTGGTAGATACTGCTGTCCAGGACAATCTTCCACTGCCTGCCCTAAGGATCCCGGATGGTATAGGCGTCATAGGCACCGCCTACATGGGTGACCTGAATGTCCCAAAGATTTCCAATGATTTGAGCAGCTGCTTGCCGGGTCAGGCCGGTCATCTCGATCTCGATTCCAAAATTTTGAGACCTCAAATGCAATCACCAGCAGGGTCTGGCTCCTTTGTTGCTTCATTGGTTTCAGGCGCCAGTGCCTCTGCTTTTGGTTTTGCTTTCCTGTCCTTAGATTCCGGTTTTACCACTCCGGCCCGCAAATCCAAAAAGCCACGAACGTTAGCCGGAATCGTTTTGGCATAGAGGGTATCCACCGCCTGCTGCAGTTCCTCCTCCAGGGTGCCGCCCTTCTGCTCCAGATACAGCCGGAGGGCAGACAGCTTTTCCCCGTCATAGGAAAGAGTAATGGTTGCTTTTTTCATGATACGTTTCCTCCTTGCGGATGTTCTGTTAGTCGTGTTGTTTCCATGGATGGTACTGCCTCCGTTGGCGCGGGTTCTTCTATGTACTGAATATAGGGAATCTTCAGCCAGTGAGTCCATGTTCCGGATAAGAGCTGGGTTTGCACCACACCGTAACGGGTGCCCATGGCCTCAATCACCTGGCCGTTTCCAATGTAGATCCCAATATGGCCCCGGTGCCAGACCGCCAGGCCGGGGATTTCAGGCATGGTATCCATAGGCCCTT
>UQXI01000040.1 GCA_900544975.1 uncultured Eubacteriales bacterium
ACTGATAGACGGTGTAGCCCTCCTCGGTCTCGGTGGGAGCCACGGTCTCGCCCTTGACGGAGAAGTCATGGCCCAGCGCGGGGATTTCCTGGCCCTTCTTTAGAATCTCGCCGCAAGCGGTGCAGACCTCGTCGCCGGTGTAGCCGGGCTCGGTGCAGGTGGCTTCTTTGACGTTTTTCAGTTCAGTCTTTTCGTGCGTGCAAATGGTGCTGGGTTCCATAGACACTTGAATGGTATATGTGGCAGAGGCGTCCCCTTTGCTGACTGTGAACGTCCAGGTTTTTCCGCCGTCCACGGTGATGGGGGAGCTGGCAGAGGCTTCCGGGTTGTTCAGCGCAATCTGAATCTCAGAAGCGTCTGTAGGAAGCCCCTTTTCATCATAGGGCAGTTTCACAGAGAACGTATTCTCGTTTTGGGAAGCTGTAACGCCCCGCACCGTCACAGACTTTACGGTCAGGTCGACATACTCCCCATAATAGAGATCGACCATCGTACGGATCGGCATCCCGCTGACATCAATAAGGATAAACTCAAAGTAGTTATCTCCCTTAGTAAGCGAAACCCTGTGGGTAAAGCCCCGGACAATTTCCGTATATCCATTATGGCCATAATTGTTGGCGTTTAGAATCTGAAAGTCATTTATAATCAGGGAGATATCATCGCCTAGAGATTTCACCCGGCCGGTAAAGGTAAACTCCGGCGTATCTACATAGTATTTTCCGTTGATGGCCTCCGGCAGATCCAACTCCAGAATGGGGCCGTCTTTGGAGTAGAATAGCTTCAGGAAGCCGCTGCTATAGGTCTCTCCATCCACCTGGCTGCTCAGAGCCAGAGTGTTGACACCTTCCGTCAGGGAAACATCACAGTACCAGGTGAGGTCATCCTCGTTGACAACACCCTTGGTTTCGCCCACCAGCACAGCATCCACCGGGTTGTACAGGTACCCGCTTACCCGGAAGGCGCCGTCCTCCTGAAGCATGCTGCCGTACACCACATCCATGACATCCATGTTATCCACAACAGGCGCCATGTAAGGACTCACCCTCAGACCTTCGGCCTGCGCTGCTGCTTCCACAGAGGTGGGCGTCCAGACGCTGCCGATGTATGTAGTGTCAAGTCCGGCGGCGTCCTTGGCATACAGCTGGAATTCGGCATAGA
Source organism: uncultured Eubacteriales bacterium (assembly GCA_900544975.1). Lineage (GTDB taxonomy): Bacteria > Bacillota > Clostridia > Oscillospirales > Oscillospiraceae > Faecousia. The sequence goes on from UQXI01000040.1 coordinate 1,159, forward strand.
CATAAGAACTGTTTTTGTCGGAGCCATAGGGAGCGTTTCGCAGGGTGGCGCTGAAATGAATGTAGCCGTCCTTGTCAGGCTGCAGCTCTCTAGCCACACTTTGCTGAATCCTGTCGCTGTAGGTCATAAATACGGGGGAGATCTCATGGAGCTTTGCTTTCAGGGGAATGGTGGTTCCGGCGGGCAGATCCTCGTCCAGAACCAGACCATAGCCGTTGCCGCAGGCTGTAAAGCGAATGTCCCCGTCCGGCAGGAGTGCCCCCAGTCTGGGAGTGGTGTTGTCAATCACAACGGTGGCTTGCCCCTCAAAGAGGCTATAGCCTCCGGGGCCGGTCAGCTGGATTTGGATGGTGTTGACCGGTTCGGTCAGCAGGACGTCTGCGACAAAATCGGTTCCGTCGAAGGTGGCTTCCTGGCCGTTGAAGATGGCTGTGGAACCGGCGGGAGCAAAGCCTCTGATCTGATATACCATGGGGATAGAGCCTGTGGTATAAATGGCTTCATCAGGGTTCAGGTTGAACAGAGACCAAGCGCCGCCTACAGAGGTGCTGGCTCCGACAGTCAGCTGATCTGTGGTGGTATTGCCCGCACGGTCGGCAATCATCAGGGTCACGTGATAGCCCTTGTCTGTGGCAGGGGTCTCCGGCAGATTCATCTTAAAAGAATAGGTCTGGGTTTCCTTGTTGTATTCCAGCCGGGCGACTGGAGTCAAGTCGCTGTTTTCATTGACGCAGAAGGTAGCAAAGCGGTACAGGCCGTGGGCGTCATTGGCCTTGAAGGAAATGACAATGGTGCCATTGCCTTTGTCCACTGCGTTCAGCTCCGTAATGACGGGCTTGGTCAAGTCAATGGCGAGGGGCATCTCCACCGTTTGCCAGTCGCCACCCTCCCGGACTCTGGACTGCAAACGGATGGTGTAGTCCCCCTCAGGAGCGGTCACATACGTGCCGGTCTTTTGGTCATAAACCGTTCCGTCCCAACCCCGGTAATTGCCGCCCACAGTCAGAGCCTTGCCGTGTACAGGGGGAATCGCAGTGGCATTCACAGCCAGCAATCTGGTTAAATGTGTGGTGGTGCCCAGGTCGGCAATCACCTTTCCGCTGCTGTCTGCCACGGTCGTCCGCACCTCATAGGCATCCCGCAGAAGACCCAACCAGGGAATTGCGACATCGTAGTTATTGTCGCCATTGGGGGAAATGGCAATGGTCTGCGGTTCCAGGCGCTCTCCAAAATATTGCGGATTCTTTTCAAAGTAGTATGCACCCAGAGGCTCTATATTTCCATCTGCCGCAACACTCATGAGACTGGTACCATGCATAAAATAGCCATAGTATCCGTAGTCATCGGGATTGCTTTCATCGTAGCCCCGTCTTGGCAGAACCGTGTTGTCTTCCCACTCGGGCGCATCGATAATAGGCTCTGCATCCCAGTCACCGATGAAGCCCATGAAAGGCATACTCAGAGAGGGCGCGCCCTCAGTGTTTGCAGTGAAGCCAATGTAGCCTTCGGCCCAACTGCCGTTGGGGTTCTCCGGCAGGGTCAGCGTGAATGTGACAGTGGCGGCGCCACCAGCGGGGACGGTAACGGTGTCTTTGTCGAAGGTGACGGAAGCGCCTTCCAAAGGAACATCATAATAGGTATCGTCCACATCCGTGTAATCCGTAAAAACACCATAATCGTTGTTTGGGGTGTAGGTAACGGCTGCATTGCCATAATTTTTCAGGGTGATAACACCGGAGGTGGCAGTGCCCAGCTGGTCGCCCAGCTCAATGGCAGCCTTCTCTTGCTTGCCATAGGTTGCCAGCACGGTGTTGGAGACGGCCGCCTCCACGTTGATGAGGCCCGCGCCAACCTGACGCACAGAGTACAGGTAATTGTTTTGGGCGGTATTCATCACCGGAGCGGCGGTATTCATCAGGTTTTTGCGGATAAATTCAGGGACATTGTCTACTTCCAGGCCAGTCTCCTGAACGTATTGCTTCACGATGGCGGCAGCGCCGGAAACAAAGGGCGTCGCCATGGAGGTGCCGGACATAAACTCATAGCCGTTATCGCCAGCCAGGGAGTATACATTGCCGCCGGGCGCCGCCAGCTCGGGTTTCAGCTCCAGAGAAGAGGTGGGACCCCAGGATGAAAAACCGGAAGCGGTATCCGGCCGTTGGGAGACAATATGGACATAGCCGCCATACCCGCCGAAGGAGGCGGTTTTTCCAGCCCGCGCCGCTTCCAGAAGTGCTTGCCCATCTGCATAGCTCACATAGGCGCAGGGAATCGGGGCATTTTCAGTGAATACCGGGCTATAGGAGATGTCTGTCAGCGTATCGCCGCTCTCCGGATCCGGATTGTAGAAGATAACGCCGACGCATCCGGCGTCGTTCGGATTCAGAACCGCAAACAGCCGGCCCAAATAATCCCAATCCGGATTAAACTGAGCAATTGCAACTGTACCTTCCACGCCGGAGAGAGGTTTTCTATTATCGTCCAAATATCTCTCCTGTGCGCCGTCGCCTGCGTCATAGAGTGTAACATTCGAATCAATCAGAAAGTCCGCGTTTTCCAGCTTGATGCAGGCCATCGCCTCCGCCTGGCCGCCGTCCACAGTAACCAGCAGACTGTTTGCCAGGGCGCTGCGGCTGTTGACCGAGGCTACGGCTACCGCACCGCTGGCGGTGGCAGGGTCGCCTACCGTGGCGGTATCTTTCCGGTTCCAGTTGTTCCAAATCCCGGTGAGGCCCAGGCTGCGGGTGGAAGAGGTGCCGGAGTTTCCGGCAGCAACGCTGACAAAGGCGCCCTTGTCGCGGGCGGCGTTCACAGCAGCCTGAATGTAGCGGTCGGTCTCATAGAATCCGTTGTCGCTGCCCAAGGAAAGGTTGATCACATCCGCGCCGAGCTTCACGGCGTCTTCGATGGCACAGATGATGTCGTCGCTGAGACCACCCAAGTTGGAGTTGGCATCATAGACCTGCATGGCGAAAATCTGGGCGTCAGGCGCCACACCGGCAATGCCGCCGTCTTCTTCATCGCCGTTTGCCGCGGAGATGCCGGCTACATGGTAGCCGTGAATCCGGTCGGGGTTGAGAATGTTGTCATTGCCGGATATGTAGCTGTAGCCAAAGGGCACCTTGTCGGAGTACCATTTCCCGTGCCCCAGGTCGTCGATCATCTCCTGCATCTGTGCCTGCGTATGCTTCATGGTATCCGGGTTCTGCACCATATCCTTGTGGAGATAGTTGACGCCGGTATCAATGATGGCAATGGTCATACCTTTGCCGGTATAGCCGGTCTCACCCATACCCCAGGCCTCCAGCACATTGGCCATATCCTTGGAGGTGTACATTTCGACCTCATACTGCACCGCTTCTGTGACGGACACCACACCGGGCAGCTCTTCCAGCTTTTTCACATCGCCCCGGCGAATGTCGTAAGTAACCATATTGACCAGGCAGGCCGTGCGATGGACGGGCTCCAGCCCAAGTTGTTTCCTGACAGCCTGAATGGTGGCCTCCTGGCCCTTTAAAGCGGCTGTCTCAGCAGACTTCAGGGCATCTGTTGAGGCAGTGGAGGCAACTTCATAGGCGGGAGCCGCCTTCATTTCCACAATCACGCGGATGGTTTCGTCCGGATCGTATCTTTCAGGCTCCTCACAGTCCTCACTGTACTGCCGCAAATCCGCCGAGAACAGGGCGCGCTGCATTTGCTCCTCCAGAGATGCGGTATCCGGTCCCGGGGGAAATTCTGTGTTTTTTGTGGCCAGCGCAGCACTGGGCAGCCAAGACAGCACCATAGCCAGCGTCAAAAGCAGAGACAGTATTTTTTTCATCAGGGTCTCCTCCTTATGTTTGATGCCCATACTATAGCAAAAGAAGTGCCCCGCAAATAGGAAAGATTTCAGATTTTTGGGTATATTTTTAAGATCATGGAGCAAAACGATACCCAATGTGATATGCTGTAAAAAAACGGGAGGACCGTCTATGGAAATGTTCCGGCAAAATGCCAAAAGTTACATCAATTATTCCAGCGAGGACTTCATGGACACCACAGCCCAGGACCTGGTGCACATGACTCCAGAGGAAACCATTTGCCGCTGCCATTACCGCATGGAGCGGGGGCTGGACCACTGCACACCGGAGGAGAAGCAGTACCGCATGCAACAATTCGCTCGGGTTATGGGACGTAATTTTCCTGGGCAGGCATGTGAGCCCTATGCCATGACGGAAGAAGCAGTCGGTATGACCGGTTCCATTGCCGTTTTAAAGCGCAGCCGCTATTTCCCCTCCGTTCTATACACCCACAAGAATTTTGAAATGTTCTACATCTATTCCGGGTCCTGTATCCACATCTGCAAGGGGCAGGAGTACGAGCTGCAACAGGGGGACTTTTGTCTGCTGGAGCACGGCGCCCCACACCGCATTCTCAACAACACCGATGACTGCATCATCATTGAACTTCTCGTGCAGCGGGAGCTGCTGGATCAGATTTGTACGTCCCTGCTCAGCACCAATACGGTCTTGTCCCACTTTTTTAAAAATGCTCTGTATGGGCAAAGCAATTACCCCATGATTGTGTTCCATACCGGAAATAACCGGGCAGTGCAATACTATACCTACGCCATGTATTCTGAGTTCAAATCCAAGCTCCCTCACAGCCAGGTCATGCTGGAGGCATTTCTCAACGCCCTGTTTGTCATTCTTCTGCGCTACTTTCAGCCCCAGCAGGAACAGCCAAAAAATCTGGAAAACTCCTCCATATCCATCATTGTCGAGTACATCTATGAGCATGAACAGGACATCACCTTAAGCACTCTGGCCCAGGCTTTCGGTTACAGCGTACCTCATATGAGCAAGTTGATCTCCTCCAGCTGTGGTATATCCTTTTCCGACATTCTCCGGCAGATCCGCATGCGGCGAGCTACCTGGCTCCTCAAACATACCAGCCTGACCATCACCCAGATTGCCGCAGAGGTACACTGTACCGATACCTCTCATTTCGGAAAAAACTTCCGAAAGGAATTCCACATGTCCCCCAAAGAGTATCGGCAGCTATTTACCACACTGCAACCAGACAACTAAATGGCAAAGCCGCTCCAGACAGGAGGGTCTTCTTCCTGTCTGGAGCGGCTTTTCAACTGCTCAAATGCTACGATCGCCCCTTAGCCAGGGGGGTGGACTGCTCCTGGGCCTCCAGGAGCTCCACCAGGATGGCATTGCTCATGAGGAAGCCCCGGGGGGTGAGACGCCAGCGGCCATTGTCCTGGATGGCCAGCTCCTGGGCCTGGAACTGCTGCAGCACCTGCTCAATGGGCCCAAAGGGCAGCAGGTACTGCCGGGTGTAGGTCTCTCCGTCAATGCCCTCCCAAGTCCGCAGGCGCAGCATCAGGTACTCCCCTGCCCGCTCCCGGGCGGGGATTTGCTGGCATTCGGACAGAATGGAACCCCCACGCTTCACCCCATCCATATACCCGTGAATGTCCGGGGCTACCGTGAACCGTTTGCCGCCAAAGTCGGAGCTGGCGGCAGGGCCAAAGCCCAGATACTCGCCCCCGGTCCAGTATTTCAGATTGTGCTTGGACCGCAGGCCCCGGCGGGCAAAGTTGGAGATCTCATACTGGGCATAGCCATGCTCCTTCAGAATACGCACGGCAGACAGGTACATGTCGGCCTGTGTGTCGTCATCCGGCAGACTTACCGCATCCTTGTACTGCCAGAGGGGGGTCCCCTCCTCCACCTTGAGGCCGTAGCAGCTCATATGCTCCGGGGCCAGCTCCAGGACATGCTCCAGGGTCGTCTCCCAGGCGGTCAGGCTCTGCCCCGGCAGGCCGTACATCAGGTCCAGAGAGAGGTTGTGAAACCCCGCCTTTCGAGCCAGGTCCACAGCCTGGACCGCCTGCCGGTAGCTGTGGGGGCGGCCCAGCTTTTTGAGAAGCCCGTCATCGTCATTCTGGATCCCCAGAGAGATCCGGTTGAACCCCTCCGCCCGCAGCCGCTTCAAGAGCTTCTCCGTCACAGAATCCGGATTGGCCTCAAAGGTAATCTCTGCATCGGCCGACACTGCAAACCGGCGCCGGATGGCGTTCAGGATCTGGACCAGACCGTCCGCCCCCAGAAACGAGGGGGTGCCGCCGCCAAAATACACCGTGTCCACTTGATAACCTGGCGCCAGTGCCCCCGCCTCCTTGATGTGCAGACACACCGCCTCCAGGTAATCCTCCATCAGTCCCTTCTCCCGGGAGCCACCCAGGGAGTAGAAATCGCAGTACTGGCACTTGCTGCGGCAGAAGGGGACATGGACATAGATTCCCAACGGAATCTTTTTCGGTTGTGTAAATACAGGCACAGCTTGTCTCCTTTCTCAAAAGAGCCGCCTGGCATTCCCGCATTCAACGGAAAAGAAGCAGCCAAATGACCACTGCCAAAGCAGCCCAAAGCAGGGCTTGGATCAATCGCGTGTTCCAGGTTTTCTCCCTCTGTGCAAACCAGGAGGGGATCGCGCCTCCGTCCGGCGCATTATAGGGTTGGGATGCGGCATCCGGGACGGGGTCCCTGCGGCGTTGGCCTGCCTTTGGAAACACTGGGCGGGGCAGCTTGGTGTTACGGTTCCCACAGTCGGGGCAATACCTGGACAAAGGCGGAATTCTCTTACCACAGTGATTGTATGTCATAAGGACTCCCCTTTTTAGTCTTCATCCAGCTTCAAAACCGCCATAAAGGCCTCCGACGGGACCGAAACGGTGCCGAAGGTGCGCATCCGTTTTTTGCCCTCCTTCTGCTTTTCCAGCAGCTTCTTCTTCCGGGTGATGTCGCCGCCATAGCACTTGGCCAGCACGTCCTTGCGCAGGGCCTTGATGGTCTCCCGGGCGATGACCTTACCGCCAATGGCGGCCTGGACGGGAATCTCAAACATCTGGCGGGGGATGTTCTCCTTCAGCTTTTCGCAGATCTTCCGGGCCCTGGGGTAGGCATTGTCCGCAAAGAGGATGAAGCTGAGGGCGTCCACAATGTCGCCGTTCAGCAGGATATCCAGCTTCACCAGCTTGGAGGGCCGGTACTCGTCCATTTCATAGTCCAGGGAACCATAGCCCCGGGTTCGGGATTTCAGGGCGTCAAAAAAGTCGTAAATAATCTCATTCAGCGGCATCTCATAGTGCAGCTCCACCCGAGTGCTGTCCAGATACACCATATCCTTGAATTCCCCCCGCCGGGCAGTGCACAGGTCCATGATGTTGCCCACATACTCCTGGGGGGCCATGAGGCTGGCTTTCACATAGGGCTCCTCCGCCAGCTCAATTTCCGCCGGGTCCGGGTAGTTGAGAGGGTTGTCCACCATGATCACTGAGCCGTCGGTTTTGGTGATCCGGTAGACCACGTTGGGGGCGGTGGTGATGAGATCCAGGTTATACTCCCGCTCCAGCCGCTCCTGAATGATCTCCATGTGCAGCAGACCCAAAAAGCCGCACCGGAAGCCGAACCCTAAGGCAATGGAACTCTCCGGCTCATAGGTCATGGAGGCGTCATTCAGCTTCAGCTTCTCCAGCGCCTCCCGCAGATCCTGATACTTGGAGCCGTCCGCCGGATACACGCCGGAAAACACCATGGGCTGCACCGCCCGATAGCCGGGCAGGGCCTCCCCGGCCGGTTGACTGGCTCCGGTGACGGTGTCGCCCACCCGGGTGTCGGAAACTGTCTTAATGGAGGCGGTGAGATATCCCACTTCTCCGGCCCCCAGCTCCTCTGTCGGGCGCAGGCCCAGGGGGTGCATCACCCCCACCTCCACCACCTTGTACACCGCACCGGTGGCCATCATCTTCACATCCATGCCGGGCCGGATGGTGCCCTCCTTCACCCGGAGATAGACGATGACGCCCCGGTATGCGTCGTATTGGCTGTCGAAAATCAGGGCCTGAAGCGGCGCGGACCGGTCCCCCGTGGGAGCGGGAATGTCGGAGACAATCCGCTCCAGAACCGCATGAATGTTGATCCCATTTTTGGCTGAAATCTCCGGCGCATCCTCCGCCGGGACCCCAATGATGTCTTCGATCTCCGCCTTGACCTCTGCCGGCCGGGCGGCAGGCAGGTCGATTTTGTTGATCACCGGCAGAACCTCCAGGCCGGCGTCAATGGCCAGGTAGGTATTGGCCAGAGTCTGGGCCTCCACCCCCTGGGAGGCGTCCACCACCAGCACCGCCCCCTCGCAGGCGGCCAGAGAGCGGGAAACCTCGTAGTTGAAGTCCACGTGGCCCGGGGTGTCAATCAGGTTCAGGTCGTACGTCTCCCCGTCATCGGCGGCATAGCGCAGGCGCACCGCCCGGGCTTTGATGGTAATGCCCCGCTCCCGCTCCAGGTCCATGGAGTCCAGAATCTGGTCCTCCATCTCCCGGCGGTCAATGGCGTCGCACTCCTCCAGCAGCCGGTCCGCCAGGGTGGACTTGCCATGGTCAATGTGGGCCACAATGGAAAAATTACGGATTTTGGATAGGTCTGTCAATGTCTTCACCTCGAATAGGTCTAAAAGGCCGCCGCAGGGCACAAAGGAGTCCCGCGGCGGCCCGAACGGTCGTGTGGTTATGCCAGTGCAGCTGTGATGATGGCCATCTTGTAGACCTCATCGGCGTTGCAGCCCCGGCTCAGGTCGTTGATGGGGGCATTCAGGCCCTGGAGGATGGGGCCATAGGCTTCGTAGCCGCCCAGACGCTGGGCGATCTTGTAGCCAATGTTGCCGGCCTCAATGCAGGGGAAGATGAAGGTGTTGGCCTGGCCGGCCACCGGGGATCCCTTGCACTTGGTGGCAGCCACCACGGGAGATACCGCAGCGTCAAACTGCAGTTCGCCGTCAATGGCCAGCTCGGGAGCCATCTTCTGTGCCTCCACCGTGGCGTCATGGCTCAGCTGCACCGTGCCGCCCTTACCGGAGCCCTTGGTGGAGAAGCTGAGGACGGCCACCTTGGGATCGATGCCAAAGACCTTGGCGGTGTGGGCAGTCTCCACCGCCACCTCCGCCAGCTTCTGCGCAGCGGAGACGATCACATTGCCGTCTTTGTCCACGGTGTCCTGATAGTCGATGTTGATGGCGCAGTCGCCCATGGCCAGCTTTTCCTCGCCCCGGACCAGAATGAAGCAGGAGGACACCAGATGGGCCCCCGCCTTAGTCTTGACCAGCTGCAGCGCCGGACGGACCGTGTCGGCAGTGGAGTAGGTGGCGCCGCCCAAGAGGGCGTCGGCATAGCCCATCTTCACCAGCATGGTGCCAAAATAGTTGCCTTTCGACAGGGCCTTGCGGCAATCCTCAGCCGTCATCTTGCCCTTGCGAAGCGCAACCATTTTCTCCACCATGGCATCCATCTCAGGATACGTGGCGGGATCGATGATCTCGACGCCTTCCACGTCAAATTTCCCAGCAGCGGCAGCGGCCTTGACCTCATCCACATTGCCGATGAGGATGGGAGTCAGGAACCCGCCCTTCTTCAGCCGGTCCGTCGCCTCGAGAATCCGGGGGTCGGGGCCTTCTGTAAAGACAATTTTCCGGGGATTAGACTTCAAAGTTTCAATCATCGCATTAAACATTTCAGAGTCCTCCATGTTATGTACTTCCGGGGACGGGGCCTGCCCCGTTTCATAAAGTTTATTATACTACGATTCCACCAGGTCTACAAGGGTTATTTCTGAAAAATTTGCCACAACCCATCCGGCGGCCACCCAAAACGAGCCGATCATACCGTCAGACTGCCCCCCTGGGGGCCGTACACGGACAGGAACGCACCTTTGTCAAAAATTCCTCCGCTGCTTTCGTGAAGACCTGATATTTCTTCCACACAAGGCGCATCCCCGCCTCAATCCTGGGCGAGAAGGGGCGAAAGCGCAGACGGCTGTCGGGAGAGACGTGAATGATTTTGTCAAGGCCCACTGCATAACCCATCCCCTCCTCTACCATCAGGGATCCATTGAACATCAAGTTGTAAGTGGCCACGATGTTCAGCATTTCTTTGTTTCTGCCCAGAATCCGTTCCATTCCCGGACCCTGATACAATTGCCGGGAGACAATCACCGGTTGATCCCACAGATCCTCTGGTGCAACGGTCTCCTTTTGGGCCAGGGGTGCATCCCGCCGCATGAGAACTCCCCAGGTATCCCGATAGGGAAGCTCCAGGGCTTCGTATTTGGAGGTATCCACATCGCCCAGCAGCAGGCCAAAGTCAATGAGTCCCCGGTCCAGCTCCTCGGTCACCGTGGCGCTGTCGCCGCTGTGGATGTGGAAATGCACCAGGGGATGTTCCCGCTGCAATGCATGGGCCGCCCTTGCCAGCACCCGCACCCCCTCTGTCTCCCCGGCGCCCAGGGTGATGTCACCGGCAATCACCTCATTGGACCATGCAATTTCATTCTCTGCCTTCTTTACCAGCTCCAGAATCTCTGCCGCCCGTTTGCGAAGGATCATCCCCTCTTCCGTCAGGGTAATTTTACGGTTACTCCGAACAAAGAGCTGCTTGCCCAGCTCCTCCTCCAGCTCTTTCAGCTGTCTGGATAGGGTGGGCTGGGAGAGGTGCAGCGACTCGGCAGCGTGAAGAATGCTCTGCTCTCGGGCGACAGCCAGAAAATACTGCAATACACGTAGTTCCATTGGATCAACCTCCTTTCCAGTCTCCTGATAGGATACCCCATTTTTCTATGCTTGTAAAGTATAGTTGCGTATCCAATATGAGTATTTGCTATTTCCCCACGGCCCTGTTACAATGGCCCCAGGAAACAACCGGAACCCCTGGGATTCCGGACCAGGAGGGAGCCTATGCGGGCATATTCCACAGAAGAAGCAATCATCCAAAACCTGAAGGACGCCGGGTGCAGCGACCGCACCATTGCAGACTTCCTTGCAAAATTGGCGGCGCATCAAAAAACAGACGGGCTCAAACTACTGGCCGAGCACCGGCTGGCGCTCCTGGAGGCCCTGCATCAGGATCAAAAATGCATTGACTGCTTAGACTATCTCATTTACGACATCAGCAGGTCTCACACAACCTAACAAAAACAGGAGGAACCACCTATGAATCTGGTAGAAAACAAAACGCTGGATATGGAGCGGGCGCTGTATGGCAGCGACGGCATTGTGCTGAAGCACTGTGCCTTTGACGGCCCGGCAGATGGGGAAAGCGCCCTGAAGGAGAGCCGGAACATGGAAGTGGAAAACTGCTTCTTCAACCTCCGCTACCCCTTCTGGCATGACGATGGGCTGAACATCACCGGCTCGGAGATGACGGAGCTTTGCCGGGCAGCCCTGTGGTATTCCACCCATGTGACAATCACAGATTCCAAACTCCACGGCATCAAAGCCCTGCGGGAGTGCAGCCAGGTCTCCCTGCGCGACTGTGACGTCATCTCCGCCGAATTCGGCTGGTCAGTCCATAACATGGAAATGATGAATTGCACCGTACAGAGCGAATACTTTATGATGCGCTCCGACCACCTCGCCTTCCGAAATGTACGCCTGAAGGGGAAGTACTCCTTCCAGTACATCCACGACGCTACCTTTGACGGCTGTACCTTCGACACCAAAGACGCCTTCTGGCACGCCAAAGATGTGGTGGTGCGCAACAGCACGGTCAAGGGCGAATACCTGGCATGGTATTGCGAAAATGTCACCTTCGAGCACTGCAAAATCATCGGAACCCAGCCCCTGTGCTACTGCAAAGGCCTGCGGCTGGTGGACTGCGAAATGATAGACACCGACCTGAGCTTCGAAAAGTCCCAGGTGGAAGCCACCATCACAACCCCCGTGATCAGCATCAAAAATCCCCTGTCCGGCCGTATCACCGTACCGGCCGTGGGCGAACTCATCCGAGACGACCCCCACGCCCTGGGGGAGGTGGTGATCCACGCCCCCTCCCCCTCGTTGCCATAACGTTGGACCCATACGGTCCCTGTCGGGCGGGAAACGTGCCAAACATAGAAAACGGGCCTGTTGCAAAAACAAATTGAACTGCTCCCCGTCAAGTAGACAACGAAATAATTAACAAAGAGTTCACAGCACTGCGATGCTGTGACAACTGCGGATTCTGGTTGGCAGCTACAGCTGCCAACCAAAATCTGCAGTTTTGTTTATGCCGCGAAATATGATGCATGCTTTTCATACGGTGTACGGACACCCAATCCTCGCTGTAACCGCTTCGTGTTATAGTAGGTGATGTAATCACCAATCATTTTTACCAAGCCTTCCCGGCTGGTGAACTTCCTCCCGTAGTAGCGTTCCCGCTTTATGATTCCCCAGAACCCTTCCATGGGTCCGTTATCTACGCACTTGCCAATTCGGGACATACTTTGAGCCATTCCCGCCTGCTCCAACTTCCTGTGAAAAGTCCGGCTTGTGTACTGGTACCCTCTGTCGCTGTGGAACAGCGGATGAGCGTCCGGGTTGGTTTCTACTGCCTTGTCAAAGGTATGAATGACCAGCATGTTGTCATTGGTATCCCGGATGTCGAATGACACAATGCGCCGGTCATATAGGTCCAGAATTGCGCTTAGGTACACCTTGTGCTTCTCTGAGCCGATGTAATACTTGAACTCGGTCACATCCGTCAGCCATTTTTCGTTCGGCTTCTCTGCATGATATTCCCGCTTCAACACGTTCTCTGCAATGTATTGCGGATTGGATGCCCGCCGCGTGCAGCCATGATTGCTATACTTAATCGTAGATTGGATCCCCTTCATGCGGCAAATCCGCAGGATTCGTTTGTCATTTGCGGCCATACCATGGTATCGGTCAAGTTCACCCCGGATCCTCCGGTATCCTTTCTCTGGCGCCCCGTTATGAATCTCCTCCACCAGCTCCGCAAGGCGCTCATTCTCCATTGCCCGCCGGCTTTTCTGCCCCCCTTTCCATTTGTAGTATGCCGCCCTGGACACATGTAGGATTTTGCACGCTGCCTCTATGGGATAGTGGTATTCCTCATGGCAATCCCGGATCGCTCTGTACTGACGTTCCTGCCTCACTTGTCCCTGCGATCCCTCCTTTCCAACTCCTTCACTTTTTTTAACAGGTCTCGCTCCATTTTCGTCATATATAGTTCATGCTCCAACTGAGCGATCCGTCCCTTCAGAACTTCCTCCTCTGTACGAGGCTCCTGCTGGCCTGTCCGTTGGCCACGTCGGTCTTCCAACCCTGCTTCCCCTAACGCACTGTACTTCTTCACCCACGTGTACACTTGTTGGTAGCTCACATGGTATTTCAATGCGGTTTCTCCGTAGTTCTTCCCACTCTCTATGCATTCCTTTGCAATCTCTAGCCGCTCTTTTTGGCTCGTTTTTCTGGCTTTCGTCATGTGACTCCCTCCGTTTTGTGTCTTAAAGTCTTCATGACGATTATACACCTGAATCCAGTTTCGTAAAGCATGCCTTGAACGAATTCCGTAGCGCTCACATATTTTCTGCTGGCTTCCTTCCCCTGCTTGATATGCTACCACCGCTTTCAGCTTTTGCTCTGGGCTATATTGAGGGTTCTTTTCGATATACCGAATCCCATAGTGAATCCGTAGTCCTTCCAGCCCATTCTCCTCATACTTTTTTGCCCACCGATATATTTGATTTCGGTGTACTCCCAGCGTTTCCCCGATTTCCTGTGCACTTGCCCTGCCCGAAAGAAACATCTGCGCCGCTCTCGCTTTTTCTTCTGCACGGATCTTTTTCCCCATAAATTTGCTCCCCCTATCCTTGACAGTTTCCTTTTTCACTGTCTCCTTTAGGGGGAGCATATCAATTTTGCAGCAGGCCCTGGGTATCTAAAAAATGGATGTTACGGTTCCAGAACGTTCTGGCAAAGCCTCATGATGATGGCGACAACCTGGCTGCGGGTGGCGGTGCCCTTGGGGTTCAGTCTGCCATCCATGCCGCAGATCAGGCCAGTCTCCACTGCCCAGGCCATGGCTTCCTGGGCATAGTCGCTCACCCGCTGGGAATCGGGGAAGCACTCCAGGCTCTCCTGAGAAGTTACGTCCTCCTCTTGGAAGGCCGCATAACGGGCCATCAGCACCACCAGCTGCTCCCGCGTCAGGGGCGCATCTGGGGCAAAGTGGGTACCGTCAACACCCAGCACTAGGCCTTCGTTTGCCGCCCAGCGGACAGCCTGGGTATAATACCGTCCCTCAGCCACGTCAACGAAGGGATTCTGGCCCTCGGTCTGTGGTTCCCCTGCCATTCGATGCAGAATGGTCACCATCTGGCCCCGGGTCAGGGCCCCATGAGGCGCAAACCGGGTCTCGGACACACCGCACATATAGCCACGGGCAATGACAAAATCCGTCGCCTTATGGTACCAGGCATGGGGATTCAAATCCTCAAACTGCTGGCTGGGGCAGTTGGCGGGGATGGATTCGCCCCGCTCCAGGATCTCACCGCAGACGGTGCATACCAAGTCGCCGGTATAGCCGTCTTCGGTGCAGGTGGCTTCCACAGCCCCCTGGCGGGCTTCCTTGTGACCCAGCGCGGGAACTTCATCCGCCACATAGGTGTCTCCGCAGGTGCAGATATAGGTGGTATAGCCCGCCTCTGTACAGGTCGGTGGGGTGACAACGGCAGTGTACACATGGGTATGGAAGACCGCCTGAATGTAGTGGTTGGCATGGACCTGCTCAAAGGTGTACTCCGTGACCTGACCCACAGACACGCCGTCTACCAACACATCCTCCAGGAAGTAGTTCTCATCCGCCGTAATGGTAAAGGTGGCATCCTCACCGGCCAAGACCTGGGTGGGACCTTCCACCTTGCCGCCGGTACTCCGGACAATGGCAATGGCGTAGTAAGTGGTCACATCATTTTCCACGTAGGTGGCGTGAACCTCGGTGTCGGCAGTGATGTTAGAGAAGTCCGTATCCCAGCAGAGGAAGGTGTAGTGCACCCGGGTGGGATTGGCCGGAGCCTGGGCAGCCTCCCCGTGGAGGACCGTCGACTGCGCCAACACGGCGCCGTCCCAATCCAGGAAGGTCACGTGGTAGGCGTTGCGCGCATACTGGGCCGTGATGGTGGTATCTGCGGAAATGGAGTCAAAGTCCCCGCTCCAGCCGGTGAAGTGGTAGCCCTCGTGCTCAGCATATGCCGGGGCCTTGGCAGCCTCTCCATAGGTGACTTGCTGCTGATCCATGGTCTCGCCTGTGACGCCGTCTACAAAAGTCACGGTATAGGTGTTGATCCCATACTCTGCGGTGATGGTTAGGTCGTCTGTAATGAAGACCCCGTCGTCATCCCAGCGGACGAAGGTATGGCCTTCGTGCTCCGGCGCCGCAGGCAGGACGGCATCGGCACACTCCGCCACAGACTGCGTCTCAATGACGCTGCCGGTGAGGCCGTCCACAAACGACACATCATAGCGGGTACTGGATTCCACAACGGTATGCCGGTACAGCCGGATGGGAAGGTATGCCGGGTCAGTGACCTCAAACAGGTCAAAGCCAGCGTCAAAGCCCGAGGCAGAAACGCCATAGGACAGATACGCATAGGTTCCTGCTCCGCCGTCGTTGTGGGTCATATGGCCGGCGCCGTCCCAGCTCCACTGGATATCGGTGGAAGCTGCCGTACCAAGCCAGGCATACCCCTGGGAATAGATGGTGGAAAGATATTTTCCGGTCGCCACGTGCTGAATCTGGCCGGCGGTCTCCGTGGAGAATTTCCATTCGCAATTTGTAAGGCCATCTTTCACAATTGCCTTCTGCCCGTTGACGGTGGTGCCTTCCACTGCCGTGCCCTTCAGTGCCACCTCGCCACCCACATGGGGGGTGTTGTTCATGGCATAGAGCTGGCCCCGGTACTCGGCAACTATGAGGTATGTTTCACCGGGCATGATGGTATCGGTCTCCACATAAGTCTTACCGGTGGGGATGTCACGTCTGTACTTTGCGGTGAAGGTGGTATCACCGCCGACCGTGAAGCCCTCTGGAATCTTGTTCCAGCACTTGAAGGTGTATCCCTGGTTTGCCAGTACCTCTGGCACCTGGTCTGCCTCGATCACATGGCCAACCGGGAGCACCATCCGACCTCTGCCATTGAGGGCGCCAAACGTACCCGGGTCAAAGACCACCGTGGCATAGTTCGGGTCTCCGGTTTCCACAACCCGGATTGTGACACTGTCAGAAATGCCGTAGCTGTTGGTGGCCGTAACGGTCGCCGTACCGGGAGCCTTGGCCTGAATATCGGCATACTCTGTGGTGTGCTCGCCAATGCTCACCACATCCGCGTTGTCCGTGGTCCAGGTGAGGGGGCAATCCACCGGGGTGTTGGCGTCGAATCGGTAGAGCTGATGGATCCGCATGCTGTCGCCTTCCATCAGGTTGACCTGATCGGCATCCAGCTCTACCATCTCCTCTTTGGCGCTCATGGTAATGTACATGTAGCTGGCGTTTCCGGCATAGTCCATGGTCATGGACACCACATCCGTGGCATGGTCCGAGAAGCCCAGGGTGATATTGGCCTCTCTGCCGGCGGGGTCGTATCCGCCATAGGTCAGCTTGTAATGGGTGTCCTGGCCATTGTCCAGGTATGCGTAGATGCTGGTGTAATCCACAAAGCGGTTTTCTTCAATCTTGTTCTGCACATAATAGCGGTTGCCGGAGCGGTAGAGCCGGATGCTGCTGACCGGCGCCTGGGTGTCGCAGGTCACAGGGAACTCCCAGCTTTCGGTCTTCTCGTTGCCGGCAATGTCCGTCACCGCCTCCATGCGTACAATGACCTTCTGGTTGTTTTCCAGAGTGGTCCAGTCAAAGTCCAGCTCGTTGCCGCTGTACATACCCGCAGTCACAATGTCGTCGTAATTGGCGCTGTAGTACGCCTTGGGAATGTAGCCCATATCCTTCCGGTAGAGCTCCTCTCCCGTGGCGGCATCGGTGATCACATAGCGGTATTCCTTCACGCTGCGCAGGAGGCCAGTTGCCACCTCCAGATAGTCCCGCACCCCATCGCCGTTGGGGGAGATGGCATTGCGCTCATCCCAATACATCATCTTGGAACCAATCTGCACACCATAGGGCGTCTGACCATTGCCGGAACGGGTGTCGCCCAGGAACCAGGTCTCGTTCTTGTTCTCGTCATAGGTGTAGACGGTGTTGGCAAACAGAGTGGTATTGGCGGGATAATCCGCCGTGGGCCAGTCGTAGAAGAAGTTGCTCTCAATGGCAGGCGCGTCGGTCCAGTCGCCGTAGAATCCCATAAAGGGCGCGCTCAGATCTACGCCGTCTTCTTCCGCATTGGTCAACGTCACGAATCCCTCCACATAGATGCCGTTTTCAAAATACTTCTCCATGTATTGGACGTCGGCATTGGAAAGGGAAATGGTGATGTCCACATGGGTCTTGGCATTTGCTCCGACGGTGACGGTTTTGGGTGCATCCACCTGGGGATTCAGCTGATAGGCGAACTGTTCCATGAGATACTCATGGGTGTGGTCGGGATTGACCCGGCCGCCAGTCGCGCTCTCTGTCAGGGTACACACATCCAGAGTATATGCTTGTTCTACATCTGAAAGATTGACCACGTCAAAGCCCATGTGGTATACGCCTGTCCGTTCGGGGTCATCGTCCAGCTCAAACTTGGGCTTGGCATTGCCGTCCGCATCCAGATAGGCATTGGCCTCAATGGCGTTGCCCGCATTCACGAGACCGGCGCCCTGGGCCCGGGGGGAGAAGGGGAGATCGCTGCTGGCGTCTGTGAGAATGTCTGCACTGCTCATCAGGATGGCGTCGGTCACCTCGGCAAGCTCCCGGCCTGTGAAGTCATAATGCTCCTTGAGATACTGGCGCACCAGAAGACCAATGCCGCATACGGCAGGAGAGGCCATGCTGGTACCACTGGAAATCGCAATGGCATTGTTTCGATAGGCCGAGATGATGCTGCCGCCAATGCCGGTAATCTCCGGCTTCAGGGTCAGCTCATTGGTGGTACCCCAGCTGGAGAAGGGGGAAATCTGGTTCCCGTCGGGCCGGGTCACCCAATAGGCGTTCACATACACCGTATCGGGGACGATGGTCGTGGCCATGTTATTGCCATAGAAGTACGCCATGCCCACAACCGGAATGGTGTATTCGTCATGGGTGGTGTCCGGGACGGCAAACTGGCTGCTGCCTGCTGTGGCGGGGTACAGAATCATACCCACTGCGCCATGGTCCGCGGCAATCTTCGACTGTTCGTTGATGCTGATTGCATCACTGAGCTTGGCCAGGATCAACTTCCCAGTCACATCCACGTCGTCATATTCCGATTCCAGACCGTTTTGGAGGATCACATATTGGTAATCCCGCCCGCCGAGGACATTGCCAAAGCGGTATGCAAAGGGAGACTTGTCAGAGAAAGCATATTTATAGTTATTGGCGCCAATGCGGAAGCTCAGGCTGTCCAGCGCGCTGCTGAAACCGGCCAAATAGCGGCTGTTGTCCGCGCTTGCCACCGTCATGGGTGCATCAAAGGTGGCAGGCATGTTGATCGTGCCGATGTCCGGATTCGCTGCAAGGCCCAGGTCATTGTTCCAGAGGCTCTTCAGGGTGCTGTTGGCGTCATTTCCCGCTGCCACGCAGACATTCAGGCCGGCGTCCAAAGCGCTGTTGAACACGGCAGTGATCTCGGGATAGGCAGTAACAGAGCCGCAGCTTGTGCCGAGGCTGAGGTTCGCGGCATCCACGCCGAGAAGAATGGCATCCTCCAGCGCGGCCGTGACTGCAGTCATGCTGGCCGTGCCCGCCGCAGAAAACACCTTCATGGCAAGGATCTGCGCATTGGGAGCCACACCAACTTGGGTAACGCCATAGGTGTGAATCAGGTTCGTCGTGGTGCAGCCGGCGAGAATGCCTGCCACGTGGGAGCCGTGGCCCATGGCATCGTCCGGATCTGCATCTACGTCGGCATAGTCGAAGCCAAAGGGGATCTTGCTGCTGGTAAAGAGCTGCTCAGCGGTCACACCGGGAAGCAGCTGCTGTGCATGGAGGGGCGTCTTCTCCATGATTGCAGCAATGGATTCTGCATCCAGGGCAGTGCTCTCAGGCTGCAGGGAGAACATAACGTGGTCCAGATCGACGCCGCTGTCAATGACGGCTACAGTCATTCCCTCACCGGCATACCCCTTCAGCCAGGCGGCGCCAGTGTTCATGTCCACATTGGCATTTTCCATGGCGGGCGCTACCGCGCCGTTTTCCACGTCCTGGGCCGTCATCTGCTCCTCCAGACTCAGCACTGCAAACTCCTCGGGAGGAGCCTGGAACACCGGCGCCACAAAGGCGTATTTGACGCCCTGGACCTTCTGGAGGTCCTGAAGATCGCCATACCGCATTTGGCCTGCGAAGCCATTGAGCAACAGGGTGTAGTCATGGGTCACATCAAAGGACCGGACCTCCCGCTGGATGGCGGCCAGCGTCTTGCTGTGGCTGGACAGCAGCTTTTGGGAGGCGCGAAGTGCATTCGCGTCCAGACCGCCCAACTGGATCCCGGCAGTCTCGGCAACCGGGGCGTCATCCAGCACCACCATCACTTCCACCAGGTCATCGCTGGCGTAGGGATCCACCACACAGGTGTTTTCTTCCCCTTCCGTCTCATCCTCCCACTGTGCAAAGGAGGCATTGAGCTTTTCTACGGACTCGGCGGAGCTGTAGGTGCGGACGGTGTAGCTCACACCGCCCTCCCCCTCGATGGTTTCCACAGAGTCCGGCTCAAAGTCAAAGAGGTCCGCAAAGGAAATCCGCTCTTCTCCATCCTCTGTCTCAGTGTTCACCCAGACATCGGAATCGCTGGTAAAGGTAAATGCGTCATCGTTCTGGGAGGCGAAGGTCTCACCCTTGGGAACAAAGGTCCAGTCATCGCTTTCTCCGGAACGGACGGTGGCATTGCCCTCATAAGACTTGGCCTGGCCTGCCTCCGTGGGGCTTGGGGCAGCCAGTGCCGCCGATGGCATCGCCATCGTAAGCAGCAGCGCAGCAGCGAGAATCGCCGCAACGAGCTTCTTGATTGGGCTCCTCAACATATTCTGTTCCTCCTCATTTGTTTTTTGGGACTAGTCGCAATGCGCTCTGGTTCCATTATACAGCAATATGGCCTGTTGTCAATACAGATATACTCTGATTTCTAAATATAACCATATTGATTGCAGAGGGCAGCGGGGAGGCACCGAAAAAATTCGATGATTGACAACCAAGGTTTTTCCGGTTACAATAGACATAATTTCAAGGCAGGAGATGCTGCATTCATGAATATATACAAAAACATTAACCCAGTTCTAGAAGTCGTGCATTACTTCAACCGGCGCATCAATGGGAGCAGCATTTCCGATACCATGCTCCAATTGGAACATACATACTCCGACCGGCAGGAGGAGATCCACCCCCTCATCTCCCGGATCATCCAAATCGAGTTTCTGCTGAACAGCGAACTCATGGCCGACTTTGACCGACTGAGCTTTTTCTTCCGGCGGCTGGATGGGGCCGCTAATGATGACAGCATCGACTTTCTACCTGCTTCCCTCCTGCTGTTGGACACAGTGTATCACAATTTTCAGGGGATGGATGGGATCCGGTCCTGCCTGGCAGAAAAGTCACAAAACACGATCCGACGCGAAATCTGCACTGCGTTGTCCAGCGATGGCATTTCTCCTCCGGATGTGTCTGACTTGGACGCACTGATGGAATTTATCTACACCTTGCCCTTTCCGGATGAGGCAAAATGGCGGATCCTGGACCTGTGCAGACATTACTTTGACTATTTGGATGAACTTCTGGAGCTGCTGCAGCCTGCCGTTCAACTTGTGGAGAAAAATCGCCCTTTGTTTGACGACCTCATCCGCTGCTGCTCACAGGAGCAAGTATTCCAGGATGAAATTCCCGCCTATATTCGCTCTCTGATTGGATTTGATATCTCCGATTATGGCTGTGTGGAAATTTACCCCATGGTGCTCGGCTTCAATGCCGCCACCGTGGTCCCGCCCGATTCCCCCTCAGATCCCCTGCGGATCTACATTGGCGTCCTGATGCGCCTGATGGGCAGCAACATGGTCACCATTGACATCGCAGAGCTGGCCCGGTCTATGAAATCCCTGGGTGACCCCACCCGGCTTGAAATGCTCTGCTGTATCAAAAACCAGTCCACCTACGGGCAGGAGCTCTCCAATCGCTTTGGCGTCACTTCCACAACCGTTTATCACCACATGAATAAACTCCTGATGGTCGGCCTGGCCGAAAGCAAGCTGGAGGGAAACCGGGTATATTTCTCCATGAACCGCCAGGGGGTATCCGCATTGATTGAGCAGTTGAAACGCCTCTTGTTGGAGGAATCCTGAGGTACACCCATCCCACAACATCACACTCCCAAAACAAACCGGACCTGCTGCAACTCCCAGTCTGCAACAGGTCCGGTTCACCAAATTCAATCGTTCCGCACAATTCCGATACCATGGGTAGGAAATGGTCTTGACCATTCCGCTTGCAAACATTTTGTCCACAGGTCACCAACCACTCATCACAATTCCTTGATCCCACATCACAAAAACTTGCAGCTTCCCGCAAATCTTCAGCCCCCGCCAGGCGGAACGGCCAAGGCCGTTCCCTACGCAGTCTGCATTCCATATTGCAATAC
>UQXI01000041.1 GCA_900544975.1 uncultured Eubacteriales bacterium
GGGTGGCGCTCATGCCGTTCATGAGGCCGCGGGCAATGACGTAATCGGTGTAGGCATGGTACCAGGCCTTGGTGTTCAGGTCGGTGAAGGTCTTGCTGAAACAGCCCTCGCCGCCGTCACAGGTCTTGTACTCAATGTTCTCTGCCCCCTCTATGCGGGCATTTTCTGTCACAATCAGATTCACATTGGGAGCCACAACCAGCTTCCCCTCGATGCAAAGCTTGCCGTCAATGGTCACATCCTTTGTCACGGTGACAGTCTTGCCCTCGGGAACGCAGGAGCCATCGTTATATGGAATATCGGTCTTGCCGTCCCAGCACACAGTGGGGAGGGTTTCCAGGTCATGGAAGGCCACTGCCGTATTCTTCTGGCTGTTGAGCACCGCCACAATCTGGGCATTGCTGCGGAAGGCATACCAGCCGATGTCCCGGAGCTTGCCGTTCAGCTCTACATAGGTGGGCCCCACGGGCACCTCGTTATAATTCTCATCCCATGCATATCCGGACAGCGCGGTTCCGCCCAGATAGGTGAGCGCTTCCGGCAGATGAATGGATTCCAGCGGCGTATTATTGAAGGCACCCTCTCCAATGTAGGTCACGCCGTCCGGCAAGTCAATGGAGGTCAGGGACTGGCACTCCATAAAGGCAAAGCTTTCAATCCGCTCCAGGGTGGAGGGCAGCGTCACGGAGGTGGCGTTGACCTGATTGCTCAGGCCATACCGGCCGATGGAGGTGACCCCTTCTCCTACCACAATCTCGGTATAGCGGTCGCCGGAAAAGGCGCTTTCACCCCAGTTTTTCATGGTTCCAGGAATCTCCAGGGTATCCACATCCCAGCTGAAGCCAGTGGAAGCATCCCAACCCAGGTAGGCAAGGCCGTGGGCCTCCACGGTTTCCAGACTCTTGGGGATGTTGATGGAGCTGATATTGAACATCTGGTCAAAGGCCCGCTCGCCGATGTCGGTGATCGTGTCCGGGAGGGTCAGCTTCCGGAGGCTCAGATTCTGGAAGAACACCCGGGTTTTAATGCTGGTGACGGTGTAGGTCTTGTCATCGCCCTCGCAGTAGGCGGTTTCCGGCACGACGATCTCCTCGTCGCCGGTCTCGTCGTTGAAGGCGATGATCTGGACCGAATCGTCCGAGATGGGCATATAGGTGAAGATGCCGTCGTTGAACTGAATGCCGGAATAACCGGTAAAGGGTACGCCGTTGAGCAGAATCTCATGGCCGAAGCCGCTACGGCGCAGGGCGACGGCGGCGTCCTCGGTTTTTACGTTGACCGTGGTATGGACGCCATGGTTATTTCCCCACAGATAGAAAGCGTCCTGGCCAATGGTCTTCACGCCGCTGCCGATGTTCACGGTGTCCACGCCCTCGGCGTAAATGAACGCATTCATGCCGATGGACTCCACGCTGTCGGGAATGGTGATCTCCCGGGTGTTGGTGAGCCAGGCGAACGCCCAATCATCGATTTCCTGGAGCTTCTCCGGCAGAATCACCTGTTCCAGGCCGGAGCCATAGAAAGCCGCATAACCGATTTTGGCGACGGACTCGGGAATCTGAATCCGGGTGAGGTCGGTGCAGTTCCAGAACATACCCTCGGGAATTTCTTCCAGGTTGTTAGGCAGAGACGCATAGCTAAGGCTTCCACAGCCATAGAAGATGTTCTTGCCAAAGGCCGCAACACTGCGGGGAATGGTCACCTTTGTCAGTTCCGTACAGGAAAAGAAGGCGCTGTCCCCAATGGTCTCCAAACCCTCGGGCAAATCGGCCACTGTCACGCCACTGAAGTAGAAAGCCTCTTCTCCGATGGTCTTCAGATTTTTAGGAATGGGAATCTCTGCCGGGACGGAATAGAACGCCCAGCGGTCAATCTGCTCCACGCTGTCCGGCATGGTGACGCTCTCCAGGCTAGTGCAGGAGGAAAAGGCGCTCTCGCCGATGACCTTCACCGTATTCGGAATTACCACGGAGGTGATATCCATATTGGAGAAGGCCCCATAGCCAATGGAGGTGACGGAGAAGGTTTTTTCGTTGTAGGTCACAGAGGCGGGAATTTCCACGCTACCGGACAGCTGGCTGTAGCCGCTCCAATCTGAGCCGGGCTCCTTGGTCAACTGCACCTCGTCGGGGCCCGTAACCTTGTACCAGAAGTCTCCCGACTGGAAGCGGTCGTTGAGCTCCGGCGCCTCGCCGTAGCATAACCGCACGGGGACGCCCTGGCCCACGGTGACCAGCGCATAGGCCGTGAGGCCGGAAGTTGCCGTAGCGGATATCTCCACCACGCCGTCGGCCACACCAGTCACCACGCCAGTTTCATCCACCGTGGCAATGGACTCGTCCTGAGACGCCCACTGGAGCACCGTATCCGCCATGCGGTCAGGCTTGATGGAGGCCTGAATTTGGACCTGCCCGCCCACTTCCACATGGGCGGAGGTGAGGGTCAGGCTTTGGGGGCCGATGTCCACAAAAGTGAGTACCTCATTGTGGGCATAATCCTCCACCAGCACACCAATTCTCCCGGGGTTCTTGCCGCTGAGGGCCAGTTTTTGCGCCAGTCCCGTCACATCCAGGGTCACAGAGACCTCTTGGCCCGGCTGGGTGACGGAATCAAACTCGTCCGTGGTACTCAAATACCAATACTGCTGGGTGCTGTCCAGAATCCGGATCCGCTGGAGATAATAATTGTCGCTGACGGTCAGGGTCAGATAGATGCTGCCGTCCTTTTCATAAAGCTGGGGCTGAGAAACCTGGGGGCGGGTGTCATCCAGATAGAACCGGTAGCTGAGCTTCTGAGGCTCCCCGCCTGCCGCTGGGGTGGCTTCAATGTTGAAATAATAATATTGATTGCTCTCGGCCCATGGGCCACTGTTCAACGCTCCCTCAGTATCCCCTTCCCCGGAGAGGCGGCCATTCCAGCCGGGGTTGTAGAGAACGGCGGTATAGCCTCCAGCAGAGGCATTGTAGTAGGTCTTTCTGCATCGGCCCAGGTCTCCGGTGGACCAGAGTACGTTCCCTTCGTCATCGGTGATGCTTTGAGTGAGGCTTGTCACGTTTCTCAGCAGGCAGATCTGGGAGACTAGCTGGCGGTTGCCCTTCCGGGGGCCGAAAGACATCTTGGATGCATCGTAGCTCCCAGTGACGGCGTTGTAACCCATATAATAGCCATAGCCTGTGTTGTCAACGTCCCCCAGGATGGTTCCCGCCATGTTCACATCCCTGCCCAGATCGGCATCGAACACATCCAGATTGGCCCAGTCTCCATAGAAGCCCAAAAACGGTAGGCTCAGGTCAATTCCGTCCTCTTCCCCGGCATATAGGAAGGTAAAGCCCTCCACATAGGTGCCGTTTTCAAAGTTCTCTTCCAAGTATCTTTTTCCCGCCGCAGTCAGGGAAACAGTGACCGTAAAGGAAGCCGTCCCCTCCGCCGGGACGGTTACGCTGCCGTCCTGTGCTCCGGTATAGGAGACCTGCACCTCCTGGGCAGTGAGCGCCTTTTCCTCATTGGCCGCAAAGGTCAGCTCCGTACCCTCCAGGCCAGTGACCGTCTCCACCAGAACGGCGGTATCTAGGGTGTAGGTCTTGGGGGACTGGGTCATGTTGGTGACGGTGACGGTATAGTCGTAGACGCCGTCCTCATTGGAGCCCACCTCGGCCTTAGGGCGTCCGCCGTCCACGGTGAGATAAGCACCAGACTGGATGGCGTTATACACATTGGCAACGCCTGCGCCCTGAAGGCGGACAGAGAAGCAGGTACCACTGTCATTGTCCACCGTGGGAATTGCCGTGGACATCAACAAATTGGTCACGCAGTCCACCAGGGCTTCTCCTTCCAGGCCGTATTGCTCCTTTACGTACTGCCGGGCAATGGCGGAGAGACCTGCCATGTGGGGCGTCGCCATGGAGGTACCGCTATAGGAGTCATATCCGCCTCCGATGACGGAGGAGGTGATATTGCCCCCGGGTGCGGAGATCTCTGGCTTGATGGACAGATCCGGAGCGGGGCCCTGGGAGGAGAAGGAGCTGACCTGATAGGCGTCGGGGCTGGGGGCCGCTCCGTAATAACCTGCGGAGAAGGACACCCGCTTGTCCTCTGCGTCCTTTAGAAGCTGCCCGGCTTCCTTGGAGACGCCAATGACGGGAACGGTCAGGTTGGTCAGGGCGGGGGTGATGAGGCTGCCGTCCTCATTGTTGTAAATAATCACACCGATGGCACCAGCTTCGGCGGCATTGGCGGCCTTTTCGTCAAAGGTGATGGCGCCCCGGGTGATGACCGCCAGCTTGCCGGTAAGGTCCAGTCCCTCAAAGTCCGCCCGCTCCCCGAGACCGGGAACTGTCACATATTCCACGGTTCTTCCCTCGAAGGTATCCAAGAAATCCAGGGAGGTCTGGGTATTGTAATCAGCGGCATTGTGATAGGGTACATAAGTATCCCCCAGCAGAAACCGCTGGGTCATATACGCGGCATTGTCCACGCTGGCCACGGTGACCGGTATGGACAGAGACCCAGGAGAGCCTACAATGCCGTTATCCGGGTACTGGGTCAGAGTCAGATTATTGCCATAGGGATTGTGATAAGTAGAGGAGGTCTCATTGCCGGAGGCTACCAATACGTTGATGCCCGCCTCCTTCGCCCGGGTATAGACGCCACTGTAGGTGAGATATCCGTCCACCTCCTGGCTGGGATCGTCGTTGTATTCGGCAAAGCCAGCGGGAGAGCCCAGGGAGAGGTTGGCTGCATCTGCGCCCAGCTTTACCGCATCGTCCAGACCCGCCAGAATGATATCGTCGCTGGTGGAGCCGGAGCCGTCGCTGAAGACCTTCATCACCAGAAGCTGGGCATTGGGGGCCACGCCGAAGAAGTCCTCACCGTTGTTGCCCGCCACCGTACCAGCCACATGGACACCGTGGTCAATGTCCGCCTCGGTGCTGGCGTCTCCCTCCGCGTAGTCAAAGCCAAAGGGGATTTTTTCGCTGACGTATACCTCGTCGGCGGTGGTCATGCCGCAGGCGAGACCTTTTTCCAGGAGCTTCTGGATGTCCTCCCTGGTATACTTGGCTTCGGTGGGCATAACGGAAAAAGCTTCGTGATCCGTATCCATGCCCGTGTCCAGAACAGCCACCACCGTGCCGGCGCCATCATACCCCAGCTCGTTGGCCTCGGTAGCGCCTACCATGCCGGAGGAGCTGGCCATGGAGATTGTGGACTCCGTTTCCCTTCCGGTATCCGGCAGCGCGTACTGCTCCGCCACAAAAGCCACCTTGACCTCCTTCATCTCCCGGACCGCCTCCAGGTCTCCATAGGGAATTCGAATGGAGAAGCCGTTGAGCGCCGCCGTATAGTCATATTCTAAGCTGGACGCTCCGTTGACGGACTGAGTACCGGCACTTCCGTGGAGGGCACGAATCTTTGCCTTCACGGAAGCGTGGGAATCTTCCAGGGCTTGCGCCTGGGCGATGCCCTGGCCGGTGGCCCCATAGGTCTGCAGCTCCAGGCCCGCCTCATTGGCACAGGCCAGAAGTGGCGCATCCTCCAGCTCCACAATCACGGTCACAATGTCGTTTTTCTGATACCGGCTGCTCTTAACTTCCGGAAGCTGCACCTGGGTATCCTCTCCCAAGGTTCCTTCCTGAGGCTGAAGTAGAATTTCACGGTCCGCTAGGATCAGATTTTCCTTGTTCGTCCAAGCCGCAATCAGCCCGTCTTCCTCCGCCGCGTAAGCAACGGGAACAAAGCCCACGCCGGTCAAAAACAGGGACACAACCAGGACAATCGCCAACAGTTTTTTCATTTCGTACTCACCCTTTTCTGAAATTCCACAACTTGCGTTGTAGTGCAACAATAGTATCACATCTACGCAAGTAAAGCAAGCACTTTTTTCGCTTTTCTGCATCTTTCAGGCAGGGGTACCGTAGTTCCTTTTGGGAGAAATTGTCCCAGGTTTGTTCCTGGTTTCTCGGAAAAGAACGTATTGACTTTTCGGCTTCCCGTCACTACAATCAAATTGAGCCATTGCATGGCCATACAACAAAGCAGGAGGTTCCCATGGAAATTCTCTGTCACAATAATTACTGCCCGGAGATGGAATGCATCAGTCTTCTGGAGCAACGCTTCGACACCCGCCCCACCGCTGTAAACAGCGTGGAGGCCCTAGCCTCCAGACTGACCGAGCGGTACAACATCCCCGGCTTTGAGCTGGAACCCCTTTTGAATCCACTGGCAGAACTGGAGCGGACGGTGAACGGCGGCCTTACCGTCAGTGAGGACAAACTGAAATTCTATTTCACCATTCGGGACAAGGGGCAGTCCTCCCTGGCAGGATTCCTACTTCCAGAGTTGAAATCCCAGCAGCAGTTCCAAGGGTTGACAGAAGAAGACCGGAGCGCGTTGATCAGACGGGTGCTGCGCCGCATCCTAGATGTGCCGGAAGCGGAGTTTCCCGTCTTTCCAACCCTGAACCATCTGATGGAATATCTACGGCGCAACAAACACGCCGAGGACGTGAAGTGGATCTGTGCCACCCTGTATTGCGCCGTGGAGGAATACCTGGAGGAGCTGAACGGTATTTTGCGAATGGCGGTAGCGCTGTTCCAAGAACACCTGCCAGACCTGAGCCAACAATATCGGCAGACTGCCCGCTACGCCAGGGAGAAGCTGCAAAACGACTTCTCCTCCCTGTTCCCGGGGATGGAGCCGGAAAAGACCTTGAAGCGGATTACGGTCTATCCCAGCATCATGGGATTTGACGGGGTGTCCTGGAATCTGGAAACCAACGATCTGTATTTCGGTATCTACTATCAAACGATCCTGACCCTGATCGAAAAGTATTCGGACCAGTCCAGCTTGCTGATCTGCAAGCT
The DNA here is from genome assembly GCA_900544975.1 of uncultured Eubacteriales bacterium. Classification (GTDB taxonomy): domain Bacteria; phylum Bacillota; class Clostridia; order Oscillospirales; family Oscillospiraceae; genus Faecousia. The sequence continues at coordinate 6,861 of UQXI01000041.1, forward strand.
GAAGGCCGTCAGCGACAAAAGCAGGCTGGAGATTCTGCACTGCCTGAAAGCGGGGGCTCTCAATGGACTGGAAATTGCGAACCATGTGGGCTTGTCCCCTGCAACCGTATCCCGCCATGCGAACCAACTCCGTAATGAAGGATTCCTGAGTACCACCAAGTCTGGAACCAGCGTTTTTTACAATCTTGACCGGGAAAAAATTCAAAATTTCTTTCGAGAATTGGAACACTATTTGTTGTGAAGCCATGCCGGTTTTTGAACGCTCCTTCGGGAGGATTCAGAGAGGATGGAAATGAAAAAATCATGGCAGATCGCTATGGTTATGCTGTATTGTTCAGATGTCAAGGCAAAGCTTTCCGTGCGATGAATGCCCCACTCAAACTACCAAAATCTCAAAAAAACCGCAAAAAACGAGCCGGGTACCAGATCATACCTGACTCGTTTTTTGACGGACACATAACTTAATGGAATTAACCACATGAGGACACATCGGCCAACGGCAAAAACTTTGATCGTGGCTCTGATGCTGCCCTCTCAAGGGCGATCCTATCGCAACGCAACATGTAATATTTTTGCATTTACAACACATTAGGATGCACTTCATTCCGCTTCTATGGCGCGGACGGGGTGGCGAATGACGGTCTTTAAATTCTCCGGCTTGCACCGCCGGGCATCGCTCAAATAGATTTCGTGGTGATACCGGCCCTGGGAGAAGTCGGTCTCATAGCCCCGCTCCCGGGCATAGGCGTCCATGGCGGCAATGGTGGCCGGCTCCTGGTCATAGGGACCCAGGTGCATGCACTGGACGCAAAGTCCCTCCTCATAGTGCAGATACTCCACCTTGGAAAAATCCATATTCTTTTTCCTTGTCGCCTCCGCCACCGCCCAACGGAAGGCCTCCTGGCTGACAAAGTCCGGCAGACGGATGAGGGAAATCCACTGGAACGTCTCCTTGTGTCCAAAGTCGACACTTGGAACCCCCTCCTGCCACCACAGCCCCTCCAGCGGCGGGACTACAAAATCAAAGTACCCCTCCAGGGATTTGGCCCCCAGCTTACTCATTTTGATGGTAAAGGCAATCCCATAGAGAAGGCCAATGGCCTCTTTGTAAGCGCCGCCCTCTTGATTGGGATCTCCCATGCCCCGGACGGCAAGAAAATTCATTGGCGGAACAGTCAAAAGCTCCGGCTTGTTTTTGGGCAGATAGAACTCCCTGTACTCTTTTTTAAAATCAAACGCCATGGCGTCTTCCTCCCATCTTACGTTCCTTTTTTGGATTTTGGCGCCGGCAGCGCCTGGCAGGTGACCGTGGTCAGGGCAGACAGCAGCTCCCGATTGTCCACGTTTTCCACCAAAAAATAGGGTTTTGCCCCTGGATAAGGCGCCGCCTCCGGCAAATCCGAGAAGCGGTTTCGTCCTGCATCGGTGATTTTTACAAACAGCTGGTTGTCGCAAATCATCCCAAAAAATTTCCCGTCACAGTACAGGCCGTACTCGCCAAACATTTTTCTGTAGGCAATGTCTCCCGCCTCCTGGAGCTGATCCACAACAAACTCCACAAATGCCTGCTGAGAAGCCATAGAATGTTTCCTCCTTTCGTTTCATTCCACCATCTCCGCCCGATTCGCCCTCACGCTGCCTCCAGCCCTACTTCAGAACCACGTTTTCTTTCCCCAGGAGGTCCGTCAGCTCCTGGAGCATGTCCTCCTGAAAACCGCACATGGTGCCCCGGCGGACCTGGGTATCGGCAAAATACAGGAGCACCGGGCTGGTACCCGGGAACATGTTTAAAATGGCCTTGGTCTTCCGGTATTCCGGCATGCCCTCGGAAGCAAGGCGGAGATAGAGCTTGCCGCCCCGGGACATCTGGGGCGCTCCCTCCCCCTGGTTTCCGTCCGCGTAGTCCAAAATGGACTGGACCCGGTTCACCACCACCTGGGGGTCCTTTTCGTCCCGGATGGACAGCCGGCCAATGACCACCACCGCCGCCCCCTCCTGTACCAGACTGCCAAACTGAGTCAGGACATTGGAGAATGTCAGAAGCTCCATGGAGCCGGTGTCATCTTCCAGGGTCACATAGGCCATCATGGAGTTGTTCCGGGTGGTCTTCAGCCGGACCTTTTGGATGATACCGGCCACTGAGACAATGGACTCGTCCTCCACCGTCCGCTCCTCGTCCATAAGACTGCCAATGGGTAGCACGTGGGTGTTTTTCAGGTAAGGCCGGTAATCGTCCATGGGATGGCCGGAGAGATAGAGGCCTGTGGTCTCCTTCTCCATAGCCATCCGGTCGGCCCGGCTGACTTCATTCATTTTGGGAACCGCAATGCCCAATCCGGGGGTTTCCTCGTCCAGCATGGCGAACATGCCCAGCTGCCCCTCCACATTCCGGCGGCGGCTGTCTGCCACTGCCGCCATGGCAGGCTCATACATCGCAAGCAGCTGGCTTCGATAGAGGCCAAAGCAATCCATGGCCCCGCATTTGATCAGATTTTCCACCACCCGCTTGTTCAGGTCCCCCTCATCCATCCGCTGGAGAAAATCCTCCAGATCCCGGAAGGGACCGCCGGAGGCCCGCTTGGCGACCATGGTGCGGATGAGGCCCCGGCCCACGTTCTTCACCGCCCCCAGGCCGAACCGGATGCCCTCGGGCTCTACGGTGAACTTGTCCGTGGAGTGGTTGATATCCGGAGGCAGAACCGGAATCTCCAGCTCCTTACACTCGGCAATGTATCCGGCGATTTTCCCTGCGCCGTCCAGGACGGAGGTCATGAGCGCCGCCATATACTGCCGGGGATAATGATACTTCAGATACGCCGTCTGATAGGCCACCACGGCGTAGCAAACCGAGTGGGCCTTGTTGAAGGCATAGTCGCCAAAATCGACAATCTCATCGTAGACAGACTGGGCCACCGCCTCCGGGACGCCCCGGGCCACTGCGCCGGGAATCCCCTGCTCTTTGTCTCCATAGACGAACACGTGGCGCTCCGCCTCAATGATTTTCTGCTTCTTTTTGGAGATGGCTCGCCGGATGTTGTCCGCCTGGCCCATGGAATATCCGGCCAGGGTGCGGAAAATCTCAATGACCTGCTCCTGATAGACGATGCAGCCGTAGGTCACCCGGAGAATCGGCTCCAGAAGCGGGGTCTTATAGGTGACCTTCTGGGCATTGAGCTTGTTGGCAACGAATTTGGGAATGGAATCCATGGGCCCTGGACGATACAGGGCCACAATGGCGGTGAGATCTTCAATGGACGTGGGCTTCATGCTCACGCACACCCCGGTCATACCTGCAGACTCCATCTGGAACACGCCCTGGGTCTTCCCCTCGGCCAGCATGGCGTAGACGTTGGGATCGTCATCCGGAATGTGGGCCATGGAGAACGCCAGCTCCGTCTTCCGGATCTCCGCTTCCGCCTCGGCAATCACCGTCAGGTTCCGCAGGCCCAGGAAGTCCATCTTCAAAAGGCCCAGCTCCTCAATGGTGGTCATGGGGTACTGGGTCACCACCGTGTCGTCATTTTTGGACAGGGGCACGTAATGCTCCACCGGAAGCTTGGTGATCACCACCCCGGCAGCGTGGGTGGAGGTATTCCGGGGCATGCCCTCCAAGGCCCGGGCGGTGTCGATGAGGTTCCGGACCCGGTCGTCCCCGTCATACATCTCCTTCAGCTGGGGGGAGGTTTTCAGAGCCTCGTCCAGGGTGATGTGGGGGGTGGACGGTACCAGCTTGGCCACCACATCCGTCTCCCCATAGGTGAAGTTCAACGCCCGGCCCACATCCCGGATGGCGCCCCGGGCGGCCATGGTACCGAAGGTGACAATCTGGGCCACATGGTCGGTCCCATACTTCTGCATCACGTATTCAATGACTTCACCCCGGCGCTCCTGACAAAAGTCGGTGTCAAAATCCGGCATGCTCACCCGCTCCGGGTTCAAAAACCGCTCGAAAATTAGGGTGTATTTCATGGGGTCCACTTCTGTGATGTGCATGCTGTAGGCCACGATGGAGGCCGCGCCGGAGCCGCGCCCCGGTCCCACGGGAATCCCCGCCTCCTTGGCATAGCGAATGAAGTCCCAGACAATCAGGTAGTAGTTGACGTACCCCATTTTGCTGATGACGTCAATCTCGTATTCCAGGCGCTCCCGGTAGGACTCCGGCGGGTCCGGATACCGCTCCCGGAAGCCCTCCATACACAGCTTGCGAAAGTACGCCTCATCCGTGAAGCCCTCCGGCACCGGGAAGGAGGGGAGCTTATATTGGTTGAACACAAACTCCACATTGCACCGCCGGGCAATGTCCACCGTGTTTGCAAACGCCTCGTCCGCATTGGGAAAGAGCTGACGAAGGGCCTCCTCACTTTTGATGTAAAATTCCTCTGTCTCAAACTTCATCCGGTTGGGGTCATCCACGGTTTTGGCCGTCTGGACGCACAGGAGCACATCCTGAATTTTGGCGTCCTCCTTCCGGAGGTAATGGGCGTCGTTGGTCACCACCATAGGAAGCCCCGTCTCCCTTGAAAGGCGGCAAAGCCCCTGGTTCACCGCCCGCTGGGCCGCAATGCCGTGGTCCTGAAGCTCCAGATAGAAATTGTCCGGTCCAAAAATTTCTGACAGCTCCAACGCATACGCTTTGGCGGCGTCAAAGTCATCGTCCATCAGCCGCTGGGGAATGGCCCCGGCCAGGCAGGCCGACAGGGCGATGAGGCCCTTCGCATGCTGCCGCAGCAGCTGCAGATCCACCCGGGGCTTGCCGTAAAAGCCATGGAGGAAGCCTTCTGACACCAGGGCAGACAGGTTGGCGTAGCCCTCCATGTCTTTGCACAGCAACACCAGGTGGTAGGACTCATTGTCAATCCCGTGAACCCGGTCGGCCATGGTCCGGGGCGCCACATAGACCTCACAGCCGATGATGGGCTGAATCCCGGCGGCTTTGGCCGCCTTGTAAAAGTCGATGACGCCGTACATGACGCCGTGGTCTGTAATGGCCACAGCCTCCTGCCCCAGCTCCTTCACCCGCTCCATGAGCCCGTCGATGCGGCAGGCCCCGTCCAGGAGGCTGTACTCCGTATGCACATGCAGATGGACAAATCCCATTTATTCTCCCTCCTGTGGCTGCGCCAGCTCCACAAGCCGCCGCAGCCGGTGGCTCATGGAGGACTTGGTGATGGGCGGATGCATAAGTCCCGCCAGCTCCGTCAAATTGGACTCCGGATTTTCCTGCCGGGCCCTGGCCGCCTGGAGCAGCTTCTCCGGCAGAGACTCCAGCCGGCCCCATTCCTCCAGCCGACGGATGGCAGCCAGCTGCTCCTGGGCGGCGTCCACCACCTTGGAGGTGTTGGCGTCGTCGCAGTTGCACCGGCGGTTGACCTTGTTTTTCAGTTCTTTCTCCAGCTTGGCCTCCATAATCCCCATGGCGGCTACCGGAGCGCCCAGCAGCGTGAGAAAATCCTCAATGGAGTTGCTCTGCTTGAAATACAGCACACTGCTGCCGCTCCGATTCATAAGCTTGGGATAGACGCCCAGCATCTCCTGAATGAGGGGAGAGGTCTCCCGGCCCACAAAGCTGTGGGAAGTGGTGAGCTCCAGATGGTAGCCCTTGGCCGGGTCCGTCACAGAACCCCCCGCCAAAAACGCCCCTCGGAGAAAGGCAATTTTACAGCAGTCCTCCTCCAACACCCCCAGGTTCACGTGGAGGGCCACGGTGTCCTCCCGGCTGAAGCCGTAGGCCTCCTGGATGGTCCGCAGCTTTTCAGGCGTCCAGATGCCAAAACATCGCTTGGCTCCCAGGGCCTCGGAAGGGCCGTCAAAGGAGAAGCCAAAGGCCTTCCGGAAGAGCTTGGGCAGCAGCTCTCCCAATTCCCGGCTCTCCGTGACAATCCGAACGGCGTCGCCGGTAAAGGTATTGCAATACAGGAGAATGCCAAAGCACTGTGCCAGAGCGCAGCACCGCTGGGCCGGAAGAGTCCGGCAAAGTTCGCTTTTTACTTGGCCTGAAAAGGACATAATCCGTCTCCTTCTCTCTGTCGGGCTTGTTGCAAAGCGGAACGGTCAAGACCGTTCCCTACAGGATCTTGCGCAGGATGCGAAGGCTCCATGCAGGATGCTGTAGGGGCAAGTCTTGGCCTGGCTGTTTTGCAACAGGCCCACGGTTTCTGTCATCCTGTCCGCCACAGGACGCCCCTGGGGGAACGAGAAGACCGCTCCCTGTCAATCACGCAGCGCAGCCGGGGCTCAGAGGCGGACCACCTCCGGCTCCAGGGAGATGCCAGAGGTTTCCAATACCCGTTTTTGGATATGGGCAATGAGGGCCAGCACATCCGCCTCGGTTGCGCCGCCCAGGTTCACCACAAATCCGGCGTGCTTGGTGGACACCGCCGCTCCGCCGATCCGGGTCCCCTTGAGCCCCGCCTGCTCGATGAGGGCAGCGGCATAGCCTCCCACCGGCCGCTTGAAGGTGGATCCGGCGGAGGGCAGCTCCAAAGGTTGGGAAGCTTTACGCCGGGCCATGAGGCTTTGCATGTGCTCCCGGATTTCCTCCGGGTTGGCCTTTGTCAGGGCAAAGGTTCCGGCTACGATGATCCGTGACGTCCCGGTAAAGGCACTCCGGCGATAGCCAAAGCCCTGGGCCTGCCCTACCAGGGCATGGCAGTTCCCCTCCTGGTCCAGAAATTCGGTGCAGACCGCCACCTGGCGGATTTCCCCGCCGTAGGCCCCGGCGTTCATGTACAGGCCACCGCCTACGGAGCCGGGAATGCCATGGGCAAATTCCAGGCCGGACAGGCCCAGGTTGGCGGCAAACAGGGCGGCTCTAGCCATGGAGACCCCGGCCAGGACCCGGATGTGGGTGTCATTCACCTGCTCCAGGCCGTCCAGGCAGCCCCGGGTGCAGATCACCAACCCCCGCCGCCCGGCGTCCGAAGCCAACACATTGGTGCCGGAGCCCAAAACAGCCGGCTGTACTTCCTGCTCGTGGGCCCACCGGAGCAGGGCGGACAGCTCTTGGATCGTACGGGGAAACGCCATGACCTCACAGGGGCCGCCAATTTTGAAGGACGTATGCAGGGCCAGGGGTTCCTCCATCCGCAGCTCCGTCTGGGGGAAGGCCGCCTGCATCGCCTGCTGTAACTGTGTCATTTCGCTCATAAACGCCTCCGGATCTCTGAGATATAGATGGTGATACTATATCATATCCGCCCGGGTTATGCAAATGCATCCCATTGGCAAAACAGGAGCCTGCCGCAAAATTCGCGTTTTGCGGCAGGCTCCTGTGGGCATTAGCGGGAGAAGGGGTTCTCCCCGGGATATGGGAGAGCGGCAGGCTGGTTGTAGGCGATATCCGCCACGCCCAAGTAGCGGAATACCTCGTAGATGGTCTTGCCGCAGTGGGCGAAGGCCACCGCCCCGTGGTGGGGATACCGCTTGGCCAGAAGCACATGACGGTAGAACCGGCCCATGTCATGGATGGCAAAAATACCAATGCCGCCGAAGGAACGGGTGGCCACGGGCAGCACCTCGCCCTGGGCGATGTAGGACCGGAGGTCGCCGTTGGAATCACACTGCAGCCGGTAGAAGGTGATGGGAGAAGCTGCAATGTCCCCCTCCAGCGTGCCCCGGGTGAAGTCTGGGGTACCGCCGTCCTCCAGGAGCCGGTTCTGAATCAGCTGGTACTTCACCGCCCGGCTGGCGCACATCTTGCAGGCAGGCGTGTTGCCGCAGTGGAAGCCCATGAAGGTGTCCTGGAGCACATAGGGGAACTTTCCGGCAATGTCCTCGTCAAACAAAGATCTGGGCACCGAGTTGTTGATGTCCAGCAGGGTCACTGCGTCGCCTGTCACACACGCGCCGATGTACTCGGACAGGGCGCCGTAGATATCCACCTCGCAGGCCACAGGGATACCTCGGGCAGCCAGGCGGGAGTTCACATAGCAGGGCTCAAAGCCGAACTGCTCCGGGAAGGCCGGCCAGCACTTGTCGGCGAAGGCCACATACTTCCGGGCCCCCCGGTGGCTTTCCGCCCAGTCCAGAAGGGTCAGCTCAAACTGGGCCATCCGGGGCAGCAGCTCAGGATATTGGTTGCCGGTGACCCCCAGCTCCTCAGCCATATCCGCGCAGACGGCCTCAATCCGGCTGTCTCCGGCGTGGGCCTTGTAGGAGACCAGCAGATCCAGCTCCGAGTTCTCCTCCACCTCGACGCCCAGCTCATACAGGCCCTGGATGGGAGCGTTGCAGGCAAAGAAATCCTGGGGCCGGGGGCCAAAGGTGATGATCTTCAGGTTCTTCACGCCGATGACGGCCCGGGCAATGGGAACGAACTCCCGGATCATCTCCGCACACTCCTGGGCGGTACCCACGGGATAATCGGGGATGTAGGCTTGCAGGTGGCGCAGACCCAAGTTGTAGGAGCAGTTCAGCATGCCGCAGTAGGCGTCGCCCCGGCCATTGATCAGGTCTCCATCCCCTTCCGCGGCAGCCACATACATCACGGGACCGTGGAACCGCTTGGCCAGAATGGTCTCCGGCGTCTCAGGGCCGAAGTTGCCTAAGTAAACCACCAGGGCATTGCATCCGGCAGCCCGCACATCCTCCAGCGCCTTCAAGGCATCCGCCTCGTTTTCCACGGTGACGGGGCAGTTGTACAGCCCTGCGCCATACGCCTGGACTACCGCCTCCCGGCGGGAAGTGGACAGGGCGATGGGGAAGCAGTCCCGGGAGACGGCAATAATGCCAAGCTTCACTTCTGGTATATTTTGAAATTTCATCGTCACATTCCTCATTTCTTAAGAATCGGCCTGCGCAAACCCTTCTTCGGAGCGGTGAACACCGCTCCCCACGCAGGCGCGGATGGATCCCCTGGGGTTATGAGAGGAGGGGCGCAATGTCCAAATTGATCCCGTCCAGCAACACCTGCGCGCCTTGTGCCGCCTCGCTGCTCTCCTCATGGGCCAGGAGCCACTTGTTGCAGGCCCAAAGACGCCGGTCCTCCTCATTCTTGGGGACCATCGTCGGCTTGGGACCGTTGGTTCCCAAGGGGAGCACAATGAGAACCCGGAACCCCTCCCCCTTGCGGGCAGAGCAGGGGGCATAGTGCAGGGTGGTGGCGTAAATCTCCACCAGGACCCCGGCCGGGCAGTGGAACGCCTGGACCTTGGCGGTATCCAGGCGGCCGCCCTCCATATCCTCCCGCTTGGCAACCAGCAAAATGAAATCCCGGGCGCCCAGGTTCAGCTCGCTGTCCCGGTGGTACTCCAGACAATTGAGCTTGGTATTGTGGCCGTTGCACCAACCCAGCTGGATGGGCATGCCGCCATAAGCGCCGGAAGCCAGCTCCTTTGCCACCGGCAGCGCCATCAGCTCCGGCTGCTGGGGCACATATTCCACCCCCGCCGGCAGAGGCGTCACCGCCTCCAGCGTCTCCAGCAGGGCTTTGCAGTCATAACCGGTGAGGACCTGGCCGTAATTTTGGAAGGCAGGGTCCAAAACAGATAAAATTTTCAAATGGCTTTCCTCCTTAGGTGTCCAGCAAGCTGGGGAACAGGGTTTTACAGGCGGGGTAAATCCGCCGGAATTGCTGATAGCGGGCCTCATACCGGGCCGCCAGCTCCGGATCCGGGCGGACCGTCTCCGACACCCGGACCAGATTGCCGCAGGCTTCGCCCACGCTGGCAAACGCGCCACAGGCCACCATGGCCAGCATAGCGCCGCCTAAACCCGGCCCCTGCTCGGATGCCACGCTGTCCAGCTCCAGCTGCAAAACGTTGGCCAGAATTTCCTTCCACAGAGCGCTCTTGGCCCCACCGCCGCAGAGTTTGCTCCGGGAGATGGAGATGCCCAACTTCCTGGCCACCTCCAGGCTGTCCCGAATGGCAAAGGCCACCCCCTCCAGAACGGCCTGGGTCAGGTCCTCCCGCCGGGTATCCATGGTCATCCCGATGAAGGTCCCCCGGGCATTGGTATCGTTGATGGGACTTCGCTCGCCCATGAGATAGGGCAGGAAATACACGTGGTTGCGTCCCAGCATATCCCGAGTAATCCCCGCCTGCTCGGCGGCATAATCCGTGGTCCGGAAGATGTCCTCCATAAGCCATTTGTTGCAGGAGGCGGCGGAGAGCATACAGCCCATCAGGTGATACCCCCCGTCGGCATGGGCAAAGGCATGGAGGGCATGGTTGGCGTCCACCCGGAAATGGTCCGAAGAGATGAAGATGGTGCCGGAGGTGCCCAGGGAGATGTTGCAGCCGCCCTCCCCTACCGTTCCGGTGCCCACGGCAGCGGCAGCATTGTCTCCAGCTCCGGCAGCCACCCGGACCGTCTGAGGTAAGCCCAGTTTCTTGGCCACCTCTGGCAGAAGGGTCCCCACAGCCTCGTAGCTCTCATACAGGCGGGGCATTTGGCTTTCCTCCAGTCCACATAGGGCCAGCATTTCCGGCGACCAGCGCTTGCCTGACACGTCCAGAAGGAGCATGCCCGAAGCGTCGGAATAGTCGGTGCAATGCACCCCAGTGAGGAGATAGTTGATGTAATCCTTGGGCAGCATCACCTTTTTGATCCGGGCGAAGCGCTCCGGCTCCTGCTCCCGCATCCACAGGAGCTTCGGGGCCGTAAAACCAGCAAAGGCGATGTTGGCCGTCCAGGCGGAGAGGCGGTCTGTGCCCACCGTCTCATTCAAATAGGCGACCTGCTCTGCCGTCCGGCCATCGTTCCACAAGATGGCAGGGCGAATGACCCGGTCCTCGTCGTCCAGGACCACCAGACCATGCATCTGACCGCCGACGCCAATGCCGGCCACCTGGCTCCGGTCAAAGCCCTCCAAAAGGAGGGGAATCCCCTCCCACACGGCCCGCCGCCAGTCCTCCGGGTTTTGCTGGCTCCAGCCCGGTTTGGGAAATTCCAGGGGATATGCTTTGGAGCACACATTCAGAATCTGCCCCGCCTCATTCATCAGCAGCAGCTTCACCGCGGAAGTGCCCAAATCAATTCCAATGTATAACATGGATGACCTCATCTTTCCTGTGTCCCAGCCCAAGCCGCCGCAACGTTACCGGTTGGGTCTACGATACACAATCTTTGTGACGATTCTGATATCTCCTCTGTAAAAGCATGGACACAGGCAGTCTACGGTTGGCAACGCCGCCTCCTGTGCTTCCACGGCAAGGAAATATCTCTTCTTCTGTACATCTGCGGCCCATTGACATTCCTGCCAGCAGACGTATCCGGTACACTCCCGCGCCACCGTTTGCCAGCGCATCCAAGGAGGGCGCGGGGGTGTGCCGGGGGTTGACTGTTTTGCCAATGAGCCAGTCAATCCAAAGAATTGACTGGCTCATGGTGAAAATTATATCATGCCAGACAAGGAGAATTAACCCTCAGTCATGTAGCGCATGAGAATGGTGGCAAACTGAGACCGGCTGGCTGTCGCCTTGGGGCTCAGGGTTGCGGAGGAACCGTTGCCAATGCCATGAATCAGTCCATTTGCCACGGCCCAGTTCATGGCCTCCACAGCAAATGGGGAAACGCTCTTGCCATCGGGGAAGCCGGCCAGGGCGTCCTCTGTCACAGCCTGCTTTCCGTCGTAACGATACAGGATGGTAGCCAGCTGCTCCCGGGTAATGGCGCCGTTGGGGTTGAAGGTTCCGTCGCCGTTGCCCTCTACGATCCCCTCGGAAGCGGCCCAGATCACAGCGTCGGTATAGAACTTCCCATCCGCCACATCGGTAAAGACGTTCTCCAGACCTTCCACGCTGGGCTTGCCTTCCATGCGGTACAGGATGGTAACCATCTGGCCGCGGGTGATGGCAGCGTTCACGCCAAAGATCCCGTTGCCCATGCCTTCCATGTAACCGTTGCGCACGACGAAGTCGACACCCTTGTGGTACCAGGCATTCTCAGACACATCCCGGAACAGATCAGAAGCGCAGACCATCTTGCCGGCAGCCAGGATGGCTTCCTTGGCCACAGCCAGAGCGGCTTCCACCTCTTCCACCGTCTCGGCGGCGGCAACCGCCTCGCGGGCGGTTGCCAGGGCGGCATCCACCAGCTCCATCTGCTCGGCGGTGTAGCCGGACACATCAATGCCCACCAGCTCCACGATGGCGCCGTACTTGGCGGCGGTGAGGGCGGCCTCCTGGGCCTTCTTCAGAGCCTCTTCCACCTTCTTCTGCGCTTCTTCCGCAGCCTTCTTGGCAGCCTCGGCGTCCTCAGCGGCCTTCTGGGCCTGAGCCAAGTACTCCACGATCTCAGCCTTGATGGCTACGATCTCGGCATAGGTGTCAGCCATCTGCTTGGCGTATGCGGCAGCCTCGGCGGCGGCGGCGGCAGCCTCCCGGTTGGCCTCTTCGGCAGCGTTCCGGGCAGTCTCAGCGGCGGCGCGGGCATCCTCGGCAGCCTTCTGGGCCTTTGCAGCAGCTTCCTGAGCAGCTTCCGCCTCGGCGGCGGCCTTCTCAGCAGATTCCTTGTTTTCGGCGGCAGACTGGGCAGCCTCATCCGCCTTCTTCCGGGCTTCTTCCGCCTTCTTCTTGGCCTCTTCTGCCTTCACCTGTGCATCTTCTGCAGCGGCCTGGGCCTTCTGGGCCTCAACCATGGATTTGGCGGCTTCGGTGGCGCTGCCCGCAGCAGCTTCCGCATAGGCGGCAGCTTCGGCGGCGCTGAATGCAGCCTTCGCAGCGGCCTCAGCGGCGGCCTTGGCAGAGCCGGCAGCCTCGGCAG
>UQXI01000042.1 GCA_900544975.1 uncultured Eubacteriales bacterium
CCAATGGTGACGCAGTCTCGCCGGTACCGGTCCATCCACTGCTCCCGATGCTCCACCAGCGATCCATCCAGACGGCTCAGGGAGCGGATCATCTCCGCCGCCAGGGTGTTCCGATCCACAGGCTTCCCAGTGAGCATGGTGAGAGAGCCGGCGATGTCCTGAATTTCCGGGGGAAAATCCGACAGCTTCTGGCCGCAGTTGACGCCGGCGCCGACGACGGCGTATTGCACATGCCCGCTTTCGGCTTCCAGGGACAGCTCGGTCAAAATGCCGCACAGCTTCCGGCCTCCCGAGACCAGGTCATTGGTCCACTTGATCCCAGGCCGGAGGCCGGAGGCGGCCTCTACGCCGTCGCACAGCACCTCTGCCACGGCGCAGGTGAGATGCATCAGCCGTTCCGGTGGAGCATCCGGGCGGAGAATGACCGACAGATACACCCCCATCCCCGGGGGGGAGGAGAAGCCCCGGCCCAACCGGCCTCGACCACCGGTCTGACGTTCGGCGATGACAACGGTCCCGGCCGGGGCGCCCTGGGCGGCCAGGGTCTTGGCCAGATTGTTGGTGGAATCCACACAATCCAACACCTGCACCAGGGACGCCCAGGGGTGATCCTCCAACCGGGCGGAAATCTCCCGGAGGGACAGTCGGCCGGTGGGGGCATTCAGCCGGTAGCCCCGGTTGGGGGCGGAGTCGATGGTATAACCCTCTTTCCGCAGGGCTTCCACGGCTTTCCACACGGCCGCCCGGGAGACACCCAGGCGGTTACTCATCTCCTGGCCGGAGAGGTAGCCCGGTTCCCGGCGCAGGAGCTCTAAAATCTGATCCTTCATGTTTGCGCCTCCTTTGGCAGGTTTTTCATGGTGAGGCTGATGCGCCCCCGCTTCTCATCCACCTCCAGGACTGCCACCTCCACGGTGTCGCCAACACGCACCACTTGGGATGGGTGGCGAATGAACCGGTCGGTCACTTGTGAAATGTGGACCAGACCATCCTGGTGGACGCCGATGTCCACAAACACCCCAAAATCAATGACGTTGCGCACCGTCCCCGTAAGGACCATCCCCGGCTTCAGGTCCTGGACGGTCATGACATCCCGACGGAATACCGGAGGGGGCAGATCCTCTCTGGGATCGCGGCCCGGCTTTTCCAGCTCCCGGGCCATATCCTGGAGGGTGGGAATTCCCACGCCGCAGGCGGCTGCGGCTTGTTCCCAACCCAGGGCCTCCACCTTTTGAGAAAGACCTGCCAGGCGCCCTCCCTTGGGAAGACCCAGCAGCTGCAGCAGCTGCTCTGCCGCCGGGTAGGATTCGGGGTGGACGCCGGTGTGGTCCAGTAGCTCCCGGCTCTCCGGCACCCGCAGGAAGCCGGCACACTGCTGGAAGGCCTTGGGACCCAGCTTAGGCACCTTCAGGAGCTGCTTCCGGCTGGAAAAGGGGCCGTGTTCCTCCCGGTAGGCCACGATGTTTTTGGCTGTGGCGCCGTTCAAACCGGCCACCTGGCGCAGGAGGCTGGGGGAGGCCGTGTTGACGTCCACTCCTACGGCGTTGACGCAGTCTTCCACCACGGCTTCCAGGGCCTCTGCCAGCCGTTTTTGGGGCATATCGTGCTGATACTGGCCCACGCCAATGGCCTGGGGCTCAATTTTCACCAGCTCCGCCAGAGGATCCTGAAGCCGCCGGGCGATGGAGATGGCCGAGCGGAGATTCACATCGTATTCCGGAAATTCCTCTGCCGCCAGGGGGGAGGCGGAGTACACCGAGGCCCCAGCCTCGTTGACAATCATATAAGAAACCTCGGGGGCTTGCCGGAGCATGGCGGCAGTCATCTCCTCGGTCTCCCGGGAGGCGGTGCCGTTGCCAATGGCGATGTGCCGCACGTGATGGGTGCGGATGAGGGTCAGGAGCCGTTCCTGCGCCTCTTCTTTTTTTCGCTGGGAGAGGGTGGGGTATACCACCGCCGTGTCCAGCACCCGGCCGGTGGGGTCCACCACCGCCACCTTGCATCCGTTCCGATAGCCCGGATCCAGCCCCATAGTGACAGCTCCCTTCACAGGCGGCTGGAGAAGCAGTGGCTTCAGATTCAGGGAGAAGTTCCCCATGGCCCCTTCTGCGGCCCGGCTGGTGAGGTCATTTCGCAGCTCCCGCTCTGCCGCCGGGGCGATCAGTCGGGCATAGGCGTCTTCTGCCGCGGCTTTTACGAAGGAAGATACCGTCTTCCCCGGCCGGAGGGCGTGGCGGCACACCAGGGCAGACCCTTCCGCCCCGGGCAGATCCACCGAGAGCTTCAAAAAGCCCTCCTTCTCCCCTCGGTTCAGGGCCAGAATCTGGTGCCCCTGAAGTTTGGCAACTGGGCAGGAGAAGTCGTAGTACAGGCGGTACACGCTGTCCTGTTCCGGATTGGCTGCCCGGGAGGCGAGGACGGCCCGGCGGGCCATCCGCTGCCGCAGCTCCTTGCGAATGGCTGCATCGTCGGAGATTTCCTCTGCCAGAATGTCAGAGGCGCCGGCCAGGGCATCGTCTATGGTATCCACCCCCAGGGACGGGTTCACATAGTTCTGGGCCAGGGTGGCCGGGTCCCGGCCATCCTGCTTCCAGAGGGCTTCCGCCAGAGGCGTCAGTCCCTTTTCCCGGGCCATGGTGGCCCGGGTCCGTCGCTTGGGGCGGTAGGGCCGGTAGAGATCCTCCACCTCCGCCAGGGTGCTGGCGGCTTCCACAGCTTGCCGGAGGGCGGGAGTCAGGTTTCCCTGGCTTTCGATGGCGCGGAGCACCTCTTCCCGCCGCTCCTGGAGGCTGCGCAGATATCGCAATTTGGTTTCCAGGGTTCGCAGGGTGGTGTCATCCATACCCCCGTGGAGCTCTTTGCGGTAGCGGGCGATGAAGGGGATGGTGTTGCCCTCATCCAAAAGCGCCACCACCTGTTCCACATATCGTTGGTTCTGCCCCAATTCCTGGGCCAGAGTGGTGATTATGGCATCCATAGTTGCATCCTTTCCTCTGCGCGCCCCGAACATTTCCAAGGTGGCAGAGTGGTTCTGATGTTCTTTTCATTGTACCACAAAACCGAAAACTGGCAAGCCCAAAAGTCCTTGGGAGTCATGGGAAAGGCTCCAAAACCGGCCAATTTTCTCTCCCTTGTGAGAAAGAGAGGGGGAGACCGGCATCTGGTGGAACGCCCCAAAATGTTGTGTTCAAGTGTCTCACTTGCGCTGTGACAGTTTTCCCAAATAAAATGCAAAATGGGTCTTGATTTTCTCACAATCCTATGCTATCGTATACCCAGAATGAACCTGCAAAAAATGCAGGAAGAGGGCTGGCGTTACTGCGGCAATAGCAGCTCTCCCGCGTCACGGCGTGGTTTCGTGGGGGGAGCCCCACGGCGCAGACGGGGAGACTTTTGGAGCTTAATTTTTTCAGGAAAATCCACTTTTAAGCCCAATTTATCCTGGACTTCCTGTACAAAAGTTGCACGATACCCGACGTCCGCGCAGAAGCCTCTTATGGTTGGATACTCTTCCAGAGCCTATTTAGCAGGACGAATTCCCGATTTTGTATCGTGAATCTTTGCCGCATGAACTACAACTTTCAGCAGGTTCCCCTTCGCGCGTCGGCGCGGCTTCATTTCTGGATCTAACTGCAAGGCGGCGCAAATGGCCCAGCTCCGTCTGGCGGTGTGATCGTGTATCTATTTTGGATGCACAGTTTTTATTACACAAAGGAGGAAACAGTGAAAATGAGAAACAGGACAACGCGCTTTATCTCCCTCTTGCTGGCTCTGGTTATGGTCTTTTCCCTGACCCTAACTGGCTATGCGGCCGAGAGGACGCCCTTGCTGGCTCTCCATGGGGACGGCAAGGAACCTGCGCTGGGCGGCAGGGTCACAGTCTGTGTGGACACCACGGTGGACGCTGTGGTGGCCGATGGAAAGCTGACCATTCGCTATGACAGCCAGAAGCTACAATTTCTGTCTGCCAAAGCCGGGGAGGCCTGGCGGGATGACACTGACCTGAGCTTGCAGGTCAACAGCAGCGAGGCGGGCAGGCTGGTGCTTGCCTTTGCCGGCGAGGAGCCTGCCATGGTCGGTACTGTGATTGACTTGTCCTTCCAGGCCATGGCCGAAGGCGCCTCCGCTGTGATGGTGACAGAGGCGGGCAGCTATGTCACTGGTGCGGAGCACTATACGCTGGAGGCCCGGACTGTTGTGGAGGTGGGTGGCCACAACTGGAGCCAGTGGCGGGTGAGCAAAGCCGCCACTTGCACCGAGCCTGGCGAAGAGTTCCGGACCTGCCTGGGCTGCGGCGAGGTGGAGAAGCGGACCATTCCCGCCACTGGCCACCAGTGGGGAGACTGGACTGTGACCAAGGCCGCCACCTGCACCGAGCCTGGCGAGAAGACCCGGACCTGCACCCTGTGCAATGAGGAGGAGACCCAGGTCATCCCTGCCAACGGCGCTCACAGCTGGGGTGAATGGAAGACCATTCAAGAGGCCACCTGCACCACCAACGGCGTTCAGGAGCGGGAATGCTCCCTCTGCCATGAAAAGGAGACCAAGCTGATTCTGGAGCTGGGCCATTCCTACGCCGAAGAGGTAGTGAAGCCCACCTGTGACCAGCCCGGCTACACGGTCTATACCTGCACCCGTTGCGGCCACAGCTATGTGGACATGGACAGCATCGTGGAGGCCCTGGGCCATGCCTATGACAAAGAGGTGACGGCCCCCACCCACGACAAGATGGGCTACACCACCTATACCTGCACCCGTTGCGGCCACAGCTACGTGTCCGACTACACCGACGCCTTGGGCCACGAGTACACCCAAAAGGTGACGAAGGAGCCCACTTGCACCGAAGAGGGCGTCATGACCTTCACCTGCTCCTGTGGCAAGACCTACACCGAGTCCATCCCCAAAAAGGAGCACAGCTATGAGGCGAAAGTGACAGAGCCGGACTGCACCCATATGGGTTACACCACCCATACCTGCACCGTCTGCGGCCACAGCTATCAGGATTCCTTTGTGGACGCTCTGGGCCACGACTGCGAGGCAAAAACCGTAGCGGCTACCTGCACAGACTATGGCTACACCGAGCATGTCTGTAGGCACTGCGATTACCAGTACATCAGTGAGATTACCCAGCCTTTGGGCCACAAGGGTGAGATTGTGAACGCCAAGGACGCCACCTGCACCGAAGACGGCTACACAGGCGACCTGGTCTGCTCTGTCTGCGGCGAGGTTTTGCAGAAGGGCGAGGTCATTCCCAAAAGCCACACCTGGTCCGACTGGACCGTGACCCGGGAGCCAACATGCTTCCAGGAGGGCGAGCGGACCCGGACCTGCACCGTCTGCGGCGAGAAGGAGCGGGAAGCTCTACCTGCCAATGAAGACCATTGCCCCTCCAAGGTGTTTTCCGATGTAGACACCAGCCTTTGGTATCATGAGGGCGTGGACTATGTGGTGCGTAATAAGCTGATGATTGGCGTATCCGAGACCCTGTTCCACCCCAACCACAACCTGACCCGGGGCCAGCTGATGTTGATCCTGTACCGCATGGCCGAATCTCCTGAGGTGGACGGGAAGTCGCCCTTTACCGATGTGGCCGAGGGCCAGTTCTATAGCGACGCCGTGGCCTGGGCCTACGAGCATGAAATTGCCCAGGGCATGTCTGACACCCGGTTTGTCCCCAACGCCCCTGTGACCCGGGAGCAGCTGGTGACCTTCCTGTACCGCTATGCCAAGCTTCAGGGTGTGGATACCACCAATCAGGGTAGCCTGGATGGGTTTGTGGATGCGGGCACGGTCAGCTCCTTCGCCCAGGAGGCGATGACTTGGGCTGTGGCCACGGAGTTGATACTCGGCATGGGCAACCAGTATTTGGAGCCCAAGGCCAGCTCCTCCCGCGGACAGATTGCAACAGTGGTGGAACGGTTTGAAACCGTCCATCTGGCTTGAGAAAGGCAGGTGCAAACAACATGAAAAAAAGATTCCTGTCTCTATTTTTGGCGTTGGCCCTTCTCCTGACTGGGATTCCCATGGCGACGGCTGCAGGCAGCGGCTTTGCCGGGGAAACGGCGCCCCAGGTTTTGGAAGACGGCGGCCCAGTCAAGCTGCCTGTAGACACCCTGGAGGAGTCCCAGGGCTTTGCACAGGCCGATCCGGATCAGCCGGAGACGGCGGAGCCGAAAATTGTACATAATGCCTCCGACCGGTTTTCGGAGACCGGCGCTGCAGCCCAGCCTGCCGCAGAGGATCTGGTGAATTTCGTCGTAGTGATGAAAGACCGTTCTCTGTTGGCTGCCGGGTTCTCCGCGGAGGACATTGCCGCGCAGACAGCTTCGGTTGCCAGCTATCAGAGCAAGCAGCTGGCTGGCATTGAGAGCTTGAAGACCAGCCTCACCAAGCGCTTTGGGGAGGACGAGGGCTTCCAGCTGGGCTTTACTTATACCATTGGTACCACGGGCCTGTCGGTGACCACCCAGTACGGCAACAAGGCCGCCCTGGAGACGATGCCGGGTGTGGACTACGTGTATGTGGCTCCCACCTTCCAGCTGCCCGAGGATTACAGCCTGGATACCGGCGATGCGTATCAGCCCATGACCAACAACGCCACCACCATGATCGGCGCTGATGTGGTCAATGAGACCGGCTTCACCGGCAAGGGCATGAAAATTGCCATCTTGGATACGGGCATTGTGGTGAATCATCCCAGCTTTGCCGCCCTGCCTGAGGACAAGCTGACGGAAGATTCCATGACCCAAGAGAGCGTGGATGCAATCTGGGATACCCTGAATGCCTCCCAGACCTACTTCCGCAACAGCTCCTATTACAACTCCAAGCTGCCCTTCATCTTCAACTATGACGGGCTGAACTTTGATGTGTCCCACGCCACAGCGGGCCATGACCACGGCACCCACGTTGCCGGTATTGCCGCCGCCAACAAGACGGATTCCACCAGCGTGGTGGGCGTGGCTCCGGATGCACAGCTGGTGGTGATGCAGGTCTTCAGCCGGGGCGGTGGCGCCAACTGGACCACCATTCTGGCAGCGCTGGAAGACTGCGTCCGCCTGGATGTGGATGCTGCCAACCTGTCTCTGGGTTCAGGCGCGGGCTTTACCACCTCTGGCGACAAGGCCATGCTGGAGGTTCTGAACCGCTTTGCCGAGACGGATATTGAGATCCTGATCGCGGCCGGCAACGACACCAACAACGCCTATATGAACCTCACTGGTCTGAACATGTCCAAGGCGGGCAACCCGGACACAGGCCTGGTGGGAACGCCCAGTACATACCATACGGCGCTGTCGGTGGCCTCCGTGGAAAATGACGGCGCGGATCAGCTGTACTTCACAGTCCATGACCGACAGATCGGTTATGTGGATACGGCAGTGACTGCTATGGTGAAGTTCCTGCGGAATTTCCAGGACCAGACGTTGGAGTTTGTGGTAGTGCCTGGCTATGGCGTCATGAGCGACTACGAGGGCCTGGATGTGACTGGCAAGGTGGCTGTGGTCTCCCGTGGCGGCGGCTCTGAGGCTACCTTCCCTGTGAAGCAAGCGGCTGCACAGGCAGCTGGCGCCATTGCCTGTGTGGTGTATAACAATGTACCTGGCGTTTTGAACATGCAGATCAACGACTTCCAGGGGGCAATTCCCTGCATCTCCATTTCCCAGGCCGACGGTCTGTTCCTGAAGGAGCTGGGCACGGGTTCCCTCAAGGTGTGCAATGGCGACCTGATCCGGGTGAAGATGGACCGGATGGTCAGCGACTTCTCCTCCTGGGGCGTGGCCCCCGACCTGACCCTGAAGCCGGAAATCGCCGGTGTGGGCGGCGGCATTTACTCCTCCAGAGATCCTTCTATTGCCGGCTCCAGCTATGGCTCCATGAGCGGCACTTCCATGGCCACACCCCAGGTGACCGGCGCCATGGCGGTCCTGGTGCAGTATCTGCGCAGTAGCTACGACTACACAGAGGCGGAGCTGCGTCAGGTGGCGGCCAATCTGATGATGAGTACGGCCAATCCTGTGATGTTTGACCAAGATCGGGAGTACTCCCCCCGGGCCCAGGGCGCCGGTCTGGTGGATCTGGTGAAGGCCACCACGTCTCAGGCCTACCTGACCAGCCGGGAGGTGCAGGAGGGCCGGCCCAAGGGCCAGTTCGGAGATGATGACGAGAAGACCGGCGTATATGAGTTCGGCTTTGAGATCAACAACATGTCCTCCGAGCAAGATCTCACCTACACCTTTGACAGCTCTGTCCTCACAGAGAGCCTGTACAATGGCGCGTACATTCAGGGCGTTCCCTATGGTCTGGACGCCAATGTGGAAATCTTCCGCGGTGTGGTTTCCAATGTGATGAAGTATGACTTCAACGACGACGGTGTGATCACCACAGCCGATGCCCGGGTGCTTCTGCGGCACCTGAACGGCAAGGAGCCCCTGGCCGATGGGAACCTCCACCTGGCCTATGTGGATGTGAACGGCGACGGCAAGCAGGATATGGCCGATGTGGACATGATCCTGGCCTACTGCGCAGAGCTGGAGGTCCCTGTGGATCTACTGGCCAAGGCGGAGGTCACTGAAGAAGACGCCGTCACCCAGGTGACCGTGGCTGCCGGTGAGACTGTGGCCCTGACTGCCCGCATCACCCTGGCTGATGGGGACAAGCAGTACATGGATGACTCCTTCCCCAATGGCATGTTTGTAGAGGGCTTCCTCTACGCCAAGAGCTCCGAGGAAGACGGCGTGGACCTGAGCATGCCCTTTGTGGGCTTCTACGGCAACTGGTCCGATGCACCGGTGTTTGACGAACCGGATGAGACAGAGGCTAGCCTCTACCCGCGCAGGGTCTTCACCAACCGGGCGATGATTGGCACTAACCCCTATCTCCGGGGTGGCAAGGCTGGTGATCAGTACAATGCCTTCTCCTATGCCAATCCTCTGGCAGAGATGGATTTCGGTATGCTCCGCAATGCCAAAAAGATGACCTTCACCGTCACCGACAAGGAAACTGGTGAGGTCTACTGGACCCTGAGTGGACAGTATCTGACCAAGAGCTTCTACAACACTTCCTACGGTATGATCATTCCCTTCTTCGTTGTGGCGGACGATGGCGAGGTTTGGAACGGTATGAATGCCAAGGGCGAGAAACTGCCCGACGGCACCCATGTGGTGTACTCCGTCCAGGCTTGGCTGGATGACGGCGACGATGTGATGGACGACGAGTTCTCCTTTGAAATCACCCTGGATACCGAAAAGCCAGTGGTGGAGAATCAGTACACCCTCCAGGAAGACCTGAAGCTGGATGAGACCAACGGCCGGGTGATTCTGCCCCTGACCCTAAAGGACAACCAGCACATTGCCGCCATCCTGTTTGTGGACCCGGACGGCATCATCATGGGCAAATACGAGGTGAACAATGTGCCGGGTGAGCCTTATACGGCGGAGTACGACATCACCGGCTATGGCACAGACTTCAAGATCGTTGTGGCAGACTACGCCTGCAACGAGTTTGAGATGGACGCCTCCCTGGATCTGGGCAGCCTGTCGAATCAGCTGCCTGCCCGGAAAGAGCTGAGCAAGGACCGGCTGTATGGCTGCGAGACCTTCTCTGGCGCGGCAGTGGAGAGTGGTTGGTTTAGCGCCAACCGGGCTGACTTCTCAGACGCAAGAAATGAGACCTTTGACAGCGCCGGCAGATACTATTCTGCGGAATATGTCAACGGCTATCTGATTGCCCAGAGCGCCATTACCAACGATCTGGTTCTGGTGACGCCTGCCAGCACCCACTGGCGTTCCACCACCCTGGTTTCCCAGAACGGGGCCGCCGTTGGCCAGGCCGGGATGTGGGTACTGTATGACATGGCTTTGGATTACTCCGACCGGGGCAGCGAAGCGCATGACCCGTACGAATACGCCGCCGGCAAGGACACGCTGTATGCTGTGGGCTGGAAGTATGCCGGTGACAACAACAACGATGGCAAGGACGACGGCTACAACGCCCTGTTCCGGATCTGGATGTCCCGCTGGAACGGCAGCATGTTTGTGGACGAGATTGCCCCAATCACCGGTACCCAGGACGGCAGTGAAATCCTGACCCTGGGCTGCACCACCGAGGGCGATCTGTACGGCATTGACACCAACGCTAAGCTGTACAGCGTTGGCCGGGACGGCGTGTGCTCCTACATCGGCACCACAGACTTTGTGAACGCCAACAACTACTCTGGCGCCAACGTCATCCAGTCTATGGGCTATGACCACAATACGGATACCATGTATTGGTACGCCCACAGCCAGACCCCCAATGGCCAGCAGTACCTCAACATCTGCACGACCTACCAGGTGGACCTGACTACGGGCCGGTGCACGGAGGTTGGTACCTATGGTCCTGGCGGCCAGACCTGCCTGTTCGTCCCGACGGATATGACCTCGGATCTCTTTACCATGGGTGTAGATCCCACCGGGTTCTCCATTTCTCCCTACGATCTGACCATGGCTACGGGTCAGCGGAAGCGGATGGAGGCCAACTGGCAGCCCTGGAATGCGACTCCTGCCAAGGTGACCTGGGCCTCTTCGGATGAGTCCGTTGTCACCATCAATGATGCAGGCTTTGTAACGGCTGTGGCCGAAGGTGAAGCCACCATCACCGGAAAAGCTACCATTTGGGATGCCTGGGCCGGTGATTGGGATCCGGAAACCGGCGCCTATCCTGGCGCTTGGGTGGAGAATACCCAGACGGCTCATGTTCGGGTGGTCGGTTCTGCCGACGCCATCTATGGCTTTATCATTGAGGACTTTAACAACATCGACAATCGCTCTACGTGGGTGACTTTCTCTGACCAGGCGCCGGGCAGAATCACAGTCCTCAAGAAGGAACAAGTGCTTGCCGAGGATGCGGAGGGGCAGGTCACCATGCAGAATGTGACCTGGCAAGGCGGTGCGTACTACAATGGCTACGTCTACACCGCCACGATGGAGCAGTGGCCCGTGGGAGACAATACCGTGGCTACGGGTACGGTTCTGTACCGCAGCAAGGTGACCAAGGGCGAGACTCCGGACAAGACCGTCATTGGCGAGCGGGAGCGCGTGGGCGCAACAGCCAATGTGGAGTTGGGCAACCTGGGCTTTGACTACAATACCGGCCGGATGTATGCTGTGGACTATACAAATGGCGGCATGGCCATTGTAGATCTGGATTCCGGCGCGGTGGATCTGCTGGGCACCTTCTCCGGAGACATCGGTGGCCCCACCTATGCCACGGCGATGTGCGTAACCCGGGAAGGCCGCATCATCATCTCCGATATGAGTGGCAACCTCTACACCGTGGACTGTGATACCCTGTATACCACCCGGATTGGCAGTTGCGGCACAGAGACACTGTACTATGCGGGCATGACTTACGATTACAACACCGATAACATTTACTGGAACCCCTGCTACAGTGCGGGGATGTCTCCCCTGTATTTGGTTCGTGTGGATCCCGATGAATGGGAGCCGGATCGTTTGCGTGCCACCATTGTAGACATCGGCGATGTAGCCAGCAAGGACGGCGTGGAAATGACCGCCATGTTCACCATCCCCGAGAACGAGCCGGAGACCAAGAGAATCTCGGTGGAAGGGATTGAGATCACCAATGGCGACAGCGCCCTGGGCCTGGTGGGCGGTCAGCTGCAGCTGAACACCCAGACTACCCCCCAGCGGCCCACGGTACGGACTCGGACCTGGAGCACCTCTGATCCCAGTGTGGTGACGGTGGACGGCTTTGGCGTCATGACCTTCCAGGGCGTGGGCACTGCCGAAGTTACGGTTTCTATTACCAATAAGGATCCTGAGACAGAGGGCGGTCCCTTTACAGACACCATCCAGGTGGAGGTGCTGGAGGCCGGCGGCGAGCTCATCGGCTTTATAGGCTACGATATGGGTGGCTCCAGCTACTACGATTCCTGGGCGACCTTCTATGACTACGCCATTACCGCGGGTAAGCCTGGAGACTTTAAGATTGACGTGTATTCCATCAGAAGTGGTGAATACTACGACGGTTACATCTATGGCTACGACAACCGTGGAGATTTCTACCGGATTGATGAGTCGGACCACAACGATTTTGTGCGGCTTGGGGATTCCGGGTTGGACAGCGCGTCTGATAAGGTCTCCAACATGGCCTTTGACTACACCACCGGCACCATGTATGCGCTGACCCTTTCCGGATACCTGGCTACAGTGGATCTGGACACCGGTGTGGTGACAAAGCTGGTGCGGGTGGACAAGAAGGTGAGCGCACTGGCTGTGGACAAGGACGGCGTCCTGTATACAGCTGGAAGTGAGTCCATCTCGTCGGACGGCTGCCTGTATACCCTGGATCCAGTCACAGGCGCCTGCACGCTGGTTTTGACTCTGGAAAAGGCCCGGATTGGAACCGGTGACAATGTCTACGGTCAGTATTGCCCCCAGATGACCTATGATTTTACGACCAACCGGTTGTACCTCAACGCCACGTATTACATGAGCCACTATCATCTCCCGGTTAATTTCTATATGATCCAGCTGGGCGAGGAGATCAGCTATGTAAACCTGGGCCAGCCCGCACTGAAGCGCGAGGGTGTGAGTACAAGAATCGGCGATATGTATCTGGGCTTGTTGTGTGCCATTCCGGAAGATGATGAGATCCCCGTGGGCAAAGTCAATGGCATTCTGCTGAACCAGACTGCCACCCGGATTGCAGTGGACGGCAGCGTCCAGCTGGAAGCCAAGGTGCGTCCCTCCAACGCAGCCAACCAGAGTGTCACCTGGACCTCTTCTGATCCTGCAGTGGCCACAGTGGATGCCAACGGCTTGGTGAAGGGCCTGACAGCTGGTACCGCGGTCATCACAGCCACCAGCGAGGAGACGGGCGTAACCGCATCCTGCAAGGTCACGGTGTTGAGTCTGGAGGGTCCTCAGTCCCTGGCATACACGGTGTCCGGCGATCGGGAGTCTCTGGTGGCCTTCAACCCGGCCATGCCTGGACCTACGGCGGAAATTGTGGCCAACCTGAGCGGCGGCTCCAACATTGCCGGCGTGGCTGTGGGCGACGACTGCCTGTACTATGTGGATAAGAGTGGCTCCTGGCCGGTGCTGTATAGCTTTGACTTTGTGACGAAACAGTCTACCAGAATGGGCGCACTGGAATGCATGTTGCCGGATGTTTCTGATATTGCGTATGATCCGGCGACTGGCTACCTGTACCTTGGTACCGGCTACTACGTGTTCCAGTATGATGTGACCCGCATGAAACCTGAGGGATTGAATACGTATGTATCCATGCGTGAGATCATCAATAACAATCAGGTCAATACCGTGGCCTGTGTCGATGGCTATCTCTACGCCCTGGCCAAGGGGAGTTACGGTGCGGTCCTCTACCGCTTCAGCACCACGGATCCCTCTCCTGCGTGGGAGCAAGTGGTTGTGATGAGCCTGGATACGGCTGCCAAACGGTCTGAGATGGACTATGACAGCAGTACGGGCCTGTTCTACATCACGGATGCCATGGACAACCTCTTCACCTTTGATTTGGAAGGCAATGTGACCGAGGTTGGCAAGCTGAGTGATGGTTGGGATCTGAACGGTCTGGCCATTGTTCCTGCCACCGAGCCAGAAGCACCTTAATTTCTCGTTTTCCATCCTTTCTGTGGGGGCTGCCTCATTTTTGAGGCAGCCCCTTTTCACCAAGATGCGCTGGGATGGTCAGAAATTTTGGGTAAATTTCAAGCCATCCATGACCGAAGATGACAAATGCCGAAGGACGTGTTATAATGGTTGCCATACAGTCAGCTTTTGGAAGGGGGGACGCCAGATGCGGCACATCAAACGATTTTTTTGCAGCAAATGGTTTTGGCTGTTGCTGTTGGCAGCCCTTGGGGGGATCGTCTGGTCCGTGGTTCTGCCATACCGGTATACGGCCCTGGCGCTTTGGGGCGTTGCCGGGACAGTGGGAATTTATGACCTACTGACTCGGCTGGGGCGAAGAAGGCCTGTGGCTGCCAGGCGCATCCGGCGGCTGTTTACCGGTTGTCTCTGCTTGCTTCTGGCGCTGATGGCGGTCACCGCATGGTTGGTGCACACAGGCTCCCGGGGGGCAGAAAATCCCGCCTGTGATTACGTGGTGGTTTTGGGTGCAGGGGTCAACGGGACGCAGCCTTCCCCCTCACTCACAGAGCGGCTGGAGGCGGCTCTGGCTTACCTGCAAACCTATCCCCAGGCGCAGTGTGTGGTATCCGGCGGCCAGGGGGGTGGAGAAACCATCACCGAGGCGCAGTGCATGGAAACCTGGCTCATCGGCCGGGGCGTCTCGCCGGAGCGAATCTGGCGGGAGGAGCAGGCCACATCCACCCAGGAAAATCTTCGCTTCTCCCTGGAACTCATCCAGGAGAAAACCGGAACCCGCCCCGAGGCACTGGCAGTGGTCTCCAGCGAGTACCACCTGTATCGCGCCTCTTGTATGGCAAAGGCGGAGGGAGTGGAGTTTTTGGGGGTTCCAGCCGCAACCCATCCCCTGACTTTGCGGATGCACTATGGATTCCGGGAAATTTTTGGCATTTGGTATTTCCTGCTGTTTGGCAGAACATGATACGATATATGAGAGGAGCTCAATGATATGGATATGCAATACGCAACCTACGCCGCGCAGCAAGCAGCGGCCCTTCTGGGGATAGACAGCCCCAGCGGCTTTACGGATCGGGCGGCTGCCTGGGTGCTGGAGGCCTTCCGAAACCTGGGCTTTGAGGCCAAGCAGACCACCAAAGGCGGCGTTCTCATTGACCTGGGGGGCCGGAACGCCGAAGACGCGCTGCTGCTGGAGGCCCACACCGATACCCTGGGCGCCATGGTGGCGGAGATCAAAGGCTCTGGCCGCCTGCGTCTCACCCCCCTGGGCGGTATGGAGGCCAACAACGCCGAGGCGGAAAACGTCCGGGTCTATACCAGAGACGGAAAAGTTCTGGAGGGCACTTGCCAGCTGTGCAACGCCTCTGTCCACGTCAATGGAGAGTACTCCGGTACCAAACGGAGCTTTGATACCGTGGAGGTGGTCCTGGACGAGCAGGCAGACAGTGAGGAGGAGACCACGGCCCTGGGCGTTCAGGTGGGCGACATCGTATGCTTTGAACCCAGAACCCGCATCACACAGACCGGTTATATCAAGAGCCGTTTTCTGGATGACAAGCTGTCTGTGGGCATTCTGCTGGGCCTGGCGAAGTATCTGCGGGACCAAAACATCGTCCCGGAGCGCCGGGTGTATGTTCATGTGACGGTGTACGAAGAGGTCGGCCACGGCGGCTCTGCATCGGTACCTGCCGGGGTGACGGAAGCCATCTCCGTGGATATGGGCTGTGTGGGCAATGGGCTGAAATGTACAGAGCGGCAGGTCTCCATCTGTGCCAAGGATTCCGGCGGTCCCTACTCCTACCAGGTGGTGGGCAAGCTCATTGAGGCGGCTAAGGCGGAGGGCGCCGACTATGCCGTCGACGTGTATCCCCATTATGGTAGCGATGTGGAAGCCACCCTGCGCGCTGGCTATGACATCCGCCACGGTCTCATTGGAGCGGGCGTCTACGCCTCCCATGGCTACGAGCGGAGCCATGTGGATGGGGTCTATAACACACTCAAGGTCCTGAAGGGCTATCTACATATTTAAGGAGCTGCTTATGAAATTTTCTGAACTTTCCTATCAAAGACCGGATCTGAAGACCCTCCGCCGGGATTTGACCGCTGTGTTAGACCGCTTTCAGACAGCGCCGGATTATGATACGGCAGAATCGGCCTATTTGGAGATGGACCGGGTGTTTGGCAGGTACATGACCCAGCAGGTCATCGCCAACATTCGCCGGGACATCGACACCCGGGACCCCTTCTACGAGGGGGAAAAGGCCTGGTACAACCAGGTGGGACCGGAGCTACAGCCCCTGCGCAAGGCCTGGGTCCGGGCCACCCTGGCCAGCCCCTTCCGCAGCCAGCTGGAGAAGACCTATGGGACGACTTCCTTTTTGAACAATGAACTGAGCCTCAAAACCTTCTCGCCGGAGATCATACCGGATTTGCAGCTGGAAAACCAGTTGGTCTCCTCCTATACCCGTCTGTTGGCTTCGGCGCAGATTCCCTTTGAAGGCAAGGTCTATACCCTGGCCCAGCTGGCGCCCTTCAAAGAGGACCCGGACGATGGCCGCCGCCTGGCGGCTTGGGAGGCCGAGGGACAGTGGTATCGGGACCATGGCGAGGAGTTGGATACCTTGTATGACCGCCTGGTCCAGGTGCGGGACAAAATGGGCAGAGCCCTGGGCTTTGACGGCTATACCGGCCTAGGATACTGCCGCATGCAGCGGAACTGCTACGGGGAGAAGGAGGTTGCCCAGTTCCGGGAGGCGGTACGGAAGTACCTGGTGCCGGTAGCGGAGGAAATTTACCGCGCCCAAGCCAAGCGGCTGGGGAAGGACTACCCCATGAACTTTGCCGACAATGCGCTCACCTTCCGGTCCGGCAATCCCCGGCCTGTGGGAAACCCGGAGGAGATTTTGGAGATGGGCTCCACCTTCTACCGGGAGCTGAGCCCGGAGACCGATGAATTCTGGCGTGCCATGCGGGAGATGGAGCTGATGGATGTGCTGGCCCGCACCGGCAAGGCCGGCGGCGGCTACTGCACCCGGCTCCAGGATTACCACATGCCCTTCATCTTTGCCAGCTTCAACGGCACCTCCCACGATGTGAAGGTGATCACCCATGAGGCGGGCCATGCCTTTGCGGTGTACCTGAACCGATTCCGGAGCCCAGCCGACAGCTGCCTGCCCAGCTTGGAGGGGTGCGAGGTGCACTCCATGTCCATGGAGTTCTTCTCCTGGCCCTGGGCGGAGGGCTTTTTCGGCAGCGACGCCAGAAAATTCCGCTATTCTCACTTGGCTTACGCCCTGACCTTTATCCCCTATGGCGTGATGGTAGACCACTTCCAGCACCGGATCTATGCAGAGCCCAACCTGACGCCGCAGCAGCGGCATGAGGTCTGGCGAGAGCTTTTGGGTCAGTATATGCCCTGGGTCAAGCTGGGGGAGATCCCCTTCTACGGGGAGGCCATGGGTTGGCAGCGGCAGAGCCATATTTATAACACGCCGTTTTATTACATTGATTACTGCCTGGCACAGACCGTCGCCTTGGAGTTCTGGGCAAAGATTCAGAAGGATCCCCAGGCGGCCTTCCAGGACTACCTGCGCTATACCCGCCTGGGAGGTAGCCAACCCTTTACCGAGCTGCTCCAGTCCGCCGGGCTGGAGAGCCCTTTCCAAGAGCACTGCCTGCAATCCATTTGTCAGGAGGCCTTCCGATTCCTGGAGGCGTACGACCTCACCGGGATTGCGTAACCAAGGCAACCGCATTCCCTTTCTTTTTTAGATTCGCCGTGGTATGGTATGGGGGACGAGCCTATGGTTCTGCGGCGGCAGGAGGCACACCATGGACGACGCAGCTTATATGGAACAAGCCCTGGCACTGGCCCGGGAGGCGGCCCAGGAGGGAGAGGTCCCAGTGGGCTGTATCATCACACTGGGGGACCAGGTGGTGGGCCGGGGCCGAAACCGGCGGGAGCGTTCCCGGAATGCCCTGAGTCACGGAGAGCTGGAGGCCATTGACCAGGCCTGCAAAACCCTGGGCGGCTGGCGTCTGTGGCAGTGTACCCTGTATGTCACCCTGGAGCCCTGCCCCATGTGTGCCGGAGCCATTGTCAACGCCCGGATTCCCCGGGTGGTCTTCGGCGCCCGGGATCCCAAGGCCGGGGCTTGCGGCTCTGTGTGCGATTTGTTTGCAGCGCGTTTCAATCATCACCCGGCTGTGACCGCCGGGGTGTTGGAGGAGCCCTGCGCCCAAGTGCTCCGGGATTTTTTCCGGGCCCTCAGGGCGGAGCTGCCAAACCGAAGAAAGTGGAAAAAGCCGGAATAGAAAAAGAGGCTGCTGCAAAGGAAGCTTTGCAGCAGCCGTTTTTCCATCCGGGCGGGGAGGAATGTCTATGGAAAACTGGAACAAACGGGTGAGAAGAACCTGCGTCGGTGTTCTGCTCCTGGCCCTGCTTCTGCGGTTGGGCGGCAGCGGCCCGATGGCGGCCCAAGATGCGGAGAATGCCGCCGCCTTTTTCCTGTATCTGCAGACCGGCCGGGTGGCCAAGCCCACCGGGCGCACGGACCAGCCGGCGGTCACTGTCCCCACAGAGACCCAGCCCACTACCGTCTTTACCTTCCCCACAGCACCGCTGGAGGATGGTCCACTCAGCTTTGCAGCCAGCGACTTGGAAGGGATCGAAATCAAAAATGGCAGTACTTACGAGCCGGATTTTGGGGCCTTGCTGGAAGCGCCGGTCAGCTTGGATTTCAGTGGCGAGGAGCCCCGGATTTTAATCATTCATACCCACGCCACAGAGAGCTACACCATGGAGCCCGGCTGGGAGTACACCGCCTCCTCGGACTACCGAACTTTGGACCCGGAATACAACATGATCCGGGTAGGGGAGGCCATCACCCGGGTGCTGGAGGAGGCCGGGATTCCCGTGCTGCATGATACCACCTTGAACGATTATCCGTCGTACAACGGCTCCTATGACCGGACGAGGGAAAATATCGAGCGCTATTTGGAGCAGTATCCCTCCATCCAAATGGTCATCGATGTACACCGGGATGCGGTGGAGCTGATGGAGGGAGGCCAGATGGCCACATCTGCCACAGTAAATGGCAAGCCCGCCGCCCAGGTGATGTTTGTGATGGGTTCCGATGAGGGCGGTCTCACCCATCCCGACTGGCAGCAGAACCTATCCTGGGCCTTAAAGCTTCAGGTTCAAATGGAACGCCAATACCCGGGCCTCACAAGACCGTTGTCCCTGCGCCCTGAGCGATACAATGAGCATGCCACGCCAGGTTCTGTTTTGCTGGAAGTCGGCACCGCCGGAGACACCCTCCAAAGGGCCATCCTGGCAGGCGAGGCCTTTGCCCACACCCTGGTATCTGTCATCCAGGGATTGGACCTGCGATAGGATGCGACGTACCGGCAACTGACAGCCATGAAATTTTCCAGGGGGCGGCGTGTTTTTGTGACAAAAAAGTGTTGCAATCTCACGCCGTCTCTGCTATAATATACTCATCGCGCGGGTATAGTTCATCGGTAGAATGCGACCTTCCCAAGGTTGATAGGTGGGTTCGACTCCCATTACCCGCTCCACGTCGTCGCGGACTGCATGTCGTTCGCGACGACTTTTTTTCAAAAAGTCATCTCTCACTCATTCCGTCGCTCCT
>UQXI01000043.1 GCA_900544975.1 uncultured Eubacteriales bacterium
CTCTTGAATGCCATTCAAGCGCTCTCCCAGCTGAGCTATACCCCCATATTCACTTCAGCTTGTGTGCCTCACAAACCGCTCCTATATGATACCACAGATTGGGAGAAAGTCAAGAGAGAATCGGAAAAAATTTTGATTTTTTTGCCGGAAGGGAAGACCGCAGGTAGGGCCTGCGGTGGGTTATGTTTTCTTGACGAATTTCTCTTTGCATCTGGGGCAGGTGATGGAGATTTTTCCCTTGCCTCTGGGGACGCGCACCAGTTGCTTGCATTTGGGGCATTTAAAATACCGGTTTTTCCGGTCTTTGATGCGGTCCACTAGTTGCAGGAAGCGGCGGTTTTCCTGATAACGGCGGTAGGTATTTTTGGAGAGCATCCGGTAGAGTACCAGAACCATGGGAATGTAGGCCAAGAGGTTCAGCCACCCGTTCCGGGTGAACGTGCCTACCAAACATAAAATGAGATCCAAAACCAAAATGGCCAGACTCAGCTGGTCCACACCATAGCGGCCCGCAAATGCCTGACGGAGCCAATTGCCCAATTTTTGCTTCATACTTGAATCACCTTGGAGAGAAATTGATATGGTCATTATATGGCAAATTCCGCAAAATTCAACGGTCAGGCGGGAATGTTTACGAATTGTTTAAAACCGGCGCTAGGTATGAGCTGATGGGAATATGTCACTTGACATGTATGCCGTAATTTTGAGGAAACTTGTCGAAATTGCACGTGGACTTTTGCGAAAAGCGGGTGTATAATTGGCGTGTAATCTAGAGGGCACATGGTATAATAGATTAAGACATTCTCAAAATACACCTGCACTAGATGTTTTGAATAAAGTAGGGGGGTAGGTAACGTGGATGATAGGAGCTATACATGTTTCGTAATTTCGCAGATTGGAAAAGAAGATAGCCAGGAACGGGTTAATGCTGATAAGGTGCTAGACTATTTGGTTATTCCAACACTGACTAGATGTGGCTTTTCAAAGGACAGCATTGTGCGTTCCGATAAAGTAGCTGAGCCGGGCAGAATTTCTGAACATATTGCCAGATGCATCGAAAACAGCGATCTATGCATTGTTGATCTTACCGGACTAAATGCTAATGTTATGTATGAGTATGGGTTAAGAAAGGGGTACGGAAAGCCATATATTGTTTTAGCACAAAAGGAACAAGAACTACCTTTTGATACATATGATGACCGAGCTATATTTTACGACATTTCACAGGTACCTGGGCTAATGTGTGCGCAAGAAATGTTGGAGAAGTTTGTGGGAGCAATTAAGGCGAAGGGCTTCATTGAATCTGAAGGGCCAGAGAGTGTAGCATCTATATCTGAGAGGCTGAAGACGATTGAGGCAAAATTAGATAGTGCCTTGAATGTCATACAAAGTACTACCAAAACCATGGGCAATGTTACGTACCGTGGTGCAGAGTTAGACGACATTTTGACCCAGCTTTCTCCCATTCAGGCCTTCAATTACGCCCTCACCCAGCGGGACCTCAAATTGGGGGAGGACCTGATGCCGGTTTTGGAAGGTGTTCTGAGCAAAGAGCGGTTCATTGACCAGGTGGTGGCGCAGCTAACGTCTATGGGATCAGCAAAAGCAGCCCGGATTCTGGAGGAGAATTGGGACTACATTGCCAGCAACTTCACCTTCAAGCAGCGCTACGAAGAGGTAGGCTGCTACATCAGCTATTGCAACCGGGCCGACTGTGAGCCGGAGCACTTGGAAAAGCTTGTCGCGACCATTGAGGGGCTTTTAGACGAGGCGCCTTCGCCAAAGGACCGGGCGGGATTGTATAACCAGAAAAACCGGCTTTATTTTGGGGCCTACACCACGTTGGAGGCAAACGGAGAAGTACATCCGGAATATTTGGAGATTGCCATCCAAGCTCTGGAAAAGGCCATCAAGCTGAACGGCGACGAGCCATCTTACTATTATAATTTGGCGACCTGTCAGCGGAAGAAGGACGACTTAGACGCTGCGGTAGATGCCATTTCGAAGTGCATGGATCTGGACAGCAACGATGATGACCACCTGAAACTGGCCTATGAGCTGTACTCAGAAAAGAAGGACCCCAGGGCGAAGGAGACGCTGGAGAAGCTTGCAGAGGTGAACCCCTACCTGGCCAAGCTGGTGCAGAAGAAGAAAAAGTCCTGAGTCACAGGGAATCGAGTATCAAAACCCGCTGATCAGATGGAATGTCTGTTCAGCGGGTTTTATTTGGCATCAGAATCGATTATTACAGTGTGGATCCATCCAGCTTGGTACCGCAATTATTGCAGAACCGGGCGGATTTGGGCGCTGCTTGACCGCAGATGGGGCAGTACTGTACGTTGACGCCTGCTGAGCCTTGGGGCTGCTGACCGGCGGCTGGTGGGATGTAAGCGGGGGGTGCAGGAGGCGCGTATCGGGCGCTGTAGGCGGGATCCGCCAGGCAATGCTGCACCTCATCATAAAACCCGGCCTGGGCAAGACCGGCGAGCAGGGGCGTCAGAGCGGCACCCAGTAAGGTGGCCAGGATCAACAGGGCGTAACATGGAACCCGCAGAAACGGAATTTGGGCCAGCCCCAAAAGCACAAGGAGAAGCAGAGACCAACTGCCGTAGATCAGAAGGTCTGCCAAAAACATTTTCCCTCGATATCCCCGGGTTTCCTGGGCAGAAATCCGGATTGCGTCGGTGGCCTTCACGTCCGGCCGGGTCATGAGAATGTATGGAGCGAACCGATAAGTATAGAGTTTCACTGGTCCCAGGATCAATCCGGCTACGGGAATGAGAGACCACAGAAAGACCCAGAGACTCATCCAGGCCATGCCACCCACGACATGGGGCAGCTGCTCCCGGCGAAAGGGGGAGAAGAGATCGCCCACTGCTGGAGCGGCTCCCTGATAGGCTCGAAGGAAAATCAGGGCCATAGATCCGCTGAATACCAAGTCCAGGAACCAGGCCACAGCGGGGATGGCCCAAAATCCAATGGCTGCCAGCCAGACCAGAAGCCCGGCCAGCAGACTGATGCCCCAGAGTTGCACCGGTTTGGTTTGCAGAAGCTTTCGTATTTTTCGATAAATCCAAAATCCCATACAAGTTCCCTCCTCTGAAAAGAAAGCGGTATGTTTCTGCCTCTAGTATAACTGCCTCCGGGTTCCTGTCAAGGGAGGAGAGGGAATCTTAAAAAAATCTTCTGATTTCCAGGTCCTCAGGCAGGGGCACCCCTGCGCAAAGGGCTACCACGTGGTTTTTCCATTCCCACAGGCGGAAGTGGAGATCCCAACCCTCCAGGGTGGGGCCCTGCAGGTCAAAATTCAAGTGGTTGGGATAGCCGCGAAGTCCGTCGCCGGTGTATTTTACCGTTGCTTCTTTCAGGGTCCACAGTGTGAGAAATACCCGGTCCGGCTCCTGAGCTTCCTGCCAAAGGCGGTATTCCTGCGCAGAGAGGACCTTTCTGACCAATGCGGGTCTGGTATGGCGGCTCAGCTGCTCGGCATCCAGCCCAATTTCTCCTTCAGACAGGGCACAAAATGCCATGGTACGTGTATGCGTGATGGAGCAGTGCAGGGGACCTTGGGAGAAGTAGGGCTTCCCATGCTCATGGCGCAATAACGGCGGCATAGGCTGACCTGCAGTCTCCTCATATAGCTGGTTCAGAAGGCGGCGGGCATCCAATCCGCCACGGCTGGCGGTGGTGGGGGTAGCAGCAAGGGAAAACAGAGGGGGCATAGGAACTCCTTTCCGGCGCGAGATTGGGACTGGGTGGTAAAAAGAGGGGTGCTGCAAGTGTGCAGCACCCCGTCGATTGGTTTGCAGAGAAATTAGCCGTTGCCGCGCATCTGAGCGAAGCACTCGCTGCAGTACACAGGACGGTCGGACTTGGGCTCGAAGGGAACCTTGGCCTCACAGCCGCAACGGGCGCAGGTGGCAGTGAAGTACTCACGGGGGCCACGGGCGGCGTTCTTGCGGGCGTCACGGCAGGCCTTGCAGCGCTGGGGCTCGTTCTGGAAGCCGCGCTCTGCGTAGAACTCCTGCTCGCCGGCAGTG
Organism: uncultured Eubacteriales bacterium; assembly: GCA_900544975.1. Lineage (GTDB taxonomy): Bacteria > Bacillota > Clostridia > Oscillospirales > Oscillospiraceae > Faecousia. Next base: position 4,041 of record UQXI01000043.1, read on the forward strand.
AAAACGAATTCGTTGCCGCACTCTTTGCAAATTAAAGTCTTGTCTTCGTACATGGATCAATTACCTCTCTTTGGATAGTTGTGTTAGCCCCGTAAAGTGCCCATCAAGTAATTTGCTGGTCTGTTGTCCAGGGTTTTATGCGAACGGCTTTGCCGTTGTCGCCAAGAAAGCCGGCGAGGAGCCGGAGAGACTTTGGGAGAAGGTACTGGGGGACGGGCATCCCTGCCAACCTCCAGGCACATCTCCCATCTAATTGCACATTATAGCAGAAAAAAAGATTTTGTCAATAGTGAATAAGATTTTTTCCTTAGGAAACGCAAATTTGGTCAAATTTACGATCCGAAACACGGCGCTACAGAGACAGCTGTGTTTGACCGGTGAAAGGGATTCCCAAATGGGCATAGGCCAGCTGGGTGGCACACCGTCCCCGAGGAGTCCGGGTCAGGAAGCCCAATTGCATGAGATAAGGCTCATACACATCTTCCAGGGTGACGGCCTCCTCGCCGATGGTGGCGGCCAAGGTTTCCAGGCCCACAGGGCCGCCGCCGTAGTTCTGAATGATGGCAGTGAGCATTCGACGGTCAATGGCGTCCAGTCCGAGATGATCCACCTCCAGCCGTTCCAGAGCCAGATTGGCCGCTTCCCGGGTGATCACGCCATCGGCACAGACCTGGGCAAAGTCCCGGACCCGGCGCAAAAACCGGTTGGCAATCCGGGGGGTTCCCCGGCTTCTGGCTGCAATTTCCCAGGCGCCCTGGGGGTCGATCTCCATGCTCAGGAGGGTAGCAGACCGGGTGACAATGCGGGACAGCTCTTGTATGGTATACAGCTCCAGCCGCAAGGATACGCCGAACCGGTCCCGCAGAGGGCTGGAGAGCTGCCCGGCCCGGGTGGTGGCTCCCACCAGGGTAAATTTGGGCAGATCCAACCGGATGGAGTTGGCAGAGGGCCCTTTGCCTACGATGATGTCTATGGCGTAGTCTTCCATGGCGGGATACAGGATTTCCTCCACCACCCGGTTGAGCCGGTGAATCTCGTCAATGAAGAGGATGTCTCCCGGGTTCAGGTTGGTGAGCAAGGCTGCCAGATCGCCAGGCTTTTCAATGGCGGGGCCGGAGGTGATGCGGATGTTGACTCCCATCTCATTGGCGATGACCCCGGCCAGGGTGGTTTTGCCCAGGCCCGGGGGACCGTAGAGGAGGGTGTGGTCCAGGGGTTCTCCCCGCCGCCGGGCGGCTTCAATGTAGACGGACAGGTTCCCCTTGGCCTTTTCCTGCCCGGTGTAATCTGCCAGGAGCTTGGGCCGCAGGCTCACTTCTCCCACGTCCTGACCGGTCAGGGTGGGGGTGATGATGGGGGCGTCCAGCTCCTGGGAAAATTCGATGCTCATACTTGGTTTCCTCCTTGCTCCAGGGAACAAAACAGGGTGACAAAATCCGGTTGTGGGAGAACCGGGGGACTGAATCGACAGACGGGAATGGCTTGGCCAATGCCGGCGGGCAGACGTCGGAGGCTCATGACCGGCTTACCATAGCGCGCAGGGCGTAGCGAATCATCTCCTCGGTGCTGGCGGCGGCGTCACAGCCCTTGAGGGCGGCGGCAATTTCAGCGGAGGAATAGCCCAGCTCTTGCAGGGCGGCAGTGGCCAGGGTGACGTTGCTGTCCCCGGTTGGAGCGGCGGTAACTGGGCCGGAAAAGTCCAGCTCGGTGGCTGCGCCGCCGATTTTGTCCCGCAGCTCCAGAATGATGCGCTGGGCCAACTTTTTTCCCACACCCTGGGCAACGGTCAGGGCCTTTTCGTCCCCTGTCATGACGGCTAAGGTGAAGCTCTGTGGCCCTCCGGCGGAGAGAATGGACAGAGCTGCTTTGGGCCCCACGCCGTTCACCCCCAGAAGCAGCTGGAAGCACCGGAGCTCCTCCCGGGAGGCAAAGCCGAAGAGGTCAAAGGCGTCCTCCCGGATGTTCTCGTGGATGTAAAGCCGGGCAGTTTGATTGAGCTTCAGCTGTGCGGCAGTATAAGCTGTGACGGCGCAGGCATACCCCACCCCGCCGCAGTCCACCACGGCCAGATTTGGTTCCAAGATGGCAATGGGACCTTGCAGATAGTAAAACATAGAGAACCTCGTAGTACAAAAAATTCCGTCTTACCGCTCAGCGGCCTTTGCCCGGTTGAGCAGGGAGGTGGCGGAGCGGGCATGGCACAGGGCGATGGCGATGGCGTCGGCGGCGTCATCGGGGCGGGGGAGCCGCTCCAGCCGCAGAATCCGGCGGGTCATGTCCATGACTTGGTGTTTGCTTGCCCCGCCATAACCGACCACGGCCTGCTTGACCTGCATGGGCTTGTACTCAAAAACGGGAAGATCCATTTGAGATGCAGCCAGGAGGATGACGCCTCTGGCCTGAGCCACGCCAATGCCAGTGGTCACATTGTGGCCAAAAAACAGCTCCTCAATGGCCAGGGCTTCCGGCCGGGCGGACTTCAGGAGTTGGTCCATATCCAGGTACAGGGTTTCCAGCCGTTTGGGAAACTCCATACCGGGCGGTGTGGTGATGACGCCACACTGGAGCAGCCGGGTGAGGCCCCGCTGAGCTTCCAGCAGGGCAAAGCCAGTCGTGCCATAGCCAGGATCAATGCCTAAAATTTTCATAATCAGTATCGATAGGCGATCCAGTAATAGTACAGAATCGTAGCCAGCACCATAACAAGTAGGAAAAACCAGGCGGCGGCAATTTGCCATTTGGGCCGGGGAACGTAGGGTTGGGTCTCCGGTGTCTGCTCCTCCTCAGAGGCTGCTGGTTGGGAGTGGTTTTGTTCGTCCATGTGGGCACCTCGCTTTTTGAAAGAAATCGGGGTCCGCTGCAAGCGTGGCGGACCCCGGGGATGGCTTATTCACAGGGCTCTTCCTCTTCCGGCTGCGGCATGCGGAAGCGCTTGGCCGGCTCTCCTGCACAGAGGAACAGGCAAGCCAGGGGGGAGCTGGGCTGTGTGGCAGGAGACGCCGCAGGAGCGGGCAGAGAGGCAGGCATATGATGCGGTACGTAGCGGAATTGGGGAATCCGATGAGAGGGGGCGGCTGAAGCCACCTGTGTGTTGGATTCTGCCGCCGGTGTGGTGGGACGCTCCACTGGGGAAGGCGTTTGTGTGGCAGAAGAGGGGGCGGAAATGGGCGCGGTAGGTTCTTCTATGTTGTCGTCCGTCTCCCAATAAAAGCTGGAGCTGGAATCAGACCAGTCTGACAGAGCGCCGCTGTATCCTCTGGAAGTAATGCCCATTGAGGTGCTGAAATCGCTGCTGCCGCCGTAACGGAGCCAGTATTTGAACTGGGCCGTACGGCCCCGGATGACGCCTTTTTCCTCCCGGTTGGCCGGGACTTCAAAGCTGACGCACCAGACATATCCAGCCTCGTAAGCGCCGTCGGAGGTATTGGCAACCCGTTTTAGGGCGGCGTATGTACTCTGGTACCGGGTTCGCAGCTCATAGGCCAGGTAATTTAGCTGACCGTCCAGGGACCAGTAATCATATCCATACAGCAGGCAGAAGCTTTGCAGCGCTTCAAACCGGCCATCATGCCACTGGCACAGGCCGTAGCTGGTGCCGCCGTCGCCGTAGGCGGTGAGGGAGAAGTTGGATTCCGCTTCGATGTTGGCCAGGACGCCGCAGGCAGCGGCAGAGTTGAGGCCAAGCTCTGCGGTCAGAAATTGGAAGACACTCCGCTCCACGCCCAGATCCGCTCCATGGACTCCGGTGCACAGGGGCAGGAGCAGGGCCAGAAGCAGAATGGGAAGGACAAAGAAACGGAAGCGGGATTTATGCATGAATATGTTCACCTCGGATCGGATTCAAACACTGCCGAAACCGGCCTGGTCCAGCAGATTGATGGTATGTCGGATATGAGCAGCCATGGCATACTGAACGCCCTCCTCATCCCGCTGACGAAGGAAGCCCATCAGCAGTTCGTTGTCCTGGAGGGTCGGCTGAGCCAAAAGGGATTCCACATCCAGGGCGGCCCAGGCCTCGTGGAGGGCGTTGTGGATGATGGGCAGAAGCTGCTCCATAAAGGGGTTATGGGTGGCGGCCACAAAGGCCTGGTGGAAGGTCTCCTCCGGCTGGGAGAAGTTCTTGCCCTCCCGGATGGCCTGTGCGACGCATTCCGCCCGACGGGCAATCTCCTGAAGCTCCTCGTCGGTACCCCGGAGGCAGGCCAGGCGGGCGGCCTGGGGCTCAAGCATCATCCGGATTTCAAAGAGGTCCCGCAGGCGGGTGCGAAGGCACTCCAGCCGCTGCAGCCCAATGTCTGGCGCGGGGGACCGGTCCAACACAAAGGTACCGCTGCCGCGACGAACCTCTACATAGCCCTGAGCAGCCAGGGAACGGACCGCCTCCCGCAGGGTGGTGCGGCTGACGCCGAAGAGCTGGCAGAGCCGGGGTTCATTGGGCAGCTTGGCTCCCGGCGGGTAGGCCGGGTTGCTGTCAATCATATGAAGCAAACGGTCTGCGGTCTGGTCGGTCAGCCGCTGGGGAATCTGGGGACCCATGGCACGGCCGCTCCTTTCTCATTTTTGTTATTATGCCATAGATTGAACCAGAATGCAAGCAAAAGAAAAGGAAATCCAGAATCTCCCTGGGTATTTTTATCCCATGTGAGACCAGAACCCCCGATTTTTGCCAGGATCTCTGTCTATCAATGGGAGCTTTTGGAGAAACCCTCATCGGCCTGCCGCTGGCCATACACAAAGGCGTACACCGCAGAATCACCATTCTACATGAAATGTAAAGCAAGCCAAATGCGCATTCCGGCTGCACTGCAATGTAATATTGTGCCATGTCTCCGATGAAATTGTAGATGCCAAAAGGAGACGAGGTGCACAAAAATTTGACTTTGTGGGTGGAGAATTTTTGCAGGATGGTTGACATGGGTTTTGCAGCATGATAAGATGAGCACGACAAACATCATACTTCCCGCACTTTGGTCATACAAATCAGAGGCACGTAAATGTCCGCGAGAAACGGGAAAAATCAGACGTAGGGAGGATTTTTATGAAGGTTTTGGTGCTCAACCCCGGAGCCACCTCCACAAAGATCTCAATCTTTGAGGAAGAGCGTGAAGTTTTTAAGACAAATCTGGTCCATGAAGCGGCGGATCTGGCTCCGTTTGCCCATGTGATTGATCAGGGCCCCTTCCGGAAGCGGCTCATTCTGGAGGCGGTGGAGCAGGCCGGTTACCAGATGACGGATTTTGACGCAGTTTGTGGCCGGGGAGGCCTGCTGCGGCACATCCCCTCTGGGACCTATGCAGTGTCTGACCAGGCCATTGCCGATGTGCTGGATCCCCCCTATGGAGAGCACGCCTCCAACTTGGGTGTGCTCCTGGCCCGGGAGCTGGGGGACATGGCGGGTATTCCCTCGTTCTTTGTGGATCCGGTTTGTGTGGATGAGATGACCCCGGTGGCCCATGTGACCGGCTTCAAGGGCATGCAGCGGGAGAGCTTCTTCCATGCCCTCAACCAGAAATCCATCGCCCGGAAAGCGGCGAAGCTTTTGGGGAAGACCTATGAGGAGGCGCGGCTCATTGTGATTCACATGGGTGGCGGCGTTTCCGTGGCGGCCCATGAGAATGGACTGGCTGTAGATGACTTCAATGTCAAAGACGAAGGCGCTTTTGGAATGGACCGGGCAGGAAGCTTGCCGGTCAACGCCATGATCAACCTGTGCTTCTCTGGCCTCACCAAGCAAGAGGTGAAGAAGCGCCTGGGGTCCGAAGCCGGAGCTTACTCCTACGTGGGGACCAAGGACTTCCGGGAGGTGGAACGCCGGGCGTTTGAGGAGCAGGATCCGGAATGCCGCATGGTGTTCGACGCCATGGCGTATCAGCTGGCGAAGGACATCGGCGCCATGGCCGCCGTGTTGAAATTCCGGGTAGACGCCATTGTCTACACCGGCGGTATGGCGTATTCCGACCGGTTCACCCAGGCCATTACGGACTACGTGGGGAACCTGGCTCCGGTGATTCGCCTGCCTGGTGAAGAAGAGATGCGGTCCCTGGCAGAGGGAGCCCTGCGGGTGCTCCACGGGGAGCCGGCAAAGGTCTATCCGTAGTTGTATTTTAAAGATCAATCCACGGATTGGTCAGAAGGGGGATACATATGCTCAATACCATTTCCGCAATTTTGCAGGCGGCTGCGGCCAGCCCGGAGAAGCGGACCATTGCCGTTGCGGCGGCCCATGACCGGGATGTGCTGGAGGCAGTGGCGGAAGCCCGCCGGGCAGGGATTGCCCAAGCTGTGCTGACAGGTCACGGAGAGAAAATCCGAGAGATTCTTCGGGATTTGGGAGAGGATCCAGCAGATTACGCCTTGGTGGAGGCGGACTCCGATGCACAATGCGCCGCTCTGGCAGTCGCAGAAGTGCGGGAGGGCCGCGCCAATTTCCTGATGAAGGGCCTTTTGGGTACCGGAGATCTGATGCGGGCGGTGATTGACCGGGATACCGGCCTGCGCACCGGCCGGCTCATCAGCCATGTGATGCTCTATGAAGCGCCGGGACACAAGATGCTGGCCCTCACCGACGGCGGAATGAACACCTTCCCGGATTTGCCCAAAAAGGTGGAGATCTTGGAAAATGCCGCCCGGGTGCTCCGCGCCTTGGGCTATGAGACCATGAACGCCGCTTGCGTCTGTGGGGCAGAGGTGGTGAACCCGAAGGTTCCGTCTATGCTGGACGCCAAGGCTCTGACGGAGATGACCGACCGGTGGGCGCCCTATGGGATGCAGGTTTGCGGGCCTGTGGGCCTGGACCTGGCTGTGAGTGAGGCCGCCTGCCATCATAAGCACTTTTCCGCTCCTGGCGCGGGGCAAGCGGACATCCTCTTGGTCCCCACCTATGAGGTGGGCAATGGCATCGGCAAGGCCATGAGCCTGTTTGGCGGGGCTAAGAACGCCGGTATCATCCTGGGGGCCAAGGTCCCCATCGTCCTGGTCTCCCGGGCCGACAGCGCCGAGAGCAAGCTGGCTTCCATCGCCCTGGGCGCAGTGACTGCCGGGAAGGTATGAGGACCCGGCAACGCCGGCGCTTTTTGAAAACATCCATATAAAAGTTTTTATATTTTTGAAAGGTGGGATTCTCCATGAAACACTTGCTTTCCGGCAACGAGGCCGCAGCAAGAGGCGCCTATGAAGCAGGCGTCAAGGTGTGTTCGGCTTATCCCGGCACGCCCAGTACGGAAATCTTTGAAAACCTGCCCCAGTACAAGGACAGCTTGTATTGTGAGTGGGCCCCCAATGAGAAGGTAGCCACAGAGGTTGCCATTGGCGCGGCTCTGGGCGGCGTGCGCAGCCTGACGGCCATGAAGCACGTGGGTGTGAACGTGGCGGCAGACCCCATTTTTACTGCCGCTTACAACGGCGTGGACCGGGGATTCGTCATTGTCTCTGCCGACGATCCCTCCATGCATTCCTCTCAGAACGAGCAGGACAACCGGCATTATGCCCGGGCTGCCCGTCTGCCTATGGTGGAGCCTTCGGACTCTCAGGAGTGTGTCGACTTCATGAAGGCCGCGTTTGAACTCTCTGAGCAGTGGCACATTCCCGTTCTGTACCGGGTTACCACCCGGGTGTGCCATTCCAAGAGTCTGGTGGAGTTCTCCGACCGGAAGGAAGTGCCCTATGAGCCCTTCACCCGGAACATTGCCACCCGGGTCAGCACCCCTGCCAATGCCTACCGGAACCATGCCACGGTGGAGAAGAAGATGGAGGAGCTGGTTGAGTTCGGCCGCACCTGCGCCCTCAACAAGATGGAACTCCACGGCTCTAAGATCGGTGTGGTCACTGCCGGTATTACATATCAGTATGCCAAAGAGGCCTTCCCTGAGGATACCTCTTTCCTGAAGCTGGGCCTCACCAACCCCCTGCCCATGGAACTGATCCGGGAGTTTGCTTCCAAGGTAGAGAAGCTCTATGTGATGGAAGAGCTGGATCCCTTCATGGAAGAGCAGATCCGGGCCGCTGGCATCCCCTGTGAGGGCAAGGCGCTCACAGGTCTGCTCTATGAGCTGAATCCCCAGCTGCTGGCCCAGCGGGTGTTTGGCAAGGAGCCTGAGACCAAGGCGGTTTCTGTGGAAGCGGTGCCTCGTCCCCCCGTTCTGTGCCCCGGCTGCCCCCACAGAGGCTTCTTCTACACCATGTCCAAGAATAAGAATTTCGTGGTGGGCGGCGACATCGGCTGCTACACCCTGGGCTGTGCGGCTCCTCTGAATGCGCTGGACTCTGTGGTATGCATGGGCGGCGGATTTACTGTCGCCATGGGCATGAGCAAGGCCTTTGAGGTCTCCGGCGAGAAGAATAAGAAGGTCTTCGGTGTGGTGGGCGACTCCACCTTCTTCCACTCCGGCATCACCGGCGCGGCAGAGATCATCTACAACAAGGGCAACATGATCCCCGTGGTTCTGGACAACTCCATCACCGGTATGACCGGACATCAGGATAACCCCGGCACCGGCTACACCCTCCAGGGCGACATTGCCGAGGCCATCAAGATTGAAGATGTTCTGAAGTCCCTGGGCTTCCAGAATGTGATCATCGTGGATCCCCAGGATCTGAAGGCGATGCAAAAGGCTGTGGACGATGCCTTGGCTTCTACGGTTCCAGCAGCCATCATCACCCGGCGGCCGTGCCTGCTCATTAAGCGGATTAAGCATGACATCGGTCAGTGCGTGGTGGATACCGATAAGTGCATCGGCTGTAAAAAGTGCCTGAAGGTAGGCTGCCCGGCAGTCTGTGTGAAGGACGGCAAGAGCGCCATCGATCCCACCTTGTGCGTGGGTTGCACCGTCTGCGCCCAGGTTTGCCCGGTGGACGCGATTTCGAGAAAGGAGTGAGACCATGAGCGAAGTGAAAAGCATTCTTCTGGTGGGCGTCGGCGGTCAGGGCGCCATCCTGACAGCCAAGGTCCTGGTCAACGGCCTGATGCGGGCCGGTTATGATGTAAAAATGTCTGAGGTTCACGGCATGAGCCAGCGTGGCGGCTCCGTCTCCACCCAGGTCCGCTGGGGCGAGAAGGTGTATTCTCCCCTCATCGGTGACGGTGCGGCAGACTATATGGTGGCCTTTGAAAAGATGGAGGCTGTGCGTTACGCCAACTTCCTGAAGCCCCAGGGTGTGGCGGTCATCAACGACTATGAGATTGCTTCGGCAACCATTGCCGCCGGCCAGTTTGAGTATCCTGCCGGCTGCCTGGAAGCAATGCAGAATGCCTTCCAGGTCTTCTCCCTGAAGGCTGGCGAAATTGCCATGTCGTTGGGCAGCTCCAAATGTATGAATATCGTCCTCTTCGGCGCGTTGACCCATGTGCTGAAGCTGGAGGAGATTGATTGGGAAGATGTGATTCGGGATACCGTCCCGCCCAAATTCCTGGATCTGAACCTGCGCGCCTACCGCGCTGGTCTGGAAGCGGCCCAGAATCAGTAACAGCTGACAAAGGCGAAGGAGGGGCAGACGCCCATGGGATTGGGGATGCTGCTCCATATGGAAAATCTGGAAGAACCCAGGAAACCCCGTAGGGGCGCACGCTGTGCGCCCCTACATCTGGAGGCGCGGAAAGCTCAGGTGATCAGAGCCCAGATGTTTCTGCGTTCAGGTTTTCTTCCTTTTGAAAATCAGGAGGTATTTACATGGTATCGAAAGAAATGTGGGCCCTGGGCGCCAACCGTTCGGTGATTCGGGACCTGTTTGAGTATGGCCTGCAGCAGGCCAAGGTGGTGGGGCCAGAGAATGTATTTGATTACAGCTTGGGCAACCCCTCGATCCCCTCTCCTCCCCAGGTGAATGAAGCGGTGGCGGAGATTCTCCGGGATATGGACAGCATTCAAGTTCATGGTTATACCTCTGCCTTGGGCGATCTGGAGACCAGAAGCGCCATTGCAGCGGATTTGAACAACCGCTACGGGGCGGGAATCCGGCCGGAAAATCTGTTCATCTGCTGTGGCGCAGCACCTGGCCTCATTGCCATTATGCGGGCGCTGGCGGGGACGAAGGAAGCGGAATTTGTGGCCATTGCCCCCTTCTTCCCGGAGTACCGGCCATTTGCCAAGGCGGCGGGCGGCAACCTGGTGGTGGTTCCCGCGGATACGGAGCATTTCCAGGTCAATTTGGAGGCGTTGGAGGCGGCCCTCACTCCCAACACCCAGGCGGTCATTGTGAATTCTCCCAATAACCCCACCGGTACGGTGTACACTTCCGAGACCATCCAGGCCCTGGGCCGGCTGCTCACCCGGAAGGGGGAGGAGTATGGCCATCCCATTTATATCCTGGCCGATGAGCCTTACCGGGAACTGGTCTACGGCGAGGTGGAGGTGCCGTTCATCCCCAATCTCTACGATCATACCATCGTTTGCTACTCTTACTCCAAGTCTCTGTCCCTGCCGGGCGAGCGCATTGGCTACATTTGCGTACCCGATCGGGCGGCAGACAGCAAGGATCTGTATGCAGCAATCGCGGGAGCGGCCCGGGCCGGCGGCCATGTATGTGCCCCCTCCCTGTGGCAGAAGGTGATTGCCCGCTGCGCGCACCTGCGTCCGGATCTGGAAGCTTACGATCGGAATCGGAAGCTTCTCCAGGAGAGCCTCACCAAGATGGGGTACCGGATGGCCAGCCCTGACGGTGCATTCTACCTGTTCATTCAGGCTCCCAATGGGGACGACCTGGCATTTTCGGAAATGGCCAAGCAGAAAAACCTCCTCCTGGTCCCCGGCGTCGGCTTTGACTGCCCGGGCTGGTTCCGCATTTGCTACTGCGTCTCCTATGACATGATTCAGAGAAGCTTGCCGGTTTTCCAAGAACTGATGGAAGCCTGCCGGTAATGGAATATGTGAAATACTCCGGGGTCGTAACATGGCCCCGGGTATTTTTATGGTATGCATTGGCAATGCCTGGAGTTTCTCATCCGTTGGCCATTGTGCACAAAAAAACGGATTTGATTTTGAATAAACTGCGGGATTGCATTGCCTGAGATAGTGAGGTAAAATAAAAAGAACCTACCTGCAATTTGCGTTACACAGGTAGAACATTTCTAGACCGTACACTGCGTGGTTCATTTGCGGAGAGGAGACGTTATGGGTATGAATCAGTTTAGAAGAAAAGTGGCGCTACTTTTGGTGGCAATGCTGCTGCTCTCCATCACCGCTGTGGCAGCTGACGCGGGCAGTTACAGTGGAACATGGGGAGAGTTGGACTGGCATTTGGATGTAAACAGTGGACGATTGACCATTTCCGGAACAGGGGAGATGGAAGAAATGATGCTGATACCTCCACATACCGGGCAAGCGTGGCGTGGTTATACGCATTTAGTATCGGAGATCATTGTGGGACCTGGCATTACCAATATTGCATACTGTGCCTTTGCAGAGATGGAACAGCTGAAAAAGGTAAGTCTGCCAGCTGGGTTGGTTCGAATTGATGCGGATGCGTTTGCGAGTTGCAGCGCTTTAAAGCAGATCCAGATTCCTGCCAGTGTAACAGAGATTGGTCCCTTTGCTTTTGCTGGTTGTACCGCACTGCAGGAAATCGTACTGCCCAATGCGGTGGAGAGTATAGGATATCGTGCTTTTGTTGACTGTACGTCTTTGACTGGCGTGACAATCCCTGATCACATTACAAAGATTGAAGCTGGCACATTTGCGGGCTGCTCGAACTTAATGGAGGTAAATTTGCCAGAGGGGTTGTCTGCCATTTACGATGGAGCGTTTGAGAGGTGTGCGCTGAAGCGCTTCCAAATCCCTGCTGGTGTTACATATATTGGCAATCATACCCTTTCTGGCTGCCCCTTGGAGGAGATTACTGTCAGCGGTGAAAATGAAAATTTTGTAATGCATGATCAGGTTTTATATACAGCAGATCAGACAGAGTTGATTGTGGCACTTCCTACACTCGGCGGTACATATGCAGTTCTGGATGGTGTGACAGTCTTGCATGGTGGCGCCTTTCAAAACTGTACAGACTTGAGTGTACTATTGCTACCCGCTTCTGTAGAAGCCTTGAATGTTGGGGATTTTTATAGTTGCACCAGTTTAAGGTCCATTCAGGTAGCAGAGGGGTGCAGGAAGTATCGAAGCGATAACGGGATATTGATTAGCCTGGAATATGAGAGTATCATGTGCTGTCCCCAGAAATTTCAGGGTTCTTATACAGTTCCGCAGGATGTGACCCGAATTAATAGCGGCGCTTTTAGAAATTGTACAGGTCTGACAGATATCTACATTCATGGCGAAATCATGTCGCTTGGAAGCTACGCATTTATGGGCTGTACCAACTTGCGAGAGGTGACGATAGAAGAGAATACCTCCGACTGGGCAGAGTATGCACACTTGGTTTTGAGCGGTGGCTTATTTGGCGATTGCACTAGCTTGACCAGCCTATATATACCGGCCAGTGTAAAGGAGATTGAGACCAGAGCATTTGAGGGCTGCGTGAACTTGACCAGTATTACAGTTTCTGAGAAGAGTACGACCTTTTCCTGCGATGAGGCGGGAAATATTTACAATAAAGCTCAGACCGAGTTGGTGTGTTACTTGAATCGCCAAGGTGATACCGTCTATGTGCCAGAAGGTGTCGTAGGATTGAAATTCGGCGCTTTCCAGGGCTGTACATGGTTAAAAGAAATCCATTTGCCAGAGGGACTCGAATTTATTGGGTCTTGTGCGTTTTCTGGGTGCAGTGGCCTGCAAGAGCTGGAGGTTCCTGCCAGTGTAGAGACTCTCTACGCCGATGCTTTTTCTGCGTGCGACGAATTGCGGAATATCTATGTGTATCCTACAGAGTGTATGATTCTAAACAACGGATTTTTTGGAAACGAGTTTACGGTCGTTTGGGGTTATGAAAACTCTAGTGTTCAGGTCTATGCACAGCAGATTGGTCAGAGCTTTCGGGTATTTGGCTCAAAAACTCCGTTTGTAGATGTCAACAGCGATCGTTTTTTCTATGAACCTGTTGTGTGGGCAGTAGAGCAAAAAATCACAAGGGGTGTCGATGCGACGCACTTTGCCCCCAATGCCAATTGCACCCGCGGACAGGTAGTGACATTCTTGTGGCGCGCCATGGGTTGCCCGGAACCAGAGGGAATCATGACGGATTTTGTGGACCTGAATCGCAATCGCTATTATTTTAAGGCGGTGCTGTGGGCGGCAGAACAGGGGATTACGCTGGGTGTAGATGCGAAACATTTTGCTCCAGAAAAAACGGTAACGCGCGGAGAGTTTGTAACGTTCCTGTGGCGTGCTATGGGACAGCCCACTTCTGTGGCTGAAAACCCCTTCCATGATGTGTCAGATAATCGGTTTTATTATCAGGCGGTCCTTTGGGCAACGGAAACGGAAGTGACCAACGGTGTGGAGGAAGGTCGATTTGCGCCGGAGCAGAACTGTACCCGTGGTCAAGTGGTCACGTTCTTGTACCGGTGTTTCGCGAAATGAGTCAATCCAATGATCAGATCGGTCCTGCTGCAAAACTGTGGCAGGACCGATTTCGGATGTATGGAATTGGATGGCTGTGGGCAGAATGGTGGGCAAGGAGGCGGTAAGATATGGTAAAGGGTATTTCCAGGCAGGTGATTGTGGTTCGCTCCCCGGACCCCAAGCTGTTTGAGCAGGCGATTTTTATTTTACGGGAGAACGCGCTGGGAAAGGATGGCATGTCTGACCGGGCCATTCTGCGCCAGGCGCAGCAGGCAGCAGGTAGCTATGTCCCCAGTGGAAAACAGCGGCGTCACCTTTTGCAAAGCGGCCCACTGTGGGCTGCTGGAGGCGCGTTGGTCACAGGTTTGTTGTGGATATTGACTGCGGTTTTGTAAGATTGTTACTTGATGTCATACAAGCAGGATACCCGGATATATCCAGCAAGTACGAGTCCTTGCACTTATGGGATTGAACCGCCGTATACGGAACCGTACGTACGGTGGTGGGGGAGCGGGGCTATTTAGCCCCTCCTACCCGATTTGGAGCGAAAGAAGTGCGTGAAGGACAGAAATGCTTTCTCCTGTCTGAAATTGTACGGACTCCCCCCTCCTAGCAGCTGAAACTGTGGGAGGGGGATAATTTTATATCTAACTACCTACTTGTGAACTGCTGAATCACTTGGCCGATGTCGGTGGAAGCGAGGCCGGAGGCAGTGCCCACGGCATTGCCGCAAGCTGTTTTCCTCCAAACTTCGGTAGGGAGTTTTCTATTTACCATGAGAGGCAACCGCCAATTTTTTCTGGAGATGGTAAACCATAATCTCGATAAATTCCGACGCAGTAGGCGGTTCGCTCATTGGATACCCCGCCATTTTTACCAGTCCATCGCGGTTTACCTTCCAGGCCTTCTCCACTACCATACGGATATTCCGTTCTACGGCGCTCCATGTACAGTCGCACATTTCTGCCGCTGGTATGTAGATGCCCTTTTTCACACGGAGTAACCGGTCTTCGTCTTCCAGTGCTAACTGAATGGCAACGACAGTCCGTTTTTGTGAGATGTAATTTTTGCCGACACCCAGCTTCCGTAGTGTATCCTGGATGATTTGAGCATGTTCCATGATTTAATCTCCCTTCTGTTGTTATAGGGAGATTTTACGACAGAAA
>UQXI01000044.1 GCA_900544975.1 uncultured Eubacteriales bacterium
CGGGGCTCTGTCCGCCGCCCTGGGCGATCCGGCCCCTGGGGCCTGCGCCGGTCCGGCTCCGGCGGCCGGGATTCCCTTCGGTCCTGTCGGGGTTGTCGACTTTGCCCGGTCTGGCGGCGCTGCGGCTCCGCCTCAGGGGGCCTTCTCCTGCGCCGCCTTTCCTGTTCGTCCCAATCCATAGTACAATCCTCCATAGCAGCCGTCCGCCGCCTCATGTTCCATCCGAATGTTTGCGCCCACGGCTGCCAGCCGCCGGGCAAAATCCTCATATCCTCGCAGGATGTGCCGAACCCCTCCGATCCGGCTGGTCCCCTGGGCGCCCAACGCGCCCACCACCATGGCCGCCCCGCCCCGCAGGTCTGTGGCCTCCATGACCGCGCCATGGAGCTCCGGCACACCGGTGAGGGCCGCAATGGCTCCGGAGACCTGGATCCGGCCGCCCAGGGCCCTGAGGGCAGGGACATGGCGATACCGGTCGGCAAATACCGTCTCTTCGAACACCGTAACGCCCTGGGACCGGAGCAGCGCCGCCATCACCGGCGCTTGGGCATCGGTGGGAAACCCGGGATAGGGCGCAGTGCGAATGGGCGACACGCTTTGCAGCTGCGCCGGGGCCTGAATGCGGATCTCCCCCGGCCCCTCTGCAATCCGGCAGCCCGCAGCCCGCAGAACCTCTGTCACCGGTACATAGTCCCCAGGCCGCGTCCGCTCCAGGCACAGGTCTCCTCCCGCCGAAGCGGTGGCAGCCAGGAAAGTGGCCGCCTCCATCCGGTCCGGCAGGACGGTGTACACTGCCGCATCCGGGAAGCCGCCTTCGATTTGCAGCATGGAAGTCCCTGCTCCGTAAATGCGCGCGCCGCCTGCGGTGAGGAATCCAATGAGGTCCCCAATCTCCGGCTCCCGGGCCGCATGGTAGATGGTGGTGGTCCCCTCCGCCCCCAAAGCGGCCAAAATCAGGTTCTCCGTGGCTCCCACGCTGGGAAACGGCAAAGTCACCGCCCCACCCCGGAGCTTTCCCCGGCACACCAGCCGGTCCCGGTCCCATGTGAACTCCGCCCCCAGGGCCTCCAGACCGGCCAGGTGCAAATCAATGGGCCTGGCGCCCAGGCAGCAGCCCCCCGGCTCGTACAAGGTGCACTGGCCTGTACGGGCCAGCAGCGGCCCCAGAAACAGAATGGAAGAGCGCATCCGCTCCATGAGCGCCCGGGGGATTTCATCCCGGCACAGGCCCTGGGCGTCCACCCAGATGCTGTGCCCCGTGCGATCCACCCGGCAACCCAAATGCTCCAGAATTTCCGCCGCAGCCGCCACATCGGACAGCCGGGGGCAGTTATGTAGCAAACAGCCGCCCCGGAACAAAATGGCAGCCGCCAGCAGGGGCAGCACGCTGTTCTTGGCTCCGGAGACAGAAATCTTTCCCTCCAGTGGCCGGCCACCCTCCACAATAATCGATTCCATTTGCCCGCTCCTTCCGCCCAAGAATTGGTTTTGCCCATCCTATGCAGAAGGTTCGGCCCGGGTGTGTCAGTTTTGCTTTGCAAGCTCCAAAATCGCGCCATAAATGCGCTCGGCAGAGTCCACCACCGCCAGATTCAGCAGCGCCCGGCGCATGGCCCGGCACCTGGCAGGGTCCTCCAGCAGAACCTTGGCCTCCCGGAAGAGGGTCTGGCCCGTACAGTCCGCCTCGTGAATGACCTGCGCCGCCCCCCGGTCTGCCAAGACCCGGGCGTTTTTTTCCTGGTGGTTGTCGGTCACATTGGGAGACGGTACAATGATACAGGGCGTGCCGGAAGCGGCAATTTCGTTGAGGGTGGAGGCGCCAGCCCGGCCGATGACCAGGTCCGCCGCAGCCATCCAGGTGGGCATATCGTAGAGATACTCCACCATCTCCAGGCCGCTGCAGCCGGGTAGATCCACCCCCCGCTCCTTGACATAATCCGGCATCCATCGCCAGCCGTAGGAGCCGGTGGCATGGATATGCTGGTAGGGGCATCCCGCCTCCTGCTCCAGGCGGAAAAACTCCGCAATCACCTTGTTCATCTCCCGCGCGCCCAGGCTCCCCCAGGCTGAGACAATGACGGGACGCTCATCCAGGCCCAGCGCCTGCCGGGCGTCCTCCTTCTTGGTATAGAGAAACTCCTGCCGCACCGGCATTCCCACCACCTGCACCCGCTCGGGGCGCTTGTACTGGGACTGACTCTCGGCAAAGGAGACCAAAATCCGGTCCATCTGGTCCGCCACCATTCGGGTGGTGAGGCCAGGTACGGCGTTGCTCTCGTGGATGCAGGTGGGAACCCCCATACGGGCCCCCTCTTTCAGCAGGGGAAAGCTGGCGTAGCCGCCGGTCCCCACAATGACATCGGGCTGAAAGGTGCGAATCAGCCGCCTCGCCTTCCCCAGAGAGCGGGCCGTGTGATACGCGCCAGTGAGATTATGCCAAATGTCCTTGGGTGTGAACCCCCGGCGGAAGCTCCTGGGGTCCAGGGTCTCCAGCTGGAACCCTGCCTTGGGCACCAGGGAGCACTCCATTCCCCCGGCGCCGCCTACAAAGAGGATCTGGCTGTCCGGCTTCCGCTCCCGGAGTAGGCTGGCAACGGCAATGGCCGGGTTGATATGGCCGCCTGTACCGCCGCAGGTAAACATCACATTCAAATGGCTCCCCCCTAACCTCTGGTGCTGGAGCTCCAGCGGGAAATGCTGAGCATGATTCCCATCTCGCCCAGGTTCATCATCAGATTGGTGCCGCCATAGGAGAAAAACGGCAGACCCACGCCGGTAGACGGCAAGAGATTGCTCACAACGCCCATGTTGAGCACCACCTGCACCGCCAAAAGCGTGGTGATCCCCACTGCCAACATGGTGGAAAACCGGTCTGCTGCATGCAGGGCAATCCAATAGCCCCGGATGATCAGAAGGGCAAAGAGAATGATGATGCCCACCGCGCCGATGAGGCCCAGCTCCTCGCAGACAATGGCAAAAATATAATCGTTGTGTTCCTCAGGAAGATAGAGATGCTTTTGCCGACCCATCCCAAAGCCCAAGCCAAACAGGCCGCCGGAGCCAATGGCATACTGGGACTGCAGCACCTGGTAGCCCTTGTCCCGGGCGTCCGCCTCGGGATTCAGCCAGGCGGTAATCCGATCTCCGGCATAGCCCATGACGGAGACGTAGAGCACCAGAAACACCGCCGCCAGAGCCACCGCCAGAAGAAGCCACCGCTTCTGGGTACCGCCTACATACATCATGACCATGGACACAAGGCCAATGATCATAATGGCGGACAGGTGCTTTTCCAGAGCCACCAAAGCCAAAACCAGGAGCATCACGCCGCCCATGCGGAGTACGCCGTAGCGCCAGTCCGCCATCTTCTCCTTGTACTGGGCCACCATGGCCGCCATCATACAGATGAGGGCAAACTTGGCCACCTCAGAGGGCTGAAACTGCTGACCGGCCAGATTGATCCACCGCTTGGCGCCACCGGCGGAGACGCCCACAAAGAGCACCGCCACCAGCAGCAAAATGCTCACGGCATAGATGACCTTCGCCAGCTTTTGCCAGATGTGACAGCTGAACCGGCTGGCGCCGAACATGGCGGCCAGGCCCACGGCGGCAAAGCTGGCCTGCCGGATGAAATAGTGCAGGGAATTGCCTGTCTCATAATTGGCCCGGACATAGCTGGCAGAGAACATCATCAAAAGTCCAATGGCCACCAGCAGCAACACCAGCACCAGAAACGGCACATCCATCATCCCCCGGTCATCCATTTTGGGATGCCGCCGGGACGTCCGGAGCAGCTCTTCAGAAGACATGGACGTTCCTCCTTTTTGGAACTGAGGTCTCAGTACCGCCCCTGCAGGCCGAACCAGGCCGCCACGCACATGAGGCAGGTCACTGTGACAAACACGACAAAGATCTTCTCCTCGCTCCAGCCGCACATCTCAAAGTGATGGTGAATGGGCGCCATTTTGAAGACCCGCTTGCCGTGGGTCAGCTTGAAATAAGCCACCTGAATGATATCGGACAGGGTCTCCACAATGTAGACAAACCCCACCAGGATGAGCACCAGGGGCACATCCAATGCAAAGGCCAGGCCGCACACCGCGCCGCCCAGGAACAGGGAGCCGGTGTCGCCCATAAACGCCTTGGCCGGATGGAAATTGTAGGTGAGGAAGGCTCCCAGGCCGCCCAACAGAGCCGCCGGGAACAGGGCCAGGTTCATTCTCCCCGCCGCAATGGCAACAACGGTGAAAAATGCCATCACCGGAATGGTGACGCCGGTGGCCAGGCCGTCGATGCCGTCGGTGAGATTCACCGCATTGACGCAGCCCACCATGACAAACATGGCAAACACCATGTACACCATGGGGTGGACGTAAATGGTCTTCCCCACAAAGGGGAGATACAGGTCACAGGTGAGGAGCCCCACCCGGAACAGGATATACAGAAACAGGGCGGAAACTGCCAGCTGGAGCATGGCCTTCTGAATGGCGGTGAGGCCCAGGTTCCGGTGATAGCGGACCTTGAAGAAATCGTCCAGGAAGCCAATGAGGCCGAAGCAGAGAGACAGCACCAGCACATACAGCGCGGAAAAGTCCCCCTCTTTCATATACCCGATGCCAAACACCAGGCACAGAAAGCTCGCCCCGATGAAGGTGAGGCCACCCATGGTGGGAGTCCCCGCTTTGGTGGCATGCCAGTTGGGGCCCACCTCCCGGATCTCCTGCCCGGCTTTCAGCCGGCGCAGCATGGGAATCAAAATCCAGCCCAGAGTGAGGCTCAGGGCAAAGGCGCAGAGGATCGTCAAAATGATGTAGATCAAGCTCTTACTCAGCATATACGGCCTCCGTTTTATTTCTCCCCCAGGAACAGGTTCAGAACCTGCTCCATTTTCATACCACGGCTTCCCTTAAAGAGGAGGATATCGCCGGGCTTCGCCCTGGCGCGCAGGGCGTCGATCAGATCCTGGGCATTGTCAAAGGCCATGGCGTCCAGGGGGCGCATGCCGCCGGTGATGGCGCCATTTACCACCCGCCCGGCGTTCTTGCCCAGGGCCAGGAGCAGGTCACATTTCCCGGCAGCAATTCGGCCCACCCGGTAATGCTCCGCCTGGGTGCAGACGCCCAGCTCCAGCATGTCGCCCAGGACGGCAATCCGACGGCCTGCTCTCTTGCCCAGCACCGCCAGAGAGGCCGCCATGGACTCGGGACCGGCGTTGTAGCAGTCCTGAATGATGGTATAGCCCCCGGCCTCATAGATCTCCTGCCGACCCTCCATGCTCTGGAAGGCAGCCAGACTTTGCTGTATCTGGGCAGTCGGCACCTCCAGCAGTTGGGCCACCGCCACAGCCGCCAGGGCGTCATAGACAAAATGCCGCCCCTCCACGGGAAGGCCAACCTGGAAGGTCGTTTCCCCGGCTGCCACGGTCAGCTCTGTGCGGCCCTCCCACTCCTGCATTTGGGGGCACCGCACCGTACAGGCCGGGTTCTCCAGCCCAAAGTACAGGGGCGCTGTGCGGCCAGTGCCCCGCAGGTTCCACAGCAGGGGCTCATCGCCATTGTACACCAGCTTCCCGCCGGGCCGCAGGCCCTGGAGAATCTCCAGTTTGGCGTGGAGGATCCCCTCCCGGGAGCCCAGGTGCTCAATGTGCATGGTGCCGATGTTGGTGATCACGGCGATGTCCGGGGCCGCGATGGAGGTGAGGTATGCCATTTCCCCAAAGTGATTCATCCCCATCTCCAGGACGGCGACCTCCGTGTCCTCGGGCAGCGCCAGAATGGCCATGGGCATGCCAATGTCATTGTTGTGGTTGACCGGGGTCTTACCGGTGCGGTATTTCCGGGAGAGGATGCCTGCAATCATCTCTTTGGTGGTACTCTTGCCCACGGAGCCGGTGACCCCTACCACCTTCAGGTTGAGGCGTATCCGCTCCTGGCGGGCAATGTCTCCCAGGGCCTTCCTGGGATCTCTCACCACAATGGCGGGAAAGTCTCCGTCGCAGCGGCTGCACAGCACGGCGGCCGCTCCGGCAGCCAGGGCCCCGGGGATAAATTCATGGCCATCCCGCGCCCCCTCCAGGGCTACAAACAGCTGGCCGGGCTCCAGGCTCCGGGAGTCGTTACTCGCCCCCAAAAAGCTGACCTGGGCATATTGGGGAGCCACTGTACCGCCGCACCAACGGGCGGCCTGCTCCAGTGTCATTCTGCTCATAGTGCCTCAAACCTCGTTTCTTCTGTAATGGACGGCCAGCCACGCGGCGACCTCCTCCCGCTCATCCAAATGGCGCTTGACGCCATGGATTTCCTGATAGGTTTCGTGTCCCTTTCCCGCCAGGACGATCACATCTCCCGGCTTTCCGTGGTCCAGGGCATAGCGGATGGCCGCCCGGCGATCCTCCACCGCCACCCAGGGGGTCCTGCTCCCGGTCGCGCCGGCCAGCACCTCCAGCAAAATGGCCATGGGCGGTTCGGTCCGGGGATTGTCGGAGGTAAAGACCACCAGATCCGCCAGCTCCACGCCGATGCGGCCCATGATCGGCCGCTTCTGCCGGTCCCGGTCTCCGCCGCAGCCAAAAACGGCCACCACCCGGCCCTTGGCAAAGCCCCGGGCGGAGCGGAGAATGTTCTCCAACCCATCCGGCGTGTGGGCGTAGTCCACCAGGACCGTGAACTCGGTCCCCGGGGTGGGAACCACCTCAATCCGCCCTTTGACGCCCTGTACCCCGGCCAGAGCCTGCGCAGACGGCTCCAGAGGCAGACCCAGCGCCTGGGCAAGGCCCAGGACCGTCAATGCATTATACGCGGTAAAGAGACCGGGAATGCCCACCCGAACCGGCAGAATCTGATTTCCCGTCCGGAGGTCAAAGGTCACATGGTCAGCGCCCAGGCGTACATGCTGCGCCACCAGGTCTCCGCTCCGCTCTGAAATGAAAATGGGGCGACAGCTGGCCCCCTCCAGCATTCTGGCGCAATAGGGGTCATCGCCATTGAATACCCCCACATCGCACCGGGCAAAGAGCATGGCCTTGGCGGCGGCATAGGCCTCCATGGTTCCATGAAAATCCAGGTGGTCTTCCGTGAGGTTGGTGAAGGCGGCAGCCTGGAAATGGATGCCCCCCACCCGGTCCAGGGCCAGCGCGTGGGAGGAGACCTCCATCACCACATACTGGCATCCCGCCTCAGCCATCCGGGCCAACAGCCCTTGCAGCGCAAAGCTCTCCGGGGTGGTCCGCTCTGTGGGGATCACTTCCTGGCCAATCATGTTTTGGATGGTGCCGATGAGGCCCACTTTGGCCCCGGTCACCTGCTCCAGCACTGTCTTCAGCAGGAGGGTCACCGAGGTTTTGCCATTGGTTCCGGTGACCCCCACCATGGTCATGCCCTGGGCCGGGTGGCCGTACCAATTGGCGCCCATGCTTGCCAGGGCCCCGCGGGCAGAGGCCACCTGCACATACGGCACCGGCTCTGAGGGAACCTGTTCCGTCACCACCAAGCAAGCGCCCCGGTCCATGGCTTTGGAAATATAGCGGTTGCCGTCGGTTGCAAAGCCGGAAATCGCCACAAAGGCATTCCCCGGCTGCACCTGGCGGGAATCATAGGCCACCCCGGTGATCTCCCAGGCGGCCGGGGCGGTGGAGGCAAGCACCTCCACCCCCTGCAACAATTCAGACAGCTTCAAGGTTGCCGTCTCCTTTTCATTTAGTCTTGGGCCGTATGGTCCACAAAGTCCACCCGGATGGTGGAGCCCCGCACCACCGAGGTCCCGGCCTCCACATCCTGGCCGGTGGCTGTGACATAACCGCTGTCCTCCGTGGCGCCCTTCACCAAAATGTAGAGTCCTGCGTTGGCCGCGGCCTGGTTGGCCTGGCCAATGGTCATGCCGGTAAAGTCCGGCACGGTCACCATGTCGGAGGGGACTTCCTCTCCCATATACAAGATGACCTCCGAATTGCCCGGCAGCTTTGCTCCTGCCTGGGGAATCTGGCCGGTGACGGCGCTGCCACTGCCGATGAGCTCATAGGTCAGGCTCTCCTCCTGGAGGGCTTCCTTCGCCTCCTGCTCCGTCATACCGGCAAGGGCGGGCATCTCCACCTCTACGCTGCTCATGTCCACGCCGGTATAATCCCGGGCCACATTCAGGTAGGGCAGAATATCCTCCAGAACTCCCCGGACCGTGGGGGCGGCCATGACGCCGCCGGAGATGTAATAGCCCGTCTCTGTGGAGGGGGTGTCCAGCGCCACCAAAACAATGTACTGGGGATCGTCCATGGGGGCAATGCCCACAAAGGACACGATCTTGTCATCGACTCCATTGCCTTCCTCGTCATACACGTCAATCTTTTCCGATGTACCGGTCTTACCGCCGATGGAATACCCGGCAATTTTGGCGTTTCCTGCGGTGCCCTGCTCCACCACCGAGAGGATCATATCCCGCATGATGGCGCTGGTTGACTCGCTGATGACCTGTCGGATCACGGTGGGCTCCGTCTTCTCCACCACATTGCCGTTGTCGTCCAGGATCTCGCTGACCACATAGGGCTGCATCAGATATCCGCCGTTCACCACAGCGGAAATGGCCCGGACCAACTGCACCGGCGTGACCTTAAAGGTCTGGCCAAAGGAACCGGCAATCAGGGCGGCGCCATAGCCATTGGCCGTAGGATCGGTGATGGTAGACTTAGGGAAGAACACACCGCTGGACTCGCCGGACATGCCCAGTCCGGTGGGCTCCAGCAGGCCAAACGCCTTGACATACTCGTAAAACTTCTCGCCTCCCAGCCGCAGGCCGATGTGGGCGAAGGCCAGATTGCAGGAATTTTGCAGCGCCTCAAAGGTGGTCTCCGCCCCGTGGCCGGAGTGCCGCCAGCAGTGCAGGGGGGTGTTGCCACGCTCCACGAACATCTCGGAACCGCCGCAGTAGAAGCTGTCGTTTACCGTGGTGGTCCCCTCTTCAATGGCGGCGGCCATGGTGATGGTCTTAAAGGTGGATCCGGGCTCATAGCCGTCGGAGACCACCCGGTTGCGCCACTGGGCAAGCCGTGCCGCCACCAGCGCCTCCTGATAGGCATTGACCGCCTTGTCATAGGCTTCGCTACCCTGCTGCAGGGTGGAGTAGGCGCCCTTCAGCCGGTCCAGCTCCTGCTGTACCGCCGGGTCGCCGATCTCCAGGTAGTTGTTGGGGTCATAGCCGCCCAGGGTGGCCATGGCCAGCACTTCTCCGGTTTTCACGTTCATGATGAGGCCAAAGGCGCCGTTTTGCACGTCATATTTTTCAATGGCGGCCTGCATGTTTTTCTCCAGATAGTATTGCAGGGTGGTGTCCAACGTCAGCACCACGCTGTTGCCATTGGAAGCCTCGTAGTATTTTTCAAAGGAATAGGGCATCTCCGTCTCATAGTTGCCCTTGGTGGTGATGACCTTTCCGGCGGTTCCTTCCAGGGTGTTGTTGTAGTAGGCCTCAATGCCCTCCGCACCCACGTTGCTGGAGTTGGTAAAGCCGATGACTTGGGCCGCCAGGCTGGAATAGGGATAGGTCCGCTTGGAATCCGGCTCCATGTGGATGCCAATGATGTCGTTTTCCACAATGAAGTCCCGGATTTTGGAGGTCACTTCGTCTGGCTGCTTGGTGGCCAGCATTTTGTAGCGCATGGTGATATCCGCCGCCTGCTCCCGGATCCAGGTCGGGTCCAGGCTCAGAATCTCCCCCAGGGTGTTGGCCACCAGGTCCAAATCCACTTTGTTGTCGTGAAGCTCCTTGGGATCCAAAAATACGTTTTCCACGCTGGTGGATACCGCCATGACATTCATGTTCCGGTCATAAATATTGCCCCGGGAGGCGGTGACGGTGGTGGTACGGGTCTGATTGTTCAGCGCTTTTTCAGAATATTCGTCGTGGCGGAAGACCATCAGATTGGTGAGCATTCCCACCACAGGCAAAAATGCGACAATGCCGCACAGGATTAAAATCACTCCGGTGCGGCTCAGCATGCCACGGTCGGCCCGGATGCGCTCCTGCCTCCCCTGTTTTTTTCTCTTTTCCTGCTCTGCATTGGATTTGGATTTCATAACGCCACCTGGTACTTTCTGGATTTAGGCCTGTGACACGGATGGGCAGCGAGACATGCCTCACTGCCCACCGCGTACAAACCTATGTGAAACTGTATGTCCGGCTCAGTGTAAATATTCCAGCAGCCCCTGGAACGTCTCCACAATGGCCTCCCAAGCCGCCCGGAGGGGGTTGGAAGCTGCCTGCGGTGCAATCACCGCAGTATCCTCTGCGGGAATTCGCAAGGTCACAGACTGCTTGGAAGTGGGCTGCTGCATGCCCAGTTCCTTGGCTCTGGCTTCAATTTTCTCCAGGTTGATGCTGCTGTCATACTCATTTTGCAGCTTTCGGTTTTCCTCCTGCAGCTCGGCCACGGTGTCCCGCATTTCTCCCACCTGGCTGGCGGACTCATAGACTTGGGCATAGCCGAAGAGCACCAGCACCAGCATCATGAGGGAGGCCGCAATGCCCAGGAGGGCGAAGGGCGACACCGTCATTTTCTGCCGGGCCACCGGCTGCTTTTTGCGCCGGGGGCGGGGCTTGGGCGCGGCCTTCGGCTCTGGGGCCTGCCGGACCGTGGATTCCTCGCCCACATAAAAAGAGGGATCGTAGGCGGCAGAGCCTTGGGTGCGGTATTCAATTTCCCGTCTGTCCTGCGCCATATTGCGGCCCTCTCTTTCCATCAAATTCAAAGCTTTTCACAAACCCGAAGCTTGGCGCTGCGGGCTCTGGGATTTTCCTCCAGCTCCTCCTGCCCGGCAACCACAGGCTTGCGGGTGAGGAGCTTCACCTGGGGGGTTCTCCCACACACGCAAACGGGGAACTCCGGCGGGCAGGTGCAGCCTTTGGCCGCCTCCTGCATGGCGTTTTTCACAATCCGGTCCTCCAGAGAGTGAAAGGTGATGACCGCCAGGCGGCCTCCCGGAGCCAAGCGGGAGATTGCGTCCCCCATGACCCGCTCCACTGCCGTGAGCTCATCGTTCACCGCAATGCGGATGGCCTGAAAACTGCGCTTGGCCGGATGCTGCTTCTCCCGCAGGGCCTGGGGGGGCATGGCTGAGCGGATGACGTCCACCAGCTCCAAGGTGGTGGCGATGGGCGCTACGGCACGGCGGCGGTCGATGGCTGCGGCAATCTGGGGGGCATAGCGCTCCTCCCCATAGGAGTAGAGAATCCGGCGCAGCTCCTCCCGGGGCCAGGCGTTCACCACTTCATAGGCGGTCAGCCCGGCGCTGCGATCCATGCGCATGTCCAATGGGGCATCTTCCATGTAGGAAAAGCCCCGCTGACCGTCATCCAACTGGGGGGAGGACACGCCCAGATCCAGCAAGATGCCGTCTACGGCTGAAATATTCAGCTCTTGCAAAATGCGATCTAAATCCTGAAAATTGGCGTGCACCAAAGTCACGCGGTCTATGTATGGCGCCAGCCGCTCCCCGGCGGCGCGAAGTGCAATCTCATCCCGGTCCACTCCAATGAGACGCCCCGTGGTGAGACATTGGGCAATTCGGCTGGAATGGCCTGCGCCTCCCAAGGTGCCGTCCAGATAGATCCCATCGGGCCGAATACGAAGGGCCTCCAGGCACTGGGCCAGGAGCACGGATTTGTGTTGAAATTCCATTACAATCCAATGGCCTCCAGAGACGCGAGCAGATTTTCCGGGGTCAGCATGGCCTGCTCAAATTCGGCATAGGTGTCGGCATCCCAGATCTCCGCCTGGCCTGCCCGGCCCACAATCACAACCTCCCGGTCAATGCCGGCGTATTGGTAGAGGTTGGAGGAGACGAGAAAGCGGAACTGCTTGTCCGGGCTGCACTCCACCGCATTGGAAAACAGGAAGCTGGTGGTGCCGGACTTCTGAGACAGGGGCAGCGCGTCATACCGGGCGCAGAGACTTTCCCACCCGGCTTGGGTATATACTGTGAGGCAGCGGCGGCCGCCATTGGTGCCGATGGTGACAAAAAACGTCTCCCCCAGCTCACCACGCAGCTTGGCGGGAACAAACAATCTGCCTTTCTCGTCCACCTTTGCTGTGTACTTGCCGATCATTGTTCTCACCTCGCTCCATTTTACTCCACATTTTTACCCCAACGCTCCACGTATTTGTAGTATAACCCCGGGCCAGGAAAAAATCAATCTCTTTTTCCAATAACCTGATAGAAAATTTTGTGGTTTTTCCGGTCATTTCCTACAAACTCCCGAACTTTTAAACGTATGTTCGTGGCATTTTGTCATTTTTCAACCACCTGGAAATTCCTTCCGTCATGCTGCCATTGCGCCACTCCACCACAGCTCCACAGGGGACAATTTCGGCTTCTGTTACCGGCCGACCGAGATCCGCGCAGGGTGCGTCCAGGAGGCCGCACCCTACGTTTGTCTTCCCATCCCATCTGGCAGGCGAAGGATCCGCACCGTGCAGATTCCTCGCCTGCGGCTCAGGAAGAGATCCGATTGGGACCCCCCCATGGTCCATGCCCGTTTACCGGCGCTCCTGGGAAAATTCTGGTTGATTTTTAGTGAAATCCCACTGAATTTTCACGATTCGATTTCCCGGTGGGTTCAGCAGCAGGTATTGGGACAGGGGATTTTCAATTTGGTTCTGCAAATTATGCCGAATCTGGCGGGCGCCGGAGCTGCCGCACAGGCCGGCCAGCATCCCGGCCAGTTCCGGTGCAAACTGCAGGTGCAGCCCGTTTTTCTCCGCCCTGGCCTGCAACTGGGCCAGCTGGCCGCTGGCAATCTGCTCCAGAGACGCCCGGTTCAACGCATGGAAGACCACCACCTTGTCAATGCGGCCCAGGAACTCCGGGGTAAAGTGATCCCGCAAGCAGTCCTGGACCCGGTCGTCCCGGGAGCCGGGCAGGAAGCCCAGGCCCTCCCCCTCCCGTTTGCCACCGCCCAGGTTGGAGGTCATCACCACCAGAGTGTTTTTAAAGCTCACCTGCCGTCCCAGGCTGTCGGTGAGAATGCCATCCTCCATCACCTGCAGGAGGATGCCCGTCACATCCGGGTGGGCCTTCTCCAGTTCGTCCAGCAGAATCAGGCTGTAGGGCCGCCGCCGGACCTTTTCGGTCAGAACGCCTCCCTCTTCATGGCCCACATAGCCGGGAGGCGCGCCGATGAGGCGGGCAACGGATTGCTTTTCCATATATTCCGTCATATCCAGCCGGATCATGGCCTCCTGGCTGCCGTAAAGCTCCTGAGCCAGGGCGCGGCAAAGCTCCGTCTTTCCCACGCCGGTGGGCCCGGTGAAGAGCATGCAGGCAATGGGCCGGTTGTGATCCGCCAGGCCGCTACGGCCCCGGCGGACTGCGGCGGCGGCGGCTTCCACGGCTTCGCTCTGGCCAATGACCCGGCAGGCCAGGGCGTCGGCCAGTCCCAGGAGCTTCTGCCGCTCCTCCATGGCCAGATTTCCCACGGGAATTCCGGTCCGGGCAGAGACGGCCCCGGCAATGTCCGCCGCCGTCACCGTGCGTCCTCGCTTCTCGCCGCCCCGGCTGAGCATCCAGTGCATCCGATCCCGCAGCTCTGCGGCCTTCTCAAATCGGCTGTCCCGGACAGCGTCGCTGAGCTCCAGCTCCAAAGACTCCTTCTCCTGCTCGTAAGTGCCTTTGGCCGCCCGCATTTCCTCCAGATGGGCCCTGGCGGCTCCCTCATCCAGCAGGTCAATGGCCTTGTCCGGCAGGAACAGCTCCGGCAGATACCGGCGGGACATCTCTACCGCCGCTTCCAGGGCGTCGTCGGTGATTTTCATATGGTGATGCCGCTCCAGGCCGCCTCGGATCCCCCGCAAAATGGCCAGGGCCTCCTCTTGGCTGGGCTCTTCCACCAGAACCGGCCGGAATCGCCGTTCCAGGGCCGGATCCTTTTCAATATATTTCCGGTACTCCGCCAGGGTGGTCGCCCCCAGCATTTGCAGCTCTCCCCGGCCCAAGGCCGGTTTTAAAATGTTGGCTGCGTCAATGGCGCCTTCGGCCGCTCCGGCTCCCACGATGGTGTGCATCTCATCCACAAACAGGATGATGTTGCCCGCCCGGCGAATCTCCTGGAGCAGGTCCCGCACCCGTTCCTCAAACTCTCCCCGGTACTTGGTCCCCGCCACCAGGCTGGCCATGTTGAGGCTCAGGAGTCGCTTGTCCCGGAGCTGTACCGGCACCCGGCCCGCCACCATCCGCTGGGCCAGGGCCTCCGCGATGGCCGTCTTGCCCACGCCGGGCTCGCCGATGAGGGCGGGATTGTTTTTGTTTTTCCGGCTCAAAATGCCGATGACGGCCTCCAGCTCCCGTTCTCTGCCAATGATGGGTTCCATGGATGATGCCTTTTCCAGCAGGTCCTCGCTGAATTGTTCCAGAAGTTTCGTGGTCTCCACCTTCCCTTTCCGCTTTTCCTCCCGATGCCGGTTCACCCGGTCAATGGTTTGGGTAAACACCCCATCCACGCAGACGCCGGACAGCTCCATCAGCTGTCGCCCGGAGGCCTCCTGCTGCCGGGCCAGAGCCAGCAGCACATGCTCCGGCCGGATGCGGCGGCTACCCACATGGCGCGCCTCTCCCGCCGCCTGGCGCAGAATTTTCCGGGCTCGGGGCGTCAGCCCCTGAGGCAGCCGCAAGCCCGGAGCGCCCCTGCCCCACAGGGCGGCGGTCATCAGCCGTAGATTTTCCGCCTGAAGGCCTGCGCTCCGCAAAATCCGGCCGGCCAGGGTGTCCGTCTGGGTCAGGAGGCCCAAAAGCAGGTGCTCACTGCCCACATAACTGTGACCCAGCGCCCTGGCCTCCGCCGCCGCGCAGACCAACAGCTGCCGGGTTTTTCGCTCATAGGTAACTGCTGCCAAATTTTTCACCTCACCCAGTGGATTCTATCCAGGGTGTTTCCGGAATATACTGGCCTGCGTTTCCATCTTTTTTCTTATGTTACGGAAATTTCATTTGCATTTCGTGAAAAACATGTTAGAATAGCCTTGCATCCACCTATGTACGCCTCCGGCTGTACATAAATTCACATTTTGGAGGAAACGAGTATGGCTTACAAGATCACTGACGCTTGCGTCAAGTGCGGCGCCTGCGCCGACGCTTGCCCCATGGGCATCATCACGGAAGGCGAGGACAAGTATGTCATCGACGCCGATCAGTGTGTCGACTGCGGCACCTGCGCCGACGCCTGCCCCAACGAGGCCATTGAAGAGGCCTAAGGTACTGTTCCTGCCGTGCCTGTGCCGCCTATCGGCACAGGCACATACTTCATCTTATGACAATGGATTTACTTTGGGGCGGCCTCACCTTTGCACCGGGGCGGGGGTTCCCCTTGAGCACGGATTCCATGGTGCTGGCGGATTTTGTCCGCCTGCCCAGAGCCGCCCGTGTCGTCGACCTGGGATCTGGCGGAGGCCTTTTGGGGCTTTTGCTCTGCGGCAAGGCTCCGGACTGCACCGTCACAGGCGTTGAGCTGCAGGCAGAGGCCCATCAGGCTGCCCTGGACAACATTGCCAGGAACCGGCTGGACCGGCTCAGCAGCATCTTGGGGGATCTGCGGCAGGTGCGAACCCTGCTGCCAGGGGGCGTCTTTTCCAGCGTGGTCTCCAATCCCCCCTATTTCTCCGGGGGGCTCCCCTCTGCCGGTGTGGCCGGTCCCCAGGCCCGGCAGGAGCGCACCTGCACCCTCTCCGATGTATATGAGGCTGCCGCCTGGCTCCTGCGCTTCGGCGGAGATTGTTTCCTGGTCCACCGGCCGGAACGGCTGGCCGATCTCATGGCTCTGGGCCGTCAATGGCGTCTGGAGCCCAAGCGGATGCAGCTGGTGCGTCACAAGCCCGACGCTCCGGCCAGTTTGGTTCTGCTCCAATGCCGCCGGGGGGCGAAGCCGGGGCTGTGCCTGCTGCCGGACCTCATCCTGTTCCATGCTGACGGCTCCCCCACATCCCGGTACCGGGAAATCTACCACATAGGAGACTGACTATGCCTGGAATGCTGTATTTGGTTCCTACCCCCATTGGAAATCTGGGGGATATCTCCACCCGCTGTCGGGAAATTCTGGCTCAGGCGGATTTCATTGCCGCAGAAGATACCCGGGTTACCCTCAAGCTTTTGAACCATCTGGCGCTGAAAAAGCCTCTGGTGAGCTATTATGAGCACAACAAGGCCTCCCGCAGCGGGAGAATTTTGGAACGGATTCAGGCCGGAGAGGTCTGCGCCTTGGTCTCAGACGCCGGTTCTCCCGCCATCTCCGACCCGGGGGAGGATCTGGTCCGGCAATGTGCCGAAGCGGGCATCCCCGTATCTGCCATTCCCGGCCCCTGCGCTGTGATTACCGCCCTCAGCATTTCC
Organism: uncultured Eubacteriales bacterium; assembly: GCA_900544975.1. GTDB lineage: Bacteria > Bacillota > Clostridia > Oscillospirales > Oscillospiraceae > Faecousia. The sequence goes on from UQXI01000044.1 coordinate 16,362, forward strand.
GGCCTGCCCACAGGGCGGTTCACCTTCGAGGGGTTTTTGTCCACAGCCAAAAAAAGTCGGAACCAGCATTTGGACGCCCTGCGGGGCGAGACCCGCACCATGGTATTTTACGAAGCGCCCCACAAGCTCTTGGCCACCCTGGAGGACATGGCGGCCGTCTTTGGACCGGACCGCCGGATTTCCCTGTGCCGGGAACTGACCAAGCTCCATGAGGAGGTGCTCCGCACCACCCTGGGGGAAGCCGCCGCGCTGTACCGCCAGACGCCCCCCAAAGGCGAGTTTGTGCTGGTCCTGGCGGGCGCAGCGCCGGAGAGCGCCCCCGCCTGTACCCTGGAAGAAGCCGCCCGGAGGGCCCAGGCGCTGATGGAAGGGGGTCTGTCCCGCAAAGACGCCGCCCGGCGGGCGGCGCAGGAAACCGGTCTTCCGAAAAACGCCATTTACGATGCCACCCTATCATAGCGAATGTCGCCCTGTTTTTTTGCCGGAAGCTTGACAGGGCACCCCGTATCCGTTACAATATTTTGGTCCGGCAAAGCCTGACATGCTTCCCTAAGCCCCCGTACCTCACCAGGATAGAGGGTCCGCCTCCTAAGCGGAATGTAGTGAGTTCGAGTCTCGCCGGGGGTGCCAGCTCAGAAATTCCCATGACCGCTCCGTTTCCGCCTTACGGCGAAAACTGCGCTATCATGGGAATTTCTTCGCTTCCGGGACCGACTCGCTCCGCTGGACTCGGCCCCGGGGTTGGTTGCGAACTTGGTGCTTTATGCTTTTGCCGTATATGCGATGGTCAGTTTAGAAATTCTCAGGACCGCTCCGTTTCCGCCTTACGGCGAAAACTGCGCTATCATGGGAATTTCTTCG
>UQXI01000045.1 GCA_900544975.1 uncultured Eubacteriales bacterium
CTGCGGCAGAGCGGGGCGCTTGGCGGCGGGGCTGTTGGGCCGAGGCGGCTCCCACCGGGGCGGCCACTCTGGTCTGCACCGCCTCGTCAAAATAGAAGAGGGTGTTGGGGTTCTTCCGGAACTCCTCCATGTCATACAACATCTCCGTGGCAGAGGCATAGCGCCGGGCCGGATCCACCTCCATGGCGTGCATGATGATCTGTTCCAGACCGCCGGGGATGTTGGGGTTGATGGTGCTGGGCATGGCTGCGCCGCCGTTGATGTGCTTCAGAGCCACCGCCACCGGAGACTCCCCGTCATAAGGCGGCCGGCCGGTGAGCATTTCATACATCACAACCCCCAGGGAGTAGAGGTCCGACCGGTTGTCCACCCGGCCGCCCTTGGCCTGCTCCGGGGAGATGTAGTGCACCGAACCCAGGGCCTCCTTGGTGAGGGTGCTTTGGGAGGACATGATCCGGGCAATGCCAAAATCCGTCACTTTGGCCGAGCCGTTTTTCAGGATCATCACGTTGTGGGGCTTAATGTCCCGGTGGACAATTCCCTGGTTGTGGGCATGCTCCAACGCCTTGGCAATCTGCATGGCAAAGTGGAGGGATTCCTTCCAGTTGAGGTACCCGCCCCGCCGTTCCATATACTGCTTCAGGGTGATGCCGTCTACCAGCTCCATCACAATGTAGTCCGCATCGCCATTGGTGGACACATCGTATACATTCACAATGTTGGGATGGTTCAGCATGGCCACGGCCTGGGACTCGGCATGGAACCGGCGGCGGAATTCCTCATCCTGTGAGTATTCCTCCTTCAAAATCTTAATGGCAACCAACCGGTTCAGCCGGTGACACCTGGCCCGATACACCACGGCCATACCGCCGGTACCGATGACATCCAGAATCTCATACCGGTTATCCAGGAGGCGGCCTATGTATTTATCCATAAAAGAGAACTCCTTTCTTGTTCCGTGTCTCTTTGTAATCTCAAATCACAATCAGGACGCTGGTCACATTGTCCGGCGCACCCCGCTCCCGGCAGATCCCCAGCAGACGCTGGCAGCACAGCTGCTTGTTCACTCCGTGGACCACCTCAAAGAGAATTTCCTGATCATCCAGCAGGTTGGACAGGCCGTCGCTGCACAGCAGGAGACAGTCCCCCTTCTGCACCGGCTGATAAAAGAGGTCGCACTCCACCCCGGACTCGGTGCCAATGGCCCGGGTGATCAGGTTTTTCCCCGGGTAGTTCTTCGCCTGTTCCCGGGAGAGCTCCCCCCGCTGGACCATGAGCTGCACCAGTGAGTGATCGGTGGTGAGGCACCGGACCCCCTCCCGGTTGAGGAAATAGCACCGGCTGTCGCCCACATTGGCAATCACCGCCATCTGCTGCTCCACATAGGCCGCCACCAGGGTGGTGCCCATTCCTTCAAACTCCTCGAACTGCCGGGACTGGTCATAGACCGTGGCGTTGGCCAGGCCCACCGCGTCGCGGAACATCTGCCCCGCCTGCTCCTGGGTCATGCCCGGCTTGCGGAGACGATCTACCTCCTGGATAAACACATCCAGGGCAAGGGAGCTGGCCACATTGCCAGACTTGGCCCCGCCCATACCGTCGCAGACGGCGCAGAGCACACTGTCTTCTCCAAATGGACGAATCTGAAATGCATCTTGGTTCTGGACCCGGACACAGCCGGGATCTGTCAGTCCCCATGCCTGCATGGCCGGACCTCCCTTCGTTGTTTGTTTAAATTGTATCAGTTTTTCCCCGGCATTGCAATCATTTCCACGGCAATTGCTGTGGAAAATTCCCCGTGCGCTCCCAGTTTTCACCCAAATCACTTGGAGCAGGCAGGTTTTGCCCACAGAAAACGCTGCAAATCATCGCCGGGAAGGGGTTTTCTCCGCCTCAAATTTTCTTCTCAGCTGGCCGCAGGAGGCGTCAATGTCCCCGCCCAGGGTCCGGCGGACCGTGGCGGTGAGGCCGCCTTCCTCCAAAATGCGCTGAAATTGCTGCACCGCCTGGCGGGAGCTGGGGTGTAGCGGACTCTCCGCCACCTCGTTTAGGGGGATAAGATTCACGTGGGCAGGCAGCCCCTTCAACCGCTGCAGCAGCAGACGGGCGCAGGCGGGGGTGTCGTTGACCCCGTCAATCATGGCATATTCAAAGGAAATCCGACGGCCAGTGGCTGCATAATAGTCCCGGCAGGCCTCCAGCAGCATCTCCACAGGATAGGCCCGGTTCACCGGCATGATGGTATTCCGGATCTCGTCCGACGGCGCGTGGAGGGAAACCGACAGGGTGAGCTGCAGCTTCTTCTCCGCCAGCAGCCGGATCTTGGGCGCCAGACCGCAGGTGGACAGGCTGATGTGACGCATGCCGATGTTCATCCCCTGGGGGCTGTTCACCAGCTCCAGGAAGTGAAGCACCGTCTCAAAATTGTCCAACGGCTCGCCAATGCCCATGAGCACAATGTGGGAAATGGGCAGTCCGGAATCCAACTGGGTAAACAGCACCTGGTCCAGCATCTCCGACGGCCGCAGACGGCGCACCAAGCCTCCCAGGGTGGAGGCGCAAAAGGCGCAGCCCATGGGACAGCCCACCTCCGAGGAGATGCAGACGCTGTTGCCATAGTGGTATCGCATCAGCACCGTCTCCACACAGTTGCCATCGGCCAGGCGCCACAGGTATTTCACCGTCCCATCCTTCCGGGACTCCTGTTTGCGCACCACCTGGGGCGCCGTGATCTCATAGCGGGCCTCCAGCTGCTGCCGCAGGTCCTTGGACAGGTTGGTCATCTCCTGAAAGGAGACCGCTCCCCGGTGCAGCCATGTATAAATCTGCCCGGCCCGGAAGGCAGGCTGGCCCAGCGCCGCCATGGCGCCCCGGAGCTCCTCCAGGGTCATGGATTTGATGTCCTCTCTCATGGCCGCCTCCCCATTTTACAGATGAAAAATCCGTCTGTGTCAAATTTCCCCGGCAGTAGCGTCACCATCCCCACAGACTCCTCCGGAATTCCCCCGGGCAGTTCCAGCGGGATGAGGAAGAAATCCGGATGATGCTCCAAAAATACCTGAACCACCTGCCGGTTTTCCCGGCGCAGGATGGTGCAGGTGGAATAGAGGAGCGCCCCGCCGGGCTTCACATACCGGGCCTGGCAGTTCAAAATCTCCAGCTGCAGCCGGGGAAGCGCCTCCGTCCCGGCCAGGTCCTTGTACCGGATGTCCGGCTTCTTTCGGATGATGCCCAGGCCGCTGCACGGCGCGTCCACCAGCACCCGGTCCATGGCGTCTTCCCACTCCGGAACCGGCTCCCGGGCATCCTGCAGCCGGGTTGCAATGCAGGAAAGGCCCAGCCGGGCCGCCCCCTGTTGGATGAGGGTCAGCTTGTGCCGATGGATGTCACAGGAAATGAGACGCCCCTGTCCCCCCATATCCATGGCGGCGGCAAAGCTCTTGCCCCCGGGGGCCGCGCAGCTGTCCAGAACCCGCATGCCCGGCTGCACCCCGGCGCACCGGACCGCCAGCCGGGAGGCTGCGTCCTGGACATAGCACCGGCCCTGCCGGTACGCCTCCAGCCGCTCCAGACTGCCCGCTCCGGCGATCAGGAAGCAGCGCTCCAGCCAAGGGTGCGGCACACAGCTGCCCCCGGCGCTTTCGATGGCGGCGGGAAGCTCCCCTGGATCCCCTGCCAGAGGGTTGGCCTGGAGCACCGTCTCCGGCGCTTGATTGTCCGCCGCCAGCACCCGCTCCAGGTCCTCCGGCTCCATTTCCCCGGCCAGCAGCTCCACCAGGGGCTGGGGGTGGCTGTACCGGGTGGCCAAATCCCGGGGCTCCTCCAGAGCGCCCCGGCGGCGGATGGCGCTGCGAAGCACCCCGTTGATGAGGCCCGCCGCCCTGGAATTGGCGTATTTTTTCCCCTGCTCCACCGCCTCATTGACGGCGGCAGAGTCCGGGATCTTATCCATACATAAAATCTGATACAGGCCCAAACGCAAAATGTCCAGTACCACCGGCTGCAAGTCCCGGAGCCGGCCTCGCACCAGCTGGCTCAGGTAGTAGTCCAGGAGCATCCGGTTCTGCAGTACGCCGTAGCACAGCCGGGCGGCCAAGGCAGCCTCCCGCCGGTCCAGCCGGTCCCGCTGGGCATATTCCTTCATCACACCGTCGGACCAGGCCCCTTGCTTCCGGCAGGCAATGAGCACGCCTAAAGCCGTCTGTCTTGCAGCCATAGCGCCTCCTTACAGGGCCAAGGGATGGCCCCGGAAGTAGTCCGGCGCGGCCATGCGCTTGCCCCCGTCGGCCTGCAAAACCTGGATCTCCAGCACGCCGCCCTCGCCGCAGGCCATCTCCAGGCCGGTCCGGGTCACGGCCAGGGGCGTGCCTGGGGTCCGGTTTGTGGTTTTCGCCAGGGGGACCGCCTTGTAAACCCGAAAGCGCTTGCCCTGCAGCTCCATGGTGGCCACAGGCCAGGGGTCCAGGCCCCGGATGTGGTTCCAGATCTCCCGGGGCGTCCTGGACCAGTCAATGGGGCACAGGTCCTTGGTGAGCATCGGCGCAAAGGTGGCCTTGGTGTGATCCTGAGGCGTGGCCGCCACAGGCCCCTGGGCCAGACGGGTCAAGGTCTCCGCCAGCAGCTCCGCCCCCAGCTTTGCCAGCCGGTCCAGCAGGCTTTGGGCGTTTTCATTGGGATCAATGGGCGTCCGCCGGGTGGCAATCATATCCCCGGCGTCCATTTCCGCCGCCATATACATGGCCGTGACCCCGGTCTCTTCCAGCCCCCGAAGCACCGCCCATTGCACGGGGCCGGAGCCCCGCAGCGCAGGCAGCAGGCTGGCATGAATGTTGATGCAGCCCCGGGAGGGAATATCCAGCACGGCCTGAGGCAAAATCCGGCCGTAGGCCACCACCGCAATCACATCCGGCTTCAGAGCCCGCAGCTCCTCCACCCTGGCCGCATCCCGGAAGCCGGCGGGCTGGTAGACCGGGACCCCATGGGCCTGGGCCAGCTGCTTCACCGGGGACTGGGTCAGCTTCATCCCCCGGTTCTGGGGGGTATCCGGCTTGGTATACACCGCCACCACATCAAATCCCCCGGTGAGAAGTCCCTCCAGGCAGGTGGCGGCAATCTCCGGTGTGCCCATAAATACAACGCGCATAGGATTCCTCCTCACATTTGCTCAATTTCCTCTTCCGTCAGAAAACGGGAGACCTTTTCCGTGTACAAGTGCCCGTCCAAATGCTCCAGCTCATGGCAGAAGCAGCGGGCAATCAGCGCCTCTCCCTCCGCCTCAAACCAATTGCCGAACCGGTCTTGCGCCCGAATCTTCACATAGTTGGGGCGTTCCACCTGACCCCATCTGCCGGGGACGCTGAGGCAGCCCTCCGGGCCGTCCTGGGTCCCGGACTGCTCCAGGATCTCCGGATTCACCAGCTCCAGCATTTCCTCTCCGATGTCCACCACGGCCACCCGGCGCAAAATGCCCACCTGAGGAGCCGCCAAACCCGCTCCGCCGGCATCCTCCAGGGTGTCGCACAGGTCGTCCAGCAGCCGGTGGAGCCGGCCGTTGAATTCCGTCACCGGGCGGCACACCTTGTGCAGCGCCGGTTCTTTTTCCGTCATAATCTTTCTCAATGCCATACCAATATCCTCACTTTTCAGTTGTATCCGTTGATCTCTGCAAATGCCGAAACACCCCGATTGGCCCGGTCCCGGGCAAATTGCCGGAGCAAATAGGCCAGCAGCCGGTGTACCTCCCGGCTCTTGGGAGTCCGGAGGGTCAGCCGGTAGCGGAAGTGATAGTTGATTTTCGCCACAGCCGCAGGAGCCGGCCCCAAAACGTGGCAGGACAGCCCCCGGTAGGGGGCGGTCTCCAGGCAGCTCAGGAGGCTGTCCCGAAACAGCGCGGCCCCTCGAAGCACCTGCCCCTCATCGGGACCGGAAAACGTAATGGTATAAAGATCCCGGAAGGGGGGGCAGCCCTTGGCCTCCCGCAGGCCCACCTCCAGGTCATAAAACCCGTCATAGTCCTGCCGGGACGCGAGAAGAATCACCCGGTGCTCCGGGGTCATGGTCTGAATCAGGGCCCGGCCCGGACGCTGGCCTCGGCCTGCCCGGCCAACCACCTGGGTGAGCACGTTGAAGGTGGTCTCCGCCGCCCGATAGCTATCCACATAGAGGGACAAGTCCCCGTCCAGGACCCCCACCAGCGTCACCCGCTCCAGATTCAGCCCCTTGGCCACCATTTGCGTTCCCAGGAGCACCGGCAGGTTCTCCCGCTGGAATCGCTCCAGAATCTTCTCATGGGTGTTGACTGCGTTCACCGTATCCGCATCCATCCGGGCCACCTGAATGCCGGGAAAATATGCCTCCAGCTCCGCCTGGACCTTCTGGGTTCCGGCCCCCACCTGCTTCAGCGGCCCCCCGCACTGGGGACAACGGTCGGGAACCGGCTGGGAAAAGCCGCAGTAATGGCACATCAGCCGGCGGTTGGCGCTGTGGTACGTGAGATGCACGCTGCACCGGGGGCACTCCGGCACCTGGCCGCAGCTGACGCACTGGAGCATCCGGCTGGCGCCCCGGCGGTTCAGGAAGAGTATGGTCTGCTCTCCCCGGGCCATGGTCTCCTCCATGGCCTGCAGCAGCGGGCGGCTGAGCACCGAATCATTGCCCGCCCGGATCTCCTCCTTCATGTCCACCAGCTGGACCTGGGGCAGGTCCATGCCGTTGAACCGGTCTGTGAGGCAGCAGAGGGTGTACATGCCGGCTCTGGCCCGGTACATGGTTTCCACCGACGGGGTGGCGGAACCCAGCAGCACCAGCGCTTTCTCCCGGCTTCCCCGGAAGATGGCCACCTCACGGGCACAGTAGCGGGGGGTATTCTCCGACTGATAGGAGCGCTCCTGCTCTTCATCCAGAATTATGATACCCAAATTCCGGCAGGGTGCAAACACGGCGGAGCGGGTACCCACCACCACCTTGGCCTGTCCCTGCCGGACCTGCCGCCACTGGTCGTACCGCTCCCCGGGAGGCAGGCTGCTGTGAAGCACCGCCACATGCTTGCCAAAATGGGCCGCCAGAAGGCTGAGGAGCTGGGGTGTCAGGGCAATCTCCGGCACCAGCAGAAGGGCCTCTTTTCCCATCTCCAGGCACCGGGCAATGAGCTTCAAATACACCGCCGTCTTTCCGCTGCCGGTGACGCCGTACAGCAGGGCCACTCCCGGCCCATCCTCCTCCAGTTTGCCCGCCAGGACGTCATAGGCGGCCGCCTGAGCGGCGTTTAGGGTCAGTGGCCCCTCCTGCTTCGCCGGAACAATCTCCCGGCAGCGGAGCACTGGCCGGTCCTGGAGCGAAAGGTACCCCAGCTTCTCCAGCCGCCGCACCACCGCAGCCGTGGCCCCTGTATAGTAACACAGCTCCTTCACCGTACAGGAGCCCAGGCTGCACAGCAGCTCCAGCAGGGCCGCCTGCATGGGGGCAGACTTGGCCTTCCGGCGGGCATAGTCCATAGCTTCCTCTGCACAAGCGGAGAGTACCGCGATGCGCTCGGTTTTGTCTCCGGCTCTGCGCAGGAAGTCTGATTGGGTTGTGATCCATTTTTTCCTCAGGAGATACCGCAACGCCGCCTGCAGGGGTTCCTCCTCGGTAAAGGCCTTCCGAAGGGCGCTGTAGCTCCCCGCGCCCCCCAGATCCTCCAGCAGCGCCAGCACCCGCTGGGCATCTGCTTGCCGGACGGTCTTTCCCTCCCAGGGCTTGCCGCTGGCCAGGGTAAAGGTGTCCTGAACCTGATACCAAAGCCCCACCGGAAGGGCCGCCCGAAGGGCCGCATAAAAGGTACAGAAATACCGTTCCCGCACAAAAGCAGCCAGGCGGAGCATGGCGTCGTCCAGCACTGGCTCCGGGTCCAGCGCACGGTCCACGCATTTCAGCTCCGCCTCGTCTCCCTCTTCCAGGGACAGCACCATCCCTTCCGTGCTCCGGTTTCCCCGTCCAAAGGGTACCATCACCCGCACCCCCGGCAGCAAGGTCATTCCCGGCGGCACCACATAGCTATAGGGCTTGTCAATGGCGTAAACCGCCGCCGAGACAGCAATCTTCGCAATCAAAGACAGCACCTCCCGCTCCTCATCTTCTTTGCCGCCTGCCGGCAGGGCGGACCCATGTGTCCGCCCGTCCCGGTACCGGGAATGCACCGGGAAAACCGGTACCGGTCACTTGGTGTATTCGTCTTTCAAACTGGCTGTCAGTTCGCCGCTGGCCACCTCGTGAATGGCCAGCGTGACGGGTTTGTCCTCCAGGGCAATGCCATTGGCCTCCGCCTCAATGGCAATCTGGCGGGCCCGGCGGGCCACCACGTTCACCAGAAGATACCGGCTGGGAATGTGCTTCAAGAGTTCAGACATGGGGGGATACAGCATGAGAAAGGACCTCCTTCAAAATTTCCACTTCGCTTTGGTTTTCATAACGGCAGGCGTCGGCCTCCGGGCCGCCCTGCAAAATGGCCTCCAACCGGGCCACACATCCATCCACCTGATCGTTGACCAGCAGATAGGAATAGGAAGGCGCCTGGGCCAGCTCCCAATGGGCCTGCTTCAGCCGCTTCTCAATCTTGTCCGGCGAGGTATCCCCCCGGGACTCCAAACGGCGGCGGAGCTCCGCCATGCTGGGGGGCGCCAGAAAGATCATCACTGCCTCCGGCAGCTTCTCCCGGACCTGGAACGCCCCATTGGGCTCCACATCCAGAAGCACCGTGCCCCCCCGGGCCAGCACCTGACGCACCGGCTCCCCTGGGGTACCGTAATAATCCCCGCTGGCGTAGTGATTATACTCCAAAAGTGATTGCCCGGCAATCATATCTTCAAACTGGGCAGGCGTAATGAAATGGTAGTCCACTCCGTCCTTCTCGCTCCCTCTGGGCTGCCGCGTGGTGGCGGACACGGAGAAGAAGAAGTCCGGATGTCGCTCCAGAATCCGATGGATGACCGTACTCTTCCCTGCCCCGGAGGGGCCGGACAGAATCAACAGAGTTCCCTGGCTCATAGTTCCTCCTCCTTGACGTCCTCTGCCCCACCGGATGCCCGGGCCGCCAGAGCCTCCGGCTGGATGGCAGACAAAATGACATGATCCGTGTCCATGACCACCACGGAACGGGTTCGGCGGCCAAAGCTGGCGTCAATGAGCATCCCCCGGTCCTTCGCCTCCTGAATCATCCGCTTAATGGGGGCGGAATCCGGACTCACAATGGCCAGCAGCCGGGCAGAAGAAATCATATTCCCAAATCCGATGTTGATCAGCTGCATACGCTACCTCACTCCATATTCTGGATCTGTTCCCGGATTTTCTCCAGCTCCGCCTTGATCTCCACGACCACCTGGGCCAGCCGCAGATCCGTGCATTTGGAACCGATGGTGTTGGCCTCCCGATTCATCTCCTGCAGAAGGAAATCCAGCTTCCGGCCCATGGGCCCACCGGCGGACAGCATGGCCTCCATCTGGGCCAAATGGCTGCGGAGGCGAACCGTCTCCTCATCCACCGCCACCTTGTCGGCGAAAATCGCCGCCTCCTGAAGAATCCGGCTCTCATCCACCCCTGTGCGCTCCAGGACCTCCTGCATTTTGGCCTCCAGCCGCGCCCGGTAGTCGGCCACGGTCTGGGGCGAACCCGCTTCCACCTGGGCCACCAGCTCCAAAATGGTTTGCCGGCGGCTGCGCAAATCCGCCTCCATGGCAGCGCCCTCCGCCACGCGCATAGCGTCAAAGGCAGCCAGCGCCCGATCCACCACCTGAAGCAGCGCGGAAAGGAGCTGGTCCTCGTCCTCTTTGGGTTTTTCCACCAGGAAGACCTCCGGCAGCCGGGCCAGGGCCGCGGCGCTGATGTCATCCCGGACGCCATAGTCCTTCACCATGGCCCGCATCGCCTGGAGGTATCCCTCCAGCACCGGCCGGTTTAGGCTCACCTGAACCGGGTCACCGGAGGCGGCGCCCACAGAAACGAGCACATCCACCTTTCCCCGTGCCACTGCGGACTTCACCCGCTGCTTCACGCTGTCCTCTGCAAAAGTCAGGCTCCGGGGCAACTTCACGGTGCAGTCCAGATAGCGGTTGTTCACCGCCCGCACTTCCACGGTAAATTCCCGACCCATCGCGGTCTCCACCGCCCGGCCATAGCCGGTCATACTTTTCATCAAGGTCATAGTTCCCTTCTCATTCGATTTTTCCCACTGCTCCGGCAACGCCAGGAGCAACGATTCCCTCATGGTTCTTCCCGAGGATCCTCTGCAAAAGACGAAACGGTGTAAAGGAGCCTGCCCTTCCGAGCCCGCCGCCGGTCCATCCAGACCGCCAGGAGGAGCCCCAGGGCAAATCCAACCGCCGCGCCCACGCCCCGGGCCAAGCCATATCCCCCCAGCAGGAGCAGCAAGGGCAGCAGATACACCACCACCGCCGCGCCCAGCACCTGGCTGGAGGCAGACTGCACCACCACCCGGTCCCCGGGTTTGGCGCCTATGGGATTATTCGCCCGGGCCAGCACCGTCTGGGCATCTGTACAGCCGCCGCAGTGGCCGCAGTCTCCGCTGCAAGCCGAAGCCCGGCGGCACACAATCTCTGCCGTACCGTCGTCATACAGGGCGCGGACTGTGACGATCTGTTCCATCCCGGTCTCACTCCCCCGTTTCCGGCTCCGTCTGGGCGCTGCTTGCTTCCGAGAGCATCACGGTCACGTTGTACTTGTTGCCATATGCCCCCACCCGGTCTGTTCCGTTGATGGTAAAGGACAGCGGCAGGGTATATGTGCCGGCCTTGGCCTCGGAAAAGTCCACCGTGGGGATGACATCCTCCACCGTCAAGGTTTCCAGATCCGACGCAGGACCGCGGAAGGTCACATCCAGCATCTGGGTCAAAATGTCCGCCCGCATCCCCTCTGGCACATGGAGCCGCTCAATCTGATCCCGGGTCAGGGTCAGGGTCTTGGTCATAAGGCCTCTAAGCTGCACCGTGACCTTGGCCTCCGTGACGCCGGAACGGTCTGTGAGGTTGTCTGGCAGCTTGATTTCCACCGAAGTCTCCAGACCCTTGGTCGTATCCACCTCGCCCAAATTGATGCTGGTCAGGAGCACCTCCGTCACGGACTTCAGCGCCTCCTCAGAGCCGGAAATGTTGATGGTTTCCGGTTCAATTTTGCAGACCGCATTGATATCTGCCCGGGCGCCGCCGCCGTCCACCAGCTCCACCCGCAGGGGGACTTCCTTGATGTGCTCCACCGGCAGCTCCAGGTGAATTTCCCCGGTATCCGTCTGCACATGGGGGACGTCCACCGGCTGGGAATTCTGGTCCATAAGCGTATACACAAAGTCGCCCACCAAATTCTCCCGCAGGCCGGTGCGGTCAATGACAATGCCCGCCATTGCCACCTGGTCCACCTCATCCTTGGCCCCGGAGACATGGACGGTCGACGCGCTGAGCACCGCCTGCTCCTGGTCCAGAATCAGGCCTTCCTCCTGCTTTCCCTGAAACACCAGCTTCACCGGCACATCCTTCTCTTCAAACCGCACCGCCTCCACCGAGACGGTGGGCGTCACCCGCTTGTCCAGGCTGACGTTGGTGATGCCTGAGGGATAGGAGACCTTATACTCCAGCTCATACTTTCCCGGCTCCGTCACGGCCCTCAGGTCCACCGTCACAATGATATTAGAAGCATTGAGCCGATTTAAGTTGGCCCGCTTACCATACAGGCGCACCGACACTGTGGCATTCTCCCCGGACACCAGCATGAGCTCCCGGTCCAGCAGGGAGGTTTCATTCTCAAACACCACCGGGATACCGGAATAAATCTGGTCACTTTCCGGGCTGACAGAGGTGACCACATAGAGCCACAGTCCCATGGCCACAACCAGTGACAGCAGCAGAGCAGGTAACTTACTTTTCATGGCGCTCATCCTTTCCACCCTTTCCCTTGAACCAGTGCGGCAGAGGGACCTTCTTCTTTCCCTCCTCCTCCGCCGGCGCCAGCTCATTGGTGAGCAGGCGCTGCAGCGTCTGGGGGGCTAGGTGCCGCTTCAGCATGCCGCCTACCGCCACGGAGATGGTACCGGTCTCCTCGGAGACAATCACCACCACGGCATCCGTCAGCTCGCTGACTCCCACGCCGGCCCGGTGGCGGGTGCCCAAGTCGGCGCTCAGGTGGTTGTTCTCAGACAGTGGCAGGACACAGCCCGCCGCCGTCACCCGGCCGTCCCGAATGATCATGGCGCCGTCGTGAAGAGACGCTTTCGGGAAAAAGATATTCCGAATCAGCTGCTCAGAAACCCGGCCGTCAATGAGCGTCCCGGTTTTGAAATACTCATCCAGTCGGCTGGCCCGCTCAAATACCATCAATGCACCGACTTTTTCCCGGGCCATGGCCTCGCAGGCCATGACTGTCTGGGCGATGACGTCATTGATTTCCTTGCTGCGCTCCCTGGGACTGATCAGCTCCTTCAAGCTGGCGCCGCCCACCTTCTCCACCGCCCGGCGGAGCTCCGGTTGGAACAGCACCACCAGGGCAATGAGCCCCAACTCCAGAACCCGACCCAGCAAATAATTTAAAACATGAATCTCCAGCAAATCCGTTACCCAGGACAGCAGCAACAGAAAAATCACGGCTTTGGCAATCCGGGCCGTGTTGCTGGTGCGAATCATCTGAATTCCATGGTATACCAAAAAGGTCACCAGTAAAATGTCTATCACATCCGCCAGCTGCATGGTCTGCAGCAGCCGGATGAACTCATTGAAACTTTCGAGCAGTGCCTTCATATATGATACTCCCTCCTGGCTGCCATACAGCCGAATATCCCAATGAGGCCGTGGGGCAACGCGATGCCAACCAACACACAAAAAGCCTATTATCCCAATTATTATAGCGGATGCCGCATCCAATAGCAAGGGAAAATTAGAAAAAGCGGGATGCATCCAGGGAAAATCATTTGCCACCAGAGCAGCTGCATTCCCTCGATCCAGTCCAGGATGCATCCAAAGGCTGACCCCTCCGGCCAATTATTTTGCATTTCCGTTTTGCTGTGCGGGGAGCCCACGAGTCCATCTAGTAGAAACATGGTACGTTTCCCACCCATGTTCGGCGAATGCGCAATGCCTACCACGGGCGGACACATGGGTCCGCCCCTACAGCGAGATACCAATGCAGTGCATAAATAGACTCTTCAGCGTTGCCGTAAAACACGCCTCATCTGCCTGGCAGGGGGGCATCAAAACGCCAAAAATCGTCGGAAACTTTTGCCCATCCTCCCGATTCCCCATAGGGGCGGACCCGTGTGTCCGCCCAGCGGAAACATCGTACGTTTCCCATCCATGTTCGGCGAATACGTAATGCCTACCACGGGCGGACACATAGGTCCGCCCCTACAGTGAGATACCAATGCAGTGCATAAATGGACTCTTCGGCGTTGCCGTAAAACACGCCTCATCTGCCTGACAAGGGGGGCACTAAACTACCAAAAATCGTCGGGAACTTTTGCCCATCCTCCCGATTCCCCGTAGGGGCGGACCCGTGTGTCCGCACGGAGGAAACATCGTACATTTCCCATCCATGTTCGGCGAATGCGCAATGCCTACCACGGGCGGACACATAGGTCCGCCCCTACAGCGAGATACCAATGCAGTGCATAAATGGACTCTTCAGCGTTGCCGTAAAACACGCCTCATCTGCCTGATAAGGGGGCACTTAAATACCAAAAATCGTCGGAAACTTTTGCCCATCCCCCCTGGATAAAAAACCTCCCGCCATGTTGTGGCGGGAGGTTTTTTTATGGACTATTTTTCCACAATCTCCAGGATCTCCATGGGGCAGCTCTTGACACAAATGCCACAGGCGATACACTTGCCTGCTGTGGCGCCGGAAACAGCAGGGGAAACCATGACGTGGAAGGGGCAGACTTCTGCGCACTTCCCACAGCCGGTGCAGAGCTTTTTGTTGATCATGTACACACCCGTCTTGGGATTCTGGGTAATGGCGCCGGCCTCACATGCCTTGGCGCACTTGCCACACTGGATGCAGGTCAGAGGCTTCGGGGCTCCGTTCTTTTCCACAATTTGGATACAGGCCTTATCCTGATGGAATTCCTTGTAGAAGGCCTCTGAACAAGCCCGGACACACTCCAGACAAGCCATACAGGCGGCTCCTTTTTTGACCGAAACTTTCTTCATTGCCAGTCTCCTTCTCTTTTTTTCAACGTTTTCATTATACAGGGTTCCGCCCGAAATAGCAACCCGGATTCGGATTTTTCCCAGGTAAAATTACAAAGGCAACGCCATTCCAGGTCCGAAAATTCTGCGTTCCAACCAATCTGCCAAACATTTCCATCTCTGCCAGCCTGACCGGCTATGAATTTCCCCCAGATTTCCGTATGAAAATTCTGAAACCTGCAAATACTACCCCAGTCAGAATGGAAAGGAGGAATTTCAGTGAAAAAAGCATCGATTTTGACCATGGCACTGGCTCTGGCGGCTCTGCTCCTCACTGGCTGTGACAACGGCAATGTCTCGAGGAGAAATGACGGTATCGTGGATGGAACCAACGGCACCAACGTAGCTACCCTTCCCACAATCAACGACGCAACCGGGGAGAGTCGGCACACCGGCAACGAATCCACCGGACCGCACAACCCCACCGACAACACCGGCGCCTCAGAAAACCACACGGAGACCGGCCATCCCAACGGTACCGGCAGCACCGAGAACCACGAAAGCAGCATCCCCTCTGAGAGCACCGGCACCACCATCGGCGGTCAGGTGCAGGGTTCCAGACGGTAATTGCATCGCAGACAGCAAGGGAAAACCTGTATTTGTCAGCAGGGTTTTTGCGGAACATTCTGCAAAAGCCCTGCTGCTAGTTCCAGCAATACATACCCGAATCCAGGTGATATTTCAGGCGCTCTCCCTCTGTCTGGAACCCATACCGGTCCAGGAAACCGCCCGGTTCCGCGTCCTGTCTGCGGATGTACAGGGTGCGATGCCCCCATTTGCGCAGGCAGCTGACCGCCTGGCCCAGAAGCTGCTCCTCCATCCCGCTCCCCCGACATGCTTCCTGAAGAAACAGCCTGGTCACCTGCCCCTGGGCCCGGTCCAGGCTAACCAGACCCACAGGGGCATCCTCCAGCACAGCCAGATAGGAGACGCTTCCCTCTGGCGGCTGGGGCAGGCCCTGGGTTGACCGCCCCTCCAGCGGCTGAAACCACAGGTTTCGGCTCTCGCCGGGATCCTGACGGGTGTGCTTCAAGTCCTCCGGCAGGTGACTGCTGTCGTTCAGGAATTCATAGGTAAACGTCTTCCCATCCCAAAACAGCTTCGACACTGCCGTATTGTCGCAGTAGGGAACCCGGTTCACATCCCGCTGGAAAAACAGCTCCATGAGCACCCCCCGGAGTACGGCGCTGTGGCAAAAAATCGCAATGCGCTTCCCCGGGAAGCGGGAAGCGGCCGCTTTCATCCCCCGGATAAACCGGCTGGTATAGGTTTCAAAGTCCTCCCCATCCTGGATATGCCAGGAAACAGGGTCCTTGCGGAAGCAGGCGATGGCCTCCGGTTCAAACCGCTCCAGGTAGCCAAACGTCAGATCCTCCCAGGAACCCAGGCAAATTTCCCGAAAAGCAGGGTCCCGATACAAGGGCAACTTCTGCGGAACGTACACCGCCCGGGCCGTCAGACTGGTCCTGGTCAGATCGCTGGAAAAACAGGCGTCCACAGGAATTTCCCGGAAACGCCGGGCCAACGCCTCCACCTGGCGAAAACCGGTGGGTGTCAGCAAGCTGTCATATTGGCCATGGATGCGGCGGAAGGCATTGCCCTCCGCCTCCCCGTGGCGCACCAGATAAATCGTCGTCATAGGATTCCTCACATTACTACGATATATTTTCCAAGGTCCTTTTTCATTTTTTCCGCCGCCTGCACGGCCCTTTCCACATAGTCCCGGCCCTCTCCCCCGTCTTTCTTCCACGCACCCAGAATGCTCCGGGCAGCGCAGACCACGGCGCCATGGCCGAAGCGGTCAAAGGCGTGCTGGACACTTTTTGCTGTGCCTCCCTGAGCGCCATAGCCGGGAACCAGGAAGAACATCCGGTCGTATTTGGCCCGCAGGCTTCTGAGAATCTCCGGATAGGGCGCGCCCACCACGGCGGCCACCTGGGAATAGCCGTATTTGCCCCAGAGCTCTCCCCCCCAGCGATTCACCAGGTCCGCCATGGCCGTGTGGACCAGCCGGCCCCCAGAGAGCAAATCCTGCACCTCCACCGAAGAGCGATTGGAGGTTTTGACCAGGATGAACAGGCTCTTTCCCCCATCCCGGCAGTACGGCAGGAAGGGCTTGATGCTGTCTCCTCCCAAATAGCCATTCACGGTAATGGCGTCACAGGGATAGGGCTGATAACCCGGCCCAGCCTCCTCCACCGTGCCAAAGACCGCCTGGGCACAGCGCTGGGCAATGTCAGTCACATCCCCCCGCATACTGTCCAGGAGGACATAATAGCCCAGATCCCGTGCATAGGCCAGAATCTCCTGCATTGCCGCAGTACCGGCGCTGCCCAGCACATCAAAGCAGGCGCTCTGCACCTTAACCGCCGGGACCACATCCCGCAGGCCCTCCAGCAGCTCCCGGCAGAACCGGCCATAGGCCGCAGCGGCGGCAGCAGGCGTCGCCCCCAGCTCCTGCCGGGCCTCCTCCAGCAAATACCCAGGTACCACCTCCGGCGTCGGATCCAGCCCCACCATGGTGGGATTTTTTAGGGCGCGGATTCTCTCCTGCAATACATCGATGGACATACAGATTCCCCCTGACGGCTTTTGCCTCTTTTTGTTTTATTATAGCAGAAATCCGGCGAAATTTGAAGGCCCCATATCCATCCAGTCACGGCAAATCCATGAAGCAGGGTCGATGCACAGACTATGGAGGGCTGCCGCAGTGCGGCAGC
>UQXI01000046.1 GCA_900544975.1 uncultured Eubacteriales bacterium
GGAGTTGCGGGAGCACGGCCTCACCGCCAGGGTGCCGGTGATTTTGGTGACCCCCAAGGACGCCGAGATCGACAAGGTGCGGGGGCTGGATCTGGGGGCCGACGACTACATCACCAAGCCCTTTGTCCCCATGGAGGTCCTGGCCCGGGTCCGGTCCCAGCTTCGGCGGTACACCCGCCTGGGCGGTCAGGCGCCGGAGAAGCCCAGCATCCTCACCATCGGCGGCATTTGCCTGGACGACGAAGCCAAGTCGGTCACCGTGGACGGCGAGCCCGCCAACCTGACTCCCATGGAATTTGCCATTCTCAGGCTGCTCATGTCCAACCCCGGCAAGGTTTACTCCTCCCGGTCTCTCTATGAGGCCGTGTGGAATGAGGCCCCTCTGGGCAGTGAGGGGGCTGTGGCGGTACACATCCGTCACCTCCGGGAGAAAATTGAAATCAACCCGTCGGATCCCAGATACCTGAAGGTCGTCTGGGGCCAGGGATATAAAATGGAGGGGGGCAAACCCTGATGTACAACAAGCGTTACAGCCTTGCTCTGAAAACCGGCTGCTTTCTGCTCCTCCTGGTCGCCCTGGTAGCCGGGGTGGCAGGCGGCGTGGCCGCCTGTTATCTGGCCGACCAGGGAGCTTACACCCTGTCCCGGGAGGATCTGCTGGAGCAGGGCCTCCAGCAGCGGTGCAGCACCATTGCCAACAACATCGCCCAGGCTTATGCCCAGGAGCACCTTGGCTCTTCGGAAGAGGAAATTCCCAGCTACCTATACGAATACACCTACGACGGTCACTGGCAGTTGTACCCCCAATATTACAAAGGCAACAGCAACTACCGCTACGAAATCCGAGACGAGTCCGGCAAGCTCCTGCACGCCACCTACCAGGGGGAGGCTTATCTGGCCCAGCAGAGCAGCACCGTCCAGGTCACTTCCATTTTAGACGTCATCCCGCCTTCCTCCGACCCCCCCAGTTTCCAGGAGGATCTGGACATCGAGTATGGTGTAGACACAACATCCTGGTACCGGAAGTCCGTGAACCGCACCTACTCGGTCACCGGCTATGTGCTCCAGGATATGGCCTACGACGACACCTTCTCCCAATATGCCACCCTGGTGGGGGCCATGTATCAGTACCGCTTTGTGCTGGTGGTCCTGGTGTGTGTCTGCCTGGCCGCTCTCCTCTGCCTGACGGTCTACCTGCTGAGCGCCGCCGGGCGCAGACCCGACCAGGAGGGCATCTTCTTAAATCCCCTGGACCGGCTGCCCGGGGACCTGTACCTGGCCGTCATCGGCACTGGCCTGACCCTTTTGGTCATGCTGTTTGACCAGTCCTTCTATTGGGACAGCTGGATCACCCTGGTGGTTGGGATTGGCTGCCTGATCGTAGGCGGCATTCTGGTCATGGCGGCGCTCCTGTCCCTGGCCACCCGGGTCAAATACGGCAAGGGATACTGGTGGCGGCACTCCATCATCGGCTATTGTCTTCTTGGGCTGCTGCGGGGCTGCCGCTGCCTGCTGCGGGGCATTCGGTCGGTCTTTCGGATGCTTCCCGTCATTTGGAAGTGGCTGCTCATTAGTACCGCAGCCGGGCTTCTCACCCTGTCATGCCTCAACCCCTACACTTCCCCATTGGGATTCCTGATTGTCCTGGCTCTGTGGGCATTTCTCACGGTGTATCCCGCCTGGTCCCTGGGGAAACTGCGGGAAACTGCCCGGCGGATGGCCCAGGGAAATCTCCAGGAGAAGCTGGACACCACCCACCTTCACGGTTCCTTCCGACAGATCGCCCAGGATTTGAATGCCCTGAGTCAGGGCGCCAGCCTGGCCGTGGAGCGGCAGCTGAAGTCTGAGCGTATGAAAACTGAGCTCATCACCAACGTCTCCCATGACATCAAAACGCCCCTAACCTCCATTGTGAACTACGTGGACCTCCTCCAGAAGCCTCACACCCCCGCCGAAGGGGCGCAGTATCTGGAGGTACTGGCCCGGCAATCCCAGCGCCTGAAAAAGCTCACTGAAGACCTGGTGGAAATGTCCAAGGCCTCCTCCGGCAACATCCCGGTGAATTTGGCCCCGGTGAATGTGGTGGAGCTGGTAAACCAGGCACTGGCGGAATATGAGGAAAAGCTGGAACGGGCCAACCTGCCTGTCATCCTCACCGCTCCGCAGCCGGAAATTCTGGTCTCTGCCGACGGACGGCTCTTCTGGCGGGTTATGGATAATCTCCTGGGCAACTGCGTCAAATACGCCCAGGCCGGAACTCGGGTGTATGTGGATGTAGTAAAATACGAAAAAAAGGTTATGATTTCTATGAAGAACATCTCCCGGGCAGAGCTGAACCTGCCGGCAGACGAGCTCATGGAGCGGTTCGTCCGGGGAGACAGTGCCCGAAACACCGAGGGCAGCGGCCTGGGGCTGAACATCGCCAAAACCCTCATGACCCTGCAAAAGGGCAAGCTGAATCTGGTCATAGATGGCGACCTGTTCAAAGCCGTCCTCCTCTTCGACTGCCTGCCTCCCGCCCCGGATGGGGAGCCTACGCCCCAGAGCTGATCCAGCGCTCACCCGAACGGCCCAGACCGTTCCCCAGGGAGATTCCGATCCATCTCTTTGGAGCTCACAGAAAGGAATCGTGACGTCTCTATGTCTCTGTCTGAGAAGAAGAAAAAACGGCTATTGACCGTGATCATCGTGCTGTCCCTGATTTTCATGGGCCTCGTGACCTGGTTCGTGGGGAAACCCTTGGTGCAGTTTGCCAAGGATCCCAACGGCTTTCGGGCGTGGGTCAACACCCACGGAATCTGGGGGCGGGTGCTCTATGTGGGGATGATCATCTTCCAGGTGCTGGTGGCCCTCATCCCCGGAGAACCCCTGGAAATTGCCGGAGGTTACGCCTTTGGCGCCTGGGAGGGGACGCTGCTGTGCCTGCTGGGGGCCACCCTGGGCAGCACTTTGGTCTTTCTGCTGGTCCGCCGGTGGGGCGTCCGGGTCCTGGAGCTGTACTTCCCAAGAGAAAAAATTGAGTCCCTGAAATTCATGCAGAACACCCAAAAAGTTCGGGTTATAGCCTTCCTTCTCATGTTCATCCCCGGCACGCCCAAAGACCTGATTAGCTATTGCATGGGCCTGACCAAAATCAAGCTGTCGGAATGGATCCTCCTCAGCACTGTGGCCCGCATTCCCTCCATCGTGACCTCGACCGTTGGCGGCGACGCCTTGGGCGGGCAGGACTACCGGTTCGCCATTCTGGTCTTTGCCGGCACCCTGGTCATCAGCTTGATCGGCGGTCTCATCTACAACGTTTACACCAAGCGTCACAGTTTCAAAGCCGGTGTACGGCAGCAGGGAGGCGAGCTTTGAACCAAGAAGATTTTCTGCGATTCGTCAGCCAGGTGGCAACGGCTTCCCGACTGGGGCAGGAAGCGCACTATATCCAGCATGGCGTCACCCGGTGCCTTCTGCACAGCATCGCTGTGGCCTATTATTGCGATTGCCTGGCCAGGGGGCTGCGGCCCCTCCGGTTCCGGCGGCGGCAGCTGCTGCGGGGCGCTTTACTCCACGACTACTTTCTATATGATTGGCACGATCCGGATCCCACCCATCGGCTTCACGGATTTCACCATCCCGCCCGGGCTCTGGAGAATGCCAGGCAGGACTTTACCCTGGACCCGGTGGAGCAAAACATCATTCTTCGCCACATGTTTCCCCTGACCCCCATTCCACCCAAATATCGGGAAGCGATTTTGGTATGTCTCGTGGATAAAGTCTGCTCTTTGTATGAAGTCTTTGCACTTCATCCATATGGCAATTGGCGGATTCAGGCCGCCTGTTCCCTGATTTTAAGAGGAGCCTCTGTGGCCCAGGTTTTTTCCGAAAAAAACTGAAAAACCCCCCATCCTCGGGCATAGAAAGTGAGATTTTCCGCTTTCTGTGCCCGTTTCCAGGTTTTGATTGCGCTTGACACCAAAAATTAAGAAACTGCCACTTCCATTTTCCCGGAAAACCCTGTATAATTATGCCTATGATGAGAAAAAAGCTGAATTGGAACCCTCTGGACCGGCGGGGCTCCTTCCCGTACTATTACGCCATTTTGCCTGTGGCCGGTACCATTGTGTGCAATATGCTCACCTATTACGGCAGCCGGCCCATTACCCAAGGGCTTCCTCACTGGGATTTGACTCTGCCCCTGGACCGATGGATTCCCTTTGTTCCATCGGCTGTTTCCATATACGTTTTGGCATTTGTGTCCTGGGTGATTGGCATCTGGGTCATTGCCCGGGAGAGCCCGGCAGTGTGTTACGAAGTGTTGGCTGGAGAGCAAATTGCAAAGCTCCTGTGCCTTGTCTGCTTCTTCCTCCTGCCCACCACCATGGAGCGGCCAGAGGTCCCTGGCAGCGACCCGTTCTCCTGGCTGGTCCGGTTCATTTATCAGGTGGACACCCCAGACAATCTGCTCCCCTCCATTCATTGCCTGGAGAACTGGCTGTGCTTTCGTGGGGCCCTCCGCTGCCGGAAGGTGGGACGGGGATATCAAATTGGCATGCTGATTTTCGCCATCTTGGTATTTGCCTCCACCCTACTGGTGAAGCAGCATCTGGTTTTAGACGTCGTCACCGGCATCGCCGTGGTTGAGATTGGCCTCTTCCTCGCCCGCCGGACTGGCGCAGGGCGGATTTATGCCCATTGGAACCGCCGGTTGGGGATTCCGGTATGAAAAAACGAAACCACCTGACTCTGTGGCTGGTTCTGTTTCCATTGCTGGCAGTGGCTGCGGTATCTATCGTGATCTCCGCCAACCAGAACTTTTCCATAGACATATTTCTGTCTTACCTGTCCCAGGTCCAGCCGGTCTGGTTGGCTGCGGCCGTGGGATGTACCCTTTGCTACATCCTGTTTGAGGGCCTGAGCCTTCATGTCATTTGTCGGCGTTTGGGTAGCCCCTCACGCCTGGGGCACAGCGTCACATGGTCTGCGGCAGATATTTTCTTCTCCGCCGTCACGCCCTCTGCCACTGGTGGACAGCCTGCCTCCGCCTGGTGTATGCTCCGGAGCGGGGTACCGGGCTCGGTGTGCTCCGTTGCCCTGCTTTTAAACCTGGTGCTTTACACCCTGTCCATTTTGGTGATTGCGCCGGTGACCATTGCACTGTACCCCGGCGTCTTCCTGGGATTCAGCTTGCCGGCCCGCTGCTTCATCGCCATCGGCGCGATCATGCAGTTGGCTCTGGCCGGTCTGTTTCTCTTGCTTTTGGTTCGCCCCGGTCTTGTGGAGCGGGTGGCCGGTTGGGGGCTAAACCTTCTGAGCCGGGGCCGTCTGCGCGCCCGGGCAGAGCGGTGGCGCGCCTGTCTGGCGGCAAAGATGCCGGATTACCGGAGCTGTACCCGGACCCTGCGCCGGGACTGGCGATTGTTGATTGCTGCTTTCTCTTGCAACCTCATCCAGCGGTTGTCCCTCCTCCTGGTTCCGGTGTGCTTCTTTTTCGGGTCCGGCGGCAGGCTGGAGCAGGCCTTGGCCGTGGCCGCTGTGCAGTCCTGCATTGTCTTGGGGTCCAATGCCGCACCCTTGCCCGGGGCGATGGGAGTTGCCGATTATCTTTTTCTGGACGGCTACTGTGCCCTGGTCCAGGATCCTGTGAGCATGGAGCTTGCCAGCCGGGGCATCTCCTTTTATGGCTGTTTCGTTCTGTGCGGCCTCATATTGCTGGCTGGCGTGCTGGCGTCCGGAATCTACCGAAAGAGAGAGGTACCATGATTGGCTTTTACGATTATACGGTTGTACTCACATACTGTTCCATCATCTCCGCCATCGTCGGCATTGTGCTGTCCTTAGGCGCAACCGCGCATCCCCAGTGGGCTGTGTTTCTCCTGCTGCTGTCCGGCCTGTGCGATGCCTTTGACGGGAAGGTGGCCCGGACCAAGAAAAACCGGACCAGGGCCATGCAAAACTTCGGCATTCAGATTGATTCCCTGGCGGACATTGTGGCCTTTGGCATTCTGCCGGTGTGCATCGGCCTGGCCCTGTGGAATTACAGCGCCGCAAGCGCCGAGGCGGGTTCCTTTGTTCTCCCCTACGCGGTTCCCATTTTGATCTCCTGTCTGTACATCCTGGCAGCTGTCGTCCGGCTGGCCTACTTCAATGTCACCGAGGAAGAGCGGCAAAGCATCGGAGCCTCCAAGCGGGAGTTCTACACGGGCCTCCCCGTCACTGCCGCCTCCCTGATCTTCCCCACCCTGGTCCTTCTCCAGAAGCTGACCCGGGCCGATCTGTGCTGGCTGTATCACGCCGTGATGCTGGCCACTGCCGGGGCCTTTGTGGGGAAGTTTCACGTCAAGAAGCCCAACCTTCGGGGCATTCTCATTCTGGTGGGGCTGGGCGCCGCGGAGTTTCTCCTGTTCCTGATCCTGCGGTTGGTAACGCGCCATGGCTAAACACACCAGTCCCGGCCTGTCCTTTCTCTATCATACGGCAGCAGGGCGATTCCTTCTGAAGGGGCTCACTGCCCCGCCCGTGTCCCGGCTGGTGGGCCGGTATCTGGACAGCCGTCTTTCTCGCATTCACATTGCCGGTTTTGTCCGGCGAAATGGGATCGACCTCGCCGGCTGCGAAAAGCAGTCTTTCTCCAGCTTCAACGACTGCTTCACCCGAACGTTGCGGCCGGATCAGCGGCCTGTGAACATGGATCCCAACGCCCTAATCTCCCCCTGCGACGGGCTTTTGTCCGTATTTCCCATTGAACCGGACCGGGTCTTTGCTGTCAAAGGTAGCCGGTATACCCTGTCGGAGCTGCTGGGCGGAAGCGAAATTGCCGGGCAGTACGGCGGCGGTCTCTGTCTGATTTTCCGCTTGTGTGTGGGGGATTATCACCGTTATTGTTATATGGATTGGGGCGCCAAGGGGGAAAACCACTTCCTGCCCGGCGTCCTGCACACCGTACGGCCCATTGCCCTGGCCAGCTGCCCCGTGTTCACACAAAACTGCCGGGAATATACCGTCCTCAACACCGAACATTTCGGCCCCGTCACCCAGATAGAAGTGGGCGCCCTGCTGGTGGGCCGCATTCAAAACCACCAGGGCGCCGGCGTCTTCCAAAAGGGCCAGGAAAAAGGGCTGTTTCTCTATGGCGGCTCCACCGTTCTTCTGCTGCTGGAGCCGAATCGGGTACGCCTTCTGCCGGAGCTTCTGGCCCAGTGCCAGGCCGGCCAAGAAACCTCTGTGCGCCAGGGGCAAACCCTGGGATATGCCATCTAACCATTCTAAGCCGCCTTCTGTATCAGGAGGCGGCTTTTCATCGGTCGAAAAAAGGAGCACATACCTTGCTTTTGCCGGGCGGACACTACCATATCGCTTTTCACATGCGTGCCAGCGGCGCGTCTAGGAAGCCGCGCCCTACGGTGGCAGGTCCGTAACGCCGGTGTCTGGCATAGACGGCGGCGTGTTGGCATATGGTTGAGCAAGAACGATTCAACCAGGAAACACAGGAGCAGGAGGGCGCGCCATGGGGACAAGAGTGACAGAGCTGCGGTGCAAAGAGGTCATCAATATCACAGACGGTCTGCGTCTGGGGTTTGTTTCAGATGTGGAGGTCCAGCTCCCAGAGGGGAAGGTCCTGGCCCTGGTAGTACCGGGTCCCTGCCGCTTTTTTCGTCTCTTTGGGCGGAAGGACGACTTTGTCATTCCCTGGCACTGCATCCGCCGCATCGGTTCTGATATCATCCTGGTGGAGATCGAGCCGGACAAGTGCCGCGTCCCCCGCCGCAAACCCAAGTGGTTTTGAGCGCCATTGGGACCCAAAAACCGGGATGTTTTCCCGTTCCAGCCAGATCCTATGGGATTCCCCAGTTTTTTCTAAATTGCACTTGACAATCCCCATTCCGCTGTGGTAATCTAGCCAAGGCAAGTCTTCTGCCTTACAATTGAATATTGGTATCGGATGAGTGGCCCGAGAGAGTCTGCCCGGTTGTGGGCAGCGCCGAAGGGGAATGCAAAAGCTCTCAGGCAAAAGAATCGGGCCATGACGATGCTCCGAAAAGCGCAGCTCTCTGCGCGCCGAAGGTGCAACCTGACGGCCCAGCCGCCGGGGAATCTCTCAGGTATCAGAACGGAGGCACAAGGTATCCAGAGGGGTACTTTGTGCCATTTTTCCTGTCTGGCACAAGCTCTTATACTGCCACAAAAATAAGGAGGATCATTATGAGCGAACTCAAACGCACACAGCTTTACGATGTCCACGTGCAGGCCGGCGCCTCTATGGTGGACTTCGGGGGCTGGGAAATGCCCATCCAGTATCCCAGCGGCATCGTATCCGAGCACCTGTACACACGCCACGCCTGCAGCCTCTTCGACGTGTCCCACATGGGTCGGCTGTTGGTGGAGGGGCCTGACCGGTTGGCCTTTTTGCAGCACGTGCTCTCCAGCAACGTGGCCGGTCTGGACCTGAACACGGCCCAGTACTGCATCATCCCCGCTTCCAACGGCAGCGCCGTAGACGACGCATACCTGTACCGCTTCGAAGAGGAGCGGTATCTGCTGGTGGTCAACGCCGCCAACACCGACAAGGACCTGGCCCATCTGGAGGCCGCCCTGTCGAAATTCGACTGTACCATCACCAACATCACCGCCCAATACGCTGCCATCGCGGTTCAGGGTCCCAAGAGCAAGGAGCTGCTGCAGATTCTCTCCGGCGGCGTGGCCATCACCGAGCCGATGAAGAACGCGCTGAACACCCTGACCTTCGAGGGACGCACCGTGCGGGTGGCCAAAACCGGCTACACGGGCGAGCCCCTGGGCTACGAGGTGTACATTGAGAGCGCAGAAGCCCCCTGGCTGTGGAACCGGCTGGTGGAGCTGGGCGCCAAACCCGCTGGCCTGGGCGCCCGGGATACCCTGCGCCTGGAGGCTGCACTGCCTCTGTACGGCCATGAAATGGGCGCGGACCCCGACGGAGCCCCCATGCCCATCTTTGCCGTGCCTCTGGCCAAGTTCGCCGTCAGCTTCGCCCCCCAGAAGGGCGACTACATCGGCCGGGCTGCCCTGGAACGGCAGTACGCCGCCTACCGCCGGGTCATGAACCGGGACTTCACCGATCTGGCAGATCTGCCCCGGCGCATTCAGCCCATCACCCTGCTGGACCGGGGCGTCATGCGGGCCGGGATGCCCATCTTCCGGGGTGACCGCCAGATCGGCTGGGTCACCAGCGGCACCATGGTTCCCTACTACCGGGCTGAGGGCGAGGGCCTGCAGACGGTCATACTGGACGAAACGGCCAAGCGGGCCATCGGCCTGTGCTACATCGACAGCGACGTGCTGGAAGACGACCAGGTGGAGGTAGACATCCGGGGCAAGCGGCTGAAGGCTGTCATCCCCCCCTATCACATGCGGGTGGATACCCCACCCTTTGCCCGGCCCATTCTCTACGGCCTGGACAATCTGACCTCTGCTTCCGGTACCGGCAACCGGGCCGCTGACGCTGCCGATCTCCTCCGCCGGGCCACTGAAAACCACCTGTGGCGGCAGAAGCAGTGCATCAACCTGATCCCCTCGGAGAACACCCCCAGCCGGGCGGTGCAGCTGCTGTGCGCCTCCGACCCTGCCTTCCGGTATGCCGAGCACAAGAAGATCAAATCCTTCTATGACAAGGACGTCTTCTACTACCAGGGCACCGAGTTCATCGACCGGGTGGAGCAGCTCCTGGTGGAGCAGATGCGCCAGTACCTGGGCTGCACCGAGGTGGAGACCCGGACCATCAGCGGCCAGATGTCCAACATGGCAACCTTCTCCGCCCTCATGGACTGGAAGAACCGGCTGGACCGGAAGCACGATCCCAAGCGCCTGGGTTACATCCTCAACAACCACATCATCAAGGGCGGTCACCTGTCCGCACAGCCCATGGGTGCACTCCACGATTACGTGGCCATTGACCCCGTGACCGAGCGCCACGCCATTGTGAACTTCCCTGTCTGCAAAGACAACATCTATAAGATCGATGTGGAGGAAACCAAAAAGGTCATCAGCCAGTACCGGCCGGAACTCATCATCTTCGGCAAGAGCATGGTCCTCCATCGCGAGCCTGTGGCCGCCATTCGGCAGTTTGTGGATCAGGAGAACATCCCCACCACCATCATGTACGATATGGCCCACGTCATGGGTCTGGTGGGCGACCACTTCCAGAAGCCCTTTGAAGAGGGTGCGGAAATTGTCACCGGCTCTACCCACAAGACCTTCTTTGGCCCTCAGCGCGGCGTCATTGGCGTCAACTACAAGAAAGAAGACCTGAAATACGGCCTCTGGGAAACCATCGAGTCCCGCGCCTTCCCCGGCAGCGTCTCCAACCACCATCTGGGCACCCAGCTGGGCCTCCTCATGGCCGCCTATGAGATGAACCAGTTCAAAGACAGCTACCAGAAGGCCATTGTGGACAACGCCAAGTACTTCGCCAAGTGCCTGAAGGCCCAGGGCCTGGACGTGGCTGGCGATCCCGCCATCGACTACACCGAGACCCACCAGGTCATCGTCTCCGTAGGCTATGGCACCGGTCCCCAGGTGGCCCAGCGGCTGGAGCAGAACAACATCATCGTCAACTACCAGGCGACCCCCGATGAAGAGGGCTTCACCGCCTCCGGCGCGCTGCGCATGGGCGTGTCCGAAATGACCCGCTTTGGCTTCGGTCAGAAGGAATTTGCTCAGCTGGCCCAGCTGATGGCAGACTGCATCCTCCGCAATCGGGATGTGTCCCAGGATGTGGCCCGGCTGCGTGCGGAGCACCCGGTGATGGGCTACTGCTTCTCCGACCAGGAATTCGACAGCGCCCTCAGCGAACTGGCCGGTCAGATTGGCCTGTAATATTCTGCAACACATAGGAGATCAAAAAACATGAGCAATCCCAAGCTCACCCCACTTCACAGCGTCCACGTGGCGGCAGGCGCCACCATGGTGGATTTTGGCGGATGGGATATGCCCATCCAGTACCCCAGCGGCATTGTGGCCGAGCACCTGAATACCCGGCGCAACTGCGGTCTCTTCGACGTGTCCCACATGGGCCGCCTGATTGTGGAAGGCCCCCAGCGGGTGGCATTCCTGCAAAAGGTTCTGTCCAACAACGTAGAAGCCCTGCCTGTGGGCCGCGCCCAGTACTGCATCATCCCCGCTCCCGACGGCAGCGCCGTGGACGACGCATATCTGTACCGCTTCGAGGCGGACCGGTATCTGCTGGTGGTGAATGCCTCCAACACCGACAAGGACCTAGCTCATTTTGCCGCCATTGTCCCGGCGTTTGATTGCACCATCACCGACATCACCGGCACTTCCGCTTGCCTGGCTCTCCAGGGCCCCAACAGCGAACAACTGCTTCAGACCCTCTCCGGCTGCGACTTTATCACCGGCCCCAAGAAAAATGACCTCAACACCCTGCAGATGGAGGGTCATACCGTCCAGGTCTCCAGAACCGGCTACACCGGCGAGCCTGTAGGCTTTGAGCTGTTCGTGAGCAACGAGGACGTCCTGTGGCTGTGGAACCGCCTCGCTGAGCTGGGCGCAACGCCGACCGGTCTGGGCGCCCGGGATACCCTGCGCCTGGAGGCCTCCCTGCCCCTGTACGGGCACGAAATGGGCCTGGATCCCGACGGCAAAGCCATTCCCGTCTTCGCCGTCTCTCTGGCCAAGTTTGCTGTGAGCTTCCTGCCGGAGAAGGGGGACTTTGTGGGCCGCAAGGTCCTGGAAGACCAGTTTGCCGCGTACCAGCGGATCACCCAACAGGATTTCCACGACGTCGCCGCCCTTCCCAAGCGCATCGTCCCCATTGCCCTGCTGGACCGGGGCGTCATGCGGGCCGGGATGCAGATTTATTGTAACGGCCAGGCAGTGGGCTGGGTCACCAGCGGCACCATGGTCCCCTATTATCAGTTCCGCGATGAGAGCCCTGAAGCGGTACCCACAGACGCCACCGGCAAGCGCTCCATCGGCTTTGCCTACATTTCCAGCACGGTCACTCCAGACGATGTGGTGGAAATCGACGTCCGGGGCAAGCGGCTCAAGGCCAAGCTCACCACCCGGCACATCCGGCAGAATCTCCCCCCCTACGTCCGCCCCATTCTCTAATCGAATTCCCGCTTTCTGCGGAAACCTACCAACATACACATTTCAGGAGGAATTACAGTATGAATTATCCCAACGAACTGAAGTACAGCAAGTCCCACGAGTGGGTCAAGACCGAAGACGGCCTCACCCTGGTCGGCATTTCTGATTTTGCTCAGGACGCTCTGGGCGATGTGGTGTTCATCAACCTGCCCGGCGAGGGCGACCAGGTCACCGCTGGCGAGGCCTTCGGCGATGTGGAGTCTGTGAAGGCCGTGAGCGATCTGGTGAGCCCGGTGACCGGCGTCGTTGCCGCCGTCAACGAAGAGCTGCTGGATGCGCCGGAAATGCTGAACAGCGATCCCTACGGCGCATGGATCATGAAGGTGGAAAACGTCACCGATACAGAAGAGCTGCTGGACGCCAGCGACTACGAAGCCTTCTGCGCTGAGGCTTAATCCATGGGAAGCTACATACCTGCCGCACCGGCAGAGCAGCAGGAAATGCTGGAGGCCATTGGCCTCCGGGATTTCCGGGAGCTGTACAAGGATGTTCCGGAGTCCATGTACCTGGACCGCCCTCTGGACATCCCCGCCGGTATGAGCGAATTGGAAGTGAGCCGGGCCCTTCAGGCCATGGCGGCGAAAAACCAGGTATTTTCCACCATTTTGCGGGGTGCTGGCGCTTATGATCACTACATCCCCAGCATCGTCAAGTACATCCCCGCCAAGGAGGAATTCCTCACCGCTTACACGCCCTATCAGGCGGAGATGAGCCAGGGCCTCCTCCAGTCCATTTTTGAGTATCAGACCATGATCTGCCAGCTGACCGGCATGGACGTGTCCAACGCCTCGGTGTATGACGGGGCCACTGCCGCCGCCGAAGCTGCCGCCATGTGCCGGGATCGGAAGCGCCGGGTCACCCTGGTGTCCGCCGCGGCCCATCCCGATGTGATCAACACCATTGCCACCTACTGCTACGGCACCGGCGATGAAATGCGTCTGGTTCCCGCCAAAGACGGCAAGACGGACCCGGAAGCCCTCCGGGAGTTGCTCACCGCCGATGTGGCCTCTTTCTATCTCCAGCAGCCCAACTTCTACGGCCAGCTGGAAGACGCCGAGGCCCTGGGCCAGCTGGTCCACCAGGCGGGCGCCATGTACATCATGGGCTGCAACCCCATCGCCCTGGCCATCATGAAGACGCCCAGAGACTGCGGCGCCGACGTGGCTGTGGGGGAAGGCCAGCCCTTGGGCCTGCCCCTGGGCTATGGCGGCCCCTACCTGGGCTATATGGCCACCACCAGCAAGCATATGCGGAAGCTACCCGGCCGCATTGTGGGCCAGACCGTGGACAGCAAGGGCGATCCCGCCTACGTGCTGTCCCTCCAGGCCCGGGAGCAGCACATCCGCCGGGAGAAGGCCAGCAGCAACATCTGCTCCAACGAGGCCCTGTGCGCCCTCACTGCCAGCATCTATATGGCTGCCATGGGTCCCCAGGGCATGGCCGACGCTGCCCGGCAGTCCATGGCCAAGGCCCACTACCTGGCCAAGGGCCTGTGCGCTCTGGACGGCGTGACCCTGCGGTACACCGGCCCCTTCTTCCATGAGTTCCTCCTTGACATGCCCAAGAGTGAAGCCGTACTGGCTGCCCTGGAGCAAGCCGGCATCCTGGGCGGACTGCCCGTAGACAGCGGCATCCTGTGGTGCGCCACAGAAAAGGCCTCCAAAGAGGCTCTGGATCAGACCATTGCCATTGTGAAGGAGGTGCTGGCCCAATGAAACTGATTTTTGAGAAAAGCGTGTCCGGTCGCCGCTGCTCCATGCTTCCCGCCTGTGATGTGGAGACCGTGGAACTGCCGGAGGGATTTGCCCGGACCGAGGCGCCGGCCCTGCCGGAGATGAGCGAAACCGACATCTCCCGGCACTACAGCGAGCTGTGCCGGAAGGTCCATGGCGTTAACTGCGGCTTCTATCCCCTGGGCTCCTGCACCATGAAGTACAATCCCCGGATTGATGAAGAGATGGCCGCCCTGCCCGGCTTTGCCGGCATCCATCCCCTCAGCCCCAAGCATGCCACCGAAGGCTGCCGGGACGTGCTGGAGACCGCCAAGCAGTATCTGTGTGAGATCACCGGTATGGCGGATATGACCTTCCAGCCTGCCGCCGGCGCCCACGGCGAGTTCACCGGCGTCCTGCTCATCAAGCAGTACCACGAGGCGCGGGGCGACAGCCGCCGCACCAAGATCATCGTCCCCGACTCCGCCCACGGCACCAACCCTGCCACTGCCGCCATGTGCGGCTATCAGGTGGTGAACATTCCCTCCGCCCCCAACGGCTGTGTGGATTTGGAGGCCCTCCGGAAGGTGCTGGGCGAAGACACCGCCGGATTGATGCTCACCAATCCCAATACCGTTGGCATCTTCGATGAGAACATTTTGGAGATCACCCGTCTGGTCCACGAAGCCGGCGGTCTGTGCTATTACGACGGAGCCAACCTCAACGCCGTCATGGGCGTGGTACGCCCCGGCGATATGGGCTTTGACTGCATCCACCTGAATCTGCACAAGACCTTTGCCACCCCCCACGGCGGCGGCGGTCCTGGCGCAGGCGCCGTGGGTTGCAAGGACTTCCTGGCCCCCTACCTGCCCCAGTCTGTCACCGTGGATGGCCCCGGCAGAAAGCAGGTCCGGAGCTTCTCCGGCAACTTCCTGGTGGTGGTCCGCGCTCTGGCCTACCTCATGACCCTGGGCCGGGAGGGCGTACCCGAAGCCGCCTGCAATGCCGTCCTCAATGCCAATTACCTGATGCAGAAAATCAAGGGCACCTTC
Organism: uncultured Eubacteriales bacterium; assembly: GCA_900544975.1. GTDB lineage: Bacteria > Bacillota > Clostridia > Oscillospirales > Oscillospiraceae > Faecousia. Next base: position 14,894 of record UQXI01000046.1, read on the forward strand.
ACTCCCGCCTTTGATCGGATCTGCATGCATGAATTCGTCCTGGATCTGTCGGAATTCAAGAAGGAGACCGGCGTATCCGCTCTGGATGTGGCCAAGTCCCTCATTGACTATGGGATGCATCCGCCCACAATGTACTTCCCCCTGATCGTCCATGAGGCTCTGATGCTGGAGCCCACGGAAACGGAAAGCCGGGAGACCCTGGATTGGGCCGCAGACGTATACCGCAAGCTGTATGACCTGGCCCATACCGACCCGGACCAGATGCACGGCGCGCCCCACAACGCCCAAATCGGGCGGCCCGACGAGGTTCGCGCTGCCCGGAACCCTGTGCTGCGGTACGAAAAGCCATGATCCAGCAGCTGAAATTATACGAAGGCCAGAGTTTTGATCCCCAGCTCAATCTGGCCGTGGAAGAATACCTGCTCCAAACCGTGGAGCCGGATTGCTGCATCCTCTATTTGTGGCAAAATCAGAATACCGTGGTCATCGGGCGGAACCAAAACGCCTGGAAAGAATGCCGCACCACCCTGCTGGAAGAGGAGGGGGGCCACCTGGCCCGCCGCCTCTCCGGCGGCGGCGCCGTGTTCCACGATCTGGGGAACCTGAATTTCACATTTCTGGTTCCCACAGACTGCTATGACCTGGAAAAGCAGCTATCCGTGATCCAATTGGCATGCCGGAGCTTTGGCATCGAAGCAGTCCGGTCCGGGCGGAACGACATTCTGGCCGAAGGCCGCAAATTCTCCGGAAACGCCTTCTATCAAAGCGGTGGCCGCTCTTACCACCACGGCACGCTGCTGGTAGACGTGGACATGACCCGCATGAGCCGGTATCTGAACCCCTCCAAAGCCAAATTGGAGGCCAAGGGCGTAGATTCCGTCCGCTCCCGGGTGGTCAACCTGAAGGAGCTGGCCCCGGAGATCACCATTGACCAGCTCAAGGTGCAATTAGCTGCTGCGTTCCAGGAGGTCTACCATCTGCCCTGCAAACACATTGCGCCAGAAGAGCTGGACCGGGATCAGGTGGAGGCTCTGTACCAGCGCAATTGCAGCTGGGATTGGAGATTTGGAAAGCAGCTTCCCTTCACCTTCAGCTGTCAGGACCAGTTCCCCTGGGGCGGAATCCAGATGCAGCTCCAGGTCGAAGGCGGAATGGTCCGGGAAGTCCAGGTGTTCTCCGACGCCATGGACTGGGAAATCGCACCGGCACTGGAACAGGCCCTTGCCGGCTGCCGATTTGCCCTGCCAGACCTGTGCCAAGCCGTCCGGCGCAGTTGCCCGGACCAGGCAGAAACCCTCTGCCAGATGCTGACAGCACAGGAGATCTAAATGTTTCAAAGGCGAGAAATCGCATCCCCGCAGGATGGGGCACTCCAAACCCGTCTCCCATCCTGCGGGGTTCCTTTACAAAAAAATCTTTTTCCCGAAAAAAGGACTTGCCAAAGCGACTGAAATATACTATAATGTACCCGTTGTCAGGCTCCTGCCCACAAAAGAATCTAGGTGCCCGACTCCCCTATCTGCCGGTGTGATGGAATTGGTAGACGTAGTGGACTCAAAATCCACCGCCAGCGATGGCGTGCCGGTTCGAGTCCGGCCACCGGCACCAGCTCAGAAATTCCCATTACCGCTCCGTTTCCGCCTGTCGGCGAAAACTGCGCGATAATGGGAATTTCTTCGCTTTCGGCCCCGACTCGCTCCGCTGGACTCGGGGCCGAAGGGGACGGGGAT
>UQXI01000047.1 GCA_900544975.1 uncultured Eubacteriales bacterium
TGGCACTCCCAGTCCTTGGTAGGTCCAAAAATCCGCTCGCAGTACAGGCCGTCCCGCTCCGGCTTCAGGGTGCGGTAATTGATGGTCTCCGGTTTCTTGACCTCGCCATAAGACCACTGGCGGATCATCTCCGGGGACGCAATTCCGATTTTAATTGCATCAAAGGTGGCATTTGCCATATCATCACGCCTCCTTATTCTTCGCTGTCCAGCGCACCGTCTTCCGGCTCCGCCAGCTCGCTGAACACATCCATAATATCCTCTGGGCCCTCCTCGTCCACGTTGTAGCCGGATTCAAAGACCTCCTGCTCATCGGTGACGTAGGTCTCGTCCTCGGAGGAGTAGATTGCCTCGTCGTCTTCGTCCTCATCTCTCAGTTCAATCTCGTTGCCGGCCTCGTCCAGAACCCGGATGTCCAGGCAGAGAGACTGGAGCTCCTTCACCAACACCTTGAAGGACTCGGGCACACCGGGCTTGGGCACATTGTTGCCCTTGACGATGGCCTCGTAGGTCTTCACACGGCCGGTAATGTCGTCGGATTTGACTGTGAGGATCTCCTGGAGGGTGTAAGCTGCACCGTAAGCCTCCAGCGCCCAAACTTCCATTTCGCCGAAGCGCTGGCCGCCAAACTGGGCCTTGCCGCCCAGGGGCTGCTGGGTGACCATGGAGTAGGGACCTGTGGACCGGGCATGAATCTTATCGTCCACCAGGTGGTGGAGCTTCAGGAAGTAGGGGTAACCCACGGTAACCAGGTTGTCGAAGGGCTCGCCGGTCCGGCCGTCATAGAGGACCGTCTTGCCGTCCTCCCGGAGGCCAGCCAGCTTCAGGGTCTCCCGGATGTCCTTCTCGTTGGCGCCGTCAAAAATGGGGGTGGAGACCTTCCAGCCCAGGGCCTTGGCGGCATAGCCCAGATGGACCTCCAGCACCTGGCCGATGTTCATACGGGAAGGCACGCCCAGGGGGTTCAGTACAATGTCCAGGGGGGTGCCGTCGGGCAGGAAGGGCATATCCTCCTCGGGCAGGACGCGGGATACCACGCCCTTGTTGCCGTGGCGGCCGGCCATCTTGTCGCCCACGGAGATCTTCCGCTTCTGGGCCACATACACCCGGACCACTTTGTTGACTCCGGGAGGCAGCTCGTCGCCGTTCTCCCGCTTGAAGACCTTGACATCCACAACGATGCCGCTCTCGCCATGGGGAACCTTCAAGGAGGTATCCCGGACCTCCCGGGCCTTCTCGCCGAAGATGGCCCGCAGGAGCCGCTCTTCCGGGGTGAGTTCCGTCTCGCCCTTGGGGGTGACCTTGCCCACCAGGTAATCGCCGGACCGGACCTCCGCGCCAATACGGATGATGCCGTCCTCGTCCAGATCCTTCAGAGTATCCTCACCCACATTGGGGATGTCCCGGGTGATCTCCTCGGGTCCCAGCTTGGTATCCCGGGACTCGGTCTCGTGCTCTTCAATGTGGATGGAGGTGAACACATCCTCCCGGACCAAGCGCTCGTTCAGCAGGATGGCGTCCTCGTAGTTGTAGCCCTCCCAGGTGACAAAGCCGATGAGCACGTTCTTGCCCAGGGCAATTTCCCCCTGGGAGCAGGCTGGACCGTCTGCAATGATCTGCTCCGGTTCCACCCGCTGGCCCACCTCTACGATGGGGCGCTGGTTGACGCAGGTGCCCTGGTTGGAGCGGGTAAACTTGGTGAGTTTGTGGGTCACCGTCTCGCCGCTGTCGTACTTCACGGTGATGTTGGTGGCGGACACTGCCGTCACCTCGCCGGCCCCCTGGGCCTTGATGCAGACCTCGGAGTCCAGCGCGCACTTGTGCTCAATGCCCGTGGCCACAATGGGGGCCTCGGTCACCATCAGGGGCACGGCCTGACGCTGCATGTTCGCACCCATGAGGGCACGGTTGGCGTCGTCGTTCTGGAGGAAGGGAATGAATGCCGTAGCCACAGAGCACATCATCTTGGGCGACACGTCAATGTAGTCGATGGTGTTCCGGTCCACTTCGATGATCTCGTTACGGTGGCGGCAGGTGACACGGGCATTGGCCAGGCAGCCGTTTTCATCCAGGGGCTCATTGGCCTGGGCCACATAGTAATCGTCTTCCACGTCGGCAGTCATATACTGCACTGTATCCGTGACAAAGCCGGTTTCCTTGTCCACCTTCCGGAAGGGCGCTTCCACAAAGCCGTACTCATTGACCTGGGCAAAGGAGGCCAGGTAGTTGATGAGGCCGATGTTGGGACCTTCGGGGGTCTCAATGGGGCACATCCGGCCATAGTGGCTGTAGTGGACGTCCCGGACGTCAAAGGAGGCCCGCTCCCGGCTGAGGCCGCCGGGGCCCAGGGCGGAGACACGACGCTTATGGGTCAGCTCCGCCAGGGGGTTGTTCTGGTCCATGAACTGGGACAGAGGGGAGGAGCCGAAGAACTCCCGGATGACCGCCGTCACGGGCCGGATATTGATAAGGCTCTGGGGGGTGACCGAGTCCAGATCCTGGACCGTCATCCGCTCCCGAATCACCCGCTCCAGACGGGTGAAACCCACCCGAAGCTGATTCTGGAGCAGCTCGCCCACGCAGCGCAGGCGGCGGTTGCCCAGGTGGTCGATGTCGTCGGTGGTTCCCACCCCGGCGGCCACGCAGCACAGGTAGTTGATGGATGCCAAAATATCGTCAGCAATGATATGCTTGGGGATGAGATCATCCCGTCGCAGGGCAATGGCTTCGGCCCAGCCATCTTCGGAGACGGTGTCCAGCAGCTCCCGCAGGACGGAGAAGCGGACCTTCTCGTTGATGCCATACTCCTTGGGGTCGAAGGAGACGAACCGGGACATGTCTACCATGTCGTTGGAGAACACCTTCAGGGTCCGTCCGCCCTCCAGAGCCAGGACGGCCTGGTTGACGCCGTGGGCAGACAGCTCCTTGGCCTGGGCCCGGGTGAGGGGCTCGCCAGGCATGGCCAAAATCTCCCCGGTGAGGGGATCGGCAATGGGCTCTGCCAGGACCTGACCCGACAGGCGGGACCAGATGTCCATCTTCTTGTTAAACTTATACCGGCCCACCTTGGACACGTCGTAACGCCGGGCGTCGAAGAACAGGGAGTCCATATAAGCCTCGGCATTTTCCACTGTGGGAGGCTCGCCGGGGCGCAGGCGGCGGTAAATCTCCAGGAGGCTCTCCTCCCGGGTCTTGCAGGTGTCCTTCTCCAGGGTGGCGCTGATGAGGGGATCCTCCCCGAACAGCTCCTGGATCTTGGCGTCGGTGTCAATCCCCAGGGCCCGGATCAGGCAGGTGATGGGCAGCTTCCGGTTCTTGTCGATGCGGACATAGAACACGCCTTGATTGTCGGTCTCATACTCCAGCCATGCGCCCCGATAGGGGATCACCGTGGTGGTGTAGGTGTGCTGGTCTGCCTTGTCCACCTCGTGGCCATAGTACATGCCGGGGGAACGGACAATCTGAGAGACAATGACACGCTCGCCGCCGTTGATGACGAAGGTGCCGCCGTTTGTCATAATGGGGAAATCCCCCATGAAGATCTCCTGCTCTTTGATCTCGTCGGTCTCGGTGTTGCGCAGGCGCACCCGGACCTTGATGGGCCGGGCGTAGGTGGCGTCCCGCTCCACGCATTCCTCCACAGTATACTTGGGCTGGTCCCTCATGGTAAAGTCCAGGAAGGACAGCTCCAGCTTTCCGCTGAAGTCCGTGATCGTGCCCACATCCCGGAAGACCTCTTGCAGGCCCTCGTCCAGGAACCACTGGTAGGAGTCCTTCTGGATCTTCAGAAGATTTGGCATTTCCAGGATTTCCTGATATTTGGCATAGCTCTTACGCATGGTCTTGCCAAACAGCTGATCCTTGACCATTGCCATTTACGTCATCACAGCCTTTCTTTCGGCATCATGCCGGAATCATGTGTATGGTTAGTTGATACGCACGGGTTCGTTGACCCTTTTTCCTCTTCCAGGACTTGACACAAACCCGCAGCTGTGGTACTATGTCCCTGCAAGATGGGGAGATAGGCAGTGCACACCACCACAGCATGGACAGTTATGATAGCACATTTTCCCCCCTTTGTCAATATTTCGTAACCAAAAAGCTCAGTTTTGCCGTTCTGCACAAAGGAACGGCCTTTCTTTTTATATTTTTCTCCACACAGAAACCAGCAGGAGGCGCTCCCATGGACCCGGAAACATACACCATTGAAGACGTTGCGCAAATGACCGGCCTGTCCAGCCGGACCATCCGCACCTACCGAAAAATGGGCCTTTTAGAAGGAGCCCTACAGGGCAACACCTGGACCTTCACCCCAGAGCAGGTGGGAAAGCTTCTGAATGAGCCTTATGTGCAAGGGGCCATGGAGGCAAAGCGGAACGCCATTTGGACCGACTTTCTCCAGGACACCGGGAAGCAGGTTCCCAGTCTCTGCACAACGGCAGACTTCCCCGTCACAGACGCCCAAGGGGCAAACGCACTGCTGGACCGGCTCCTGGAGCAGCTCCCGGCAGGCGTGCGGATGAGCTATTGCTATGACCACCGCCGGAACCTCGTTCGAATCTACCTGTCCGGCCCAAAAGATCTGATCCTGCCGGTTCTTGCGGCGCTGTAACCCAGCCCCGAACAGAGCCCGGAGACGGTCAGATACCAATACGGTGCAGAGACCGACTCTTCAGCGTTGCCGTAACATCCCCTCCTTTCACCATAGAGGGCATCAAAATGACAAAATACATCGAAAACTTCCTCCCATCTGCCGTAGGGGTGGACCCATGTGTCCGCCCGGCAGAAACACCGTACGATCCCCTCCCATTTTTCGGCGAATTCGAAATGCCTACCACGGGCGGACACATAGGTCCGCCCCTACGGTGAGATACTAGCACAGTGCAGAAATTAGCTCTCCAGCGTTGCCGCAGAATCTTGTTTTGCCCCCTGGCCTCATAAAATTCTCTCAAATTGGGCCTTTCTTTCATGCCAGGTATCATTAAAATACAAGGCAGAAAGAAAGGAGCGAGAATGCATGTCTGACGTTAAAATCCGCAAGCTGGTGCTGGCTGCCCTCTTTACCGCCTTGTGCACCATCATGACCCTGGTCATCCAGGTCCCCTCCCCTATGCAAGGCTATGTCAACTTGGGTGACTGCGCCGTGCTGCTCTCCGCTTGGATCCTGGGTCCTGTCTACGGCGGGGTCGCCGCAGGCGTCGGCTCTATGCTGGCCGACCTGTTGTCCGGATATGCCCATTATGCCCCGGGCACATTCCTGATTAAGCTGAGTATGGCCGTGGTGGCCGCGTTGATCTTCCGCTTTCTCCGCAACCGCCCCGCATCCAAGCTCCTGCTGGCGCAAGCGGCAAGTGGTATTGTGGCGGAGGCCATTATGGTGGCAGGATTCTTCAGCTATTCCTGCTTGTGGCTGGGCAAGGGGCTGGCTGCCGCCGCTTCCATCCCGGGCAACCTGGTGCAGGGCGCATTGGGCCTGATCACAGCCACGGCGATTTACGTCCTTTTACACCGCAGTTCCGCGCTGGCCCATATTGGATCTTCATCCAGGTCACGCCCACAGTAGCCTGCTTTCCTTTTGAAAAAGTCCCTCTTTTTCCAATTGCAGCCCTCCCTTTCCCCGTGATACTATGGTGGAAAAGGAGGGTATTTTATGCTACAAACAACCTATTATGAAGTCGCCAACCGGCTGGAACGCATAGACTTTCCGTCCATCTGGCCCGGCTTTTCCTCCGGGTCTTTCGCCTTGTACCAGGAGAAACTGGCCTGCCTGGGCGGGCAGCTGGTCCCCCGTCCCCCGGAATTTCGCGGCAACACCGCCATCTCGTGGCAGGGCGGCCCCCTGGCCATCTGGAACCTGGAGCAGGAAACGGACCTGGATCTGCTGGCCTCCTGTCTGGTTCATGAGCTGTTCCACGCCCATCAACTGGCCTCCGGGGAAACCCGCTTCCCCCAGGACATTCGCCTGGCCCTCTCCCCTGCGCCCTTGCCCAGCCTGGCCTCCCGGCTGCAGGAAGGGCGGCTCCTGGCCCAGGCGGTATCCGCCGGACCGGATGCCGCCCGGGCGCACCTGACCGATTTCTGCGCCCTGCGGCGGCAGCGGCAGGAGCGCCCGGAGTGCCTTCAGGAGTGCCTGGTGGAGACGGTGGAGGGTACCGCAGAATTCGTTGGGCTTCAGGCCCTTCGGACGCTGTCCCCGGAGAAATATCAAAGGGAGCTGGACCGGTACCGGGCCTTGCTGCTCCATCCCGGTCCCCTGCTGACTGATCCCCGGCGCATGGCATACTACACCGGCGCCCTGCTTCTGGTGTCTGCGCAGGAGGCGGGGCTGGACTTGCGCCATCTCCTGCCCGGGCAGGGCCTGCCCCTGTTCGCCTTCCTGGACCGGCTGCTCCCTCACACCTCACCGCCTCCCCTGTCAGCTGACGCCCTGGACGAGGCGGCTCCCTTACAGGAGGCCCAGGATCACGCCCACCGGCAGGCCGTCAACGGTTTTTTGGCGCAAAACCCCCCATACCAGGAGGGACCTTTCCGCATCTGCGGCTATGACCCTATGAACCAGTTCGCCGTGGACGGGAACCTGTTCTGCACCCATTTCCTGGCGCTGCAGCACCTGGCAACCGGCTCCGTCCACACCCTCATCGGCCAGAGCCTTCTGGTCCTGGCCCCCGGCAGCTGGGAAGAGGCTCTGGGCGTGTATCACAAAAAGTCTTGATTTTCCCCTCCGTTCTGTGTAGAATAGAGGCAACAACTGCATAGCTGGGGAGCTTGTAGCACAGGCTGAGAGGAAGGTATCACCTTCGACCCATGAACCTGATTTGGATAATGCCAACGTAGGGACGCCGGAAGATGCAAAAAACGGGAAGTAACCAGATCTGGTCACTTCCCGTTTTGTTTTTTACCTTAATCTCCCAATTCGTTTGTCTGTTCCGGCAAAAATTTGTTCTGAAAGGAAACCCTGCCATGAAAACTTACAAAACCCAGATGGAAGCCGCAAAGCAAGGCATCGTCACGCCCGAAATGGACCTGGTCGCCAAAAAGGAGTCTATGGAGCCGGAAGCCCTGCGGCAGCGGGTTGCCCGGGGCGAAGTCGCCATTCCCTGCAACATCCGCCATACATCCATTTCCCCGGAGGGCATCGGAGCGGGACTCCGCACGAAAATCAATGTCAACCTGGGCATCTCCGGGGACTGCAACCACTATGATGTGGAGATGCAGAAGGTGGATCTGGCCCTGCAATTCGGCGCGGAAGCCATTATGGACCTGAGCAATTACGGCAAAACCAACACCTTCCGCCGGGAGCTCATCGCCAAATCCCCCGCCATGATCGGCACCGTACCCATGTACGACGCCATTGGCTATCTGGAGAAGGATCTGCTGGAGATCACCGCCGAAGATTTCCTCCGCGTCATCCGCGCTCACGCGGAAGAGGGCGTAGATTTTATGACCATCCACGCCGGCATCAACCGCCGTGCGGTGGAGGCCTTCATGCGGGATTCGCGGAAGATGAACATCGTCTCCCGGGGCGGCTCCCTTCTGTTTGCCTGGATGATGATGACGGGAAATGAAAACCCGTTTTATGAGCATTACGACGAGGTCCTAGACATTTTGCGGGAATACGACGTGACCATCAGCCTGGGCGACGCCCTGCGCCCGGGCTGCATCGACGACAGCACCGACGCCGGGCAGATTGCAGAGCTGATTGAGCTGGGCCATCTCACCGAGCGGGCCTGGGCCAAAGATGTGCAGGTCCTGGTGGAGGGACCCGGCCATATGGCCATGAATGAAATTGCCGCCAACATGCAGCTGCAAAAGCGGCTTTGCCACAATGCCCCGTTCTATGTCCTGGGCCCCATCGTCACCGACATCGCCCCCGGCTACGATCACATCACCGCCGCCATTGGCGGGGCCATTGCGGCGGCAAACGGGGCGGACTTCCTCTGCTACGTCACCCCGGCGGAGCACCTCCGCCTGCCGGACCTGGCAGACGTCAAAGAGGGCATCATTGCCAGCCGCATTGCCGCCCACGCCGCCGACATTGCCAAGGGCGTTCCCAACGCCAGGCAGCGGGACAACGCCATGTCGGAAGCCCGCCACAAGGTAGACTGGGACGCCATGTTCGGCCTGGCCCTGGACCCGGAGAAGGCCCGGCGCTATTTCGAGAGTACGCCCCCGGCCGACCGTCACACCTGCTCCATGTGTGGAAAAATGTGCGCGGTGCGGACCACCAATCTGATTCTGGAGGGAAAGCAGGTCGCATTCTGCACAGAAAAATAAGGAGCGCTCCGGGACCGGCTACGGCGCATCCGTTCCCACCAACTGCTCCAGCCGGGCCTCCTGGAGGCGGAAGCGGCGGGCGATGGGCGCGGCCAGAAGACCGGCCCGGATCATCTCCCGGACTTCATCCAGGGTAACCCATCGGGCGTCGCTGGTCTCCCCCGGCTGAAGCACAATGTCCGGCCGCGGCGATGGGCAGCGGAGGAAGTAGAAGTCAAAAAAAGCCTCTTCCCCCCGGTCGGACTCCAGCAGCAGGAAGGCTTCCTCCCGGGCGCGGATTCCGGTTTCCTCATACAGCTCCCGGGCAATGGCCTGGCGGCTGGACTCACCGGCCCAGGCGGAGCCGCCGGAATTTTCCCAGGTGTTGGGAAAGGATTTCTTCTCTGGCGCCCGCTTGGTCAGGAGCAGATGTCCGGCTCCATCACATACCCAGACGCAGACCACCAGCCCATACTCTCCAGGCTTCATTGCCTCTCCTCGCCGCCGCACCCGACCGGTACGGCGGCGGCTGGCGTCATACACATCCACACGCTCCTCCATACGTCCACTCCCTTCCTACATGTTGGGCATATGGTACCATATCTTCACCCAATTGGCAACCTGTTCCCAGTTGGAGGCTGGGAGCACAATACCTCCCAATTGAGCGCATTGAACTGACAAACTACGTCGGACAAGTTCCGCCCATCCTTACCCTTCGCCGTAGGGGCGGACCTATGTATCCGTCTGGCAGAAACAACTTGCGTGTTCTCTCCCACATTCGGCGAATTCGTAGTGCCTACCACTGGCGGACACATGGGTCCGCCCCTACGGTGAGATACCAGCGTGGTGCATAAGCAGACTCTTCGGCGTTTCCGTGGGATACACCATTTGTCATCCAAATAGAGGGCATTAAACTGACAAAATGCGTCGGATAAGTTCCGCCCATCCTTACCCTTCGCCGTAGGGGCGGACCTATGTGTCCGCCTGGCAGAAACATTTTGCGTGTTTTCTCCCACGTTCGGCGAATTCGTAGTGCCTACTACGGGCGGACACATAGGTCCGCCCATACGGCTACGCATTACAGTGCTAAAAATACAAACGGGATATACAAACAGGTAAGCAGGAGGCCGCCCGGGCTGGGAATGGGCGGCCTCCTGCTTTCAGAAAGGAAAGGACAGCAAGATTACAAGCAAAACAAATCGGTTCCGCGTTGCAACAGCGGTGATCCAAAGGGAGCAGAGCGGAGAACCCTCTCTGCTGATTCCGGAAGAAACAGGGCTTACAGCTGCTCCAGGTACCGGACCAGGATGGTGGCTGCTTGCGCCCGGGTGGTGGTGCCGCGGGGGCTGAGGGTGGTCTCAGAGAGGCCCTGAATCAAGCCCTCTGCCACGGCCCAGGCCATGGGGATCTGGGCATAGGCGCTGACGCCGCCGGCATCTGCAAAGGACGTCAGGTCTGCCTGGGCCGTCACATCCTGCTCCTTCCAGCTGGCGTAACGGTACACAATGGCGGCAAACTGCTCCCGGGTGATCGAATCAGCAGGCCGGAAGAGGGTGTCGGTCACACCATGGACCAGGCCGTTTTCCTTGGCCCAGGCCACGGCCTGAGTGTAGTACTGATTGGGAGCCACATCCTGGAAGCCGCTGCTGCCGGTGACCTCGGGGCTGCCCTCCATACGGTACAGCACCGTGACCAGCTGGCCTCTGCTCAGGGGCGTCTGGGGGCAGAAGGTGCTGTCGGTCATGCCGCGGAACAGACCCAGGCCGGTTGCCATCAGGATGTCGTCCTTGGCCCAATGGTTGGAGATGTCGGTGAAGGTCCCCTCCAGGCTGGGATCCACCACCCGGAAGGTGAGGACTTTTTCATTGCTGCCGAAGCTGCCCCGGACCTTCAGGAAGCCGCAGGCGTTGGCCTGCACCGTGCAGGAGCTGCCGTCGGACTGGGTCACCTCACCCACTTCCGGCGTCAGGGACTTCCAGTTCAGGTTCAACTCATAATCATTCTCAGCTACGTTTTCAATGGTGAGGGTGTCACCCACGGCCAGGGTCGTGGCGCTGGCCTGCAGATCCATGTCCTCGTTCACCATATGACTGCCGCCCTGGATATCGACAACCGATACGTTGCCGGCATAATCGCAGGCCAGGAAAATGGATCGATTGTCCTCCGTACAGTGGCCAGCCATAGCGCCTGTGCCTGTGATGCTCCCTGGAACCGGGGTAGTAGTCACCACAGAGAAGGCAGATCCGCCCCATTTACCGGTCTCAGGATCCTTCTGAATTTGACAGACGATGGTATAATCAATGAACCATGTTTCCTGCGGCTGGAAGAGATACAAATACTCCGTGTAGGTCGGGCTGAGTTCATTGGCGATTGCCCTGATACTGGACGGATCATCCATGGGGGCATCCGTATCAATGTAGAAGTAGAATTCCACTGCATCATTGGCATTGGGCGTATCCGTCTCCAGCTCTGTGGTTGCCTCCACCCGAACCTTCACTTCTGTATTATTTTCCAGCAAGCATCTGCTGGTGTCATAGTAATAGAGATCATATTTCTCATCGTATGCGACTGGGTACAGCCAATCCATCTCCAGTCCAGAGGCAGTAAACGGACTTCCTAAAAATACATTTTTGTTGAACGTCTTGCAGATGCCCTCCATCTCCTGCTTCCAAAGAACCCTGCCAGTGGAGGCATCGGTCACCGTGTATGTAACCGTTTTCGCATTGCGGTTCAAGCCGAAAACAAAACTCACCCGGTCCAAATCCTCATCCCCATTGGGAGACAGGCCTGCGCATTCAGGGTTAAATGTCAAGTACTGCGGGGGCAGACCGCCCAACTCGATTTTGGTTGCTTCTGGCACCATGTAATGGTTTCTGGAGGATCCCAAATAGACGCTCTTGGATTCCGGCGGCAATTCGTAGCTGCCCATGCTCTCCCAGAAGGGCGCATAGCGGACGCTCGTCATGACGTTATGGACTTGATCCGCCGTGTTGTAAGCATAGGGGCCGCCCATGAGGGATTCATAGGTCTCGGTGTCAAACAACGGCGCTTCGCCGAAATCCCCATAGAAAGCCAGGAAGGGAGCGGAAAGGCTGACGCTGTCTTCGCTCATCAGCTGCACAAACCCTTCCACATAGGCGCCATAGGGGAACCGCTCGTCCATGTAAGCTCTGTCCGCATCCGATAATGTGACCGTAACCGAGACCTGGGCGGTGGCGTGGGCAGGGACGGTAATCTTCCCGTCTGCAGTACTGGAGGTGACAGCAGCGCTCAGTTTCCTGGCATAGTCATAGACCAGATAGGTGACCTTGCCGCCCCGAATCTGACCGCCTTCTGCCTTTTGTCCCAGAACCGTAGTGTCCAGGGTGTATGTTTTCTCCCCATCGGAGAAATTCACCACTTCAAAGTCCATGGTATAGACGCCAGTGCGCTCCGGGTCGTCGCCCAGCTCGAATTTGGACTTGTTGGTGCCCTCCACCTGAATGTATGCCTGAGAGGCCACGGCTGCGGCGGGGTTGGCCAGGCCCGCGCCCTGGCGGCGGACGAAGTACAGAGTATCGTGCGCTTCATCTACAATGGGAGTCGCCGTACTCATGAGCAGGCGGTTGACCATATCGGCCAGCGCTTCCTCTGCCACACCCTGTTCCTTCAGATACTGCCGCACTAGGGCCGCCGACGCCGCTACGGCAGGAGAGGCCATAGAGGTACCGGACATGCACGCAAAATAGTCTTCGTAATATGCAGAGAACACATTGCCGCCAATGCCGGTAATTTCCGGCTTCAAGGTCAACCCATCGGTGGGGCCCCAGGCAGAGGAGTCCGCCATCTGCCCTGCCTTTTGGTTCACACACCAGAAGGCGTCCACGCGGATTTCCCCATCGTAGGGCGGGAAGTTGCAGAACGTTTCAAAGTCTTGATAAGAGATGGAAACAACCGGGAGGGAGAAATCGGTCTGCTCAAACTGCACGGGTACGCCTTTGGACTGGCCGCTCTCTGGGCCTTGACACAGCACCAGCGCTGCCGCCTGCGCCTGGACCGCCTAGGCAACCAGCACGTCTACGCAGTTCTCGTTTAGTTTCAAAAACACCAGTTTTCCCTCTGCATCCTGCAAGCTGTCTGTGTAGGGCATCATCGTTCCACCCAGGACAGCCTCGAGGTCCTTGCCCTCTGGGACATCTGGATGCTCCCAATAGTAGAACTCTGTGCGGAATGCATTCAAAGGTAGCTGATAGGAAAGCACTTTGTTGCCGGAAACAACGGTCTGATTTTCCGCGCTGGCTACAGTCAAAACCGGATCATAGGTGCCGGGAGAGCCCACCGTACCGGTGGCAACGGTGGAGGATTTCACCATGTTGTTTCCCCAGAGGCTCTTGTCGCCGCTGAACGACGCATTGCCGGCGGCGATCACGACGTTGATGCCAGCATCGCAGGCTGCCTCGTAATATTCCGTAATTCCCTCATCATAGTATGCACCGGCATCGGAGCCAAGGGACAGGTTGGCGCAGTCCACGCCCAATAGAATGGCATCTTCCAGGGCCCGGGCAATGGAGCTGAATCGCGCTCCTCCGCCGGCGTCGAATACCTTCATAACCACCAGCTGGGCCTCCGGGGCGATGCCCATGGTCTCCATCTGGAACTGCTCCTTCGCCCTCTCCGGCACATTACCGGCAACGATGCCCGCCACATGGGACCCATGGGCGTCGCGATGGCACTCACCATAGTCCGCCGCGCCGTCTGCATAGTTAAAGGCAAAGGGAATCTTGCTGCTGTAATAAACCTGATCTGCGGTCAAGCCCTCCACCAGTTCTTTGGCGTGGAAGTTGTAACCAGCCAGAAGACCCTGGATTTTCTCTTTGGTATACGCCACCCGGCTCTGGTCCTGGGGCTGCTGCTCAAAGGCGGGGTTGATCAGGCTGATGCCCGTGTCGATGACGGCGACGCTCATGCCCTCGCCTTTGTACCCCAGATCCCACGCGCTGTTCGCGCCCATGGCGGGACCGGCGGATTTCATGTAGGGCTTCAGCGTTTCAGCGCTTTGGACCAGAGTGGCCTCTTCCTCTGGCACGGAGTAGGTGGGCATCAGAATGGCCCGCTTAATCCCCGGCATCTGCCGGATGGTGGCCAGGTCCTTATACTGCACGGTGGCCGACACCGCATTGGTCAGAAGGGTCAGCTGGGTCTCAGCCTGGACCTCGTAGCCCAGGGTCCGGCTGATCCGGGCCATGGCGGAAGTCTGGGCACGTTCGATGGATTGCCGGGCGCTTTGCTCCGCCTGCCCCAGGGATTGGCCCAGGAACACGGACATGCCGGCCCGCTTCGCCACCGGCGCGTCGTCGAAAATAATCAGCACTTCGACCTGCTCGTCTCTGGGATGGGCCTCGTAGAAGACGCTGACCGTTTCCTCCTGGGGCACGGTGGTCCCGTTCAGGATGGCCTCTATCTCTCGGGCGTACTGGGCGGCTTCTTTGGGGTTGATCTCCATTTGCCGCAGCACAGAGCCGTCGTCTGCAACCACCGTCTTGGGCTCGCCATGTTGCAGACAAGCCAAAGCTTCCGCCTCTTCCGCGGTCAAGACTCTGGGAGTGACCAGAATGTCACTCACCGCCGTCTGGGTATAGGTCTCACCATTTTTACCAGTATACACGTATGTATAACCGGCTGGGACAAGGGTTGTCTCTTCCGAGGTGGCGTAGATCGTCTTCGCCGGATCGCTGGCCATTCCAGCCAGGTCTCCTGAGGCGGCGAGCTCCGCCGGTTTGCCAGCCGCCGCAGCCGGGCAGAAGACGCCCAGCAGCAGCGCCGCGCAAAGCAGGACCGTGAGATACTTTCGCATGGCATGTTTCATAGTGTTACCCCCTTCAAGATACAGGCCGCAAGCGAACAAATTTTGCGGCCCCCGATTGAACGCACTGTTGCGCACAATCATTCCAAGGCTAGTCTAGCATATTGTGCGCAATATTGCAACTTCTTTTTTGAAAAAAAGAAAAAATGGGAGTTCGCTACGGCCCCTTTCTCCCTCCCTGACAACGGGCTTTGTAGCGGCAGCGCCTATGAAATGGCCGGACCATTGGAAAAAAGACTGGAAAAATGATACAACCTGTGTTATAATCGTTTTCAAAATGTGCGCATATCTGCAATACGATTTTGACCTTGGAGGGACTCCCATGGAGCTGCAATTCAATCGTGAGCCTTGCCTGATTCTGGAGGCCACAGAGCTTCTGTATGTATTTGTCAACCAGCTTTCTCCCCGCATGTTGACCGCGGACGGCCCTTACTGCATTCCCCCAGCAGAGGTGAGCGCAATGATAGAGGAGATCTGCGGCAGCCTGTCCCCGGAAGAGCCCACCCTGCGCTATTATTTCCAGAAATATCAGCTGCTGGAGCAAGCCGGCGACACCTGCCTGGCCCGCCTGATGGTTTTCTCCTTTGTAAACCTGAACGAATCCGATCCGGACCGCAGTTTCCAGGCCCTGTGCGACACCTGGGACCGGCTGCGCCAGGGCGGGTACTATTTCACCAACTGCAAGGATCACGGCCTCAGCATGTACGCCCCTGTAGACTCCGGCGCCATCCCCTTTGCCCACGGGCTCTGGAAGCTGCCTCTGCCCCTGCCCTGTAAAGAGCAGCTGATGGAGGTATTTTCAGACTTCCCCCGCCACGTGAAACGGCTGGCGGCCCTGATGAAGCCGGTGATGGAACGGCTCGGCTCGGCCCTGGTCCCCTGGGTGGACCGGGCGGAACCCCTGATCCGGCAATGGGAAAAAACGCTGCAGGACCAAGACCTAGCGCGGTTCTTGCAGACTTATATGCTGATTCAAACCAACCACCCCCTGGACAGCGCCACCGCCTCCCTCCTCTTCTTCCTCCCAAATCTCACCCCCGGACTGGTAGATGAGAAAAGAAATCTGACCCGCTTCTGCATTGGCGTCAACATCCAGCCCCAGACGGGCATTGCCATGTCCAAGCTGGAGGATTGGGAGTACACCGCCATGCGCCTGCTGGGGAGCCCCGCCCGGATGGAAATGATGAACGCCATGCGGGAAAAGCCTATGACCTCCCGAGAGCTTTCCCAGGAGCTGGGGCTGCACCTGGGCACGGTGACCCGGGACATCCGAAATATGCACGACTCCCGGCTCGTGATTATGAAGTTGGGCGGCTCCCGCCCCCACTACACCGTGAATTTCGACACCATCCGCGCCCTGGCCCAGCGACTGCTGGACATGTGCCCCGCCCCCGGCACAGTAGAATCCGAAGAATAAACAGTGAAACATACCGCTCCACAGCAGCTACCCGACGTATTTTGCCATTTTAACGCCCCCTGTCAGGCAAAAAAGGTGCATTTTACGGCAATACCGAAGAATCCATTCATGTACCACATGGGTATCTCTCCGTAGGGGCGGACCCAATGCCAACAGGTTAAGAGTTCTCGGCAAAATAGCTAAAAACTGGGGTCCATTT
>UQXI01000048.1 GCA_900544975.1 uncultured Eubacteriales bacterium
ATTTTTGTGGATGACGGCAGCAGTGATGGAACACTGACTCAGTTGGAAGCGCTGTACCGCAGCCAGGCGTGTCCTGTCAGCGTGGTCAGTTTTTCCCGGAACTTCGGCAAGGAAGCCGGACTGTATGCCGGCCTGCGCCATGCCAAGGGGGCATATATCAGCCTGATCGATGCAGACTTGCAGCAGCGGCCGGAGTTGGTACGGCAAATGGTGGAGATTCTGGACACCCAGCCGGAATATGACATTGTAGCTGCCTACCAGGACAAGCGGGGCGATGGAAAGGTGTTGTCCTTCTTCAAAGAGGGATTTTACAGCCTCATCAACCGGCTTTCCACCGTAAAGCTCCGCCCGGACGCCAGCGACTTCCGCACTTTCCGCCGGAAAGTGGCGGAGAGCATCCTGGCGCTGCCGGAGTATCACCGTTTCTCCAAGGGAATTTTTGCGTGGGTGGGGTACGACACCTGCTTCATCCCCTATACTGCCTGTGAGCGGGCTGCAGGCACCACCAAATGGTCGTTTAAAAAGCTATTCCGGTATGCCATTGACGGCATCATCGGATTTTCCACTGCGCCTCTGCGAGCTGCCACCTACCTGGGACTCACAGCCGCCATTTCCTCGCTGCTTTATCTTTTGATCGTCATCCTGCAAAAGCTCATCTGGGGCATTGCCGTGCCCGGATACGCCACCATCATCGTGCTGATTCTCCTGCTGGGTGGCCTGCAGCTGTTTTGTCTGGGATTGATTGGTGAATACATCGGGAAAATTTTTGAGCAGTCCAAACACCGCCCGGTCTATTTGGAGAAGGAAGTCCTTCTTCATGAAGAAAGCACCCTATAATTTCACATCCGCCCTGCTGCTCCCCATTTGTGGGTGCAGCAGGGCGGATGTTTGTCAGCAGCTGCTGGGAACCTACACCAGACGGCAACACGGCCCCGAAAAATCGGGGCCGTGCGCGTTTGGTTCTATCTAAAGCACCAGATGGGACCTTTGTTTATTTGCCAAAGGCCTCGCAGTAACGCATGACAATGGCTGCAATCTGTGCGCGGGTAGCCGAATTTCTGGGAATCAGCTTGCCGTCAGAACCGTTGATGATGCCGTTCTCCACAGCCCAAGTCATATAGGTTACAGCGTATTCGCTCACATGACCAGCATCGGGATATGCACTCAGGTTGCCCTTGACTACAATTTCAATGCCGTTCTTTTCTGCATAGCGACCCATCATGGTAACCAGCTGCTCTCTGGTCACAGCTTGGTTGGGAGCAAACAGCGTATCGGTGATGCCGTTCACAATCCCATTCTCAGCGGCCCAAGCCACTGCATCGGAGAAGTAACGATCTTCTGCCACATCCACGAAGGGGGACTTGCCGCTGGTCTCCGGGCTACCGGCCAGGCGGTACAGAATGGTAGCCATCTGTCCACGGGTCAGATTGCCATTGGGCTGGAAGAGACGGTTACCAATGCCCTTCATCAGGCCTTCGGAAACCACAAAATCAATGCCCTTGTGATACCATCTGTTGGGATCCACATCGTCAAAGTCCTTGGAGGGGCAGTGGTCGCCGTTGGCGGGGATGGCGCGGATCTCTGTGGCCTCGCAGCGGGTGCAGGTGTGGGTTTCACTGCCAGCATGGAAGCAATCTGCATCCTCTGTCACAGTCCAATCGCTCCACTCGTGGCCCAGTGCCTTCACGACGTCGGTCTTGTAAGTATGACCGCAGGTCTCACAAGTGTGCAGCGTGTAACCAGCTTCGGTGCAGGTGGGTTCTACCACAGTTTCCTGATAGCTGTGGCCCAATGCCACCACAGGACGGGTCTCCACCTCACCGCAGCCTGCGCAGGTCCGGGACTCCTCACCGGCCTTTTCACAGGTGGGTTCTTTGGTCACGGTCCAGCTGCTCCATTGATGCCCTTGCGCCTCTACGGGGCGGGTCTCGGTCTCGCCACAGTTGGCGCAAGTCCGGGTTTCCACACCGTCTTTCTCACAGGTAGCAGCCTTGGTCACAGTCCAGTCACCCCAGCTGTGGCCAGTCGCCTTCACAATGTTGTCGCGGTAGCTGTAGCCACAGCGCTCGCAGGTATGCAGGCTGTAGCCATCCTCGGTACAGGTGGGTTCCACCACAGTGACCGTATAGGTATGGCCAAGTGCCTCTACGGTCCGGGTCTCAGACTCGCCGCAGCGGCCACAGATCCGGGTCTCTACACCCGCATGCTCACAGGTGGGAGCTTGGGTCACAGTCCAGGCGCCCCAGGTGTGGCCCAAGGCCTCGGTCAGCTGATCCCGGTAGTGATGACCGCAGTTCCGGCAGGTGTACAGCGTATAGCCGCCTTCTGTGCAGGTAGCTTCCACCACAGTGACCAGATAATCGTGCTCAGGCACCATCATCGTAACGGTTTCCACTTTGCCAAGCTTGTTGGCGCCGTCTTCCACAGTAGTCACCGTGAAGGTTGCCTCGGTGTCTGCCGCTACAGTAAAGGTCAGGGTTGCCAAATCCGTTCCGGCAGGTGCGCTTCCCTCATAAGCGTAGCCGAAGGTCACCTGGCCGCTCTTTTCGCTGAAGCTGTTGTACTGTGCCTTGCCGGACTTGTCGGTGAGGGTCAACTTGGAAGCGTCGTATGCCACCGTCACAAGTCCGTTGGTGGTGACATCATCTGCCGTCAGCGTCAGAGTTACGGTCTTCTGCTGGCAGTCTGTACTTGTGCCGATGCTCAGAAGTTCCAAGGGAAGCTTGTTGTGCGCAGCCTTCTGGACAGAACCGGTCTGAACCGCATTCAGTCCGCCCTCTGCTACGTTGGCCTCATTCATAGTCTTGGCGTGGGAGCCCTGAGACTGGGCAAGGCGGTTGTAGCCAACGCGACCGGCAGAAGCAGCCAGATCTTCTTCCGTCACCGTCTCGGCAACTGCGTGGAACGCATTTACTGCCAGGGCTTCCAGATGTGCACTGCTTGTGTTTTCTCCATTGGCCTTCACCTGATAGAGAGCTGCCGGCCACACGGTGTCGCCTACATCACCCAGGCGGGTTGCATGGTACATTTCGGCTGTCTCATCATAGACCAAGCGATAAATTTCGTTGGTCTCACCTGTAAAGTAGGACAGATACAACGCGCCGTCCTCACCTAGGACCATGGAACAATACAGGTTGTCCTTGCCGTCGCCAGGGAATTCCAGATCCGGCAAATCAGTCTCCACAAAATTCAGAGAAGCGCTATAGCTTCCGTTGTCAGCGTAGACCCACCACGTCCAGATGTATCCGGCATCATCCAGCAGATAGAACAGCTCGGTGTCCCGGGTGACGTTGTCTTCGTCATCGTACAGCTCTGCATAGCCGCCAGAAGCAATGGCCGTCAGCATGCTCGCGCCAGAGTACTGACTCAGGAAACTAGAGACATTGAATGCTCTGGTATCCAGCGCCATGGGGTTCTTGGGCGCCAGGAAGAAATAGTTATAGATGCTTCCCACCATGGGAGCTTCTTCTGTGGAGAAGAACTGGCTGTAGGCCATATCCCACAGGGGGACCTGGGCGGCATTGGCACCGGAGTTGGCCAGGGTCTCACCTTCCATGGAGACCTTGTGCATAGCCCAGCTATCCTCCACCGAGTCCATGATATACATCACCTGGTTTTTGGCATCGTAGGTGGCAGAGGTGAGACTGGTGTCTATCGCTGCGCCGCCGGTCCAGGTCTTATCTGTCTCCAGGTTCCACTGGAAGAACATGGGGTTGCCGTCCTTGTCCTGGAGAACGCCGTCCAGGGTCGAGTTGACAGTTTCCACCGTCACCACACAGGATGCAGAAACCGTCGGATCCAGCACAGAAGTGGCCGTAATCACACTCTGACCTACATCCACACCGGTCACAATCCCCTTGGCATCCACGGTAGCGACCGACTCATCAGACGAAGTCCAGGTCACATCCCGGTTTGTTGCAGTCCAAGGCAATACGGAAGCGCTCAGCTGTGCCTTGTTGTCCCGCAGAATGCTGAGGTTCTCATTGGAAAGAACGACGGAGGAGACCTGCTCTGTGGGCTGCGACCAGCTGCCGCCAGAAGACTTCACAGGAATGCACAACGCAGTCAGCTCATGTCCGAAATCTGCCAGGGTCACCACTTCACCGGTTGCTGGGTCAATTTCATACAGGTCCGCGAAAACAAACATGAAAAATCCAAAGTTGATGTAATAATAAGAATTCCAATAGAGTTTCCCGTTGTTGGGGTTCATCTCCAGTGCCTGCACATAGTTGTTGCTATGCACTTCGTTGGTAATGGCCACCGGCTCTGCCATGGTGTCCAGGGTGAACCGGTACACGAAGCCCCGATTGGTAACGCTGTTGGTATCGCCGTAAGCAACACAGTAGAAGTTGCCCTCATCATCGCAGGCAAGGGTATTGGTAGTAATCCCAATCTCACCCAGGACTTCCACAGTGCCCAAAAGCTTGTCCACAGTCACCAGCTGATTGTCCGAAATGCCATATATGGTTTCCGTCTCAGCATCGTATGCCATATCGGTCAGAACCATCCCCAGATTGGTCACATAAGTGGCCTCGGAGGGATCTTCTTCATTGAGGACATACAGATCGCCATTGGCCGTGGATGCAAAGATCATGCCGTTGACATCCGTAGCAGCCAGGAAAGTCTCATTGCTCTTGGAAATCGTCTGAGCAGACGCCAGATCGTCGTTTCTTCCAAAGCCGATCCAAGCATTTGCCTCGGAATCGAACGCAATCATATCCGGTGTAGGCAGCGGCTCACCAATCTGAATGTTCACCTCGTAGGTGGTAACATTCATGGCATAGTCAGCGACCTGCAGCAGGAACTTCTTGCCGTTGACATCCTTCAGGTCCAGCGTAAAGCTCTGTGTCTCACCAGGCTGTGCATCCGCAGCAGCGCCCTGGAAGGCCAAAGCAGTCGTGCCACCTGCATTATACAGAACGGCAGCAGCCAGATAGCGGTTGTCGCTGGCCTTCACCGTCATGGTGTCACCCATCAGGCTAACAGACACATCCTGCAGAACAGGGGCAGTGTTATCGATGACGGCAGGAATCTTCAGGGAAGCACCTTCACCCAGAGCATCCCAGTTCACGGCGCCATCCTCCTGGATATACAGCTCCGGCGCCAGGGTCAGGGCCAGCTCAATGGCGTCCCCTTCCTTCAGACCTGTGGGAGCCCAGTTCAAATTCAGACTGTAACCAGCCTGCTGCCAGGAGTTCGTACGACTGTAGTAGAAGGCTGCACTCACAGCACCAGGCTCGGCAGAGGTCAGCACTTCGCCAGTTGCCGTGTTGGTCACAGTGAACCGGGAAGCACCCGCATTCCGGATGGCTGCAAAGTTCAGTTTGCCGAACTTATCGCCCCGCTCGCTGTTGACGGCGTTCCGCTCCGGCATATACTGTTCGTCGGGAACCAAGGGGTTGCCGCCAAAATAGTACATCGTACCGGGCTCGTCCCCATAGGTGATGCCCAGGGAGTTTGCGTTGACATTGCCCAAATAGGGCACGCGAATTTCTTCACCCGTGGCATATTCCATGTGAGTACCAACATCAAACATGGAGCTGTCGGTCCAGTTGCCATAGAATGCCAGCATGGGGATGGAATGGCTGGTGCCCTCCACACCCTCCAGGGTTGCCAGTGCATGGGCATAGACATAAGCCTGCACATAGGCGCCGCTGGTGTAGTACCGATCCAAGTTGGCCTTCTCCGCCTTGGTCAGCTCCATGGTCACTGTGATCTGCACAGAACCATTGGCAGGAACCGTCACAGTATCCTTGCCCAGCTTGCCGAAGAACAGGTGCACATCATAGGTATCCACCTGACCGTCGTGATTGAGATCGGCAGCATCGGCATTGGAGATGGATGTCCGGGCGCCCGTTACATAGTCCAGCAACGCCTGGCCGTCATCGGTATCCACATCGCCATCGCCATCAAAATCGCACTTGGCCATTTCACCAGCTGCGTTTACAACCTGGCCGTCGGCAGTCCAGGAGACGTTGGCTTCCAGGGCAGTCGTTGCGGTATCCAGGTAGGTGGCCAGCTGGGACATATCCTGATTGCCGTTGGCATAGTAAACGAACATATCCTGGGTGAAGAGATCTGCGTAGAGCTCAAACACCTTGGTTTCGCCTGTCAGGTTGTTGAGGGTGAAGCCAAAGGAATACACACCCTCACGGCCGGCATCCTCGCCCAACTCCGCCTTGACCTTGCCGTCGTCCTGACCATTCACCAGAACATAGGAATCGGCAGAGGTGGCAGCCGCTGTGTTGGCAAGGCCGGCGCCCTGCTGCAGCACGGAGTAATAATTGCCGTCAGCATCTCTCAGAGGCACTGCTGTAGACATCATCAGACTCTGGGCCAGGGCACGGTCTGTCATGCCATCCTGGGAGAGCTCTTTCTCACGGATGTACTGCTTCACCAGAGCGGTAATACCAGCAATCTGGGGGGCTGCCATGGAAGTACCGCTCATGAGCTCATACTGATCTGTGGCGGCAACTGCGCCATTGACAGAGTAAATGGAGCCGCCAGGCGCTGTGATTTCCGGCTTCATGCTCAGGTCGCTGGGCACGCCCCAAGAGCTGAACTCACTCATGGTGTAGTAAGGAGAGTAATTGGGAGAAACGGACAGCTTCTGACCTTCCACCGCCAACGTACCGGTGTAATACGTGAGGCCGCCTTCTGTCACGGCTTCCTCAGAATGCTCCTTGATATAAGCTGCATTGGCCTGGGTAATGGAAATGCAGGGAGCCGTCTGCTTGTAATCCGTCAGGTCCATGTTGATGACACCGGGCTGGTTGTTGCACACCACGGTGGCAATGGCGCCCAAACCAACAGCCACTTCCGCCTTCTCATAGAAGGAAGTCGTGCCACGGGAGCAGAACGCAACCTTACCGGCTACATCGATGCCAGCATAATCTTCCGCGGTACCAACCCCTGTGATGAAGATGTAGTCCATGGTGGTGCCACTGCCATCTTCGGAAGTGTCCAGGGTGATAAACGGTTTGTTGGTATAGTTGGTTTCGTTATAAACGAAGTCCTTACCGGCTACGGTAAAGCAACTGCCGATGGAGCCGTCGTTGTCCACAGAGGCAACGGTAAACGCATTGGCGTAGGTACCGGGAGATCCGCCGGTGTGGAAGTTCACATCGTCGCCATAGAGCGTACCAGCCACAGAGCGGCTGTTCTCCGCCCAGTAGCCGTTGTTACCGGCAGAAATGGTGACGACCGTGTCGGTCTCTGCCAAGGAGTCCAGAAGGCTCTGGTAGGTGCTGTTGGTGGTCATACCGGCGTTGGAGGAACCCAGAGACAGGTTCACAGCGTCACAGCCCAACACAATGGCATCCTCAATGGCAACCATGTAATCGGAGTCATACGCACCGCCGCCATTGCCGAAAACCTTCATGACGATCAGCTGGGCATCCGGAGCATCGCCCACTACGCCGACGGTATCTGCGGCAGGAACATATTCCTCTCCCCGCTTCAGGTAGCGGTTTGCGGATGCAATGCCTGCCACGTGAGAACCATGCTCGCCCTGGGCATCATTGTCGTGGGTCACGTCCAGATCCTTGTCAATGTAGCAGAAGCCAAAGGGCGCCTTCAGGTTTATGTACAAATCCGAGGCCGTCAGGCCCGCATATCGCTTGGAAGCATTCAGCTTCGGAAGCGCTGCGGCGATTTCCTCTTCATCCAGCACATCAATGGCCTTCAGATACTCCTCGTAGTCCATGTTGGCATAGCCGGCATCCTCTGCCAGAGCCACTGCCAGGGCCAGGGGATCAAAGGACTGATGATCGGTATCCAGACCAGTGTCGATGATGGCAATCCGGGCGCCTGCGCCGGTGTAGCCGGACTCCCAGGCGCGGTTGGTCCCGGTCATCTGAGCAGAAATCAGCATATTGGGTTCTGCCGTAGCATCGGTGGTGGACTCCTGGGGCTCGTACCGGGTCTCCAGAATCACGTCCTTGACGCCACGGACCTGCTTGATCTGCTCAATCTGCCCGTAGGTCACATTGGCGGAAATCAGGTTGGCGGCCAGCGTCAGATTCCATGCCACATCCAGCTTTTCGCCCAAGGCCTTCTCGATGGATGCAGTCATGTTTGCCTGCTCACGCTGCAGGCCAGCGCGGTAAGTCATTGCCGCCTGGTTGTCTGCAATGTTCATGGTGGAGAAGCCAGCGTCAATGGTGGACGCCTTCTCCAGCAGGATGGATACCCGGACCACGTCTGTGTCGGCGTATTCCGGTCCATCCGGTTCCTCCTCCGGCAGGCCCTCCAACAGGCTTCCGGAAACTGCGCTGTTGTCCACTTGCCGGAAGCTGACGGTTGTGTCGCTGTTTGCTGCATCCACAGGGATGGCAAAGCTGAACAGCATCGCAATCACCAGCAGCAGGGAAAGCAGACGGGAAGACAGATGCATTTTCTTCATACTCGTTCTCCTTTTCGTATATTTGCCGACTGAGCCGGCATGTTATATCCACGCGGTTCCCCGCGACAGATATCTCCAGTTTTTGAAACCTCCGGAGGGAATCAAGCTTGCAAAGTAACCGGACTGCAAGCAGCCACTGCAATACACTATCAGAATTATAGCACGGCAACTTTGGATTTGCAAGAAACTTTTCCAAAAAGCTCTAACCTTTTATCTGGCTAGTCTGAGCATTTTGTGCAAGCCAAATATGCATCGCAATGCAAAATGCCAGGGTCCCCTATCAGGAGGTTTACATTCCAGTATTTTCATTTTAATTTGATTCCGTACACAAAAGGATTCTGTCTTTTTCTGCAAAGCCGCACCTGTAACGGGGCGATGCTTAAGTCGCGCCCAGACGCTTTTTTCGATGGCCTGCAGCGACCTGGAACAAAACAAATCCAATCAAAAACATCAGCGACAGGGAACCCACGCCTGCATTGGTGCTGTTGGTGAGCTGGCTGATGACCGACACCAGCAGTGTTCCGGTAAAAGCTGCCCCTTTCCCACAAATATCGTAAATCCCAAAATATTCACCGGCCCGTTCCGCCGGAATGATTTTGGTATAATAAGACCGAGAGATGGCCTGAATGGTCCCCTGGAACATGCCGACCCACACTGCCAAAATCCAGAAATCCCCCAGGGAATTCAGCCAGAATGCAAATACCGCAATGCCGAAATAGGCCCCAATACAAATGGAGATGATCACCTTTGCATCCATCCGGCGCGAAAGCCGCCCAAAAAATATAGAGCAGGGAAACGCCACAATCTGAGTCACCAGAAGTGCCAACAGCAAGCCTGTGGTATCCAGCCCCAGGGCGGTTCCATAGGCCGTCGCCATATCAATGACCGTATACACCCCGTCAATATAGAAGAAAAAGGCCAGCAGGAAAAAAAGAATGTCCGGTCTCTGCCGCAGCTCGGAAAAAACGCCGCCCAGACGCCGGAAGCTGTCCCGCACTGGCGTCCGCTGGGCCTCCACATAGTGCGTTTGCCGGTAGCTGCGCAGAAGCGGAAGCGAACCACCCAGCCACCAAAGGGCAATGATGAAAAACGCAATGGCCATGGCCGCTTTCATAGAAATTCCGATGGACTGGTAAGTGAGCACCAAAGCCAGGCAAGCTCCAAAGGGAATGCAACTGCCGAGATAGCCCCAGGCATATCCATAGGAGGAGACCTCGTCCATTCGGCTGTCTTGCGTCACGTCAGGCAGCATGGCGTCGTAGAACACCAGGCTGGTGGAATAGGCGGTTTTGGAAATCACAAACAGGACCAAAAACCAGAGCCACGATTTCATAAATCCCAGACACACACAGCCAATGGAGCCAATCAAAACTGCCCCCAGGAAAAACCATTTCTTACGCCCCTTCAGATCGGACATCGTCCCCAAAGTGGGACCCAAAAGCGCCACCAAAATGGTTGCAAGAGAGGTTGCATATCCCCAGTACGCCAGATAATCGACGGAAGAAAGCCCAGAACGGCCTGCCAAATCGTTGAAATAGATGGGCAGGATCGTGGCTACCAGCAAAGTAAAGGCAGAATTGGCCACATCATACAGAACCCATCTTTTTTCCAGGGAGGTCAGTCTAAACTTCATAGTAAATCTCCTCTTCATAGGGCAGTACCGGAATTTGAGACCAGCCCTCCCCTGCTCCAAAGGTGCGGTCAAAGAAGGGAGGAAGCGCTTTGCCATTCAGACAATAGGCCAAGAAATCCTCTATGGCTCTTCTCGCCTCTGGGATGGCTCGGTTCATAAGCTTGTTCAGTCTCAGGTTGCTATCTGCACAAATTGCCGCAGGTGTCCGCCCAATCTTCATATAGCGCATACTTTCATAATTCCCCGTCAGCCGCATCCCCACATCTACCAGACCGCGTTTCCATCGGCTTTGGCCGGTGAGAAGAAAATCATAGAACTTCATCGCCAGGAGCGCGTGAAGGACCTCTTCTGGCTTTAACGGAGGATACACCGGTGCAATCATCGCCGCCCGATCATTGGTGGGGCAAATATGCCGGGTAAGCCGGTGCCGAAGCGGGTCCAGGCCATCGGCACACATGAGATATCGGTCAAACTCCATCTCAATCTGGATGTGACTCGCACCGCTTTTCTGGATTTTCTTCTCCACATACCCGTGACAGGCTGCATCCAGGGTAAAATGACAGACCACACCCAGAAGGTAGGACAGCATCTCCGGCGGCCGCCCAGCGCGAGCCCAGGCCTGCGCGGCGTCGGAGAAAAAGTCTGCACCTGTTCTGTCATGGGTACCATAACCAATGGCGTTGACTGAATTGTGCCCCATCGCCATATAATAAAACAAAATATCCGGACCGTGCTGTCCAATCCCAAAGAGGGACCGTTCCACCTGGACATATCTTCGCAGGTGAGGCGGCATAGACCGCCACACACGGTTCCCAAAATCATGATGTGCATAGTTTGAGGGCATCGCGCTGATTCCGCCTTTCCAAATCCCTGCTGTTCAAATGATGCCCAACCTGGGCACACTCTAACATAGATTGTTTCCTGGCGCCTGGTGTACAGGCAGATCCTATAACAGAAGCCGGTGTTTCCGCCAAGAGAAACACCGGCTTCTGCCGTTTTCCAATTCCTTAGCCTTTGGAAGCTTTCTTTTCTTCCTTGGCCCGTTTTCTGGCTGCAGCAGCCTTCTCTGCGGCAGCCTTGGCGGCCTCGTTGGCCGTGTCGTTGGAAGAAATCGCCCATTTGGCAAACTCCACCCGAACCCGGTCTGCGCTGGTCTCGATCACGATCTTATCGTCCTTCACAGAGCACACCACGCCCACGATGCCGCCGATGGTGGTGATCTTGTCTCCCACCTTCACCGCGCTACGCATCTGCTCCGCTTCTTTTTTCTTCTTGTTTTCCGGGCGGATCATGAGAAAGTACATGATTGCCAAAACGGCAAGCATCATGATCAGCATGCTGCCCATGCCGCCGCCTGCGGCGGCAGTGGTTTCCAAAAATAAATGCATTCCGATTCCTCCGTATTTTATTCTCACTCATTATACCATTCCAGGCAGGATTTGCAAGCAGTATTTTTAAATTCTCTGATCCAGACGGGCAGAAAATTCTGCGCGGAATTGAGCAAAGGTTCCCGTGTCCAGCGCATCCCGGATTCTCTGCATGAGCTGATTGTAAAAATACAGGTTATGCATCACGCTCAACCGCATGGCCAGCATCTCCTCTGCTTTAAACAGGTGGCGCAGATAGGCCCGGGAGTACCGGCGGCACACTGGGCAATCACACTGGGGGTCAATGGGCAGTCCGTCCGTTTCATACTTGGCATTTTTCAGATTCATGGCTCCATCCCAGGTGAACAGCCGGGCATGCCGGGCGTTCCGGGCAGGCATGACACAGTCGAAAAAGTCGATTCCCCGGGCGACAGCCTCAATGATGTTGCTGGGGGTTCCGACGCCCATAAGATACCGGGTTTTCTCCTGAGGCATATGGGGCTCTACCGTCTCTATGATTTCATACATCACCTCGGTGCTCTCCCCTACGGCCAAGCCACCAATGGCGTAGCCGGGCAGGTCCAACTCCGCAATCCGCTTCATATGTGCCACGCGAATGTCCCCATAGGTTCCACCCTGGTTGATGCCCCAAAGCATCTGCTGGGGGTTCACCGTATCCGGAAGTCGGTTCAGTCGGGCATTTTCTGCCTGACACCGCTCCAGCCACCGATAGGTCCGGTCCACGCTCTTTTGCACATAGTCCCGTGGCGCAGGATTTTCAATGCATTCGTCAAAAGCCATACAAATGTCAGAACCCAGGTTGGACTGAATTTGCATGCTCTCCTCCGGCCCCATGAAGATCTTACGGCCGTCAATGTGGGAGGCGAAGTATACGCCCTCCTCCCGGATCTTTCGCAGAGATGCCAGAGAAAACACCTGAAACCCGCCAGAGTCTGTGAGAATGGGCCTGTCCCAAGTCATAAAGGCGTGGAGACCACCCATCTGCCGGACGATCCGGTCTCCGGGTCGCAGATGCAGATGATACGTGTTGGACAGTTCCACCTGGCAGCCGATCTCCTCTAAGTCCTTGGCGCTGAGGGCTCCTTTGATGGCGCCTTGCGTACCCACATTCATAAATACCGGGGTTTGCACCATCCCATGGGCGCAGGTAAAGACACCTCTGCGGGCAGAACCTTCGGTTTTGATCAGTTTAAACATGTTTTTCCTCCGTGGACAGAAACCGTTTCCAAATTTCCTCTGCAACTTCCGAAAGGCGTTTGCCCTCTGTGTCAATGGGATAGCCCTCAATCTCGGATGAGAGCCTTTCCACACATTGGTCGATCTGTTTGATACACCAGGCATCCGGCTGTTCGCCCCGGCCCAGAAGGCGGGCCAGGACGGTCTCCCGGCTGGCCAACAGGGTCACCGGACAGACGGAAATCCCAGCCCGCCGCAGGGGATCCAGCAGTTCCCTTTGGTAATCCCCACGAACCACAGTCATGGGGACTAAAATCACACCGCAGTATGCCTCCGCTGCTGCCTGCAACAAAGCCGCCGTGGTGCTGCGCCAAAGGGGATAGTCCTGAAAATTATCTTTCCACAGTTCCACAGGCAGAATCCTCCGGATCACATCCCCCACCTCTTCCGGATCAAACAGATGGCTGCGGTGCAGCTTGGCCTGCAACGCCCGGCAGACACTGGTCTTCCCTGCGCCGTATGCACCGTTGACCCAGAGGATCATGCCGTCTGCCCCTTGTCGTTACGCCGCAGGTACATTTTCCCTGGCTCTGGTGCGCCGATGCAGGTTTCAAAAATAATATCTTTTTGATACTGAAAACCGCATTTCTCAATGACCCGCCGAGAGCGATCATTCCGATTGAAATGACCGCAGGTCAGATAGTCCAGCTTCAGCTCTTGGAAACAGTAATCAATGATCGCGTTCACCGCCTCTGGCATCAAACCCTGGCCCCAGTAGTCCCGGCTAAGTACATAGCCAATCTCCCGGCCCTGTAGGGGCTCAGGGAGAGCCGTTTCCGGCTTCAACGGCTCCAGGCCAAGGGAGCCAACCACCTTTCCAGTCTCCTTCATCACCACCGCCAGAGTCTTCCGGTCCTGGATAAACATCTCCAGAATGGCTCTGGATTCCTCCATGTCCATGTGTGGCTGCCAGCCCGCCATCTGCCCCACACCATCTACTTTGGCATATTCAAAAAAGTCATCCAAATCCTCCATCTGCCAAGCACGCAAAATCAGCCGGGCAGTCTCAATGCGAATGTTTGTCACATCCATTGGTGCGTCCATTTGTTCTCCTCCTACCAGATCATGTTCGTCTGCACTTTTGTCAATTTCCCGCCCCTCAAGGTGTCAGAATCAGTCAAACTGTTCTGCACAGAGCAGGCGCCAAACGTGTTCCCTGTATCTCCGCTTCTTTGCTTTTACAATCCTATGTAATGAGCGCAGTGTAATCTTATACGCGCGAATTCCCCTAATTATAAAACCCAAACTCAAACAATCCCGGGATAAGCTGAGTTCCACGTTCGGGAAACATTTTCTTGACCATATTCTATCCGATTTCTGTGCTAAATGCAATTATTTTATTTTGACAACGGAAGAATGGGCGCCGCTCCGGTGGATTGTGAAAGCGTAGCGTCTCTATTTCATTTCGGAGCTATTTCGCTATTCCTTCTTGCCACCGTTTTTTACTTCAATACGTTGCATCCCCAATGTTTCCGGGAAGCATGATTCCCTCCCGGAAATCCGGTAATATTGATCACAAAAAGGATATGCTCTGGATGCCTCTAGATTTGCCTAAAACTGCACAGAGTGGGATTTATATTCTTTCAGCAAAAAAGCCCCGTAAGGGGCTGATTCGCTTATTGCACAAGAATGCTTTGCTCATACAGCTCATGTGGGGCAATGTCCTGACCATGGCTCCACTCGATTCCGATTCCGCCCGAAAGCATCTGAACCGTGCGGAAATACCCCATATCCTTCAGCTCGCCAAACCAAGGACCGCTGATATAGGGCGCAACGTCAAAGATCTTTACCTCGCCTGTCTCATAGACCAGCCTGAGCTTGTAGGCATCCATCGGCTCGACGCTCTTCAATCTCGGTTGCAGCATAGGGTTCCCTCCTTACTTCAAAGGGTCAATACGGAAAAACTGCTCGCCGTTGCTCAACAGCGTCCAGTTGGCTTCCAAATCTTCACGATGAATTTCCATCCACGCATCCAGCAGCTTCAGCTTGTTCTTGGGGAACTTGCTGTCTCCTTCAAGGATGGCGCCATCCAGTGCAACGACAAGTTCCATGCCGGAATACTCCACATGGATGTGCGGCATATGATGCTTGCCGCCCTGCTCTCGATACATACGGACAATGATTCCGAAAAACATACTCAATACAGGCACGATACTCACCTCTACTTCTTGGGAGGACACCTTCCCCCAATTTCATTCTATCAGATTGCAGTCTGATTTACAATCAGATTTTTACGATCTCGGTAGGCTTTCTGTTACCTTGGCTTTTTTCCATACTGGATCTCCGGCATCCAGTCATACCGCTGCTCAAACGGAGCGAAATCGTCCGCTGGGTGGCATCCTGTGGTACCCGGTCTCTGGCCTTCTGGCGAGCAAGGTAATCATTTTTCTTCGGCACTTTCAT
Organism: uncultured Eubacteriales bacterium; assembly: GCA_900544975.1. GTDB lineage: Bacteria > Bacillota > Clostridia > Oscillospirales > Oscillospiraceae > Faecousia. The sequence continues at coordinate 15,065 of UQXI01000048.1, forward strand.
ACACACACCTCCATTAGAGCGGCGCTTTGTCAGGGCGTCAAAGTACCTGTTGTAACTTCCCCCATGCCTCCAGTATTTTTTTCAGCAGCTTGTAGCCTAGCACATCCTTACCCTTTTATGTTTCCAATCAACATGGCATCTCCAAAACTAAAGAACCGGTACCGCTCCCGCACCGCCTCTCTATAGGCGTTCAGGATGTGCTCCCGGCCGGCAAAGGCGGAGACCAGCATCACAAGGGTGCTCTCTGGCAGATGGAAGTTGGTGATGAGCGCGTCCATCGCCCGGAACCGGTAGCCCGGATAGATAAAAATATCCGTCCATTTGCTTCCCGGAGAAAAGCTGCCGTCCTCCCCCACCAGAGACTCCAACGTCCGGCAGGATGTGGTGCCCAC
>UQXI01000049.1 GCA_900544975.1 uncultured Eubacteriales bacterium
TGGCCGTAGTTTTGCATGAACTCCACGTTGCCCAGGGAGGTGCCTGCAAAGGGAACGTCAAACCGGCTCAGCGTATAATCCACAATGAAATATTCCGAATACTCGATGTTGGGATCCGGGGTGGGGTCATAAATCAGCACACCGGCGGCCTTCGCAGCGACAGCTTGCTCCATGATGCCGTCTGCATCGCCGCCTTCAAAGGGCAGGATCACCAGCTTGCCCTCAGCCTGGTCGAAGGAATCGGTGTACACATAAGATGCTCCGCCCAGACGCTCCTGGAAGCCCAGGCCCTCTGGCACGCCGGCATATTCTTCGTAGCCGAGGCTCATATGCATTTTGTAATCACTGCAATACCAGGAGCAGGTTTTCTCGAAACACAGCTCTGCGTCACTGTCCATGCTGGCGACCGTCATCACCGAGTCAAAGGTACCGGGCATCCCCAGGGTTCCCGTGGAGACAGAGCTGGATTCCACCAAATTGCCGCCCCAGTTGCTCATGTAACCAGTGAACGCATCGTTACCGGCAGATACAACCACATTGATTCCCGCCTCATAAGCGGCGTCATAGACCTCGGTGATTCCCTCTACGTACAGTGGTCCGCTGGCACTGCCCAAAGACAGGTTGGCGCAGTCCACCCCGAGCAGAATGGCGTCCTCCAATGCTGCTACCAGGTAATCCAAGTAACAGGCGCCCTCCTGGTCAAAGACCTTCATCACCACCAGCTGCGCCTCGGGAGCGATGCCCAAGGTGTCCATGTCGAATTGCTCCTTGGCCGCCTCTGGCATATTACCGGCCACAATCCCGGCCACATGGGTGCCGTGCCCCATCCAGGTGTCGTCATCGGTGCCAAAGTTGGCCAGGCCATCGCCATAGTTGAAGCCGAAGGGAATCTTGCTGCTGTAGTACACGCTGTCCACCGTCACATCCTGCGCAAGCGTCTCGGCGTGGAGGTTGGACTGGGCCAGGATGGCGGCAATATCCGCCTTTTGGAACGCAACGCCGTTGGGGTCCTTCGGTTCGATGGAGAAGACCTGATTCTCATAGCTGAGGCCAGTGTCGATGATGGCGACGCACATGCCCTCTCCCTGATAGCCCAGGTCCCAGGCGGAGTTGGCGCCCATAGAGGGGCCCACATATTTCATATTGGGCAAAAGATCTGCGCCGCTGGTTACCGTAGTGGCCTCCAGCTCCGGGACGGAAAAGCTGGGCATCAGGAAGGCCTTCTTGACGCCGGGCAGTTGGTTCAGCTTTGCCAGATCCCCATACTTCACCGTGGCAGAGACGGCGTTGGTCAGCAGGCTGAACTGTCCGGTCACATGGATGTCATAGCCCAGGGACTTGTTGATGCTCTGAACCTGGGCATCCTGCTGGCGGATGACGGCCTGCATGGCTGCCTGCTCCTTCGCCCCCAGAGTTTGGCCCAGGTGGACCTCCATGGTGTCCATGGCAATGACGGGGGCGTCTTCCAAGGTGATCATGACCCGAACGTCGGTGTCCTTGCTGTAAGAGGCGGTGTGCAGGCTGATGGTCTCGCCGCCCTGCAGGTTGGCCTCGCCCAAAATCTCCCGCACGGCGGCGGAATAAGCGGCGGCCTGCTTGGCGTCGAAGTCCCGGGTTTCCAGGATGGTTCCATCCTCCGTGGCAATGTAGCCCTCCTGCCCATACTCCAGCTTGGCCAGAGCTTCGGCTTCGCTTTCTGTTAAAGTGCGTTCTGCGATGTACATATCACAGGTTGCCAAGCGGGAATAAATCACGCCCTCTTCCCCCTCCAATATGTACGTGTATCCCGCAGGGACGAAGGTGGTCTCTCCGGCCTTGCCGTATACGCACTTTTGTGGAGTACCTTCGGTCTGGGCAGCGCCTGCCACGTTCTGCGCTTGGACAGCGGAAAGACCGCCGCTGCTCACAAGCAGCGCCGCACAGAGCAGCCATACAGCCGCTCGTTTCAAGGTTGTTTTCATATGTGTTCCTCCTCGTGATATGTTTTGTCAGTGCGATGCAAACGCACTTTAACTTGGGACATTCTCATTATAGCAGGGCTTTCGCAACTTTGCAAGAGAATTTTCAAATTTTTGCGAATATCAGGCCGGCCAGGCAGTTGTACTTGCCAATACCACTTGGCACTACCTGTGGTGTTGACAGTGGAAAAACAACATGCTATAATTGTTGCACTTGCAACTGTTGCGAATGCAACGAAAAAGGAGGAGTGGCATATGTCGTTACTCATGGGGGAGTTGGATTCCATTGCCCGGTGTGCGGCCCAGTACCGGTCGGAGCGGCTGGCGGCTCTGGGACTCAAGTCCTGTCATGCCAGTTATCTCATGGGGATCTGCGATTGTCCGGGAATTTCTCAGGAGCAGCTGGCCCGGCGGATTTATCAGAACAAAAGCAGCGTGGCCCGGCAGCTGGCGGTGCTGGAGGAGGCGGGGTTTGTCCGGCGGGTGTGCTGTGACAGCGACCGGCGAGTGACGGAGCTGTACCCCACAGAGCGGGCGAAGGCGGCCCTGCCGGAGATCCGGCAGGTGCTGGGCCAATGGGAGTCCTGGGTGACTCAGGATCTCACCGAGGCGGAGCGGCGCAGTTTGGAGTTGCTCCTGGGGAAGCTGAAGGCCCGGGCGGCAGCCCGAATCGGCCAGGACTAGAGGAGGCGAGAATATGGCGGGTTTGCGCAAATACATGCGCCCGTACTATGGCTATATGCTGCTGGCCATGTTCATCAAGTTCTTTGGGGCTTTGGTGGAGCTGCTGATTCCCTATCTTCTGGAGACCATTCTGGACGATGTGGTGCCCACCGGCAGTCGCCGGGGGATCCTACTGACAGGCGGGGGCATGGTGCTCTGTGCGATTCTGTGCGTGACGGCGAACATTGTGGCAAACCGCATGTCCGCCATCAGCGCCGGGAACATCACCCTGGCGTTGCGGCACGATCTGTTCCAGCGTCTGGACCGGCTCTCCGCCCGGCAGCTGGACGGGTTGACGTTGCCTTCTGCGGTGTCCCGGCTCACCAGCGACACCTACAATGTGAATCAGCTCCTGGCCCGGATGCAGCGGCTGGGAGTCCGGGGGCCCATTTTGCTCCTGGGCGGGGTGTGCATCACACTGCGGATGGATCCAGGGCTGGCCATGGTGCTCATTGCGACCTTGCCCCTCATTGGGGCGCTGGTGTACTTTGTGACCAAGGCCAGCGTGCCTCTGTACACCAAGGAGCAGGGGATCTTGGACCGAATGGTCCGGGTGGTTCAGGAAAACATCACCGGCATCCGGGTGATCAAGGCCCTCAGTAAGACGGAGTACGAAACCCGCCGGTTTGGCGAGGTGAATCAGGAGTTGTGTGCGGTGGACCAGAAGGTGGGGGGCATCACAGCCTTGACCAATCCTGCCGCCACCCTGATTTTGAATTTGGGTCTCACCGGTGTGGTTTTGCTGGGGGCCTTCCGGGTGAACGGGGGACTGACCAAGCCCGGTGTGATCATTGCCTTTTTGAACTATTTCACCATGATCCTTAATGCCATGCTGGGCGTCACCAAGATTTTCATCATCTGGTCCAAAGGCGAGGCCAGCGCCAAGCGGGTGGTGGAGGTGCTGGAGCTGCCCGAGGACCTGACGGTGGTCCCTTCGCAGGCGCAATCCGGGGCATACCTGGAGTTCCGGGATGTGTGCTTTTCCTACAACCATGTGGCGGATAACCTCAGCCACCTGAGCTTTTCCCTGGAGCGGGGGCAGACTCTGGGCATTTTGGGTGCCACGGGCAGTGGGAAGAGCACGCTGGTGAATCTGCTGCTCCGGTTTTACGACCCGGATACCGGGACGGTTTTCCTGGATGGCCGGGACATTCGAACCATCCCGTTAGAGGAGCTGCGACCCAAGTTTGGCGTGGTGTTTCAAAATGAGTTTATTATGGAGGGGGATCTGGCGGGGAACATTCGGTTCTACCGGGAGCTGCCTCAAGAGGAGCTGGACCGGGCCGCCCGGACGGCCCAGGCGGATTACATCTTCGAGAAAGGGATGGGCCATCCTGTGGCGGTCCGGGGCAACAACCTGTCCGGCGGCCAGAAACAACGGCTGGCCATTGCCCGGGCTCTGGCGGGAAGGCCGGAGATTCTGGTGCTGGATGACGCCTCCAGCGCCCTGGATTACCGGACCGACGCCGCCCTGCGCCAGGCCCTGCGCCGGGAGATGGCGGGCGTGACCCAGGTGATTGTGGCCCAGCGGGTGAGTAGCCTCCGCCATGCGGACCTGATTCTGGTTCTGGAGGAGGGCCGGGTCATTGGCCGGGGCAATCATCAGAGCCTGCTGCAATCCTGCCCGGTGTACCGGGAGATTGCGGAAACCCAGATGGGAACGGAAGGAGGGGAACCGGCATGGAAAACAGACCCGGCGTCCTAGTCGGAGACCGGCAGACCCGGCAGAAGCGGGGGGCCTTGCTCCTGCGCCTGTGGCGCTATTTGGGCCGGAACCGGCTGCTTTTGGCCGTGGCGGTGGGGCTTTCCCTGGGCTCCAACATTCTGGCACTCTTTGGTCCCCGGCTGGCGGGCCAGGCCATCAACGCCATTGCGGCGGGGCCAGGCCAGGTGGACCTTCCCTTTGTTTTGAACCGGGCGGCAACCATGGCGGTGTTTTACCTGCTGTCGGCCTGCATGTCCTACACCCTGTCCCAGGTGATGATTCGCCTGTCCAGGCAGGTGGTCCGGCAGATGCGGCGGGATGTGTTTGAGAATTTGGCGCGCCTGCCGGTGGGTTTCTTTGACCGGTACCAGACGGGGGACATTCTGAGCGTCATTACCTATGACGTGGATACGGTGAATCAGTCCCTGTCGGCAGACCTGCTGCAAATTCTCCAGACGGTGGTGACGGTGACCGTGTCTTTGGGGATGATGCTGTCCATTGCGCCGAAGCTGGTGCTCATTTTCTGTGTGACCATCCCCGCCACCATATTCTTCACCCGGTACATCACCGCCCGGGTGCGGCCCCTGTTTCGGCGGAGAAGCGCCGCCCTGGGAGAGCTCAACGGCTTTACGGAGGAAATGATGAACGGCCAGAAGACCACCAAAGCCTACGGCCAGGAGGCGGCGGTTCTGGAGGCCTTTGACGGGAAGAACCGCAAAGCGGTGGACGCCTACACCAAGGCGGAGGCCAACGGCACCATTGTGGGGCCGTCGGTGAACTGCATCAACAACCTGTCTCTGGCCATGGTCAGCGTATTTGGCGCCCTGCTGTACCTGTCTGGAGGGATTCAGCTGGGGGATCTGTCCAGCTTTGTTCAGTACTCCCGGAAGTTCTCCGGCCCCATCAATGAGGTGGCCAACATTGTGGGCGAGCTCCAGAGCGCGTTCGCCGCGGCGGAGCGGGTCTTTGGCCTCATAGACGCAGAACCGGAGCCTGCCGACGGACCGGAGGCCCGGGAGCTGGCCCAGGTGCAGGGAGCGGTGACTCTGGATGGGGTGACCTTTGGCTACGATCCGGGGAAGCCGGTGATCCGGGACTTTGACCTGCTGGCCCGCCCCGGCGGGCTGGTGGCCATTGTGGGTCCCACGGGAGCGGGAAAGACCACCATCATCAACCTCCTGATGCGGTTTTATGACGCCCAGGCAGGGCGCATTCAGGTGGACGGACAGGAGATCCGGACGGTGACCCGGGCCTCCCTCCGCCGGGCTTACAGCATGGTGCTCCAGGATACCTGGCTGTTTTCCGGCACCATTTATGAGAACATCGCCTATGGCCGGGAAGGCGCCACCCGGGAGGAGGTCATTGCCGCCGCCAAGGCCGCCCATATCCACAATTTCATCATGGCGCTGCCCCAGGGGTATGACACCGTCCTCCAGGACAACGGCGCGGGCATCTCCAAGGGGCAGCGGCAGCTGCTGACCATTGCCCGGGCTATGCTCCTGGACAGCCCCATGCTGATTTTGGATGAGGCCACCTCCAATGTGGACACCCGGACGGAGCGGGAGATTCAGGCCGCCATGGAGGCGCTGATGGAAGGCAAAACCTGCTTTGTCATTGCCCATCGGTTGTCCACCATCCGTCATGCCGATCATATTCTAGTGATGAGGGAGGGCCGGGTGGTGGAGCAGGGAACCCACGAGACCCTCATGGCGCAGAACGGGTTTTATGCCAAACTGTACTACGCCCAGTTTGCAGGATGAGGGGGAAATCCGGGGACGGATCGGGCTTGTTGCAAAGCGGAACGGTCAAGACCGTTCCCTACAGGATCTTGCGCAGGATGCGAAGGCTCCATGCAGGATGCTGTAGGGGATGGATTGGTGAGCATCAGGATTTCCCCTCAAAGGCGCTTCGGAGTTTCTCCAGCGCCTTTTTTTCGATGCGGGATATGTAAGACCGGCTGATGTTGCACTGCTGGGCGACTTCCCGCTGGGGAAGAGGCTCCTTGCCATCCAGGCCATAGCGCAGGGTCAGCACCTTTTGCTCTCGGGGGTCCAGAACCTGGTCGATGTATTGCCGCAACAGCCGCACGTCTTCCCGATTGCTCACCCGGTCGAACAGGTCGTCGTCCTGGCATACCACGTCCATGAGGGACAGGGCGGTCCCATCTTTCCCGGTCTCGATGTAATCGGACAGAGAGACGTCTGAGGCGCTTTTCCGCTGGCTTCGGAAATGCATGAGGATCTCGTTTTCCACACAGCGGGCGGCGTAGGTGGCCAGGCGGATGCCCTTTCCGGCGTCAAAGGTGGAGACGGCCTTGATGAGGCCGATGGTCCCGATGGAGATCAGATCCTCCTGGTCGGAGGTCTGGGCATAGTATTTTTTCATGATGTGGGCCACCAGACGAAGATTGCGTTCTATGAGGATGTTACGTGCCTCCAGGTCCCCAGCTGCGGCTTTTTCCAGATATTCCTGCTCCTCTTTGGCGGACAGGGGTTTGGGAAAGCTGCCGGAGCTGAGGCGGAGGGAATAGAGCATACTGCTCAGCATGAGAAACGCCGCAGCAGAGATCATTTCCTCACCTCCTGCTGACCAGTCTATTCCCGACAGCAAGTCCCTATGTGTGCCATATGCCAACAGCATTTCCGGCTGATGGGGCGGTCCCAGGGAAAACGTGGTTTTTTCGTTGCAGAACCGTGGAAACTATGATATCATAAAATCGTCTATGGCCCTGTGGGGTTGTAGCCTTTGGAATGACTGCTCCATAGACAATATTTGGAAGAAGCGGAGTTTTTATATGTACGAACTGATCACAGACAAAACCCTGGCCGAGTATGAAGCGTTCCTTGCCGGGCACCCCAAGGGCCATTTCGCCCAGTCCAGTCTCTGGGGGAAACAAAAATCCGCCTGGACCTGGCGTGCGGTGGCGGTCCGGGGGCAGGACGGAAAGATCCGGGGGACTGTGGCATTTCTCATTCGGAAAATGCCTGTGTTTGGAGCCAGTATGCTGTATGCCTGCAGGGGGCCGGTCTGCGACCTGGACGACCGGGAGACTTTTGCTTCCCTGATGGAAGGCGCCCGGGCCCTGGCCAAGCAGTACCATGGCTACGTCATCAAAATCGATCCCGATGTGCCCTGCCAGAATACCCGGTTTCGGGAAATGCTGGAGTCTTTTGGCTTCCGGCTGATGCAGGAGGGGAAAAACTTTGAGGGCATTCAGCCCAAATTTGTCTTCCGCATGAATGTGGCGGGGAAGACAGAGGAGGAAATGCTGGCTTCCTTCACCCAGAAGCACCGGTATAACATTCGCCTGGCGGTGAAAAAGGGGGTGGAGGTCCGGGTTTGCGGCCAGGAAATGGTCCCGGAGTTTACCCGGATTATGATTGAAACCGGCATGCGGGACCATTTTGTCACCCGAAATGAAGATTATTTTTCCAACTTGCTGAAGAACCTGGGGGAGCATGCCCGGCTGTATATGGCCTTCCATGAGGGGACGCCCATTGCCGGTACCTTGGCCATCTGGTTTGGGGACAAGGTGTGGTATCTCTATGGGGCATCCTCCAATCACCACCGGAATCTCATGCCCAACTATCTGCTGCAGTGGAATATGATCCAGTGGGCCCTGGAGAAGAAGTGTCGGATTTATGATTTCCGGGGCGTCTCGGGAGATCTGTCGGAGGACAACCCCCTGTACGGTCTGTACAAGTTTAAAAAGGGCTTCAACGGGGAGTTTACCGAGTTTGTGGGGGAGATGGATTTGATTCTCAGCAAGCCCCTGTATGTCATGATTGACAAGGCGACTAAGCTGTACCAGCATCGTAACGTGCTGAAATACCGCCGGGAGAACCGGGACAAGGCGCCGGAGGCGCCAAAGGAACGCTGACGAGACAGTCTGATTTCACTGGAAAGAAAGGGAACGGTGACATGGAGCCGAAATATATTGTGTGCCGGGAAGATCTGGAGCATAACATCCGGATCTTGAAGGAAAAGGCGAAGGGAAAGCTGATTTGGGGTGTGGTAAAAGGAAACGGCTATGGACTGGGGATTGGTCCCCTGGTGCAGATTTTGAACGACTGCGGCATCGACCATTTTGCCGTCACCAGTCTGGCGGAGGCTCAGGCGGTCCGGGATGCCGGGATGACCCATCACCCAATTCTCATGCTCCGGGGTTCCACGGATCCCGAAGAGGTGGAGGGGCTGCTGAAGCTGGGGGTGACCCTCTCTCTAGGCAGCCGGGCGGATACGGAGCTTCTGGAGGAGATAGCTGCCCAGCTGGATGTAGTGGCCAAGGTTCATGTGGAGATGGACACCGGCATGGGCCGCTATGGCTTTACGTCGGATGAACGGATTTGGGTGGACGCCATCTACCATGAGGTCTATCCCCACATCCGCCCAATTGGTCTGTATACCCATTTTCACACTGCCGGAAAGCGGTGGCAGGTCTTGCAGCAGGTCAACAGATTTCAGTGGACCTTGGAGCGCTTGCGCCTCCATGGGGATGATCCCGGAATGATCCATTACTGCAACTCCATTGCGTTCTGGAAGTATCCGAAATATCATGAGAATGCGGTGCGCCTGGGCTCGGCGATCCTGGGCCGGGTGTATTATGGACGCAAGGCTGGTCTGCGCCGGGTGGGCTGGGTGGAGGCTCCCATTCAAGAGGTGAAGCACCTGTACAGAGACAGCAACGTGGGGTATGGCAACGCCTGCAAGGTGAGCAGGGGTCATGATCTGGCGGTGGTAGGCGTGGGATACTTCCACGGCTTTGGCGTGGAGCGGGGCTATGACGTATTCCGGATCCGGGATTGTCTCCATGGTATGGCCCGCTACTTGAAATATATGATTCTTCGCCGCCGCCTGACCGTCACCATCCATGGCAAGACCTGCCGGGTGCTGGGGCATGTGGGTATGCTGAATCTGGTGGCGGATGTGACGGGGCTAAAGTGCCAGCCCGGGGATCTGGTCACCATTCAGATCAACCCCTTGGATCTCAAGGGGATGGAAATTGAGTATCGCTAAGGCGGATTTTTGAGAATTGGAAGGAGTCCCAATATGAAACAGACAAAGATCATGGCCTTGCTCCTGGCTCTCGTCCTGCTTTTGTCCGGCTGCGCGCAGCTGGAGACGCTGGCCAACCAGCTGGTGGAGAAACGGGACGCACAGCTGCGGCAGCTGGCCGATTTGGGCCGGAACAAAGAGAGCTTCTCCCAGATGACCTATACCCGGCCGGATATGGAGGCATTCCAGGCCCTCCAGGAGGAGAGCTGCCAGCTGGGCAAGACCAGCAAAGATGTGGAGAAGATCCTGGATCAGACCACTGCGCTGTATGAGGCCTATGACCGGTTTTACACCATGCTGAATCTGGCAGATATTTACTATTGTCTGGATCTGTCCAACGCCGACTGTCAGGCGGAGTATGAGTACTGCATGAGCCAGAGCGCCCTGGTGGACCAGGCGCTGGAGGAATACTACCGGGCTCTGGCCCAGGGGCCGGCGGTGAAGGAGCTGGAGGAGTATTTCGGCGAAGGGTTCTTTGAAAACTACACCGGTGAGAGCGTGTGGGATGAGGAATTTGTGGCGATGTGGAACCGGGAGCGGGAAATCGTGTCCCAGTATTACGCGGCGATGAACGAGCTGGGGGACGCCAGCTATGAGAAACGGGCGCAGACCTTAGGCCCCATGTTCGTGGATCTGATCGCCCAGCGGCAGGAGTTGGCTGCCTGGGTGGGGTATGACGACTGTGAGGAGTTCCTCTGGGACTGGTCTTATAACCGGGAGTATTTCCCGGAGGACTTGGATGGGTATCTCCAGGAGATCCAGCAGGAGCTGGTGCCGCTGTTTGAGGCCGTGCAGGAGTCTGGGCTGTACGACCAGGTTTACCGGAGACGGTATGGGGAGCAGCAATGCCTGGCCTATCTGTCCTCGGGGGCCAACGCCATGGGCGGGGGAATCCAGGAGGCCTACGAGGAGATGACCGGCAGGGCCCTGTATGACATTGCCCCCAGCGCGCAGAAGTATGAGGGATCGTTTGAGATCTATCTGACCTCTTACGACGCGCCCTTTGTATTTTTGAATCCCTATGAGGACATCTCGGATTTCTTGAGCTTTGCCCATGAATTTGGCCACTTTACCAATGACTACCTGACCGGCGGAAGCTATGTCACCACGGATGTGGCAGAGCTGATGTCCCAGGGAATGGAGTACATGAGCCTGTGCTACGCCACAGAGCCCAGTGCACAGGTGCTGGATACGGCCCGACAGCTGAAAATGGCGGATAGTCTGGGGGTCTATGTGGGCCAGGCGGCTTACTACCGCTTTGAGCGCCAGGCCTACCAGCTCACCGGCGATGACCTGACCGTGGAAAACCTCAACGCCATTTACAGCCAAGTGGCCCAGGACTTTGGATTTGACTCTGTGGGCTGGGACGAGGCAGGGTGGACGGAGATCACCCATTTCTTTACCAATCCCTTCTATGTAATCAGCTATGTGGTTTCCAATGATGGGGCCATGCAGCTGTACCAGATGGAGCAGGACGAGGCCGGCGCCGGTTTGGAGCTATTCCTGGAGCTGCTGGAGACGGAGGAGGACATTCCGCTCCTGACGCTGCTGGAGAGCAAGGAGCTGGAATCCCCCTTCGAGCGGGTCAGCCAGGTGGCGGAAACCTTCCGGGAGGAATTTGACCTCGTGACAGACGGCGCAGGCCGCTGAAAACCGTACATGAACTTGTCCAGAGGAAAGGAGGAGGTCTCATGCCGTTTCCACCGTCTTTTTTGGATGATGTGGTGGCCCGAAACCCCATTGAGGATGTGGTGGGACAATATGTGACCCTGCAGCGGCGGGGGAGCAACCTCTTTGGTCTGTGCCCCTTCCATGGGGAGAAGACGGCCTCCTTCTCCGTTGCGCCGGATAAGGGAATTTACTACTGCTTTGGTTGCCACAAGGGAGGCGGGGTGATCCATTTCATTATGGAAATCGAAAGTCTCTCCTATCCCGACGCGGTGCGGTTCCTGGCCAAACGGGCAGGACTGGATGTGCCGGAGGACCCGGAATACCAAAGCCGCTATCGCAAGCAGGAACGGCTCTGGGCTCTGTGTCAGGAGGCGGCCCGGTTTTTCCACGGGACCCTCTACAGCCCTGCTGGGGAGGCCGGGCTCCGGTATGCAGGACAGCGGGGGCTGTCCCAGGGGACCCTCACCCGATTTGGGGTGGGATTTGCGCCCAATCGGTGGGACGGTCTGCTCGTGGCCATGGGGAAAAAGGGGTATACAGAGGAGGAACTGCTGGATGCGGGGCTGGTTTTGCGCAGTGAGAAAAGCGGAAACCTGTACGACCGGTTCCGAAATCGGCTCATGTTTCCCATCATCGACGTCCGGGGCCATGTGATTGGCTTTGGCGGACGGGTGATGGATGACGCCACGCCCAAGTACTTAAACTCCCCGGAGACCTTGATTTTTAACAAGCGAAAGAACCTCTTTGCCATGAATCTGGCGAAAAAATCCAAATCCGGCCGGATCATTCTGGTGGAAGGGTATATGGACGCTGTGGCGCTGCACCAATTTGGATTTGACTGCGCGGTGGCCTCCCTGGGGACGGCGCTGACTGAGGAGCATGCGTCGCTCCTGGCGAAGTACACCGACCAGGTGGTTCTCATTTACGACGGAGACCAGGCGGGGCAGAATGCCACCCAGCGGGCCATCCCCATGCTGGAGAAAACGGGCCTCCGGGTTCGGGTGCTCCGGATGCAGGGGGCCAAAGATCCGGATGAATTCCTTCGAAAATTTGGCGCCGACCGGTTTCAGCTCCTGCTGGAGGGGGCGGAGAATCAGATGGAGTACCGGCTCCAAAGTCTGCGGCAGAAGTACGACCTGAATTTGGACGACCAGAAGGTGGAGTTCCTGAAAGCGGCGGCAGAGCTGCTGGCTTCGGTGGGAAACGCCGTGGAGCGGGAGGTGTATGGCGCCAGGGCAGCAGAGGCGGCGGGGGTGTCGCCGGAGGTGATGCGCCTGGAGACGGAACGGGCCTTCAAGCGCCGGGTCCGCCGGGACGCCAAACGACAGGAGAAAATTGACCTGGCCCCTGCGGCCAAGCTCCAACCTCGGAGCAAAACCATTCGCTATGACAATCTGAAGTCGGCCATGGCGGAAGAGGGGCTTCTGGGCCAGATTTTGCGGGAGCCGGCCCTTCTGGACCGGGTGGAGCTGGAGCCGGAGGAGTTCTCCTGCGAGCTGCTGGGCCGGGTGTATGGCTTGCTGCGGAGCCGGCACCGGGAGGGGCTTCAGGTGAACCTCAGTTGCCTGGAGGGTCTCACGCCGGAGGAATCGGCCCATTTGGCCTCGGTGGCTCAGCGCCAGGAGGGACCGGTGAATGAGACGGCCCTGCGGGATTGCGCCGCCACCATCCGCCGGGAGCATCGCCTGGCGAAGACCACCGGCCCAGAGGGGCTACTGGCTTTGCGGGACGCCCTGCGGGAGAAACAATAACCGGTAGGTTCGACTGTGTGGAGAGAAAGACTATGACAGATCTGACAAACGATATGCTGACAGGTTCCACCACCGTCTCCTCGCCCCGAAGCGGTTCACAGGGGGAGGAGGAGCTGGGGGCCTATTTCCGGGAAATCCGCCAGTATCCCCGCCTGACCCCACAGGAGGAGCGGGAGCTGGCCATGCGGTGTGCCGCCGGAGACCAGGGGGCAGTCCGCCGGATGGTCCAGTGTAACCTGCGTCTGGTGATGGCTGTGGCCAGAGAGTACAGCGGGCGGGGGGTCCCCCTGATGGATCTCATCCAGGAGGGCAACATTGGACTGATTGTGGCGGCTCGGAAATTTGATTACACCCGGGAGCTGCGGTTTTCCACCTATGCCACCAAGTGGATTCGTCAGGGGATC
>UQXI01000050.1 GCA_900544975.1 uncultured Eubacteriales bacterium
TAGTGTTCGGTGCAGTATTCCACCACCTGACGGATGGTGGTAGCGGCGTCAACGGCTTCCATCACCGGCTGGTGCTTGCGGGCGTAATAGAAATGGATGGTGAGTCCGGCAGCTTCCACGGGGATGTCCTCGCAGACATAGTCTCCCACGAAGAGAATCATGCGGTAGCCCTCGTCCTCCATACGCCAGGTTTTGGCGCCATCTTGATGTTCCTGCAGAAGTCGGGAGGAGCCGGTTCCAAAGAGAACCGGGGTCATGGGACCGGGCAGGGTAATATCCAAGACCGCAGGCAGCGTCTCACCCTGGTACCAGACGTCGTAGGGACAGGGAGATAACACGTCGTTTTCCAGCGCCATGTACTGAGAGCTGATTTCCATGTCTCCTTGAGTGGAGGACAGGAGGTTCCACTCCTGGGGGAAGCCGCCGTAGTCTATGGAGAGCTCCAGATCCGGCCCGGCAGGCAACTCCACCGTCAGCTCCCGTTCGTTCATGACAGAAGTTTCGCCCAGGGAAAAGGGAACCGCTTCCCCATTGACGCAGACGGAGGAGACCCGATATCCGGGATTGAGGAGAAAGCGGATGCTGCAGGCCGCACCGGTGTTTTGCAGCTGAAAGACTGCGGTGCCGTAGAGCTCGCCGGTTGCCGGATTGGGATGCACGTCGGTGTACCGGCTGGAGCATGTGACCGTTTCCAGGTAATCCACGTCGAAGAGGTAGCCATAGTCCATTTCTGCTGTGCTGTGATCCAGAAAGGGCTGGCCCACATAGGCCAATCCGGCGCAGACCAGGAGCAGAACCGCCACTATGGGCCGGTAGATTCTGCGGAGATTCCAGACCAGGGAGCCCCAAAGCCCCTTTCCGTACCGCCGGACGCAGAGGTAAAACAGGATCCACAGCCCCGTCAGGGCCAGCAGCCAGGTCAGGCGGCTGTACGCCACGGATCGAAACAGACGATCGTTGGAGAATGCGTCAGAAACGCTCCACACGCAGGGATTGAGCCAGGAGAGTTGCCAGTTTTCACTCCACACCGTGAGGCTGAGGGCAGCAAACGCCCCAAAGAGGACCAGAGACAGGTCCAACCGACGGGTCAACTGGTAGACCGCCGCAGAGAAGAGGATGGCCAGGGGCAGGGCGCCATACTGGAAGAGCAGATACATGAGCAGATAGCTCTTCCAGTCAAAGACAGCGCCCACGGCATGGACGGTGTAAGGAAGCCAGGTCAGCAGCGTGAGAACCAGGGCCACAGCAGACCCACACAGCAGGGCGGCCAGACGGATGACCGCCTCAGTCAGAGGGGACACCGCCCCGTGGACCAGAGCTTCCACACCGCCCCGCTTCACCCGGTCCAGCTCCCAGATGGTGAGGACGGCGAAGAAGATGGCGCCCAGGAGTCCTCCGGTGAGGGCAGGGTTGGCAACGTAAGCGCCCAGTGTTGTCGTGACATATCCAGTGGCGCTGGTAGAGTAAAGGGGCCGGTAGAGATACAGCCCCACGGCAGGAGACAGAAGGGTGAGGAGCATCACCAGCCAGGTAAGTCGGCTGCGGAAGAGACGGCGCAGTTCCAGACGAAACAGACGAACGCGATTCATTGGGCTACCTCCCTGGAGATCAGGTAGAGATAAGCGTCTTCCAAGGTGGGCTCCACCGGCTCTGCAAATCCGGGCAGTTCCTCCGCCACCGCCCGGCAGGCGACACCCCGGGCGGTGCTCACCCGGCTGGTGATGGAAAGACCTGCTTCCCGCTCCCGGTTGGTCTCTTCAAACGTGCCCACATGGCCCTGAGCCAGGCAGATGAGGGCGGAAGGAGCGCCGGTAAAGAGAATCCGGCCCTGGTGGAGCACCACAAGCTGACTGCATACAGATTGCACGTCTTCAATGATGTGGGTGGAGAGCAGCACCAAACGATCCTGCGCCATTTGAGAAAAGAGGTTGCGAAAATGAATGCGCTCTTCCGGATCCAAGCCTACGGTGGGCTCATCGAAAATGAGGAGTTGCGGATTGCCCAGAATGGCCTGGGCAATGCCTACGCGCTGCCGTTGGCCGCCAGATAAGCTACGAATGGGCGTCTTTTTCTGCGCTGTCAGATGGGTGGCCTGCAAAGCCTCCTGCATGGCGCTGTGTCTGTCCCGGATGCCCTTGAGGGCAGTCATATAATCCAAAAATTGCCACACGGTCAGCTCCTCATAAAGGCCGAAGGCTTGGGGCAAATAGCCGAGGTGGGCCTTCATCTGGGTTTCCTGCTGGAGCAGTGGTTTCCCGTCTATGGTGATGCCTCCCGCGGAGGGCAGAAGCTCGGCCACCAGCAGCTTCATCAGAGTGGATTTGCCAGCTCCGTTGGGTCCCAGCAGCCCCACAAGGTTGGGGCTCTTCAGCTGCAGCTGAATGCCGTCTAAAGCCACCTTGCCTGTGGGGTAGGTCATGCGCAGATTCGAAATGTTGATGTTCATGGGAATCCGTCCTTTCTTGGTGGGATTGCAGGACAAGCATAGCAGAAGAATGTGGAGTTCTGTTGTTTTGTGTGTGTAATTTCTGTGGAGCGACGTAAAAGAAGCACGGATGGCGTAGGAAACGTTCTTGACCGTTCCGCCAGGCGAAAAACGGAACTTCACAGAAGTCGGAAGGTGGTGCAAGCGGAGCGGTCAAGACCGCTCCCTACCCATACTCGGAGCATGGCCTGTATGCTTCCCGTGAAAAAACATGGGGTTGGCGGAGGAGTTGCCACAGGGCGGGTTGATTTTTTTGCTGTGTTGCTTATAATGGAAGAAAGTAGACAGGGACGATGGACGGGGAATCCAAACGCATTGGGCAAATGACTTGTCGTTTGTGAGGCGAAGGGTTCTGGCCTGTGACATCGTGGCAGAAATGGGGAGTGGAAAAGCAATATGGACGAGACATGGGAAGAAATGTACCAGGCTGCAAAGATGGTCCAACATGATCGGAAAATATCGGAGTATGTAGAGGCGGGCGGCGTTGCGGCAGCCGTGCGCACACGGTCTGGGACCATATACACGGGAGTTTGTATCGATACCTGTTCCACGCTGGGGATTTGTGCAGAACGCAACGCGATTTTTCATATGATCACAAGTGGGGAACATGAGATGGAAAAGGTCCTTGCAATCATGCCAAACGGCAAAACGGGCGCCCCCTGTGGCGCTTGTCGGGAGCTGATGGTTCAACTGATGCCAGATGATTATCAAAAGATTGAAATTATGCTGGATTACGAAACCAGGAAAACGGTGACCCTTGGGGAGCTTACTCCTGAATGGTGGATATGACCCACATCCGCCAACCGCTGCCGCCCCTGACTGCCAAAATACGAAAACGGGAGGACTCGTAAAGATCACGAGTTCTCCCGTTTTGCCCGGCGTCAGTGGGGTTGCGTGCGCTCCAGGCCGGTTTTTTCCTGTAGGTCTGGCGCGGCCGCCAGAGGGAACTGCATTTTGACGCAAACCCCCTGGGCAGTGTTCAATATTTCTCCTACAGCGCCGTGCTGGTTTAAAATGATCTTCACCAGATAAAGCCCCAAACCGCTGCCGCCGGTTTGGCGGCTTCGGGAGGGATCAGCCCGGTAGAAGGCTTCGAACAGATGGGGCAGGACCTCTGGATCCAGGTGGACGCCTCCGTTTTCCACGGTGACCATGGCCATACGATCGTCTCTGTAAGCGGAAATGTTCAGGGTTGCTCCCGGAGGGGAGTAGAGGGCTCCATTGGAGAGCACGTTGCGGATGGCTTTGCCCAGCAGAGCCGGGTTGCCCAAAATCCAAAGGCCGGGAGTCAGGTGGACGCGCAGCAGCAGCTTTCTCTGCTCAAATAGACCGGCGTATTCCTGGATGCATCCCTGGATACAGGCGGCCAGATCCACCGGCGTCATAGAGGGGACGGCGGTCTGCTCCATCCGGCAGAGGGTGAGCAGCTCCTGGACCAGCCCCTCCATTTGCCCCAGGACGGTCAGGCTACGGGCCAGGTATTTATCCCGGTCTGTATAAGCCCCAATGCCATCCAGCATGCCGCTCAGCTGCCCCTTGACGATGGTGATGGGAGTTTTGAGCTCGTGGGAGGCGGCGGAGAAAAAATTCAGGCGGGCCTGCTCCAGCTCCCGCTCTCGGTGAATGTCCGCCTGGAGAGACGCATTTGCCTCCCGGAGCGCTTGCATGGTGGCGGACAGCCGGTCTGCCAGGGTGTTGAGGCTATGGGCCAGGGTGCCGATTTCGTCGGTGCGCTCCTCTGCGCAGCGCAGCTGGAAGTCCAGGTTGGACATTTTTTGAGAAATGCCGCTGATCCGCACAATGGGACGGGTAATCAACCGGGCGTAGAGCATGGAGCTCAGCACGGAGATCACCAGAATGGCCCCGAGTAACCATGGCCAGATCCGCCCCAGAGCTGCCATGGCCTGGTTGACTGCCTCGGTGCTGCCGATGACCATGAGCTGATACACATCAGAAGAAGCAGAGAAGGAAACACTGTGGACGATGGTCTGTACGGTGGAGGGTTCCAGATCAGAGGAGAGAGCGGCTGGATCTTCCGCAGTGAGCAGCCAGTGGACCTGGGAGGCGGACTCGGCCTGCGCTTCCGGCGTTTGCCACGTCTGGTTGCCTGCCTCCAGGACGATGGCGCCATCGGGGTCCAGGAGGATGACTTGGGCATTGTATTTTGCGGCAAACTGAGAAAGAAGGGGGCCGCATGCCTCCAAGGGGAGCGCTTCCAGCTGCGTAACCAATTGGTGGGATTGAGCGGTCAGGGCTTCCATCTGGTCTGCAGCGTAGGTAGCAGGCATCATCAGGCTAATGCCGCCATAGGTCAGGACAGAGATGAGCATCAGAAGCAGGCAGGTGATGAAGAAGATCTTGGTGGTCAGACTATGTTTTCGTTTTGCGCGCAAAGCGGTATCCCACCCCTCGAATGGTTTCAATATCATGGACGTTCAGTTTTTTTCGGAGATTTTTAATATGGGTGTCTACGATGCGTTCGTCTCCGTAAAAGTCATAGCCCCAGACCCGGTTGAGCAACATCTGCCGGGTGAGCACCTTGCCCTGGTGTTGGAGGAGGGCTTTGAGCAGCTCGAACTCCCGCTGGGTTAGCTCCACGGGCCGGTCTTCCACGTAGGCCTTGTAGCAGTCTAAATCCAGGGTGAGGTTGCTGGAAACGATTTGCCGAAGACCGTGGTATCCGGTGGTGCGGCGTAGTACAGCCTCAATTTTTCGGAGGAGCAGGGGCATGGAGAAGGGCTTCGTGATGTAGTCATCGATGCTCAGGTCAAAGCCCCGGAGCTGGTGCTGCTCGCTGTCCAGGGCGGTCAGCATGATGACTGGAACGTCGGACTCTGCGCGGATGGCTTTGCACACCTGGTATCCGTCCAGCTTTGGCAGCATCAGATCCAGGAGAACCAGATCCGCCTGGCTGTCGGCGAACTGGCACAGGGCTTCTTCCCCATCGGAAGCCAGGATGACTTGGTATCCTTCGTTTTCCAGATAATTTTGCAGCAGCTCCTGGATATCGAAGTCGTCTTCCACAACAAGAATGCGGAGCATAGGACAATCACCTCCCGGCCAGTATATCACAAACATATGGATTTTGTGTGGAGATGGAATCAAAATGGCCCGTTTGGCAATGGCTGGGACAGATCTTAGCTTGCAGACCGGTTCAAAACGTGGTAAGATGTAAAATCATGACAATCCAATACCGGGAGGAAGCTGGATGGAAGAACAGATGGAGAGAAGACCTTTGATCTTGTATGAAACGATAGAGATGCTGTATAAGTATATCAACGGCATTTCGTTCCATGATATTGCAGAGTCCATGTCCCGCCTGTATGGCGATGTATTTCCCGGGGTGTTTGTCCAGAAGCTGGACTGCTTGGAGAGAATCACCCAGGAGGTTTGCTCTGGCTTACAAGTGCAGAATCGTCAAATGCAGCGCTTTTTTCGCCGGTTTGAGACCGACGCAATCCGGGACAATCTGTGCCTGGCGAAGGTGATGACCTTATCCTTCTTCCTGTATGATCATCCGGAGCTGGAGAAAGAGGCGGAGGCATTGAAGCGGTACTGGGCCGGGATGCGGCAAGAGGGCTTCCAGATTGTGGCGGTGAGCATGTCCGGCCTGGAATTTCGCCCTCTGGAGCCGGGGCAGCGCCGGAAGGACCTGGTGGAGCAGCTGTGCGAGCTGGATTACCCGGCAGAGTACCGCATGGAGTTGCTGTGGATGCTCACCCACTTCGACACCTGTATGGACACGCTGGTGCAGCTGATTTCCCCCTATGCCCAGCGGCTGCAGACCCGCCTGGAGCAGGAGACCTGGCTGATGACAGCCACGGCGGATTACTGGCAGGAGCAATTTACCGGAACCTCTCCGTCCCAGCTGGTGCAGCTGATTGCCCGGGCCAAAGAAAACCTGTCTCAACAGGCGCAGACCCGGGTCCGATTTTCCCTGATGAACTGCACAGGGATTCTCTATGACCTGGCGGGAGAATACTCTGTGGAGCGCCGGGGCTGCAGTACATTTGTCATCGGCTGCGCCGTCACCATTCACAGCACCATCCGCAAAGTGGGCGGCAGTGTGGAGCGGACCTGCGCCATTCTCCGCTCCATCAGCGATAAGAGCAAGTTTGAAGTGCTCCAGCGCCTGGGGGTGGAGCGGTCTTATTGTCAGAAATTGGCGGAGGACATGAACATCAATCCCGGCCACATGTCCCGCATTCTCATGTCCCTGTTTCAGTATGGCTTCCTCACCCGGGAGCAGGAGCAATCCCGGTATTATTATACCACGGATCAGGAGAGCATTTCCGCTTTCCTCACGGGCGTCCGGCAGCTTCTGGCGGGAAACGCCAGAGAGCGCTGAACTTTGGCAGCGGTTCGGGCATGATGACAGCGGCTGCGCCTGAAAAAATGGGAATTGCTGAGTGAATGGCGGGTGGTCCCCTTGCTATTTTCTCAAAAACGCGCTATAATATAGTAAAAATATCACATGGAAGGTGTTTTCTCTTGACAAAGATTGATGTATACTCTGGTTTCCTGGGAGCCGGGAAGACGACTCTCATCCGCAAAATGATTGCCGAAGGCTACGGCCAGCAGAAACTGGTGCTCATCGAAAATGAGTTCGGCGAAATTGGAATTGACGGCGGTTTTCTGCAGGAGGCGGGCATTGAAATTCGGGAGATGAATTCCGGATGCATTTGCTGCTCCCTGGTGGGAGACTTTGGCAAGGCTCTGGAGCAGGTGATTGACCAGTACCATCCAGACCGGATTCTCATTGAACCCTCCGGTGTGGGAAAGCTCAGCGATGTGGTGGCCGCTGTGAAGAAGGTCACTGGCGAGGAGGTGCAGCTGGGCTACACCGTGGCAGTGGCCGATGCGGGAAAATGCAAGGTCTATATGCGCAACTTCGGGGAATTCTATAACAACCAGATTGAAACCGCTTCCACCATCGTCCTCAGCCGGACGGACTCCATCAGCCAGGAGAAGCTGGATGGGGCGGTGGCGCTTCTGCGGGAGCACAATGCCGTCGCCACCATGGTGACGACCCCCTGGAATCAGCTCACCGGCGCACAGCTGGTGGAGGCCATGGAGCACAGACAAACGTTGGCAGACGAGCTGGCTCAGATGGAGGCGCAGCGCCTGGCCCAGGAGGAAGAGGAGCACACCCATCACCACGATCACGAGGGGTGCTGCCACGGACAGGAGCACCACCATGACCACGAGGGGTGCTGCCACGAACAGGAGCACCATCATGACCACGAAGGGTGCTGCCATGGACAGGAACACCGTCATGACCACGAGGGGTGCTGCCACGAACAGGAGCACCATCATGACCATGAGGGGCACTGCCACGAACAGGAGCACCATCATGACCATGACGGCTGCTGCCACGAACATGGGCACCATCACCACCACGCCGATGAGGTCTTTACCAGCTGGGGCGTGGAGACGCCGAAAAAGTTCACCCAGGCTGGCATTCAGAAGGCGCTGGAGGAGCTGGAAAACGGAGAGCTGGGGACGGTCCTCCGGGCAAAGGGCATTGTGCCGGCAGAGGACGGGACCTGGATTTACTTTGACTATGTGCCCGGCGAAGCAGACGTGCGCACCGGGAGCCCTGCGGTGACCGGGCGGCTGTGCGTCATTGGCGCACAGCTGGATGAGCATGCCATTGCCGCCCTCTTTGGAGTGTAAGGCCATGCCCATTCCTGTGTATGTATTTACCGGCTTTCTGGACGCCGGCAAGACCAAATTCATCCAGGAGACCCTGGAGGATCCCCGGTTCAATGCCGGAGAGCGGACGCTGCTTTTGGCATTTGAGGAGGGGGAGGAGGAATATGACCTGTCCGCCTTCCCGAAGAAGAACGTGTTTTTGGAGGTTTTGGACCAGGACCAGGTGACAACGCAGCAGCTGGCGGCGTTGCAGAAGAAATACCGGGCCCAGCGGGTGGTGGCGGAGCTCAACGGCATGAAGCTGGTGGGCGACCTATACGCCAGGTTCCCGAAGGACTGGGCCGTGGCCCAGGAAGTGATGTTTGCCGACGCCTCCACCATTTTGCAGTATAACGCCAATATGCGCAATCTGGTGGTGGACAAGCTGTCCGGCTGCGAAATGGTGGTGTTTAACCGGGTGCTTCCGGATGGGGACACCATGCCCCTGCACAAGCTGGCCCGGGCGGTGAATCGCCGGGTGGACATTTTGTATGAGAGCACCGACGGCGCCTCGGCCTTTGACGAGATCGAAGATCCTCTGCCCTTTGATTTGAATGCCCCGGTCATTGCGGTGGGAGACGAGGACTATGGCCTGTGGTATCGGGACATCTCCGAGGAGCCGGAGAAATACCAGGGCAAAACCGTCCGGTTTAAGGCCCAGGTGGCCCGGCTGCGCCGGGACAAAGACGGGATTTTTGCCCCAGGCCGGTTTGTGATGACCTGCTGTGTGGAAGACATTCAGTTCTGCGGCATACCCTGCAAGTTTTCCGACGCCGCCAAGCTGAAGGCCAAGAGCTGGGTGACTGTGACGGCCAAGATCTCCGCAGAGCGGCACGCCCTGTACCAAGGAGAGCTGGGTCCCATTCTCACCGCCCTGACGGTGGAGCCCTGTTCCCCGGCTGCCCAGGAGGTTGTGACGTTCTGAAAACCGGCAGCTGTGAAAAAAGGAGAAACAATTGTGAGATTAGACAAATTTTTGAAGGTATCCCGACTCATCAAGCGGCGTACAGTGGCCAATGAGGCCTGTGACAATGGTCGCATCAGCGCCAACGGCCGGGTGGTAAAGGCATCCTACGATGTGAAGGTGGGAGACCGGCTGGAGATTGCCCTGGGGGGGCGGACTCTGGCGGTGGAAGTGCTGCAGGTGGCTGAAACAGTGCGCAAGGATGACGCGGCGGCCATGTACCGGGAGGTGTAGCGCCGATGGAAAATGCTGCACTGGTGCTGGAGGGAGGCGCCATCCGGGGTATTTTTTCTGCGGGTGTGTTGGATTTCCTGATGGAGCGGGAGGTGCAGTTTCCCTATGTAGCCAGCGTCTCCGCCGGGACTTGCTGTGCCATGGGCTATCTGTCCGGCCAGATTGGAAGGACCCGGGCTTGCATGATGCCGGATCCGGAGACCCGGTATTATGGCTTGCAGCAGCTGCGGGAGTCCGGGAAACTGATGGATTTGCGGAAGATATTTCTGGAGTATCCCTATGGGCGGTTTCCCTTTGACTTTTCCGCTTATTTTACCTCGGGGATAGAGCATGAAATTGTGGTAACGGACCGGGCCGACGGACTGCCCCGATATCTGCAGGAGCGGTCTGATGAAATGCGCCTCAGCCTTGGGGCGATGGCTTCCTGCTCCATTCCGCTGCTCAATGCGCCGGTGGAGCTGGACGGCCGGTTTTACTATGACGGCGGCGTGGGAGATTCCATTCCGGTGGGCAGAGCCCTGTCCAAGGGATATGGGAAGGTGGTGGCGGTCCTCACCCGGCGCGCCGGGGTCTATCCCGAAGTGAGCGCGAAGGCTCAGGCGGCCTATCGGGTGTTCTTCCGGCATGATCCCCAGTTTCGGGATGCCATCCTGTCTCGTCCCGCCCGCTACCGGGCGCAGATGGCCTATCTGAGCCGCCTGGAGGCCCAGGGCCGGGCGTTTTTGATCCGCCCCATGGAACCGGAGCTGCCCCACCTGGAGAAGAATCCAGAGCTGGCAGCCAGCTACTACCGCCATGGCTACACCCGGATGGAGGAGCTCTGGCCGGCTCTGCAAGCGTTTTTGGGAAAGACCTGAAACAAAAAAATTTGCCGCCTTACGCCGGAGCGTCAGCTCCCGGCGGGGCGGCAATTTTGATGGATTCATTGGGCGGCGTCCATGGACTTGAGCTGCAGCTGAAGCTTGTCTGCAATGAGCGCAATGAATTCCGAGTTGGTTGGTTTGCCTTTGGTGTTGCTGACGGTGTAGCCAAAAAACCGCTGCAAGGTATCCAGGTCGCCCCGGTCCCAGGCCACTTCAATGGCGTGGCGAATGGCACGCTCCACCCGGGACGGCGTGGTGCCGAAGGTCTTGGCAACCTGAGGGTAGAGCACCTTGGTGATGGCATTGATCACGTCCATGTCGTTGACGGCAATGACAATGGCCTCCCGCAGGTACTGGTACCCCTTGATGTGGGCGGGAACGCCGATTTCGTGAATGATGCCGGTGACCATGGACTCGATATTGGGCTCCGGCTGGGCCGGGCGGCGCAACAGAGCAGGGCGCTTGGCAGCCTGGCTGGCGCGGATCTCCTCCAACCGCTCCACCAGGGCTGTCATGTCACAGGGCTTCATCATCAAATACTGCACACCCAGGTTGGATACCGTCATGGCTACGTAATCTGTAATAAACCCGGAAGTCACCAGACCAACCGGTGGTTTGTCCATCCCATTGGCATAACGCAGGACGCTGATGCCATCCCGCTTGGCCAACATCAGATCCAGCACCAAGATGTCCGGCTTCGTGGCCTCCAGCAGGCGCACCGCTTCCTCCCCATCTGCGGCGGTACCCACCAGGTCGTAGCCATCCAGCTGCTGCAGCTCGCTTTTCAAGTGACCGCAAAACGCCTCGCTGCCGTCCGCGATCAAAACCTTGATCCGATTCTCCATGAATTTCCTCTCCTCCAATCAGTTTAGACACGGCTCTGGCCAATCCGCAAAGGCCGTCGCTGCGACGGTTCTAAATTATCATAAAGCCGCAGGTTTTGCAAGGTCATTTTTCTAACAATCGTTCCCTAAGGTTCGACTAAAAACTTGATTTCCTATGTAAAACCCACACTTTTTGGGGGAATTTGTCGAACAAACGCAGGATGAAATGTCAGACGCTGTCGAACGGACTCGTTTCCTGTCGGGTTTTGCTGGCACAGAATCGGGGAGGAAAAAGGGGCTCAGCAGCCGCACATGATGTCCAGAATGACCCGGTCCGTCTCACGCATGCCGCTGCGGGCCATGCGGCCCACGTTGCCAATGGTATTGTCGACGCCCTTCCGGATGATGCCGTCGCCGTCCAGGAATTCCTGGCCCCGGCAGTAGAGCTCATAGCCCAAGATGCCTGCATCAATGGCAGAGGAAATTTTGGCGGCACAAGAGGGCTTGGCTCCGTCGCAGACCATGCCGGAGACCACGGCCAGAGCATTGACAATGGTGTGGGCGACTGCCTTGTAATCCCCGCCCAGAAGATAGGCGATGCCAGCGCCTGCGCCGCAGCCGGCACAGGTGGCGCCGCAGAAGGCGGACAGGCAGCCGATGCCGGCTTTTTGGTGCACAGTGACCAGGTCTGCCAGGGCCACGGCACGCAAGAGCCGCTCCCGCCCGATGCCCATGGCCTGGGCATAGATTGCCACAGGGACAGAGGCGGTGATGCCCTGATTGCCGCTGCCGGATACGATGATCACCGGCATTTCACAGCCGCTCATTCTGGCGTCGGAACCGGCGGCGGCATAGGCCCGGGCCAGGAAGCGAACATCCTCTCCGTAGACCTCACGAAGCGTCTGGCCCACGTTTGCGCCCCAGGAGCCCTCCATACCCGCCTGGGCAATGGCCAGGTTACAGTCGATCTGACGGCCTACCAGAGGCTCCAGATCCCGGGGGTCGGCCTCCTGGGCAAAGTCGTAGATTTCCTGGACGGACAGGGAATGGGTGTGGGCCTGGCGGTCCTCCTGCCGGTTGCCCTGGAGCAGGGGGACGCCATCCCGCTCCAAAAGGGTGAGATTGGTGTGGTGCCCCTGGACAATGGCCCGGGTTGTAACGCCGTCTGTGCGCAGAAGGCGGATTTCAATATACAGGAGTTCGTCATTTTGGGCCGGCTGCACCCGGATGATCCGGCGGTCCAGAAGTGTGCGGATCTGAGCCTGCTGCTCCGGCTCCAGCGCGGCCAGGACTTCCAGCTGCTTGTCCCGCTGGCCGGAAATAATCCCGGCGGCGACGGCAGTCTCAATGCCCCGCAGGCCGCCGGTGTTGGGGACGATGACGCTTTTTACGTTTTTAATGATATTGCCGCTGACGGTGACTTCAATCCGGTCCGCCAGCTCCGGCCCGCCGCCTCCGGCGGTGTTCCAAGCGGCAGCGGCGCAGTAGGCCAGGGCAATGGGTTCGGTGCAGCCCATGGCGGGAATCAGTTCCTGCCGCAGAAGGGAAAGATACTGCTGGTATACGGTCTGTTCCATAAGTCCTCCCGCTGGCCGGGCGTGTGCGACCGGCCTCTCTGTCTTCCTGATTTTGGAGTTTTTAACAGATGCTCCAATCCAGACGGAAATAGTATAGCAGATATTTGTGAATTTTGCCACTATAATTTCGAATTTGAAACTCTGCTTGCATAGAGAAGCCAGGTATACCGGGCCGCATTGCGGTGTAAAATTTTTTAAAGACACGCAAACGGTGGAAAATATGGAATGATCCTTGCAGAAGGAGGAAAAGGGTGGTATACTTTCTTCGTATATGCTGCCGGACCGGCGTTTGACGGCGAGGACAGAAATGAGGAGTTCCATGGGTGACTTTCAAAGCTGGGTGAACCAGCTGAATTATGACCAGTTGATCGAGATGGTGATCACGGTGCTTGCCGCAGTGATTTGCATCACGCTGCATGAAGTGAGCCACGGCTATGC
>UQXI01000051.1 GCA_900544975.1 uncultured Eubacteriales bacterium
CATGCGCCGACGATACTTGCCGGGTGACTGGCCGGGAAAATAGGTAATGCCAACACAAATATTCCTCCTTAGCTCAGTCGGTAGAGCACCTGACTGTTAATCAGGGAGTCGTTGGTTCAAGTCCAACAGGGGGAGCCATAAGAGACCACATTTGTCCAAAAGACAGGTGTGGTCTCTTTTCAAATTTGTAGAAATCCCGTAGGGAACGGTCTTGACCGTTCCGCTTGCAGGACATTAGGTACTTGCTGGCAACATGGAAAGATAGGAGAGAAACATGATGGTTGAGAAGCTTACGTTGAACGGAAAAACTGTTGCGATCATAGAAGGGAAGGAAAAAGTTCTTACCGATACGCAGTCTGCGCTGGATCTGATCATGGCTGCGAAATATGAAGCTGGTACAAATTTGCTGGCGATTGACAAGGAAGCAATTGTGGAGGATTTCTTTATTCTGCGCTGTGGCCTTGCGGGGGAGGTGCTTCAAAAATTTGTGAATTACCAGGTGAAGATCGCTGTCTTCGGAGATTTCTCTCAATACACCAGCAAACCGCTGCGGGACTTTTTTTATGAAAGCAATAAGGGAAAGGATATTTTCTTTGTTTCTACCAAGGAGAAAGCTGTGGAGCGACTGGTGGAAGTCGGGTAGCAATCAACGGATGCTGCCGCGCCTGAGGGGCGATAGGCATTCCATAGACGGGTCATGTAGTTGTCTGTGTTTTTCTTTCCAATGCAGACAAATGGGGCTGGCTGGGCCTCTGTGAGTCTGACAGTGTGGTCTTAGTGGCTGCATATCGGTGCGGGGAAGGCTTGGGCTGGATTGGATCCTGCAACGTCTCTTTCCAGCTTGCGGTTTTTTGCTTTTGGTGTTATACTCTATGTGACATGTTTAGAAAAAAGATTTGCAGGTGAAAGCTGTGAAATTGCAGAAAGAAGAGCTGTTTACCAACCGGATGCTGCTCCGCCTGATTTTTCCTCTGGTGATTGAACAGGCCCTGGCGGCTCTGGTGGGAATGTGTGACGGTGTGATGGTATCTTCCGTGGGAGAGGCGGCAATCTCCGGCGTCTCCCTGGTGGATATGATCAACAATGTGATCCTGAACCTGTTTGCTGCCCTTGCCACAGGCGGCGCCGTCATTACCAGCCAGTTTTTGGGGGCAAAGCGTCCTGCTGAGGCCCGTCGGAGCGCGGGGCAGTTGGTGTCCATGGCGGCCGGTTTTGGTCTGGGAATTATGGTGCTGTGTTTGCTTCTGGCCCAAAGGATGCTTCGCCTCTTTTTCGGCTCCATTGAGCCGGATGTGATGGCGGCAGGTCTTACATATTTCCGGATTACAGCGCTCTCGTTTCCCTTTTTGGCTCTGTACAACGCGGGTGCGGCAATTTTTCGCAGTATGGGGAATAGCAAGGTTTCTATGAAAGTCAGCGTTGTGATGAACGCCATCAACGTTGGCGGCAATGCCCTGTGCATTTATGGACTACATATGGGGGTGGCAGGTGTTGCGGTTCCGACCTTGGTATCCAGAGCGGTTGCTGCGGTGTTGATTTTAGCCCTGGCCGCGCGCCCGGGGCAGGAGGTGCGGCTGATTTCCCACAATCTCACCCATTTGTATCCCAAGATGATGGGAAATATCCTGCGGATTGGTATCCCTTCGGCGTTTGAAAGCTGCCTGTTTCAACTGGGGCGGGTGGTGGTTGTCAGCATGATTGCTCTCTTTGGCACGACCCAAACCTCTGCAAACGCGGTTGCGAACAACTTGGACACCATCGGTATCATCATCGGTCAGGCCATGGGGCTTGCAATGATTACGGTGGTTGGCCAGTGTATGGGCGCAGGCGAGCCGGAGCAGGCGGTGCGGCAGACCCGAAAACTGATGTGTTGGGTATATGTGGCCCAGGGGCTCAGCAATTTGCTGGTCATAGTCTGTCTGCCATTCCTCATTGGGTGTTACCGCTCTCTGTCTCCCGAAACGGCCGCGCTAGCCAGGACGCTGGTGCTCATTCATTCGGGCAGTGCCTTGGTGCTGTGGCCGGTGGCGTTTGTACTTCCCAATGCGCTGCGGGCGGCCGGGGACGTGCGGTTTACCATGGCGGTGAGTGTGGCGTCTATGGTCTTGTGGCGGATCGGTTGTTCCTGGATTTTGTGTGTGAAGCTGGGATATGGGGCCACTGGTGTATGGATTGCCATGGTATTGGACTGGATTTGCAGAACCGTCTTTTTCCTGGGACGTTTTCTCTCCGGGGCGTGGAAGAATCGGCGGCTGGTGGAGTCTTAATGTTGGGGAGGTGGTACAGTGGATCTGAAAAAGATTGCACCTCTTTTTGAGGGTTGGGAAGAGACCATGGTGTGGTCCTGCCTCCAGGGGTGCATGGGATATGCGATTGTGGATCATGAGGAGACGCCCAGGGCAGCCCAGCTTGTTGTGGGGGATTTCTGCTTTTTTGCGGGGGAACCCCAGGACGAATGGATACGGCAGCCTGGTGCCCCCATTCTAGTACCCAGGGATGCAGTCTGGGCACAACGAATGGAGGCGGTATTGGGTTATGCGGCAGAGAAGAGGCTGCGTTACGCCATCTGCAAGGAGCCGGACAGATTGAATCGGAAGACGTTGCAGCGCTTTGCCCAATCCCTGCAGCCCCCATTCTCGTTGCGCAGATTTGACCGGGATTTATACGAGCAAGCCATGGCAGAGAGCTGGTCCCGGGATTTTTGCAGCTTGTTTCGGGATTTTGCTGATTTTCAATGCCGTGGCTTGGGTGTGGGTGTGGTTCTGGACGGCAAGCTGGTAGCCGGCGCATCCTCTTACTCGGTGTATTGCGGAGGCATTGAAATTCAAATCGAGACGCACAGCGCGTACCGGCGGAAGGGCCTTGCCACGGCCTGTGGTGCGGCGTTGATTCTGGACTGCTTGGACCAGGGGCGATATCCCAGCTGGGACGCCCATGATTTGCGCTCTGTAGCCCTGGCGGAAAAGCTGGGCTACCGGCGGGGGGACCCATATTGGGTCTATGTTTTGCGGGATGATCAGAAAATCTAATTGGCAAGGGGGCCGACCCAAAAATACAGTTTTTGGGTCGGCCCAAATTTTTTTGCAGATTGTTTTTTCTAATAAAAAAACCGACGGCCAAAAGAGGCCGCCGGTATACAATCATTCGCCGAATGCCCGATTCATAGATACGTCCACAATGAGTAACGTATCATAAGGCGGAACAGAGAGCATCTCTGGGGTCAAAGTCCGGATTATTGTTCCATCTTTCGAATACTGCAATGTTCCGTCTGGGTAACGGCAAATGTATGAGGATAAGTCGAGTGTCCCCTCCGGCTGTTCACATTCCCGCTCCACATAAGGATGTTCTGTACCGGGCTGTAAAACAATGGAATAAGAACCGAGAAACAGCATAACGCACAGGAGTGCAGCAATCCAAGAAAGTCCGCTGCTGGATTTGGGACGATGCTCTTGCAACAGAAAACGGAAGCGCTGGCGTAGCCGGGCTTTGGAGGGAATGCCTAAGTATTTGGTGGACAGAGAACGGGCAGGCTTACCAGCCTTTAAAATGCAAAGAAGGGCAGAAGAGTATTGCAGCTGTTCTTTTTTGGAGAGCAGGTTGCAGACGCGTCGGTCACAACGGAGTTCTAAAATCTGGTCAATATTGCTCTTAAAGAGGTAAACCAAGGGATTCCACCACAGGAGGCAGCAAACCACTTGGAGCACCAATTTCAGCCACAGATCCCGATACCGAAAGTGGCACAGCTCGTGGAGCAGAATACAGCGCAGCTGCTCTTCCGATAACTGCATGGATTTGGATGGAAACAAGATGGTGGGCTTGGTGAACCCAATCATAATGACGGTAGAGACCGTCTGGGAAACACCGATCATCACAGGCTTTGTGCACCGTAATTCCTGCGCGGCCTGGCAGCAGAGCCGATGTAACTGCGACCCTTCTTCCGGCGCCTGGCACAGCCGAGCGATCTGGTGCTGCCGGTACAGGGTAAGAGCCAGACGAAACAAGGACCAAACAATTCCAGCGCACCATAAAACGCAAAGGCCCTCAAGCAGAGAAAATCCAGGCCACAGATCCCTCCGGAGGAACTTCATGATGATTGGATATACGTGTGTACAACGGATTACACGGGTATTGTGGAACTCCACAGGGACCAGGAAACGGAGGAGCCCCAAAGCAAACACCAATCCCAAAAGCCAGAACGACCGGCGCTTGGTGCGAAGGACCAGGAAACTACCGAGAATCGTTATCAGAGAAAAACAAAGCAGCCCCGTCAGGACAGTAAATACAGATAGCCTCATTGCGCGTCTAGCTCTTTGCGTTTTTGTTCCAGCATTTGCTCTAATTCTGCAATGGTTTTCTCGTCGATTCCCTGCTTGTCAACCAAAGCGGCAAACACGCCCAGCAGACGTTCACCACCGGACATATCTGAGGTGGTATCCATGGTTTGTGCTGCGGCATATTCGGTCCTGGAGATGGTGGGGGCATACGTACGGCCATAACCGCGCCCGCAGCGGGCCACACCTTCGACCTCAACGACACCTTTTTTGATCATGTTGTTGAGAATCAAGTGGATGGAATTGGGGTTCCAATCTTGTTCGGGGAGTGCTTCCAGAATTTCCGGCCGGGTTAGTGCGTGGTTCGCTGACCAGAGAAGCTTTAAAATGCAGAATTCGTTGGGGGATAAAGTCGGAGCGGACATAGACAATCACCTTGCTTTTTATATTTTGGGAAATATTACTCTATACGTATAATAGCTGAATTTCGAGAAGGTGTCAATAGCGGAAATGAGAAAACTTGAAACATTTTCCGGGAAATTGACGTGGATTGGGAGGGGAGTCTGCCAATGGTAGAAGAAACGCCCCAGCTGGAGTCATTCCCAGTTCCAATCGAAGAATCTACGCCGGGCGGATGGAGGTTGCAGAAGCGTTTTGCGGAGGTGGGAGCGCACTGGACAGATTTTGAAAAAGATCGTAAAAACGGGTGTAGGGTGTGTCCAGGAGGACGCACCCTACGTTCATTTTGCGGGATGTTTGTAGCCGGGAATGCCCAAAGGCGGACAAATTTGGGGGGGGGGAGTCCGGGCTTGCTCACCCGAGTTCTGCTTCCTGGTAGAGGGCGGGGGTTGCAAAATACCGGCGGGTCAGTGCAGTATAGGAGCCCAGGACGTCCATTTCGCTCAGAGCCCGCTGGTCATAATGGATTTCAAAGGGGCCATCTGGTGGGAAATACTGGAATTCCTGGAGAATTTCCCGAAGTCGCTGATCGAAATACGGATCCGCATATGCGTAGTCTCCCTGGAACACAATGAGGTCCGGATCAAAAACCAGACAGACGTTACGCAGCGCGGCGGCAAAGGAGCGGGCCAAATAGTCCACCAGGTAGCGGGCCAGAGGATCCTCTGCGGCTGAGGCTGCAAACACTTGAGGAATGCAGACACGCTCCACGGGAGTCTGCAGCAGGGGGGAGTTGGGGAACTGGGCCGAGTGCTGCTGTAAGAGTTTCCGGATTCGGTCCACACTGACCAATCGCTCCAGGCATCCATGACTGCCGCAGCCGCAGGTCTCGGAATCGTCAGGATCGATGATCATGTGTCCGATTTCCCCAATCAGGGAGTTTTTTCCGCTGAGAATCCGGCCCTTCTCAATGAGGCAGCTGGACAGGCCCCAGCTGGAAAAGATGACCAGAACCCGCTTGTTGGCCAGCTCTTTTTCCAAAAGAAAGGGTCTTGCAGTCATTTTACCGGCGTTTTCCAGGAAAATCATGGTGTCTGGGGTGAAATAGGGCCGGAGGTAAGCCTCCAAGGGCACGTCGGTCCCCCAGGAGGGGGATTGAGAGCTATATTTCAACCGGCCGGTTTTGTAGTCCACAGTGCCGGCAGTGGAAATGCTGACGGCGCAGAGGTTTTCCAGGGGGATCTGATGTTTGTCCAGCAGCTGGTGGGACAAATGCCCCACGTTGTCAATGGCATCTATGGGATTTGGGGGAAGGGGAGAGGCCAGAGAGATCCGGTCCTTCAGCTGCTGCCCGATGGTGAACAAATGCAGCCGCAGCTCCTGAGGCCACAAGGTAACGCAGAGGAAGTACTTATCCGGAGAGAGGGTAAAAAGCTCCGGCCGCTTGCCGCCTGCGTGGGTGGAGTCTCCCTTCCCTGCGGAAATCACAAGGCCGCTGCGAAGGAAAAATTGAATGGATTTCATCACGGTCTGACGGCTAAGGCCAATGGTAGTAGAAATATCGTTGGCGCTGCATACGCCGCCTGCCAGAAAGGACTCAATGACCTGAATGCGGTTTCCATATTTTAAGTCTGCAGAACAGACGGGAGAGCCAACTGGATTGTTTTGCACGGGTGTCACACTCCTTGCAGGCTTGGGGCCTGTGTTTGAAATTTCCTTTTACGTTACACGATATCATAAATTGGGGAAAAATGCAAGAGGCTACATTACGAAAGTGTATTACGCAACTGGCAACGCAAAATGAATTGGCAATTTCAACAAATTTGCCATGGGGGATTTGTGCGAGGGTGACAAACTTTTTCAATTTCCCAGGTGAACAGTTGCGAAAAAGTTGGCACTATGCTACAATGCGAGTAAAGTCAACGTGTTACATAACTTGGTTTTCAACGTGGCGCTCCCAAAGACGCTGCGTGTGAAATAAAAATTGAAGGGAGTCATACACAAATGAAGGAAAACTGTCTGAAACGGCTTCTGTCCTTCGCTCTGGTAATTGCCATGGTGGTATCGCTGTGCCCCACCATCGCCTTTGCCGGTGACACGCTGCCCTATCGGGGCGAGAGTGCTTTGGCGGACAACGAGCCCACATCTCACGGTTACCGGGCCGAGGACCTGCTGTCCTGGGACCCGGCGACAGACCCGGACGCAGAGCTTCTGCGGGCGCGGGTACCCCTGCAGAACCGCATTGCTGCGGTTGCAGCCACCCAGGCCAACCCCAGCCTGAACCCTGAGGTGGAGTACCTGACCTTGGCTGGTGACTATGGCAACGCCTTCTTCGGCGGTACCTCTTACACCAACGAGTTCAGTGAATACTGCTTCAACTTCTGGCAGTACATCGACTACTACGGCCCCTGGCACGGCCAGACTACGGCTACCACACCCATTGAGCTGTGGGATGTAGACGATGAGCGTGTGAACAACGACGCATGGAAGAACCGCTCGTTTGAATTTGGCATGATGAACCTGCCCAATGCCGCTTATACCAACGCCGCCCACAAGAACGGCGTTCTGTCCCTGGGCTGTATCTTCCTGCCCCGCGCTTATCAGTCCTGGCGTACCCTCATCCAGAGAGATGAGAACGGCGGCTTCCCCTATGCGGACAAGCTCATCGAGATCACCAATTACTACGGTTTCGACGGCTGGTTTGTGAATCTGGAAGGCTCTGACAGCCCCTCCGGCACTGCAAAGCAGGAACTGGCCGCATTCTTGAAGTATCTGCGTGAAGAAGGCAAGCTGTACATCCAGTACTACAACGCGGGTGGCAGCATCGACACGCAGATGATGGATTCCGGCGCGGCCGACTCCTTCTTCAAGGATTATGGCTGGAGCACTGCCGGCGCTAAGAACGAAACCGCTAAGTATGGCATCGGTGCGGTACACGGCGGCTTCGAGGCAGGTGGAAACCGCTGGAACAACAACTTCTCCAAGATGTGGCAGGACGGCGAGATCGTCTGCTCTATTGCCTCTCTGGGTACCGACTTTGTCCATGCCGGCATTGATGAGGACTTCGGCAACGGCAAGCAGATGCGCCGGGAAGACGACGACTTCCAGTGGATGAGTGCGATCCGTGAGCGGATGTGGTTCACCGGTTCCTCTGGCAACCCCACCGATTCCTCTACGAAATCCAATGCGGAGGTTGGCGTTAGCAGAAATAGTATGCCCGGCATTGCCAGTCTGGTGACGGAGCGCTCTGTCATCTCTGGCGACACCTTTGTTACCAACTTCAACACCGGCCATGGCCTTGTGTATGCCAAGAACGGCGAAGTTTCCAATTCCCATGAATGGGCCAACATCAGCATCCAGGATATCCTGCCCACCTGGCAGTTCTGGTTTGAGTCTGAGGGGACTGCCCTCCAGGCCGAGTATGATTACGGCACTACTTATAAGAAGGGCTTGACCGCTCAGTGGAACCAGGGCACCCTGGTGGAAGGCTCTACCACCTACGGCGAATTTGACTTCGACCTGGTGAACCCCTACGAGGGCGGCTCTTCCTTGGCTGTCTATGGTAAGGTGGATGCAGATAACTACATGCGCCTGTACAAGACCAATCTGGATGTGACAGCTAACACGCAGATGCAGGTGACCTTCCAGAAGACTTCTTCTGACAACGTGGCTATGAGCCTGGGTCTGGTGTTCGCTGAGGACATCAACGCCGAGGATAACACCTACACCGTGACCAACATCCCCCTGGAGAACACCACTGCGGTCTCCGACGGTTGGGTCACTGCCACTGCAGACCTGTCCGCCTATGCGGGCAAGCAGGTTGCCGTCATTGGCCTGAACTTCCAGGGCACGGCGGACAACTACCAGATGCACATTGGCAACATCTCCTACACCTCTGGCAAGGATCTGACCCCTGCCGCTCCCACTGGCCTCACCATTGACAAGGCCTTTGATACCAACGAGATGGTGGTATCCTGGGATCTGGCGGATTATGATACTGTGAAGCAGTACAATGTCTACGCTGTGATCAATGGCGTGGAGCAGTACATGGGCGGCATCTACGATGACATTTATTACATCAAGAATGTGTATGACGCCCAAGGCGAAGTGACCATCAAGGTAAAGGCTGTGGGCGCTGACGGCGCCGAGTCCGAGGCGGCTGTGGCCACCTACGACTACAGCAAAGCGGTAACCGGCCTGACGGTGACCCCCGCCGACGGCACGCTGACTGTGAATTTCACCCCGGCGGATGCTGCCGCTGCCACCGATGTGTCTGTGTATGTGCCTGCCACTGGCAAGACCTACACGGCCCAGGCCGCTGCTGGCGAGACCTCCGTGGTGGTTGCCGTTCCCGCTGGCGCGGAGGCCGATGGCAGAGAGTATGAGATGCAGGTGACCCCTGTGGGCGGCTCTCCCAAGGCCTACGACGGCGACCTGGACGACAGCTACTGCATCCCCTACGACGGCCCCATGACCGGCCATCAGCTGACCTCTCCCGTGGCCTGCACCGACTGGTACAAGCTGGCTCTCAGCTACACCACCAGAAGCGGCGGCGCGGGTTCCACCGAGTATACCCGTGGCGTTAGAAGCCACGGCGAACTGAACCACGACTGGTCCCGGTTCCAGTCCCTGCCCAGTGACATTTTGACCTTGGAGGTCACCTTGACCGACTACGATGGAAATGTCTCTGAGAAGGTGACCTACAACTTCGACGATCAGGGCGAGCCCATCATTCCCGAAGTCTTCGACCGGGTGTTCCACCTGGACGCTGGCCGGAAGTATTTCAGTGTGCAGTACATCAAGCAGATTCTGGACACCATGGCTGAGGCCAACTTCAACCAGCTGGAGCTGTACTTCTCCGACAACCAGGGCTTCCGCTTTGCGTTGGAGGATATGACCGTGACCACCGAGTTCGGCACCTATGACCTGACTCCCTCTCTGGGCGACGGCTACGTGGGCGACAACAAGTATCCTGACAACTCCGGCAAATACCTGACCCAGTCCGAGATGGACGAAATCATTTCCTATGCCAACAGCAAGGGCATTGAGCTGGTTCCCGCCCTGAATGTGCCCGGCCATATGGGCGCCATTCTGGAGGAGTTCCCCGACCTGCGCTACACCGGCTCCAAGAGCTCCATCGATCTGACCAGCGACGAGGCAAAGGCCTTTGCCAAGGCGATTGTGGAGAAATATGCCGAGTACTTTGCCTCCAAGGGCTGCAAGCACTTCAACTTCGGCGCCGATGAGTTTGCCAATGACCTTGGCAGCATGGGCTTCGATGTGATCTACAAGAATGGCATCTACAAGGAGCACTTTGTGCCCTTCTTCAACGAAGTGGCTGCCATCATCAAGGACAAGGGCATGACCCCCAGAGCCTTCAACGATGGCGTTACGTACAACAACGATACCAGCGTGGAGATGGACAGAGACGTCCAGATTACCTACTGGTCCTCCGGCTGGGGCGGATACAGTCTGGCCTCTGCCACCACGCTGAATAATGCCGGCTTTGAGCTCATCAACACCAATCAGGGCTACTACTGGGTGCTGGGCAATGCCGACTGGCAGGTCAGCGTGAAGAAGGCTGGCGAGTTCGATTGCACCGAATTCGAAGGCGGCGATGTGATCTACAAGCCCGCTGGCGCCATGCTCTGTGTCTGGTGTGACAACGGCGCGGCAGATGGCCTGGATGACGGCGCAGGCGTAGCCGAGAAGATTGCCGATGTGATTAAGGCGTTCGGCTCCACCCTGCCTGAGGTTCGGAATATGGAACCCCTGGTGGACGAGACCTATTTCCCCGATGCCGCTCTGCGGCAGGCAGTCATCAGCCAGGTGGGTCCCTATGTGACCGATCTCTCTGGGTTCATCGGCGTGCTGAACTGCGCCAATACCAATGTGGCAGACCTCACTGGTGTGAGAGAATATCTGCCTGGCCTGACCGGCCTGAACCTCACCGGCACCAAGATGACGAAGGTAACCTCCAGCATGCTGCCCAGTGGTCTCAAGACCCTGGACCTCACGAACTGCAAGGATCTGACCTATGTGGAGCTGGAGGGTCATCCCAACCTGGTTGTGAACTTCACCGGTTGCACGGCTGTGGAGAACCTGTATCTCTCCGGCACCAACATGACGGAGATTGACATCTCTGCCATGACCAGACTCCACAATTTTGTGATCTCCAACAGCCAGATCAGCATGATCACGGCTGCCAACGCCTCCGCTTATACCAATGCCTACTACTGGAACTGGCAGAACGCCAAGTTGGATCTGTCCGCCGGTACCAAGGAAGGGAAGCTGAAGGACGGCGTAGAGTCTTATTTCAATACTGCGGATCTGGAAGAAGAGATCAATCCCGTTGCAAGCCGGGTAGGCAGCGGCTCTCTGTCCTATTGGGGTGGCAACAGTACAACGATCAACTTGAATCGGGTTGTGCCGCTGAGCACCATTCAGGTTTCGAACCCCTATGCCAATTGGGGCTACTACGAAGTCCTGACCAAGATGACTGTGGAAGTATCTAGCGACGGAACCAATTATACGGTAGCCGCTGAGGTGACCGATGCGACCGCCGACTATACGGTGGAACTGCCGGAAGGCGTCAGAGCCCAGTACATTCGGATCACGAACACAGATGGAATCGATTGCTACGCTAGCTTTACTGTGTATGGCCACGAGGTTGCTCCCATGGGCTATACCTACAACGGCCAGCAGCCGGCTCTGGTTCGCGATGAAATGTCTGATGTCATCTACGAGCGCAATGGTCAGCAGTACCAGCTGCTGGATCTGCTGAACGAGAACTACAAGACCTATCGGACCGTGCGTGGAACCTTGGTGGCCGATCTGGAGGGCGAGTCCTGGGTGGACGCCGCTTACCTGACCAATGCGACGGTGGTTCCCAAGGGTGTGAAGGTGGTCATCACCGATGAAAACGGTGAAACCTATGTTCCCTCCAGCGTGGAGGAGCCCGATCTGGGCACGCTGGATGAGACCGTCAATGTGGCGCTGAACGCCAGCGTCCAGGGCCAGTCCGCCCAGTACACCGGCGAGGAGCCTTATCACCTCTTTGACGGCATCATCTCTGGCAGCAGCAATAAGTGGTGCGGCCGTGGGGCCACCGCTTGGGTCGGCTTCACCCTGCCCGAATCTGTGGTTGTGGGCAAGTGGTTCTCCGTCCATGCCAAGGGCGAGCTGGAGAGCTACATCACCCAGGACTTCAGCCTTCAGGTGCTGGATCCCAATGGCGCGATCTCCGAGGAGGATTTCCTGGAGATGTCCTCCAATGAGAAGAGAAGCGTCATGAGCAACAACTCCTACTGGGTGGACTTGGACTCCGTAACCGGGAACACCGATGTGGAAGTGACCCGGAACATCCCCCAGGAGAACCTGATTCAGGCTCAGGTCTATCGCCTGTATGTGGGCAAGTCCACTGCCGGCAATGACAACAACGTCCGGATCAACGAGCTGGAACTGTACGCTTACACCGGCGCTTTGAAGGCCGATACCAACGGCGTTTTTGTCGCCGATGAAATCGGAACTTGGAATGTTTCCTATCAGAAGGCCGGTCAGGAACTGGCCAATGTGAAGGTGCGGGTCCGCCTGTCCGACCAGGATCTGGTTGAGCTGTCCGAGCTGGTAGAGTCTGCCAAGAATGACGCCGAGGCCGCCAAAACGGCTGCTGAGGCCGCCCAGGCCCAGGCGGAAGCCGCCAAGGCCGACGCCGAAGCTGCCAAGGCGGAAGCCAAGGCT
>UQXI01000052.1 GCA_900544975.1 uncultured Eubacteriales bacterium
ACGGCGACCACCGAGATCTACACTCTTTCCCTACACGACGCTCTTCCGATCTGATTCCCCGGGAAATATTTTGTTTTTGGAATTTGCCAGGGAATCTTCACAGAAGAGTGCCAGCGCCCAGGGGTAAAACCGGACGCCAAAGATGGAACCCAGTTGCCCGCCGGGGGAGACGCTTTCAAACGGGCGGTCGTTGATCCCGCAGAAGCGGCAGGTGACCGGCGCTCCCGCCTGCCGGATTTCCAGGATTAGATCCATACAGGTGTCCGGCGTCACCAGGGTCCGCTCAGGCTCCTGGGTGACAGGCCGGTCGGTCCCCCAGAAGCACCGTACCCAAGGCGCCAGAGCCGGATTTGGGGGGACCTCCCGGTACAGGGCCGTATTCTGGAAGGGATGGGCGGTGAGCGGCCGGTAAAGCCAATGAAATTCCACAAAAACCACCTCCGCAAGTGTAATCCAACATATGATATCATGGGCGGGGGCGGTTGTCATCACCCTGGTTTCCATTTCCAGGGCAACCGCAGTGCAGGCGGAGC
Source organism: uncultured Eubacteriales bacterium (assembly GCA_900544975.1). GTDB lineage: Bacteria > Bacillota > Clostridia > Oscillospirales > Oscillospiraceae > Faecousia. The sequence goes on from UQXI01000052.1 coordinate 534, forward strand.
GGTCAAGACCGCTCCCTACGCATATGCAGAGAACCTTGGGGAAGGAAAAAAGTGCAAAAATGTAGGTTTGTCAATGATGAGTTACAGACTTTTGGTAAGAAAAGCGGAAACCGCATAGCGGTTTTCCACATTTCCATAGCTCCCCGCCTCGCGTCACACATCATTGTAAATTCTACAATTTTGCCCTGATTTTTCAAAGCGGAGGCCTTGAAAACTCTTCCTTTTTGCTGTAAAATATTTCAATGTAATTTCCCCCAAAGGTATTCTCTCTGCAAGTTCTGTACGCTGCAAGTTCGAAGCATCAATGTGGAATTTCATCTGACAAGGGAGGGATGTGTTTGTTAGGAGACGCCAACGGAAATTCAGAAAAGCAAATAGACCGCATGGGCTGCTATATCGGGCAAGTCCGGGCCTATGAGGGAGTTTCACTGGAGCAGTTGGCCCAAGGCCTGTGCACAAAGTCTTATCTGTGCCGGGTGGAAAATGGCGAGCGGGAAGCCGGTAAGCTCTTGACAGATGCGCTCCTTCAGCGACTGGGGAAGCCTGTTGAGCGCTTCGACCGCATCCTGGACTGGAACGAGTACCAGCAATGGCTGCGGCGGCAGAGCATTTGGAGGCATCTTTCCGCAGGCGAGGTAAGCTTGGCAGCAGCGGCGATTCAAGCGTACCAGGCTACAGATGTGTTGGAACATCAGTTTCTCCAGACTGCCAGGCTCAACCTCCGCGCCCTTCAGGGAGCAGCCGCAGAAGAGCTGCGGGGTTTGGCTCTGGCGGCGCTCCTCTTAACCCAACCGTCTCTGATAGACCACGGAGAGCCCCAGCTTTTGAGTCAAAATGAGGGATGGCTGCTGCTGACTTATTTGGAGCTGCGGGAGCGGCTGGACGGCCTGGAAGCCGTATCCGGGGATTATCAGGAGCTCTTGCAGCTGCTGTGCCAGCGCCGTTATGACGCCCGGGAGCGGGTATATTTATTTCCCTATGTAGCTTGCCATGTCATTGAGGCGGAATTCCGGCAGGGGCGTTTGGCAGAAGCTCTTGCCATCTGTGAGAGGGCGCTGCGGGAGCTGTCTCAGGAAAAGCGGCTATACGCCTATGAGTGCCTGCTGGAATGGAAGCAACGGCTGTTTACTGCTATGGGCCGGACAGAGCAGGAGCCGCAGCAATTGCTGCATTGGTTGAACGTGCTGCAAGCCCAAGGTCCGGCCCAGGTGAAGCTACTGGTTCCCTATATGGAACGGGGTAATGTCTACTGCCTGAACCAGGTAATCCGGGAGCGACGGAAGTTACTGGGATTATCTCAGGAGGATGCCGCCGATGGTATTTGTGACGTCAGCACCCTGTCCCGGATCGAAAATCGTGGGAGCTCCCTGCACAAGAAGGTGCGCCAGGGTCTGCTGCGCAGGGTTAACATGTCTGGAGAGCGATATGACTACCAAGTCATGTCCGAGCACTATGACGACTATTTCCTGCGAAGCAAAATCAGCCGGGGCAGATTGGTCGGCGATGCAGCCCAGGCGGCGCAGTTACCAGAACAAATGCGGGAACATATCCAAAGTACAAGTACCAACTGTCAATATTTTGCAATGGAGGAAGTTGCAATTCAAAAGCACCCTCCCAGCAATCGGCAGAAATGGTCATCTCAAGATGAAAAGGCCAAGATGCTAATGAACGAATTGCATAACACAATTCCATTAAATTTTGAGAAAATTAGCCAATGGCATACGTGTATTCTCTCTACCCATGAGATCCTATTGCTGTGCCATCTGTCCCGGTGTTACAAGGAGCAGGGCAAAGTAGCACAAGCGCTTTCCATTGCAAAATATGCCCATCGGTGTCTAGAAAGCACAGGTGCAAATCCTGTGTGCTGCGAAGGCCTCTATGTATTAGTTAGCCTGCAAATGATTCACTGCCTAGGCAATTGCGGTCTGTATGACGAATCTAGTTCCATGGCACTTCAATGTTTGCAAACTGCTATAGCATATCAGGACAGTATGTGGTTATCAACTTTGTTATACAACATAGCGTGGAATTTAGAGCAACAAGAACATACCGTCCAGCAACGTGAGGGTGAAAATTGGAAAAAAGTTATTCACTGCTTCCAGGAGGCCTACGCTGTAGCAATTCTGTCAGGAGATACTATGGGCCAAAAGCGCATTTTAGCGCACTGTACAGAATCGCTTAATATGGATATGAAAATCTAATTAATATTAATTAAATAAAATTCGCAATAGCGGGCAATGATTGGAAATTCATTTCCAATCGCCAATACCCGCCTGCTATCAACAAGAATGGTTACTGTTACGAGAAGCATCAGCGAAGTAACACATCAAAATGTTTTCAAAACAAGTTTTCATATCGCTTACCTCTTTTTAGAGGGCATGCCGCAAAATGTCAAGCCTGGCTACATCTTGCAGAAGGAGGATATCCGTATATCGCAAAAAATGACATTGCAGACACGGAGAAAAAAAGTTGCCAGATTTGCAATGGAATTTCTGAAGAGAAGCTGCTATCATAGGATTGTGCAGGGTACGCCGCCTTGCAAAACAAAGAGAAAGGAGCGCTACATCATGAAGATTCAGGATTTGCTCGCTGTCGAGATGGAGAATATCTCCCGTAGCGACGAGGCCATGCTGGCAGACATGAGCTGCACGCTTGGCTGGTGCGGTGCATGAATCGGATCGTGCGGCAACACACCAAAAACCTAATCCAGAGCACGTGGGCGGCAGAGCAACACCCTGCCGTCCACGGTCAAAACATTCTTTCAAGCCTAAGGGAAAAGGAGAGGTGCTTCAATGGGTCGTTATTTTAAGAGATACAGAGGAAAACTTGTATTGTGGATGCTGGCAGACCTTTTTATGGCTCTGAGTTTGGTATTTTGGTCCTTCTTTATGAAACATATGGCCGATACGGTCTATGCGGCAGAGGGACTGACCGGAATTCAGTCTATGCTGATTCTGGGCGTCACTTTTTTGCTGGTGTGTATGCTGACGGAATATGGCGACAGCTATTTCCGCGCCCGTTTTTTGCGAGCCGCAAATGGAGCTTTGGAAAAGGATTTGATGAACAGGATTCTGCATTATGATATCAATGCATTTAACAGTGAAAATAGCGCAAAGTATATTTCCATTTTAAATAATGACGTGCGGAAAATTGATGAAATGGTCTTTCGCCTGCTGCCTCAAACTGCGGGTAATGTCATTTGCGCAAGCGTATGCTTGGTGGCGCTGCTGATCTATAATCCTTGGAACGCACTGATTTGCGTGGTAACCACTGCGCTGCAATTTCTCCCTCCCCTGTTCATTGGCAAACGTGCCGCAGCGGCGCAGCAGAAATATATGGAATCCCTGGATGGGATGAATGCGGAAATCAAGGACACCTTCACTGGCTTTGAGGTCATCAAAAGCTTCGGCGTGGAGGAGAAAATCCAGGAGAAAAGCAGCAGTACGTTCGACCGTGTAGAAGCGGACGCTTTTCGGATGCGGATTACCCAAGGAAAGTCCATTGCCATCAGTGAGGGCCTGGTGTATTTCGGCTGTATCGTACAGATGATCTTTTGTGCCTATCTGGTGATCCAAGGCGAAATTACTATGGGAATTCTTCTGGGCGCCTTACAAATTGCCAATTATGTCATAAATCCTGCCAGGCAGATTACATCCCAGCTGTTGGAATACAAGACCGTCAAGCCGGTGATTGCCAGAGTGGTAGCCGTGCTGGATGGAGAGGAGCAGGTAGAGGCAACGGGGAAGGTATCCATTGCCAAAGTCGGGCAGATTCAAGTGGAAGGCCTGCGCTTCTCTTATGAGGAGAGCAAGGAAGTTCTCCACGGGCTGAATTACCGCTTCCAAGAAGGGAAAAAATATGCGGTGGTGGGTGGCTCCGGCTCCGGAAAGACCACCTTGATTCGCCTACTCATGGGCTACTATTCGGAATATACTGGGGGAATCTACTTTGACGGCGTCTGCTTGGATGACATCGACAGGCAGAGCCTCTACCAGCACGTGGCGATGATTCATCAAAAGGTATTCCTGTTTGAAGATACCATTCGCAATAACATCACCATGTTCCAGGACTGCCCTGATGAGCAGGTATGGCAAGCGATTCACGACGCAGGTCTTACCCAGGTAGTGGAGCGGATGGGCCATGGGCTGGACTCTATGGTGGAGGAAAACGGCCGGAACTTGTCCGGCGGCGAGCAGCAGCGCATTGCCATTGCCCGGGCCTTTGCCCGGGGCACGGAGGTTATGCTGGTGGACGAGGCCACGGCCAGCTTGGATCCACAGACCGCATCTCAAATCAACCAGGTCCTTCTGGAAAAGGAAGGCCTAACCTTGATTGCCATCACGCATCGCACGAATCAAGAGCTGCTGGAAGCTTATGACGAGGTCCTGGTGCTGGAACAGGGCGAGCTTCTGGAGCACGGCTCCTACGGAAGTCTCAGCCCCCAACGCAAGCAGCTGCTGGCGCTGCATTGATTGGGGAGGAACTGACATGGTACTGATTGATCGGGACCACCTGCTGCCTGCCCTGCGGGAACAGTGCAAAGCAGAGCAGAAAGAGCGGGCCTTTTTGTTGGAGGGAGCCTATCACAGCGGTGCGTTTTTCCTGGAAAGCTTCGTGGATCTACAGTCCTACGTCCAGTCCAGCACGGAGGCGCAGCTGGACCTGGATCCCCACTTTGTGTTGGCGGCGCTGCGATCCGCTCAAAAGGCAAACCGGTTGTTTGTATTTTTGCACACCCATCCCAGTCAAGGGAATTTGCATTTTTCCCAGCTGGACCGGTGTTTTGAGTTGAATGTAATAAAGTTGGCCCGGCAGGCAGGGTATTTGGAGCCACTGATTTTTTTGGTGGCCTCCTCCCAGGACACCATCGGAAGAGCTTACCGGAATGGGCAGGAGGAAGCCTTGCGTATCACTGATGATGAATGGAGCATCCCCAGGGGTTGGCTGGCGAGGATCCAAGTTCTGACGGATGAGGCAATGCCCTACGGCGTGCTCTATGATCCAAAAAGCAATGGTGTGGTTCGCCTGGCAGCCTCCGCCGCAAGGCTCATAGCGGATAAGCAGCGGCAGCAGCGTGCGAGGAGTTTGCCGGCTGAGGAGTGGGAAGCACTGGAATCAAAGCTGCGGGAGGCATTTCACAACGACCAGCGCACCTTTTTACAGCGAACACCCACATATTTGGACACAGGGGAACTCTACCAACTGGAAATCCTGCTACAGAACAGCTGCAACCTGCGCTGCCGGTACTGCTTTGCCGAGGGTGGAACCTATGGACAGCAAACCGTCCGTCTCACTCCGGAGCAAGGCAGACGCATCATCCGGATTCTGGTCCAACAGGGCATTCATAAAATATCCAAAATTGCCTTTTTTGGTGGGGAACCCTCTACGCTTCCAGACACGATGGAAGCCATTTGTGACGAATGTGCCCGACTCGTCGCGTGCGGTCAAATGCAGGAAAGCCCAGAATTTTTTATCATTACAAATTGCATTTCAATTTCTCAAAAATGCATGAAGGTGCTACATCGCTATCGGATTCACGTCACAATCAGTATCGATGGACCTGCTGAAATCAATGATCAGCTTCGGGTCTTCCCCAACGGCTACAAGACTCATGACCTGGTACTCCGAAATCTTCAGAAGCTACGGGCGCACGGGATTGAACCTGCCATGGTGGAGGCAACCTATACAGCAATTCACGAAAGAGCCGGACTGTCCAGAGAGGAAACCGTAGCAGCTTTGCAGGAGGAGCTGGGAATCTCCGGCATCTATTTATGCGATTGCGACTGTAGCGACCCTACTTTTGAGCCGACCTATGAAGGGGCTGCAGCAAGAATAGCGCAAGATAACCGAAGCCTTGCCCTGCTGTTTCTTGAAAAAAAGTATGAGGAAGTTCCTCTGATGCTCCGGCAGTTTGTAATCCAGACGAGCCGAAGGCTGAATATGAAAGAAGGGCAGGACTATCTCTGCGAAGCAGGCCTCCAATCCCTGACCATCGCAGCCAACGGAGATATTTACCCCTGTCATATGTTTATTCCCGGCAAGTACATGCTACTGGATAACATTTTCCTGGGGGATTTCGATTTGCAGGCATCCAAGCCGGCGGTAGATGAACTGGAGATGTATACCAAGTTGGGCCGGGAAACCTGCAGAGACTGCTGGGCACGGAATATTTGCAATATGTGTTTATACCGGATTTATCAAACACAATGGAGGGCAGATGCCCGTGACAAATTAGCCGACCATTGTAAAATTCTCAAAAATCAGTTAGAAAAAACCATCCTCTATCTGAGCAATATGCAGCAAGCGGAGCGAAAGGCCCTGTACGACGCCATTGGCAAATTGCAGCCCGTAAAGCATGACGAAACGCAATAAGAAGAACCTCCGTCCAAAGCGGCCGCGCCAGCGATGGGTGGTATGGTCACAGGCCATCCCTATTTGTCACTTTTTTTCTCTCAATCCGGAAAAGCGCCGCAGGCATTGTAGTCGTGCTGTGGGAATGTGCCTGGCGTCACACATCATGGTAGATCCTACAACAGAAAGAACACAAAAAAGTGCAAAAAGTGCTTGCTTTTTCCAGTGGGACATGGTAAAATAGGCCGGTCTGAAAACAGGTGTGTCCTCTGCCGCGCCGGGCCGTTTGTGCGCCGGGTGTCACGCGGGCATGAACGCCTCATTGGAAGGAGAACATGACAATGGATTTGATGAAGGCACTGACCAGCCAATACATGAAGCCCGAGCTGCCCGAGATGCGGGTGGGCGACACCGTCCGGGTGCACCAGAAGATCACCGAAGGTACCCGCGAGAGAATTCAGGTGTTCGAGGGCACCATCATTGCCCGCAAGCACGGCGGCATTGGGGAGACCATCACCGTCCGCCGGATTTCCTACGGCGTTGGCTGCGAGAAGGTATTCCCGGTGCATGGCCCCCGGGTTGTGAAGGTGGAGACCGTCCGGCACGGCAAGGTTCGCCGGGCCAAGCTGTACTACCTCCGCAATCGCTTCGGCAAGGCTGCCAAGGTCAAAGAGAAAGTGTAAACTTTCGTCCAGTCAATGGGCGCGCCGTTTCTTGCGGTGCGCCCTTTTTCCAATCTTGCCGAAAAAAAGAGGGATTACCCCCTTTTCGCGGCTTTCCATTTCGTGTATAATAGAAGAAAACCAATAGTTAAAAGGATGATCAGCATGAAGGAACCAAAGCATGATATGACTCCGGAGGAGCGGCCGGAGGAGGAAATTCGGGAAAATGCTCCCGCTTCCAAAACGGAGAGATCCTCGTTCTGGATGGAGTGCTATACACTGCTCCATGACCTGGTGTACATTCTGGTGTTCGTCACCATTCTCTTCGTCTTTGCGCTGCGGGTGGTCTCTGTGTCCGGCCCGTCTATGTACCCGACCTTAGTGGATACGGACTATGTGGCCCTCCTCAGCAATGTGTTTTATTCTGACTCGGACATTCAGAATGGGGACGTGGTGGTAGCCCTGGCACCCCAGTTTGATGACGAGCCCATTGTGAAGCGGGTCATTGCCACGGCAGGGCAGACGGTGGACATTGACTTTACCATGGGCGTTGTCTATGTGGACGGCGTTGCCCTCCAGGAGGACTATATCAACGAGCCCACCTACCTGCAATTTGACAGCCGGGGCGTCACCTTCCCCCTTACAGTGGAGGAGGGGCATGTCTTCCTTATGGGAGACAACCGCAACAATTCCTCCGACAGCCGTATGGCGGCCATCGGGCAGGTGGACACCCGGTACATTCTGGGAAAGGTGCTCTTTGTGATGCTGCCGGGCTATGACGAGGTGCAAAATACCCGGGACTTTGGCCGCATTGGCGCTGTCTCATAAAGGAGCAGGTATGGATTCTATGAACATTCAGTGGTATCCCGGCCACATGACCAAGACCCGCCGTCAGATGGAGCAGGACCTGAAGCTGGTGGATGGGGTGTGTGAGCTGCTGGACGCCCGAATTCCCGTGTCCAGCCGGAACCCGGACATCGCTGCCCTGTGCGGCGCCAAGCCCCGGCTGGTAATTCTGAACCGGATGGATATGGCCGATCCCGCCGCCACCCGGGCCTGGTGCGAGTTCTTTCGCCGGGAGCATCTGGCCGCTGTGGCCACAGACTGCAAGAGCCGCAAGGGTCTGGCTGCCTTTGGCCCTGCTGTCCGGGGGTTGTTGCAGGAGAAGCTGGCCCGGAATGCGGCCAAGGGCCAAAACCGGCCGCTGAAAATCATGGTGGTGGGGATCCCCAACGTGGGCAAATCCACCTTCATCAACCAGATTTCCGGTCGAAAAGGCGCCAAGGCGGAAAACCGGCCCGGTGTGACCCGGGGCAAGCAGTGGGTGACGGTGGACGAGAGCCTGCTGCTCTTAGACACGCCTGGCATTCTCTGGCCCAAATTTGAAGATCCCGAGGTGGGCCTGCACCTGGCCTATACTGGGGCAGTGAAAGACGACATTCTGGATACCGAGGGCCTGGCCCTGCGCCTGATGGAGCTGCTCTGGGCCAGGTACCCCCAGGCCCTGCGGGACCGGTATAAGCTGGATGGACTGCCAGAGGATGCCCAGGGGTATGCCCTGCTGGAGGCAGCGGGCAGGAAGCGGGGCTTCCTCCTGGCCAGGGGGGAAATTGACACCGAACGTATGGCCCGGGTGCTGCTGGAGGAATTCCGGAGCTGCAAGCTGGGCCGGTTTACCTTGGAAATGCCGGAGGAAAAGGTATGAGTCAAGTGGATTTGTGGGCCTATGAGCGGGCCTGTTGGGAAGAAGGGGCGGAGCTGGTATGCGGCGTGGACGAGGCCGGCCGGGGGCCCCTGGCGGGGCCGGTGTGTGCTGCGGCGGTGGTACTGCCCCGGGATTTGAATTTGGATGAGGCTTTGCCCGGCCTCAACGATTCCAAGAAGCTCACGGACAAAAAGCGCCGGGAGCTCTATGAAAAGATTCAAGCCTGCGCCGTTGCCTGGCACATTGCCCTGGCCTCTCAAGAGGAGATTGACGCCGTCAACATTCTCCAGGCCACGTTCCTGGCTATGGGCCGGGCAGTGGCGGGGCTCTCTTGCAGACCCCAGATGGCCCTGGTGGATGGAAACCGGGACCCGGGACTGGAACTGCCTACAAAGCTGATTGTGAAGGGGGACGCCTCCAGCGCCAGCATTGCCGCTGCCTCCATCCTGGCCAAGGTGTACCGGGATGACATCATGCTGAAAATGGCGGAGCAGTACCCCCAATATGGGTTTGAGGTACATAAGGGCTATGGTACCAAGCGACACTATGCCGCCCTGGAGGAGTTTGGTCCCTGCCCCATCCACCGACAGAGCTTTTTGAAAAAATTCTATGCCGGGAAATAATCTGCTGGGTCCCTGGGGGGAGGCGCTGGCGGCGGAATATCTGCGAAAAAAGCGGTATGTTCTGGTGGCATGCAACTACCGCTGCCGCTTCGGCGAGGTGGATCTCATTGTGGAGAACCGGACGTATGTGGTATTTGTGGAGGTGAAGCTGCGGAAGTCCGACCGCTTCGCCGCTGCCATGGAGTATGTGGACCACAGAAAGCAGAACCGGCTGAGAACCACTGCCCAGCTGTGGCTCAGCCAGCATCCCACCGGCAAGCAGCCGAGATTTGACGTGATTGAGATCTACGCCCCGGAGGGCCTGGCCACCCGGCGGCCGCAGATCTGCCATTGGGAGGATGCGTTTCAATGAATTTGCCTGTGTTTGATTTGCACTGCGATACCGCCCTGGAGCTGCTGGACAACCACTGCCGCCCGGTGGAGCGGCTCAGAAAGCGGCAGGGCCACATCGACCTGGAGCGGGGCGGAAAGCTGGCTGGCTACGCCCAGCTCTTTGCCTTTTTTACCACGCCCGGCATGGATCCCACGGGAGTGTGTTCGCCGGAGATGATTTTCCGCGCCATGCTGGAGAACCTCCAGCGGGAGCTGGAGGAAAACCGGGACAGAATCGTCCAGGCCAGGACCCCGGCGGAAATTCGCCAGGCGGTGGACGATGGAAAGATCGCCGCGGTGTTTTCTCTGGAGGGGCCCGCCGGGATCGGCTTTGACCCGGGCCGGCTGGAGGAGCTGGCGGCTTTGGGCTTCCGCATGACCACCCTCACCTGGAATGAATCCAATCCCTTGGCCGGATCTCACCAGACCGGCGGGGGCCTCACCCGGCAGGGGAAGGAATATGTGCGCCGGGCCCAGGGTTATGGCATGGCGCTGGATGTGAGTCACCTCAGCGACGAGGGATTCTGGGATGTGATGGACATCACCTCCGGCCCCGTCTGCGCCAGCCACTCCAACAGCCGCCGGGTGTATCCGGTGAGCCGGAACCTGACGGATGAGATGTTCCGGGCCATTTGCCAGACCGGGGGTGTGGCGGGGCTCAATCTCTACACCGGATTTCTGGGGGAGGAGCCTGTGACCCTGGAGGCGGCCTGCCGCCATGTGCTCCATTGGCTGGAGCTGGACGGCGGGAAGCACATCGCCCTGGGAGGCGACCTGGACGGCTGCGAACGCCTACCGGAGGGCTTTGGCGGGGTGGATGATTACCCTGCGCTGGCCCGGGCCCTGGCGGATCACGGCGTGCCCCAGCCGGTGCTGGAGGATCTTTTTTGGAACAATGGGATGCGGGTGATGGAATCATGCTCTATGTAACGACCTTAGACCGGACGGTCACCTATACGGCCCAGGCCACCCTGGAGCGGGCAACCGGCCCCGACGGGGGGCTCTTTGTGCCTATGACGTTGCCCCAATATGACCGAAAGGGGCTGGCTGCCCTGGTAGCACTGCCCTTTTGGGAGTGTGTGGCTGAAATTCTCAATCAGTTCTTCCCGTTGCGCCTGCGGGGGTGTGACCTCCAGGAGCCGGAGGGGGTGTGCCCGGAGCCAGTGTATATTCGATATAAAATTGCGGTGGCGGAGCTGTGGGACCGGAAAACAGGGTCTTTCCAGGGGCTTCGGTGCGGCCTGTGTGACCGACTGGGCTCCAAGCTTCGCTCCAGGGGGAACTGGCCCTTTGTGGCGGTGGACATTGCGCTGCTGTTCGGCCTTTACGGAGCCCTTTGCCGGTCCGGTTGGCTGCGGCTGGGGGAGACGGTGCAGCTGGCGGCTGCCTCCGGGGAGTTTACCATGGCGGTGGCGGCCTGGTATGCCCGGCGGATGGGCCTTCCACTGGGGGATGTGATCTGCGTCTGCAACGACAACGGCGCCCCCTGGGAGCTGCTGCACCGGGGGGAGCTGCGGCTGAGCGGCGACTGCACGGCCACCAGACTGCCCCTTTTGGATGTGGGGCTTCCCTGCAATCTGGAGCGGCTGGTGAGCCAGACCCTGGGTCCCCAGACGGCAGAGCTGTATAGCGGGACCAGAAGCCGGCGAGGCACCTTTGCCCTGAATCCAGAGCAGCAGGCCAGCCTGCGGGCGGGCTTCTCCGTCAGTGTGGTGAGCGCCGGCCGGCCCGGGGCCTTGATCCCCAGAATTTTTGAAACCTCAGACTATCTCCTGAGTCCCTACAGCGCCCTGGTCTACGGAGGGCTGATGGATTACCGGGCTCTGGCCGGAGAGGGGACGCCGGCCCTGCTCCTGGCGGAGGAGAGCCCCCTGCGCTGGGGGGAGGAGGTGCTTGCCTCCTTGGGCAAGCCGGTGGAGAACATTGTGGGGCAGATCGACGGTCTGCAGCGCCAGGCGGCTCTGCACCGGGAGGGGGACTGAATGGCACTGTATGCGATGGGTGACCTGCACCTGTCCCTGGGAGTGGCC
>UQXI01000053.1 GCA_900544975.1 uncultured Eubacteriales bacterium
AGGAGCAGCGCCAGACCCTGGAGGCCTGGGACACCTGGGCCGCAGCCTGCCGGGCAGCCGCCCAGGCCAAAGGGCACCGGGAAGCCATGGAAGCCGTCACCGCCGGCCTGGAGGATACCCCGGTGACAGACAGCCTCACCCTCACCCCGGACGAGACCCAGGAGGCCCTGGAGCAGACCGCCCGCGCGCTGGAGGGCCTCCGCTCCCAGCTGGACGCCTGCCGGGGCCGCCGGACCGCCCTGGGCAACCGGGATCAGCTGGAGGCCGAGGCGGAAGCCCTGGACAATCGGGTCTCCCGGCTGGAGACCTACCAGACTGCCCTCAACTACGGCCTGGCGGCCCTGGACAAGGCCCAGCGGGAGCTGCAAAGCCGCTTTGCCCCCCGGATCACCGCAGAGGCCCGGGACATCCTGGGATCCCTCACCGCAGGCCGCTATGACCGGCTGCTCCTGGACCAGGATCTGAGCCTCTCCGCAGGCGCCGCCGGGGAGGACACCCTGCATCCCCTAGTCTGGCGCAGCGACGGGACGGGAGACCAGCTGTATCTGGCCCTGCGCCTGGCCGTGAGCCGGGCCCTGATCCCGGAGGCCCCCCTGGTCCTGGACGACGCCCTAATCCGCTTTGACGAAACCCGCCTGGCCGCCGCCCTGGACCTGCTGAAATCCGAACACCGGCAAATTCTCCTCTTCACCTGCCAGGACCGGGAGGCCCGGCTTCTGGCCCAGGAGGTCCGTTAACAAATCCCTCGGGAACTCTTAACACTTTGTTCACGCTAACCGGAAAAAAACAGATATAATGGAACACATCAGAAGGCAGAAAAGAGACGGAGGAATCCCCCATGGCCATTTCGGTTTTGATTGTAGAGGACGACAACAACATCGCAGAGCTTCTGCAGATGTATCTGGAGAAAGAGGGCTACGCCGTAACCATTGCCCCCGACGGCGGGCAGGGCGTGTCCAAGTTCCGGGCCATTAAGCCGGACCTGGTGCTGCTGGACCTGATGCTCCCGGTGCTGGACGGCTGGGCCGTGTGCAAGGCCATCCGGGCCGAGAGTCAGGCCCCCATCATCATGCTCACTGCCAAAGGCGAAACCAGCGACAAAGTCACCGGTCTCAAAAGCGGCGCAGATGATTACATCACCAAACCTTTTGAAATGAAAGAGGTTCTGGCCCGGATTGAAGCCGTTCTCCGCCGCTCCGGCAGCAGCGTGGAGAAAAAGGCCAACAAGCTGGTGTTTGACCGGCTGATCATCGACATGGACGCCTTTGAACTCACAGTCAACGGGAAAAAAATTGATACGCCCCCCAAGGAAATGGAGCTACTGTTCCACCTGGCCTCCTCCCCCAACCGGGTGTATACCCGCAACCAGCTGCTGGACGAGGTCTGGGGCTTTGATTACTTCGGCGACTCCAGAACCGTAGACGTGCACATCAAGCGCCTGCGGGAGAAGCTGGAGGGGGTCTCTGAGCAGTGGAGCCTCAAAACCGTGTGGGGCGTAGGATACAAGTTTGAGGTGACCAATTCGTGAGAACCACATTCAGCCGTCTGTTTTCCGTGACGGCGCTCATTGTTCTGGTCGCCGTGGTGGGCCTGGGCATGTCCTTCCGGGTCATGGTCAAAAACTACCTGGCCGCGGAGCAGCAGGAGGCGCTCCAGGCCAAGGCGGCCACAGTCACAGAGCTCACCGCCGACTACGCAGGGTTTGCCTCCGCATACGGCCTGGACGTCTCCACCAAATTTCACAAAACCCTGTCCTTTGCCTCCCAGTTTTCCCAGACGGATATTCTGGTGTGCGACACCCAGGGGCAGGTCATCACCTGCTCCTGCCAGGAGTTCTGGTGCAGGCACATCGGCTTGTACCTGGACCCGGATTACGTGCAGGAGGTGCTCCTCCATGGAGAAGACTCCCGCACCGGGATCCTGACCAATGTATACGAGGAAAACCGCTACCTGGTGGCCCGGGTCTGCACCATGTCCGACGGCAGCGTAGGCGGTCTGGTAATTGCATCGGAGCCGGTGCAGGGCACGGGCCAAATCCTGTCCCAAATGACCCAAATATTTGTGTTTGTGGCCTTGATCGTGCTGCTGCTCACGGTGATGTGCTTCTCCATCTTCACCCAGAACCTGTGCCGCCCCCTGAAGGCCATAGCCAACGCCGCCAGAGAATTTGGCCACGGAAACCTGAAGGCCCGGGTGGAAACCGGCGGAGATTACACCCAGGAAATTGACGAGCTGGCCGTGGCGTTCAACAACATGGCCTCCTCCCTGGAGCAGAGCGAATATCAGCGCCAGGAATTCGTGGCCAACGTCAGTCATGAGCTAAAGACGCCTATGACCACCATCGGCGGCTATGTGGACGGCATCTTGGACGGTACCATCCCGCCGGAGCGGGAGCGGAAATATCTGACTTTGGTCTCCGGCGAGGTCAAACGCCTGAGCCGCCTGGTGCGGAGTATGCTGGACGTGTCCCGCCTTCAGGATCAGGGGATTCCGCCGGAAAAAATGGTCCGGTTCGACGTGGCCGAATGCCTGGGGCAGGTGCTGATTACCTTTGAGCAGAAAATCAACGACAAGGGTCTGGATGTGGCTGTGGACTTCCCCGAGTATCCCGTCTACGCCCAGGGGGATCTGGACGCTATCACCCAGGTGGCCTATAACCTCATTGACAACGCCGTCAAATTCTGCCCCTCTGGAGGCCAGCTGGGACTGACCCTCCGGGCATCCGGTTCCAAGGTCTATGTCTCCGTCTCCAACACCGGCGACACCATCCCCCCGGAGGAACTCCCCCTGGTGTTTGACCGGTTTCACAAGATTGACAAAAGCCGGAGCCTCAACCGGGAGGGCTGGGGCCTGGGTCTCTATATTGTAAAAACCATCATCTGCAGCCACGGGGAGGACATCTCTGTCACCAGCCGGGACGGCAAGACCGAATTCACCTTTACCCTGGCCGGGGTAAACAGTCTGTAATTGCGAGGCAATGCTTATGTTCCATGATGACAAAAACCCGCTGGAGCCGGAATACACCCCCCTTTCCCAGACGCAGGAAGAGCGATTCAGCGGTTTCTATGAAACCGGAAACATCCGTCCCCCCAAGAACCATGGCGGTTGGGTAGCTGCCGTACTCCTGACCTGCATCTTCTTGGGCGGTCTGGCCGGCGGCGCCATCCTCATCAATCTGGGCTCGCAGATGCAGCGTGAATCGCCGGAGGAAAGCCAGAATCACCTGACCCCCACCACTCCCCCGGAAACGGAGCTCCCCGACCCCACCGAGTCGGAGCAGCATGTCCTGTCTGCCACCGGCTCCCAGGGGGACGAGGCTGAGCTGATCATCTCCGACACCCCGGAGCCGGTGGCCAACATCCCCCAGGAGGGTGGTCTCTCTCTCCAGGAAATCTATAAAAAGGCCAGCCCCTCCGTGGTCTCCATCACCTCCCAGCAAGTGGACGGCACCTCTTACGGAACGGGAATCATCATGTCTCAGTCCGGCTATATCATCACCAATTGCCATGTGATCGACGGTGCGTATTCTCTGTCTGTCACCCTGTACGACGGGCGGGTCTATGACACCCAGTTGGTGGGAAAGGACCGCATCAGCGATCTGGCCGTCCTGCGGGTGGACGCCAGCGACCTGACGGCGGCGGAATTTGGAGACTCCACCCAAACCCAGGTGGGTGACGCCGTGGTCGCCATCGGCAGCCCCCTGGGGGCAGAGCTCTACGGCTCCATGACCGACGGCATCATCTCCGCCATCAACCGGAGCCTCTCCATACAGGGAAATGAACTGACCCTCCTCCAAACCACAGCCGCTTTGAACAAGGGCAACTCCGGCGGGCCCCTCATCAATTGCTACGGGCAGGTCATTGGCATCACCACCGCCAAGATCAGCGACTACTACACCAGCGCCGGGGTGGAGGGCCTGGGCTTTGCCATTCCCATCCACGTTGCCAAAGATGTGGTGGACCAACTCATTGAGACCGGCTATATCCCGGGCCGTCCGTCCCTGGGGGTGGAAACCGTTGTCCTGGATCTGCAGGACCAGCTGTATTTCAATCTGCCCAACGGCCTGTATATCACCGGGGTGGATGAAGCCTCCAACGCCTGGGCGGTGGGCATCCGGCCCCGGGACATTCTCCTCAGTGTGAATGGGCAGGGCGTCACCTCCCAGGAGGAGCTCCGCATTGCTCTCAGCGACTTCGCTGTAGGAGATTCCGTCAACGTGGTCATCTACCGCTCCGGCCGGCAGCTGACGGCAGATATCCTCCTACAAGAGGCGACTCAATAAGACGGCGCTATCAAATTTGCCAAACCTCAAAAGATTGCTGCAAACACGGACAGTCCCCGCAGGTCTTCCCAAGATATTGTGTAAGCCACAGCATCATGCGCAATATCTTGTTAGAATGGCTCGGATTGTCCCGCTTTGCAGCAAACTCTTTTTTCCGCCGGACCTTTTGCTTCCCGGCAGCCATACAAATTTGCTCCAGAAAAATGGAAATTTTCATTGCAGAAATGGCAAAGCTGTATTATAATGGACAGAAATCAACCTGGACATTTTCACATCCTGTGTCACATAATTTCGGGCGGTGCGCCGGGAGGCGGCGCGCCAATTCCTGAGGATTGCATTGGGAGGTCTTTCTATGCAAAAACCTGTTTTGGTGGTCATGGCTGCCGGTATGGGCAGCCGGTATGGCGGGCTGAAGCAGCTGGACCCTGTGGGGCCCGGCGGCCAATTGATTATTGATTATTCCCTGTTTGACGCCCATCGGGCCGGCTTTGAGACCGTGATTTTCGTCATCAAGCCGGAGATTGAGGCAGCGTTCCGGGCGGGAATTGGGGACCGCATCTCCAAGGTGATGCAGGTCCACTATGTGTTCCAGCGGCCTGACGATCTGCCCCAGGGCTACACCGTCCCTGTGGGCCGGGAAAAGCCCTGGGGGACTGCCCAGGCCGCCCTGGCGGCACGGGAATTGGTCGACGGCCCCTTTGCCGTCATCAACTCCGACGATTATTACGGTCCCCATGGCTTCCAGGAGATTTACAACTATCTGATCCGCCACCCGGATCGGGACGACTGCTACGAATACGCCATGGTAGGCTATCTGCTCCAAAACACCGTGACAGAACACGGCCATGTAGCCCGGGGCGTCTGCCAGGAGACAGAAGACGGATACCTCCACAGCGTGGTGGAGCGGACCCGCATTGTCAAGGGCGAAACCTGCCCCCGGTACACCGAGGACGGCGGCGCAACCTGGCAGGACCTGCCGGGGGACACGGTGGTATCCATGAACCTCTGGGGCTTCACCCGCAGCTACCTGGACGAAGCCTGGGCCAGATTTCCCGCTTTCCTGGATCAGGCTTTGCAGACGGATCCTCTGAAAGCAGAGTACTACCTGCCCACTGTGGTCAGCCAGCTCCTGGCCAGCGGAAAGGCGCGGGTGAAAATTCTGCGAAGCCACGACAAGTGGTATGGCGTCACCTACCAGGAGGATAAGCCCACAGTCGTGGCCGCCATTGCCGACATGACTGCCCGGGGTCTGTATCCGGAGCACCTGTGGGAGGGGCGCCAGTAAACTGTCACTGCAAAAATATTGCGGTTTTACAGGGTTTTGCTTTGCGTCTCCCTCTCATTCTTGGCGAATTGGCAGTGCCTACCACGGGCGGACACATGGGTCCGCCCGTGCAGTGAGATACCAATGTAGTATATAAAAACATTCTTCAGCGTTGCCATAGAATACACCTTTCGGGGCATTAAAATGATAAAATATGGCAGGAAATTTTTGCCCACCCTCGCTATATGCATAAGGAACGGTCTTGACCGTTCCGCTTGGCATAGGTTGGAAGTCTGCAAAAGACGGAAGGCAGTGCTGGCGGAGCGGTCAAGACCGCTCCCTACGCACACCCGGTTCCTCTCCACGGGGCTCCGTGTAAAAAATACATACTGTTGCCGTGAAAGGAGCTCATTTATCTCTTGCATTCTCTGCCCCGTTGTGGTAGAATGAAATGGTATACGGAAAAAGCTGTGAACGGGCCGCCTGGTGTTGGTTTGCGCGATGCAGAGAGAGCGGGATGGTGAGAGCCGCTCCGCGTGCAGCACAGGGCTTTCTCCCGGGAGCCGCCGCCTGAACCTGTAGTAGGGCGCGCCGGACGACCGCCGTTACCGGTCAGGGGCGTGGTTGCGCCCTGGTAAAGTGCGTCATTTGGCGAATGCGGGTGGTACCGCGGAGGAATTTCCTTCGTCCCTGTCTGGGGACGGAGGTTTTTTATTGTCTCTGGGATGCCGCCGGTGCGTCGTGCTCATCAATACCCGAAGGCCTGGCCTTCAGCAAAGGAGATTGACCGCAATGAAACAACAATTGGAAGACATTAAGAGCAGGGCTCTGGCGTCTCTGGACGCCGCCGTCTCCCCGCCGGACCTGGAGGAGCTCCGGGTGAAGTTCCTGGGCAAAAAAGGCGAGCTCACCGCCCTTCTGAAGCAAATGGGCAAGCTCTCCCCGGAAGAGCGGCCGGTCATGGGCCAATTGGCCAACACCGTCCGGGCGGAGATTGAAGCCCGGCTGGAAGAGCGGAAGTCCGCCATCCACGCCGCCGCACTGGAGGCCAAGCTGGTTGCCGAAGCCGTGGACGTCACCATTCCCGGCACGCCCGTCTCCCTGGGCCACCAGCACCCCATGAATCAGGTCCTCCAGGAGATCAAAGACATCTTCGTGGGCATGGGCTACACCGTGGTGGACGGCCCTGAGGTGGAGCTGGCAGAGTACAATTTCACCAAGCTGAATATCCAGGAGGGCCACCCCTCCCGGGACCGGAGCGACACCTTCTATTTTACTGACGACGATTCCCTCCTGCTGCGGACCCAAACCAGCCCCATGCAGATCCGGATCATGGAGCATATGCAGCCCCCCATCCGCATTGTCGCCCCCGGCCGGGTTTACCGGAAGGACGAGGCCGACGCCACCCATTCCCCCATGTTCCACCAGATTGAAGGGCTCGTGGTGGACGAAGGCGTCACCATGGGCGACCTGAAAGGGACGCTGGAAACCCTCATGAAGCAGCTGTACGGCGAGGAGGCCGTCATGCGCTTCCGCCCCCACCACTTCCCCTTCACAGAGCCTAGCTGTGAGATGGATATGCAGTGTCACAAGTGCCACGGCACTGGCGAGGTGGATGGTCAGGTCTGCTCCACCTGCCACGGCGAGGGCTGGATTGAGCTCCTGGGCGCCGGGATGGTCCATCCGACGGTGCTGGAAGGCTGCGGCATTGACCCCGCCAAGTACTCTGGCTTTGCCTTCGGCATGGGCCTGGAGCGCATGGCCATGCGCCGGATGCGCATCAACGACCTGCGTCTCATTTTCGACAACGACGTGCGGTTCCTGTCCCAGTTCTAAGGAGGTGGCCAGAATATGAAGCTCAACAGAAAATGGATCAACGAAGAATTTGTGGACCTGTCCCAGGTCTCGGATAAAGAATTTGTGGAAACCATGACCATCGCGGGGCAAAAGGTAGAGACCTATGAACGCCTGGATGCAGAAATCCGCAATGTGGTGGTGGGCAAGGTCCTCACCATGGTTCGGCATCCCAACTCGGACCATATGTGGATCTGCCAGGTGGAGGTAGGTCAGGCGGAGCCGGTGCAAATCGTCACCGGCGCCCAGAATGTCCATGAAGGGGATCTGGTCCCTGCCGCCCTGCACAACTCCTGGCTCCCCGGGGGCGTGCACATCACCAAGGGCAAGCTCCGGGGAGAAAAATCCAACGGCATGCTCTGCTCCCTGAAGGAGCTGGGCCTCACCCTGAACGACTTCCCCTACGCCATAGAAGACGGCATCTGGATTCTGGAGGAGGACTGCCAGCCCGGCGACGACATCAACACCGTCATCGGCAACGACGACACCGTGGTGGACTTCGAAATCACCAACAACCGGCCGGACTGCTACTCCATCATCGGTCTGGCCCGGGAGGCAGCCGCCGCCTTCCACCGCCCCATGCGGCACCATGAGCCCCAGGTCCAGGGCAGCTCCGCCGGCTCCATGTATGACAAGTTGGACGTGGAAGTCCCGGCAGAGCACCTGTGCAACCGGTACACGGCCCGGATGGTGACCAACGTGAAAATCGGCCCCTCCCCCAAGTGGCTGCGCCAGCGGCTCCGGGCCAACGGCGTCCGGCCCATTAACAACATCGTAGACATCACCAACTACGTCATGCTGGAGTATGGCCAGCCCATGCACGCCTTTGACTACCGGTACGTCTCCTCCGGCAAGATTGTGGTCCGGGAGAGCGTGGAGGGCGAGACCATCACCACCCTGGACGGCAACCTCCGCACCCTGAAGCCCGGGATGCTGGTCATTGCCGACGGCGACAAGCCCATCGGCCTGGCGGGCATCATGGGCGGCGAAAACTCGGAAATTGTGGCGGACACCGCCACCGTGGTCTTTGAGTCCGCCAACTTCAACGGCACCTCCATCCGCCAGACTGCCCTGGCCCTGGGACTGCGGACGGAAGCTTCCGGCAAATTTGAAAAAAATCTGGATCCCATGCTCACCATTCCCGCCGTCCAGCGGGCCTGTGAGCTGGTGGAGCAGCTGGCCTGTGGCGACGTATTGGACGGGATGATTGACATCATCCACTACGTCCCCCAGCCCAAGCAGCTGGAGCTGGAGCCGGATGAGATCAACCGCCTTCTGGGTACCCAAATCCCGGAGGCGGATATGGTGGATTTTCTCCGCCGCCTGGAAATTCCTGTGGAGGGCCGCACCATCTCCGTCCCCTCCTGGCGGCCTGACCTGAACCTCATGGCAGACATCGCCGAAGAGGTGGGCCGGCTGTATGGCTATAATCGGATCCCCACCACCGACCTCCGGGGCGTGGCCACCCAGGGCCGCTATGCCCCCAACATGCTCCTGGAGAACCAGGCCGGAAGCCTCTGCAGAGCCCTGGGCTACAGCGAGATCATCACCTACTCCTTCGTCTCCCCCGCCGTCTTTGATCAGCTCCGCCTGCCGGAGGAACATGACCTGCGCCGCACCCTGAAGATTCAGAACCCCCTGGGCGAGGATACCTCGGTGATGCGGACCACCGCCCTGCCCTCCATGCTGGACATCCTGGCCCGGAACAGCGCCTATCACAATAAGTCCGCCAAGCTCTACGAGCTGGCCAAAGTCTACCTGCCCACAGAGAGCGTCCTCCCGGCAGAGCCAAAAATGCTGGTCCTGGGGACCTATGGGGAGCACGAGACCTTCTTCACCCTGAAGGGGGAGCTGGAAGCCATCCTCACGGGCCTCCGGATCCGGAAGCCCGGCTACACCGCCGTTTGCGACAACCCCACCTACCATCCCGGACGCTGCGCCAAACTCACCATGGACGGCGTGGATCTGGGTTTCCTGGGTCAGATTCACCCCCTGACCGCTCAAAATTACGGGCTGGAGGGGGAGGTCTACTGCTGTGAAATCAACTTCACCCAGCTCCTGTCCATGGGGGAGCCAGAACCCACCTATCAGCCCCTGCCCAAATACCCCGCCGTCTCCCGGGACCTCTCCCTGGTCTGTGACGAGGCCCTGACCGTGGCTCAGGTGGAGCAGTGCATGACAGGCGCCGCCGGAAAGCTGCTGCGCAACATCCGGTTCTTCGACATTTACCGGGGCAAGGGCATCCCCGAGGGGAAGAAGAGCATCGCATTCTCTCTGGAGCTGCGGGCAGACGATCGGACCCTCACCGACGCCGATTCCGAAGGGGTGGTGACCAAGGTTCTGGCGGCGCTCCAGGAGAAATTGGGCGTCACCCTGCGGTAACCCGTGAAATTTTCGTGAATCTTTTTCTCTTCCCCTTTACTTTGCCTCTGTTTTGTTATATGATGGGCGCATCACACATAAAAGGAGGAATCCATGTTGAATGACAACACCATCAAATTCACTGTCCCCGGTGATGAACGCGAAAACATGCATCGGATTCTCCACTCTGTTTTCGACGCCCTCAGCGAAAAGGGGTACAATCCCATCAATCAGATTGTCGGGTATCTCTTGACTGAAGACCCCACTTATATCACCAATTACAACAATGCCCGCGCCATGATTTGTAAGCTGGACCGGGATGAACTCCTCCAGGAGCTGGTCCAGTGTTACCTGTTTGATCAGCAATGAGCCGTATCTGGGGCTGCCGCCGTGACGCTGCAGCCCCAGATTTCTTCCACCTCTGGGCCAGGTTCGGCCCCCTTTTCTTCCCATACTACCCCTCCGTCTTACGTTCCAACATCCAAGAATCCCCAATTTTGGACCAATTTGTAACACATATCTCAAAAAAGTTTCAAAAATCGCCCCAAGTGGGTTGACAAGTCCGTTACGATGTGTTACAATTTGGTTACATTTCCTTCAGGGAGGTTTCAAATGTCTGAGCAAACTGCCGGCCTGACCTACAAAGGCCGCCCCCTTATGCGCAAGGATAACATGATCTACTACGGCTCTATGGCCGATTCTCACATTGTGATGCTCCAGGTTCTGGACACCAAGCCGGTAAACGGCCTGGATGTGGCCACCCGGGTGTCGGTTCAGCTCCTGTCCAACGACCCGAACCTGCGGTCCCGGGAGCGGGTTGTTAAAAAGAGCGAAAAAGACGGCTTGTACACGGCTTTGGATGTTGGCTGTGTCTGGCTGGAGCGCGCTTTGGCGAAATAAAACCACTGTAAGACGGAGGGTAACGTATGAACTGCAAAAAGAGATTTTTGGGTCTGGTCCTGTCGATGACCACCCTGGCCGGTACGCTGGCTCTGACCACCCATGCTTCTGACACCGTAAAATCTGCCATTGGCATTGTAGATGCCTCCGCCCTCCGCCTGCGGGAGGGGCCGGGCACCAACACCGAAATCCTCACCACTGCCTACCGCAACGACTATGTGGTCATTCTGGAGTCAGAAGGCGACTGGTACAAGGTCATTTACAACCTCCGGGAAGGTTACATGCACAGCGATTACCTCACCGTAAAAGAGCGAGAAAATGTAGAGCTTGGTTACGGCGAGATCAATACATATCTGGTCAATCTCCGCAGCGCCCCCACCACCTCCTCTGACGTGGTGGACCAGCTGTCCGAAGGCGAAGAAGCCTACATCATCGGCTTCAACTGCGGCTGGTACAAGGTCCAGTACGACGGCAGCACCGGTTACATCCGCAGCGACCTGCTGGAGCTGACAGAAATCCCCTATGAGAATACCGGCTCCGATGGCAGCCCCAAATACTTCGTAGGCGGCGACCCCATCAGCAGCAGCGCATATGAGCAGACTCCTTCCAACAGCTATGCTTCTGAATCCTCTGAGTCTTCCGAACCCGAGGCCTCCGAGAGCAACGAGTCTTCTGAATCGAACGAGTCTTCCGAAGGCGCTTCCTCCTCTCTTTCCGCTGGCGAAGCCATTGTGGCCAAGGCGAAGGAGTATTTGGGCGTCCCCTATGTATGGGGCGGTTCCTCCCCCAGCGGCTTTGACTGCTCCGGTTTCACCCAGTACGTCATGCGGGCCTGCGGCTACTCCATCTACCGCACCGCTACAGACCAGCTGGAAAACGGCTATGCCGTCAGCTACTCCGACCTGCAGCCCGGTGACCTGGTCTTCTTTGAGCGGACCTACAACACCGACGCTCCTGCCTCTCACGTGGGCATTTACGTCGGTGGCGGCGAGTTCATCCACGCCGGCGGCAGCTACGTCAAAATCTCCAGCCTCTCCTCCGACTACTACGCCAGCCGTTATGTGGGCGCCCGTCGGATTGTGTGAGTGACATATCTTCATCCTCTCTGGGGCCTGTTGCAAAATGCAAATTTTGCAACAGGCCCCTACGACGTTGTAGCCGCTCAAAACATCATAATTCATGCACCGCATTGGTGTGTTTTCCGCCCGTTTTCAGCAAATTTGTAATGCCTGCCACGGGCGGACACATGGGTCCGCCCCTACGGAGAGATACCCATGTGGTGCATGAAC
>UQXI01000054.1 GCA_900544975.1 uncultured Eubacteriales bacterium
AGGGGCGGGACGATGTCCCGGAAGGGAACCTGGTGATTGCCGCCGGCACAGGTGCCGTACTCCGGCCCCCGGGCGGTCTCGATGATGACATGGTCGCCAGCGGCGACGGTCAGATCCCCGGGATCAAAATAGTATATCTTAGAGCCGGACCGAAATTGGACGTCCACCACATCCACCGGAGCATCCCGGTCTGGAGCCATGGGGCCGCCGACAAAATCCGGCTCCGGCTTTTTGGTTTTCTCTTCGTTCATGGTATCTCCTTTTGCCCCGCAGGGCAGATTCACATTGAAAATTTCACTGGAGTCGCCAAAGCAAATCCCCGCAGACGGCGCCTGGCGATCCATTGCCCTGGAGGCAGGCCAAGGCGCGATCCAGAGCCGTCACAGCCTGGGACAGCTCCCGGGAAGTGCGGCCGGACGCCAGGGCCTTGCCCAAAGGGTCCGGTGCGGGAAGGCCCGCCCTGCAGGTGAGCGCCACAGACAGGAGGTCCCGCCACTGGCTGAGAATGGGGACCAGCTGGTCCCGCTTTAGCTTCTCCATGGGAGTCAGAATTTGCAGCAGCTGGAGGTGATTCCGTCGGCTGTAGGCCTGGGCGAAGCTTTCCGTCTGGGGGAGCCATCGCCCCTCCTGCAGCAGCTCCTTTGCCTGTCCCAGCCAGCCGCCGCTGCGCCAAATGGCCGAGGCCAAGGCCTCCTGGCTGGCCTGGGGGAACGCCTGGCGTAGCGCTTCAGCAAGCTGGGATTCCTCCAGTGGCTGGAGCCGCAGCTCCACACAGCGGGAGCGCACCGTAGGCAGCAGCCGGTCTGGGTTGTCCGTCAAAAGCAGAAACACCCCATAGGGGGGCGGCTCCTCCAAAACCTTCAGGAGGGCATTCTGCCCGGGAAGCCCCAGATCCTGAGCCCGGGGAACATAATAGATTTTCCGCTCCCCCTCGTTGGGGCGGATAAACAGATCCTCCCGGGCCTGACGGACAGTCTCCACAGAGACGGTTTTCTTGTCCGGGTCATCCACAGGAATCAAATCCGGATGGGAGCCGGCCAGAACCTTCCGGCAGGAGCCGCACTGGCCACAGGGACGGCGGTGGGAATCCTGGCACAGGAGCGCCGCCGCCAATAACCGGGCCAGCGTTCGCTTTCCCGCGCCGCGGGGGCCGGAGAGCAGATAAAAATGAGCTGCCCGCTGCCGGTCCACTGCCGCAGACAGACTGGCCTTCAGCTGGTCATTGCCTAAAAAACCCGGGAACTCCACAGGCGCCCTCCTTCCGGTCAAATCCTACCTGGACATTATAACACACTTTTTCCGGTTTTCCACGATAAAATTTTGGCGTTTCTTTTTCAATCGGAACGGTTTCCCCGTGTGTCCCCAAAACAAGGGCACCATTTCTCGCCAAATTCCGCCAAAATGAATGGGGAACCAGGGGATTTTAAGACGTTTTAAGTTGACTTTCCGGCCAAACCCCTGTACAATAAGACCGGTCTCTCTATGGATAAAACATAACGAGAAACCGAAAAATCCGCTCAAAGGAGTGAAACATATGAAAAAACGCATGGCTCTGCTTTTAGCTGCCGTTCTGGTCCTCACCCTGATGACCGGTTGCAGCAAAAAGGAGGAGAAGGATCCCTCTGGCCAATCCACCCCCTCCGAACAGACTCCGTCCAACGGTGACACCACCCCCAACGGCGGCACTGCCAGCAGCGGCGACCTGGAGCCGGACCTGCCCGCCACCAACGGCGATCTGGAAACCGACCCCTCTCTCCCCGCCAGCAACGGTGACCTGGATCCGGATGCCAGCACAGGCGGCACCGAAGCGCCCTAAAGAAACACACAGGCAATTCAGAGGAGGAAAGATTGATGAGACGAATTCTTGCGCTGCTTTTGTCAGCCGTTTTGGCCCTGGGCCTACTGGCTGGCTGCGCCAAAACCCAAGACGACAATGAGAAACCGAGCGGCCCTTCCAGTGATGTATCCATGGCGGTTGTGGTAGCTGGTACCTTTGGGGACCGCTCCTTCTACGACTCCTCCAAGGAGGGGGCCGACCGCCTGGCCAAAGACCTGGGCGTCCAGGTCAAAACCATTGAGTGCAACAACGTAGACCACACCCAGCAGATCCGCAACGCCGCCGATGCGGCCGAAATCGTGGTCCTGGTGGGCTGGGAGTTCTACGATGTGGAGACTGTGGCGCCCGAGTATCCCGACGTCCACTTCATTTGGATTGACAACGCCACCTCTGCCCCCGTGGACAACGTGCTGAACATCACCTATGCCCAGAACGAGGGCTCCTTCCTGGCCGGTTACATCGCCGCCAAGATGTCCCAGACCGGCGTGGTGGGCGCTGTGGGTGGCGAGGACACCGACACCATCAACGACTTCATTGTGGGCTACACCCAGGGCGCCAAGTACGCCAACGACAGCATCCAGGTGGAGACCCTTTACGCCAACACCTACGACGATCCCGCCGTGGGCAAGGAATGCGCCCTGACCCTCAACGAAAAGAAGGCCGACGTGGTGTTCCAGATTGCCTCCAAGACCGGCGACGGCGTCTTCCAGGCGGCGCAGGAGAAGGGCTTCTATGCCATCGGCGTAGACTCTGATCAGAAGTACATTGCAGACGACGTGATCATCTGCTCCATGATGAAGCAGGTGGGCGACTCCATCTACGAGGCAGTGTCCGATTACATCTCCGGCGACACCTCCAAGTGGGGCACCACTTGGGTGGCGGACATGGCCACTGGTTTCATCGGCATCGGCTACGGCGAAGCCAGCGCAACCCAGCAGATCCCCGACAGCCTGAAGGCTGAGGTGGAGGAGCTGGCAAAGAAAATCACCTCCGGCGAAATCCAGGTAGAAACCACTCGATAATCAAGTAGTTCCGGTCCCGTTGCAAAGAACCAAACTTTGCAACGGGACCGGATGCATAGGAGCTTCCTATAGACCATGGTCTCGTAGAGGCGCACAGTGCGCCCGCCGGTGGGTCTTGCCAATTTGCCAAACACCAAAAAATGAGAATCTTGACATCCGTTCTGTTGCAAAGCACAAACTTTTGCAGCGGAACATTCTTTTTATACCCGGCGCATGGACCGGCAATAGGCGACAACCGCCAGGGCCAGGATGGCAACGGCCCAGCCGGAGACCCAGGCCAGGTGCACCGGCAGCTGGGAGAGGTCTCCAGCCAAGGCCGCCCGCCCAGCCTCCACCGCATGGGAGAAGGGCAGCAGCCGGGCAAACCGGGCAAAGCCACTGCCCACCAAATCCAGGTCCAGCCACGCACCGGACAGGAACAGGGAGACATTGGTGAGCAGCGCACCACAAATGCCCCCCACAGCCCGGTCATTGAGGCAGGAGCCGCAAAGAAGGCCCAAGCCTATGTACAAAAGCGCAGCAGGAATCCCGGCTGCCAGCGTCAACAGGAGCCGTGGGCTCCAATCCAGCCCGAAAATCAGGGCGCCACCCAGGCAAACGGCCCCCTGCCCCATGGCCAGCGGAAGCAGCGGAAGCAAATACCCCAAAATAAAATCCCGGGACCGCAATGGCGTGGTATACAGCCGCAGGAGAAACGCGCTGGTCCGGTCCCGGGCCACCAGGAGGGCGGAAAACAGAGAGAAAAAGCTGAACCCAAAGACTAAAATCCCCGGCGTCAAGCTGGGAAGTGCGAAAATGGGCACGGGAATATTGGCCTGTATGGCGCAAAAGAGCCCCAAGAGTGCCAGGGGAAACGCCAGACCGAAGGCCAGATTCAGGGGATCCCGCAGAATCTCCCGGCCGTTTCGCCGGGCAAACAGCAACATGTTCATAGTCTTCCCTCCCCTTCTCCTCTCGTGTCTGCGTCCAAGGTCAATGCCACAAAGGCATCCTCCAGGTTTCCCTGACCGGTCCGGCGAATCAGCTCCTCCGCTGTGCCCTGGGCAGTCAGCCGGCCCCGGGACAAAATGCCAATGGAATCGGCCAGCGCCTGGGCCTCCTCCAGATAATGAGTCGTGAGCACCACGGTGGTCCTGCCTTTCAGCCCTTCGATCACCCGCCACAGCTCCCGGCGGGCCAGAACATCCAGCCCCAAAGTGGGCTCATCCAGGAAGAGGACCTGGGGCCTGGAAATGAGGGCCATGGCAATGCTCAGCCGCCGCTGCCAACCACCGGAGAGGGTCTTCGCTCTGCGGCGGGCCACCGGCTGGAGCTGGAGGGACTCCAGCATCGCCTCCGTCCGGCCTCTGGCATCCTGCCGCCGTGCCCCGGACAGACCGGCCAGGAGCATCAGGTTTTCCTCCACAGTCAAATTGGGCGCCACCGCCGTGTCCTGGGGGCAGAGGCTCATCCGCTTTTTGACCTCCTCCCGCTGCCTGGTCACATCGTACCCCAAAACCCGGGCCTCTCCACCGGTGGGAGGCAGAAGACCTGTCAGAATTTTGATCGCAGTGGATTTCCCCGCGCCGTTGACGCCCAGGAGAGCATATAAGGCCCCTTCCGGCACCGCCAGGTCCAGGCCGGACAGGGCCTGGACCGGACCAAAGCACCGGGTCAACCCCTTGGTTTCTATGGCGTACATTTTGATTCCTCCGTCTCGTCCCGAATGGCCTGGGCAAACTGCCTCAGGTCCTCTTCCGGCGTCTGCCCGTCCACCTCCCGGCCGTGGCCTGCAAAAATGGCGTCTGCAATTTGGCTCATCACACTGGAACGCTGCAGGGCAATACCTCGCCCGGCATCCGCAAGCAGAAGCAGACTATCCCCTGGTTCCAGGCCGAACATCTCCCGCACTTCTTTTGGGATCACAATTTGCCCTTTGGGGCCCAGCTTCACGGTACTCATAAACCGCTGTCCATCTCCAGCTTGTTTCATGGAACACCCTCCAAAAAGTAAGAATTGTAATACTAGTTACACATATTGTACTGGAAAAGCGGAGACTTGTCAAGACGCATGGGCAATCCAGTGGAACCTCAATTGCCCACTCTTGGCAAAGTATGCAATTCCTCCACAGTGGGACAAGGCGGGCCCTCTGTTTTGCTTGTTTTTTTCCCGCACTGGTGATATTCTGGCATTCAGCTGGCCGGGATCGGATGTAGATTTCAAAAATCGGAACCATTTTTTGCCGGAACCCGGGAATTTTGCTTGACAAACCCGCCCGTTCCCGCTAGAATATTCCTAAATTATTTTAGCTAAAATAATTGAGACTTTGGACCGCAAGGAGAATCGCTATGAAATTGGAAGAACTTCGTGATTTGATCGTGGAAACCCTGGGCTGCGACGCCGAGCAGGTAACGCCAGAAGCCAGCCTCACCGCCGACCTGAAGGCAGATTCCCTGTCCCTGGTGGAGCTGGTGATGGCCCTGGAAGAGGCCACGGGCCTGTCCATCGACGACGGCGACATGAAAAGCCTGCAGACGGTGGGCGACGTGCTGGACTATCTGCAGGAGCATCAGAATTGAGGGAGCCCAGCGCTTCCCAGGAGGAAATCCCAATGACCAATCAGGAAATCATGGATCTGGTGTCCTGCTTCGACCAAAGCACGGCCCAGACAATGAAAGTAACCCGGGAGGGCTTCACCCTGGAGCTGACCCGGGAGGCAGCAATCGGCGCACCTGCGCCGGTTCCCACTGCCTGTGCGCCCGCCCCCGTAGCTGCACCGGCTGTAGAGGAGGGCTGCACCGTAACCGCCCCCCTGGTGGGGACCTATTACGCCGCCCCCAATCCCGAGCAGCCGCCCTTTGTGAAGGCAGGCGACCGGGTGAAAAAGGGAGAGACCCTGTGCCTCATTGAGGCGATGAAAATGATGAGCGAGGTGGCCGCCCCCTGTGACTGCGAGATCCTGCAGATCCTGAAGTCCAATGGGGACCTGGCTGCATATGGCGAAACCCTGTTTCGCTATCGGGCATGTTGAGGCGGGTCCTGATCGCCAACCGGGGCGAAATCGCGCTTCGCATCCTCCGGGCCTGCCGGGAGCTGGGCATTGAGACGGTGGCCGTCTATTCCCAGGCCGATGAAGAGGCGCTGCCGGTGCAGTTGGCCACCCAGGCGGTGTGCATTGGTCCCGCCCGTGCCTCAGACAGTTACTTAAATCAGGAAGCGCTCCTGACGGTGGCCCAATCCACCGGCTGCGACGGCATCCACCCAGGCTATGGCTTCCTGTCCGAAAACGGGGAGTTTGCTGACGCCTGCGCCCGCCAGGGCCTGGCCTTCATTGGGCCCTCCGGGGACACCATCCGCCGGGCAGGCAGCAAATCCGCAGCAAAAACCCTGATGAAGCAGGCGGGGGTTCCGGTGACTCCCGGCTCCGACGGCCCCGTAGACAGCGTGGAAGCCGCCCGGGATGCGGCCAAGGCCGTGGGCTATCCGGTGCTCCTCAAGGCTTCCGCCGGAGGCGGTGGCCGGGGCATCCGCCGGGTCTACCGGGAAGAGGATCTACAAGAGGCCTTCGAAAGCGCCCAGGCCGAGGCCGTTGCCTGTTTCGGCAACGGGGAGATGTATCTGGAAAAGCTGATCCTCCGGCCCCGGCACATTGAAGTCCAGGTTTTGGCTGACCGCCACGGCCATGTGATCTCCCTGGGAGACCGGGATTGCTCCGTCCAGCGGCGGAACCAAAAACTGTTGGAGGAAGCCCCCGCCTGGGGCCTGTCCCCAACGCTTCGGGAGGAGATGGGCCAGGCCGCCGTGCGGGCCGCCCGGGCTGTGGGCTATGAGAGCGCGGGAACTGTGGAGTTCCTGCTGGACCCGGACGGAAATCATTTTTACTTCATGGAAATGAACACCCGGATCCAGGTGGAGCATGGCATCACAGAGATGGTGACCGGTGTGGACTTGGTGCGGGAGCAGCTGCGGATTGCCTCGGGCCTCCCCCTATCCATCACCCAGGAGGCAGTGCGCATCACCGGCCACGCCATCGAGTGCCGCGTCAATGCAGAGGACCCGGCAGCGGATTTCCGCCCCTGCCCCGGTACGGTAGAGTTTTTGCACTTCCCCGGCGGCCCCGGCGTCCGGGTGGATTCCTGCCTCTACACCGGCTGCCAGCTGCCGCCCTGGTACGACTCCATGGCGGCGAAGCTGATGGCCCACGCGCCCACCCGGCTGGAGACCATCCGAAAGATGCGGCGCTGCTTGGAGGAGTTTATTCTGGAGGGCTTTCCCACCAATGCGGAGCTGTCTTACCAGATTTTGTATCATCCGGATTTCATCCGGGGCTGCTGTACCACAGCATTTTTAGAGGAACATTTGCCGGAGCTGCTGGAATTCAGCCGCCGGCTGGAGGAGGAGACGAAGGGATGAACGGAATTTTTGCCCAGCGCCGGGCACGGCTTCTCTCCATGAAAGCAGTCCGGGAGGCGGGGCCCCCAGCCTCTGCCTGCCCCGGCTGCGGCGCCCAGACTGATCGGACGGAGCTAATCCGGAATCACTGGGTCTGCCCCCAATGCGGCCACCACTTCCCCATGGATGCTTACAGCCGCCTGAACGAGGTGCTGGACGCCGGCTCCTTCCGGGAGCTCAATGAAAAATACCCGGCTGCCGATCCCCTGCATTTTCCCGGATATTCGGAAAAGCTGAAAAAGGCCCAGGAGAAGACCGGCCTCACCGAGGCTGTGGTGACGGCTCTGGGGACCATCGGCGGCCGGCGATGCGTGGTAGGGGTGATGGACAGCCGGTTTTTTATGGGCTCCATGAGCGCCGCCGTCGGAGAGAAGATCACCCTGGCCATTGAATACGCCACCAAGAACCGCCTGCCCCTCATCCTCTTCTGTGCCAGCGGCGGCGCCCGGATGCAGGAGGGGATTCTGTCCCTCATGCAGATGGCCAAGACCAGCGCCGCGCTGGAACGGTTTGCCCGGACGGGGCGGGTGTATCTCTCCGTCCTGACGGACCCCACCACCGGCGGGGTCACTGCGAGCTTCGCGTCTTTGGGAGACATCATCCTGGCAGAGCCCGGCGCGCTCATCGGATTCGCTGGCCCCAGGGTCATTCAGCAGACTATCGGCCAGACGCTGCCGGAGGGCTTTCAGAGAGCGGAATTTCAGATGGAGCACGGCTTCGTAGACGCAGTGGCGCCCCGGAACCAGCTGCGGCCCACGCTGGTGCAGCTCTTACAGCTCCATGAGAAGGGAGGCAGGGAATGGAAGAACTGACTGCAGTCCAACACCTGGCCATTGCCAGACACCCGGGCCGACCCAATGTCACCGATTACATCGCCGCTCTGTTCACAGACTTTTTCGAGCAGCGGGGAGACCGGCTCTGTGGAGAGGATCCGGCGATTTTAGGCGGTGTGGCCCTCTTCCACGGCCATCCGGTCACCGTCATCGGCACCCGGAAGGGGAAAAACCTGGAGGAAAACCTCCGCTGCAACTTTGGAATGCCCAGCCCCGAAGGCTACCGGAAGGCCCGGCGGCTCATGGAACAGGCAGAGAAGTTCCGCCGCCCCATCATCACCCTCATTGACACCAGTGGCGCATACCCCGGCCTGGAGGCGGAAGCCCGGGGCCAGGGGGAGGCCATTGCCCGGAATCTGCTCACCCTCAGCCAGCTGACGGTGCCGGTGGTGGCCGTGGTCCTGGGCGAGGGCAATAGCGGTGGCGCACTGGCCTTGGCCGTAGCAGACCGGGTGCTGATGCTGGAGCACAGCGTCTATGCAATCCTGTCTCCTGAGGGGTTTGCCTCCATTTTGTGGAAGGACTCCGGACGCAGCGGAGAGGCGGCGGGACTCATGAAGCTGACAGCGCCGGAGCTGCTGCGGCTGGGGGTCATCGACGAGGTGATCCTGGAGCCTGTGGGCGGCGCCCACCTGGCCCCGGCCATTGCCTACCGGGAGGTGGACCAGGCGCTGTTCCGCCACCTGGCCGCCCTCAGCCGGGAGCGGGGCGGCGCTTTGACCGCCGCCCGATATGAGAAATTCAGACGAATGGGTGTGGCTCTGCCCAGCGCAGACCCGCCCCGGAAGGAGGAGCCATGAATGGAATCAAGATCCTGGGAATGGGACGCAGCGTCCCGGCCCAGGTGGTGACCAACGACGACATGGCCCGGATAGTAGATACCAGCGACGAGTGGATCACCAGCCGCACCGGCATCCGCAGCCGACATCACTGCAGGGGCGAGACCCACACCCAGCTGTGCCGTGAAGCCGCCCAGCGGGCCCTGGAGCGGGCCGGAGTCCGTCCGGAGGAGATCGGCGCCTGCATTGTGGCCACTGTGACGGCCCAGAGCCTGGTCCCCTCCACAGCCTGTCTGCTGCAACGGGATCTGGGCCTCCCGCAAGACATCCCCTGCTTTGACCTCAGCGCCGCCTGCACCGGCTTTCTCTTCGCCCTGCACACCATGGAATGCCTGCTCAACGCCTCCTCCCGGCCCTACGGCCTGGTGATCGGCGCCGAGGTCCTGAGCCGGTTCAGCGATTTTACAGACCGGTCCACCTGCGTGCTGTTCGGCGACGGAGCCGGTGCGGCGGTGGTGGAATGCCGGGCCGGATGGCCCTCCATCAGCGCCCAGCTGGGCTGCACGGGAAACGATCAGATCCTCCGCATCCCGGGCGCCCGGCTGGAGGAGCCTCCGCTCATTGCCATGGACGGCCGGGGCGTCTTCCGGTTTGCGGTGGAGACGGTGCCCCGGTGCGTGAAGCAGGTCCTGCAACAGCGCGGCTACACAGTGGATGAGATTGACTGCTTTGTATTCCACCAGGCCAACGCCCGAATTACAGACCTGGCCGCCCACAAGCTGGGCATTCCACCAGAAAAATATTATAAAAATATCGATCACTATGGAAATACCTCCGCTGCCAGCATCCCTCTGGTGTTGAGTGAACTTCAGGACCTGGGCCGGATTGGTCCCGGCAGCCGGGTCCTTGCCGTGGGATTTGGAGGCGGCCTCACCTGGGGCGGCGCTCTGCTGGAGTTTGAGAAAAGGAGACCCTTATGAATCGACTGAATGAACTTTTGGGGACGGAGTTCCCCATCATCCAGGGCGGCATGGCCAACATCGCCACCGGCGAATTCGCCGCCGCCTGCTCCAACGCCGGGGCCCTGGGCGTCATCGCCTCCGGTTCCCTCCGGTCCGGAGAGGAACTGTGCAACCAGATTGCAATCTGCCGGTCCAAGACGGACAAGCCCTTTGGGGTCAATCTGATGCTGATGAACCCCGCCGCCTCGGAAATGGCCCTGGTCATCGCCCAGGAGCGGGTGCCGGTGGTCACCACCGGCGCCGGGAATCCGTCTCACTACATTCCCGCCTGGAAGGAGGCCGGGGTGAAGGTCTTCCCCGTGGTGGCCGCCACCATTCTGGCCCGCCGCCTGGTCCAGGCTGGCGCTGACGCCATCATCGCCGAAGGCACAGAGTCCGGCGGCCATGTGGGCGAGATGACCACCATGGCTCTGGTGCCCCAGGTGGTGGACGCCGTGGATGTACCGGTCATTGCGGCCGGCGGCATCGCCGACGGCCGTCAGATGGCGGCAGCCCTGGCCCTGGGGGCCTGCGGCGTCCAGGTGGGCACCTGCCTCCTGGTGAGCCAGGAGTGCCCCATTCACGAGAACTATAAGCTGGCCCTGCTGAAGGCCAAGGACAGCGACACCACCGTAACCGGCCGCTCCATCGGCGGTCCCGTGCGGGTGCTGAAGAACAAGATGGCCCGGGAATACCTGGCTCTGGAGAGCCGGGGGGCCAGCCTGGAGGAGCTGGAGCGCTGCACCCTGGGCGGCCTGCGCCGCGCCGTGTTTGACGGCGACGTGGTCACCGGCAGCGTCATGACCGGCCAGGTGGCGGGCATGCTTCACGAGATCCGTCCCCTGCGGGCAATCTTCCAGGAGCTCTATACCCAAGGCCAGGCCGTGCTCCGCACCACCCGGGACGTATGGGGGGAGCAGACATGAAGCTGGGTTTTTTGTATGCCGGACAGGGCAGTCAGCACCCGGGGATGGGACAGGATCTGTACGAAGCCTATCCCGCCTTCCGGGCCGTCCTGGACCGGGCGGATGTGGGCTTCGACCTGAAGGCCCTGTGCTTCCAGGGACCGGAGCAGCAGCTGAGTCAAACCCGATATACCCAGCCCTGCATGGTGGCCTTCGCCGCCGGGCTGACAGCCGTGCTGCGGGAACAGGGCATTGCACCGGACCTGGTGGCCGGGCTCTCCCTGGGTGAGTACTCCGCTCTGGCCGCCGCCGGTGTGCTGGAGGAGCAAACCGCCATTTCCCTGGCCGCTTTCCGTGGGAAAGCCATGGAGGAAGCCGCTGCCGGCCGCGACAGCGCCATGGTGGCGGTCCTGGGATTGGACCGGGAGCGGCTCCTGGAAGCCGTCCGGGAGGCCGAGCCCCTGGGCGCCGTGGTGATTGCCAACTACAACTGTCCCGGCCAGCTGGTCCTGGGCGGAGAGCGGGCGGCGGTACAGCAGGCCGCTGCCCTGGCCAAAGCCCGGGGCGCCCGCCGGTGTGTGCCTCTGCGGGTGTCCGGTCCTTTCCACACCCCGCTCATGGCCCCCGCC
>UQXI01000055.1 GCA_900544975.1 uncultured Eubacteriales bacterium
CGGTGCTTGCCGCAGTGATTTGCATCACGCTGCATGAAGTGAGCCACGGCTATGCCGCATACCGCCTGGGAGATCCCACAGCGAAAAACGCTGGGCGGCTGACACTGAATCCCCTGCGCCACATCGATCCTTTGGGGCTTCTGGTGATGGCGATTGCCCACTTTGGCTGGGCCAGAGCAGTGCCCATCCAGCCGGGAAATTTTAAGCATTTCCGGCGGGACACGGCCCTGACGGCGTTGGCCGGGCCTGCGGCCAACGTGGGGATTACCATGCTTGCCCTGATGCTCCACAATACGCTCCTGTCCCTGGGGGCTTTTTGGGAGCTGCCCCAGGGGCTGGCGTACTTGGATCTGTTTTTCCAGTATGTGGCTATTTTGAGCGCAAATCTGGCGGTCTTTAACCTGCTTCCCATTCCGCCCCTGGATGGGTCCAAGGTTTTGTATGTCATCTTGCCCCGGGGGATCTGTGAGAAGCTGCTGCGGTATGAGCGTTTTGGCTTTTTCCTGCTGGCGGTGCTGCTGTGGACCGGTGTGCTGGATGCGCCTTTGAATTTCCTGCGGAGTGGACTCATCCGCCTGCTTTGGCCCATTTGCAACTGGCCGGTTGAGCTGCTGCTCCATCTTTTCCATTAGGAGTTTGGAATGAACGAACCGAGTTATCACCTGGAGGGCATTGTCCGCACCCGCTCAGAGGAGATGGAGGACTTTAACGGCCCCCTGGATGTGATCCTGCTGCTGCTAAGCAAAAACAAGATTGCAATTGAAGATGTGAGCATTGCCGCAATCCTGGAGCAATATTTGGCGTACCTGGACGAAATGAAGCGGCTGGATATGGAAATCGCCAGCGAATTCATCACCATGGCGTCGCACCTCATGGTGATTAAGACCAAGATGCTGCTGTCGGCCAGCGAGCAGGCAGAAGCGGAGAGCGAGATGGAGCTGCTGCGTCAGTCTCTGGTGGAGCGCCAGAGGAAAGAGGCGCTGGAGCAGATCCGGCAGGCGGTCCAATTTTTAGAGGCCCGGAACGAAGTGGGACGGGGGATGTTTACCAAAGAACCGGAGCCACGCCCCAAGGAAAATACCTACGGGTATCAGCATGAACCGGAGGATTTATGCCGGGCCCTGGCCGCCATTGCAGAGCGCAGCCGCCGTCGGCTCCCACCGCCGGCAACCAGCTTCCAGGGCATTGTGGGCAAGGAACCCTTTCCGGTGACCCGGAAGGCGAAGGAAGTGATCAAGCGTCTGGTTCTCCACGGAGTCATGCGCCTGCGGCAGCTGTTCCGGGGCTGCAGGAGCCGGTCGGAGGTGGTGGCCACATTTTTGGCGGTGCTGGAGCTGTGCCGTACCAGCTCGGTCTGGCTGACCGATGACGGTACGGGAGACAATCCGGAGCTGAAATTAATCAAGACCCCGGAAGAGGCTATGAGAAGGGAGACGGATGCCTGATGGAGCCAGAAGAATTGGAACGGGCCGTGGAAGCGGTGCTGTTTGCCGCCGGGGAACCGGTGGAGCTGAAGCGCCTGAGCCAGGCGCTGGGCTGTGAGACCGGCGAGGTGCAGGAGGCTGCCAACCGGCTGATGGACCGCCTGGGGTTTGAGCGCCGGGGGGTTCGGGTGGTGCGGCTGGATGGCGCCTACCAGATGTGCTCTGCCGGTGAGATGGGGGATTTTGTCTCCCGGGCCCTGGAGACCCGGAAGCCGCCGAAGCTCTCGGCGTCTCAGCTGGAGACCCTGTCGGTCATCGCCTATTATCAGCCTGCCACCAAAGCCATGGTGGAGCAGATCCGGGGGGTGGACAGCTCCTACTCTGTGACAGCCCTGCTGAACAAAAAGCTGATTGAAGAATGCGGCAGGCTGAATGTGCCTGGCAGGCCCCTGCAATACCGCACAACGCCGGACTTTCTCCGGACCTTTGGCCTGTCCAGCCTGGAGGAGCTCCCGGAGCTGGAGCTGGCGGAGTTGGGGACGCCGGACCAGCTGACCCTGGAGGAGGCGGCTTCCGGGCAGCAGGAATTGAACTCATGAATGTGTTAGAAGGAATCCTCTGGGTGCTGGCGGGAATTTTGGGGCTGCTTGTGGCGCTGCTGTTCCTGCCTGTGGGGGTGCAGGTGCGTTACGATGATTCCGGATTTCGGATCAGCCTGCTGGCCGGGCCCATCCGCTGGCAGCTGCTGCCTGCAAAGTCCGGCTGGCTTCACAGGAAATGGACCCGCTCGAAATCGGAAAAGGCCCCCAAACCTGCCCCAAAGAAGGTGGCGGCGCCCAGGCCTGCCCCCAAGGGGGGAGCCTGGTCGGGACTCCGGCCATATTGGCCGGTGCTGCACAACCTCTTGCAGGGGTTGCGGCGGCGCCTTCTGGTGCGGCGGTTGGAGTTTTGGGTGAAGCTGGGAGGCGGGGATCCCTGTGACCTGGCGGTTCAGTATGGCCGGGCGTGGGCAGCCCTGGGGGCTACGGAGCCCCTGTTAGACCGGGCCCTTCGCATCCGGCGAAAGGACATTCAGATTTTTTGTGACTTTACTGCAGAAAATACAGAGGCGTATTTGCGTTTGGATTTGGTGCTGTGTCCAGCCCGGCTGCTGGGGCTGATGCTCCGGCAGGGACCGGCACTTCTCCGGGTGTATCGGGAACAAAAAACCAAAAAGGCGGTGTAACCATATGAGTCATCCTCTTCCCAATATGATTGAATCCACATTGCAAAAAATTCGGGACATTGTGGACGTGAATTCTGTGGTGGGAGATCCCATCACCACACCGGAGGGTGTGACCATTCTCCCCATTTGTAAGATCAGCTACGGCTTTGGGGGAGGCGGATCAGACTTTCCCTCGAAGGCTTCCACCCGGCCGGACTATCCCTTTGGGGGCGGCACCGGGGTGGGGGCGCGGATTACCCCCATTGCGTTTCTCATCATCAAGGGCGAGTCTGTGCGGCTGCTGCCCATTGCAGCGCCGGCCAGCACTACGGCGGATCGGGTGGTGGAGCAGCTGCCGGATCTGGTGGATAAGCTTTACGCATTGGTCCACCCCAAGTCCGGGGAATTTGGAAGCGACGTCGGCGAATAAACCTCCGTGGGCAGGGGCAAGCTACCGCCGGTGATGATATGAAACAACGATTGTTCCGGGTGGTGGCCATAGGGCTGGTCCTCACCATGTTCTCCTCGTTTTCCACAGCCAGGGCCATGGGCCTCTCGGCGGAGCATGCAATCTTAATGGATGCGGACTCCGGCCGGGTTCTCTATGAGAAGGATGCAGACAGCCGCAGTCTCATTGCCAGCACCACCAAAATCATGACGGCGCTGGTGGTCTGCGAGCAGTGCAATGTGCTGGATCGGGTGCGCATTATGCCAGAGGCAGTGGGGATTGAAGGATCTTCCATGTACCTGCAGGCCGATGAGATTCTGACGGTGCAGGAGCTGCTGTACGGCCTGATGCTTCAGTCCGGCAATGATGCGGCTGTGGCCCTGGCAATCTATTGCGGCGGCACGGTGGAGGGCTTTGCCCAGCTGATGAATGACGAGGCCCGCCGCATTGGTCTCACGGGGACCCACTTTGAAAATCCCAATGGCTTGGACAATGAAAATCACTATTCCACGGCCCGGGATTTGGCGAAGCTGACGGCTTATGCCATGAAAAATGAGATTTTTGCCAAAACCGTCTCCACCAAAAGCATTCAGGTGGGCGGCCGGAGTCTCACCAACCACAACAAGCTCCTGTGGCGCTACGAGGGGGCCGATGGGGTGAAGACCGGCTACACCAAGGCTGCGGGCCGGATTCTGGTCTCCAGCGCAACCCGGGACGGGCGGCAGCTCATTGCCGTGACCATCCATGCGCCCGACGACTGGAATGACCACACCCGTCTCCTGGACTATGGTTTCAGTCAGTTTGAGACCAAGTGTCTGGTGCAAACGGGTCAGTGTTTGGGTACCGTGGAGGTGCTCTCCGGTGAGGGGGGCTCTGTGGATCTGGTGGCGGCCCAGGATTTCTCCTACCCGGTGGCCCAGGGCGAGGCGGTGGAAGTGCAGTTCCCCGGGCCTGGGTTTGTGTATGCGCCGGTGACGGCAGGACAGAACGCCGGTTTTGCCCATGTGCTTCTGGGCGGAGTCCCTGTGGGGAAGGTTCCGGTGGTGTGGGGCGAGACGGTTGCGACGCCTGCAGAACCGGAGAAGCCCAACTGGTGGGAACGGATCTGGGGAGACAAAAAATGAAAGAGCGGTTACAGAAAATTTTATCTGCCCGGGGTGTGACCTCCCGCCGGAAGGCGGAGGAGTGGATCCTTGCCGGGCGGGTGCAGGTGGACGGCAGGGTGGCGGGCCTGGGAGACCAGGCCGACCCCGCCGTTCAGGTCATTACCCTGGATGGCCGGCCTCTGCCGGCGTCCGGGGAGCTGGTGTACATCATGCTGAATAAGCCAAGGGGTGTTGTGACGACGCTCCGGGACCAGAAGGGGCGGCCTGATGCGGCCGGACTGGTGGCCGGCTGTGGATGCCGGGTCTGGCCGGTGGGCAGGCTGGATATGGATTCCGAGGGGCTGCTCCTGTTTACCAACGACGGGGACTTCAGCCAAAGACTGACCCATCCCCGCCATCAGGTGGATAAGCGTTACCGGGTTTGGGTCCGGGGCCATACCCGTCAGCGGGAGGATGCGCTGAGGCAGCCGGTGGTTCTGGATGGCTATCTCATCCGCCCGCCCCAGGTGCGCTTTCTGAGGAAGGAGAAGAAAACCGCCTGCCTGGAGGTGGTCATCCATGAGGGACGGAACCGGCAAATCCGCCGCATGTGCGGTCTGGCGGGCATGGAGGTCACCCGACTGCAGCGGGTGGGGGAGGGGCCGCTTCACCTGGGGAATTTACCCCTGGGGGCTTGGCGTTATCTGACTCCGGAGGAGCTGGTACAATTGCGTGAGACCATATAAAAGGAGGCTACCATGGCAAGGGATGTTTTGGCGCAGATGAAGGAGCAATACCCGTCTTTTTCCAAAGGACAGCGGGCGATTGCCAATTACATACAAAATACCTTTGAAAAGGCCGCATTCCTCACAGCTGCCCGGTTGGGCCAGGCGGTGGGAGTGTCGGAGTCCACGGTGGTGCGCTTTGCCATGGAGCTTGGTTACGATGGCTACCCCAGTATGCAGAAGGAGCTGCAAGCCCTGGTTCTCAACCGGCTCACCTCGGTGCAACGCATGGAGGTGGCCAGGGACCGGCTGCAGGATGGGGACTTGGTGGATACCATTTTGGAAGCCGACATGGAGAAAATCCGGAAGACCCAAGAGGGGCTGGATCGGGATGACTTCCAGGCGGCGGTGAGCGCGGTGCTTCAGGCCCGGCAGATTTATATTTTGGGCGCCCGTTCTTCCGCTCCACTGGCGGCCTTTGTCCGGTATTATTTCCATTACATGTTTCGCAATGTATCTTTGATTACGGCTGCCGCCACCGGCGAGGTGTGTGAACAGCTGGCGGGCGTTGGACCGGAGGATACGATCCTGGCCCTGAGCTTTCCCCGCTACGCCGTCTCCACCGGCCGGGGCGCTCGCTTTGGGCGGGAGCGAGGCGCCGTTGTGGTGGGAATTACGGACCACCGGGAGTCTCCCGTGGGGCAGTGCGCCAATTTTGTGCTCTGTGCCAAAAGCGATATGATCTCCCTGGTGGATTCCTTGGTTGCGCCGCTGAGCCTCATCAATGCCCTGATTGTGGCGGTGGCGGCCCGGCGAAACCGGGAGCTGACGGAAACCCTGGATCAGTTGGAGCGGATCTGGGAGCAACATGAGATGTACGAACCAAGGGACAGGGAGTAGAGAATATGCAGGAGC
Source organism: uncultured Eubacteriales bacterium (assembly GCA_900544975.1). Lineage (GTDB taxonomy): Bacteria > Bacillota > Clostridia > Oscillospirales > Oscillospiraceae > Faecousia. The sequence continues at coordinate 5,802 of UQXI01000055.1, forward strand.
AGTATGATGTGATTGTGGTGGGCGGCGGCGCTGCCGGGATGTTTGCGGCCATCCATGTGGGATTGGCCGGAAAGCGGGTGCTGCTCCTGGAGCGCAACGACCGCCTGGGGAAGAAGCTGCGGATCACCGGCAAGGGCCGGTGCAATGTGACCAATTGCTGCACGGCAGAAGAAGTGCTGCAACATGTGCCACGCAATGGCCGCTTTCTTTACAGCGCGGTGACCCAGTATCCGCCGGCGCGGATGATGGAGTTTCTGGAGGCAGAGGGTTGCCCGCTGAAGACGGAGCGGGGCAATCGGGTCTTCCCGGTGTCGGACAGCTCCGCCAGCGTCCAGCAGGCCCTGGAGCGGGCCCTGGGCCGGGCCGGTGTGACCGTCCGGCAAAGCCGGGTACTGGAGGTCTGGACGGATGCAGGGCAGGTGGCCGGCGTTCGGACAGACCAGGAGCAGATCCCGGCCGGGAAGGTGATCCTGGCGACCGGCGGCTGTTCCTATCCCGCCACAGGGTCCACCGGAGACGGTTACCGAATGGCGGCGCAGCTGGGTCACACGGTGATCCCGCCTACCGGTTCCCTGGTTCCCCTGGAGGAGGCGGGGACGGACTGCGGCCAGATGCAGGGCCTGTCCTTGCGCAATGTGGCGGTGCGGTTGGTTCACGAAAAGGGGAAGTGTGTGTACCGGGATTTTGGGGAACTGCTGTTTACCCATTTTGGACTCTCCGGGCCCACGGTGCTCAGCGCCAGCGCCCATATGGGAAAGCCGGGGGCTTACCAACTGGTGATTGATCTGAAGCCGGCGCTGGAGGAGGGGAAGCTGGACGCCAGAATCCTCCGGGATCTGGAGCTGTACCAAAACCGTTCCATGGTCAATGCCCTTACGGATTTGCTACCCAGGTCCATGATCCCGGTGATTTTGCGGCGGACGCAGATTCCGGAGACGCTGGAAGCCAACTCCCTGACCCGGCAACAGCGGCACAGTCTGGTTCGGGAGCTGAAGAACTTTGCGGTGCCCATTGCCGGCAAACGGCCGGTGGAGGAGGCCATTGTCACCTCTGGCGGGGTCAAAACCGGCGAGGTGAACCCGAAAACCATGGAGTCCAAGCGGGTGCCAGGGCTGTACTTTGCCGGGGAAATTTTGGACTGTGACGCCTACACCGGAGGCTTTAACCTCCAAATCGCCTGGTCCACGGCATATGCCGCCGCTATGGCCTGCCGGGCCTTGTCCGGCTGTGGTGGGCATGACGAATTCGCCGAAAATGGGTAGGAAACATACGATGTATCTGCCGGGCGGACACATGGGTCCGCCCGGCAGAGACACAGCGCGTTTCCCAACCATGTTCGGCGAATACGAAACGCCTACCACGGGCGGACACACAGGTCCGCCCCTAGGATGAGATACCAATGTGGCGCGTAAATAGATTCTTCAGTTTGCAAAAAACTGCAATTTCCGTCTTTAGAATTGGGGACGGAAATTACAGTTTTTTTGCCAATATATCAGCTTTTTTCATGCACTTTCGTATGCAAGTCAAACACGCAAGCATCCATCTTCGAAACGGGAAGAGCGCCATCCAGAGCCAGGAAAGGATGCGCCACTGCGGGGCGCTGCAATTGATGGGTTTGCCCTTCCGGTGTATGGTGACCACTTTCCCGATGACAGATGCAGAAGAGGTAAACCCATCCCGATACAGATTGCCATCCCCAGTGGTGATATAGCCGCTGGGGACTATTTTTGTAATACGGTGCAGGATATACTTGCCGGAAAAGGGCTGAAATAGGATGATGTCGCCCTTTTTCAACCGGAGTCCCTTTGCGGAGATCAGCTCGATCTGATCCCGGTTGTGGATGATCCATGGCGTCATGCTTGTCCCGGATACGGGAAAGCGTACCCGCTTTCCAGAGGCAAGCTGCTCTTCTACCATAGAAAACAGACTCTGCCCGGAGACATATCTGGGGGGATTATCCATAGCGTTTCACCGCCTGCTCCAAAATTTCCACAGATTCCAGGTCTGGTTTGCAGGAGAGCTCCAGCATGGGAATCTCTGTGGCAAGTTCTTCACAGAGATCCAGCCCTTTGCGCTGTAGCGCTCCCGGCCAGACCGGTGCGAAAATGCGCTGCATCAAATAAATGTAGCCATCGAAAACGGACATGGACCGGACGGCGTTGGAATTGCCGCGTTTCAAATTGACAATACAAGAGACTGGAACTCTGCGGTTGATGGATTCTCCGGAAGACCCCGACCAGGGCATTCCGTAGGCATACCAAACGCCCTCCAGCTTCCGGCAGAGGCAGCGGTCTCCGTTGAGAATCAGGGCGTGCTTCCAGTCCCGCCACATGCGGGTGTGGGTGGTTTTTCCAGTTCCGGCGGGGGCGGTGACCAGAATTCCCTTCCCTTCGTATTCCATAACAACCCCGTGGAGGACACAGGCATGGTGGTTTAGGACGGCGTATGGAAACATGGTTCCAAATTCCTGGAAGGCGCGCATGCCATTGCTTTGGGTGGTGTCTTGATAAAGTGTGAAGTGTTTCCAATCCGGGGAAATCAGAAATCCAAGCTGTGTGCTACCCGTATGATCCCGGAGCTGCCAGTGGTATGTTCCGCTTTGGCTTTGGTACAGAAAGATGGAAGGATAAAACTGCTCCGAGCCAAACAGCAGCGTCTCGCTTCTGTCTGGCTCAGAGCATTCTGCAGCAACGTGAAAATCAGCGGTTGGCTTTCCAGATTGACAAAATTTCAGCCCAGAAGGGGGAATGGGCATTGGAAGGGAAGCGCACCCACTGGAATATGCAATGGTAAAGCCGCCGATGGAAAGCGATGTTTGATTGTGCGTCTGGTCCTTCTCCATGCTTAGCTCACAATGGGGTGTACGGTAGTACTTCTGGTATTGGTGCTACAAAAATGATGATCGCCACTTCCTGAAATACCCATATTTGCAAAATAATTGATGAGACTCTCCTCTACGTCTTTGCACGAGCCATAGCTGCCGATGGGAATGATTTCTGAGGGGTCTTTGGTGCCGTTTCCATTAAAATCGTACCAAGCTTCTTTGTAACCCCAGCAGGTATCTGCGACTCGCTCTAAAAGTTGGAGTTCCTGGAATTCAAACTTCGGACGTTCATACTTAGGTGTGTTCATAGCATATCCTCTCTTCAATAAAAGTATAATTAATAAACTAAATAACGCCAATATCGTTTAAGGTCTCATAAATTTTCTGCGCTTCTGCGCAGGCATATTCCGGTGTCCCAAACCAATTTCCTGTTTCTGTCAGACGCATTGCGGGGCAGGCTTCGCATAGGTCTACAAGCTTGCAGGAGGCGCATGCTCCTGTGGCGTGGCTGTGTGGGTATTGCTCCGGCAGATGCTCCCAAGCGGTTTGAAAGCCAGATTGGAATGGTTCCGTATATCCCTCCTGTAGAAGTTCGCAGGCGTACATGTGGCCGCACCAGGTGATGGTATAGGAGGAAAGCCCTGCGCCGCAATTTTCAAACAAGTAGTGACCGGAATCTGGGATTGCATACTGGTGCAGTTTCAATTTTTTATGTGTCTGTGGAAGAGTGACCTCGCCGGAGCGAATTTGCCTGGCCAATTGAAACAACCAACTGTATACCAATTCTGCGTTTTCCGCTGGGTCCAAGCGGTATTCCCGAGGATTGGAAACGCTGCCGCGGATTTGACTCATCACAGACCGACTAATATGCAAAACCTGCTTTGGCCCCAATGTTTGCGCGACCCAGCTGCGCATGGCTGGTAAATCGTCTCGATTTTGCTGGACGATTGTAGTCCTGGTGTCCAATAAAGAGGGCAGTTCCATCAGCTGCCGCATACCGGCTGAAAAGCGGTCATATCCGTCTGGGCAGTTACACAGTTGGGCATAGGTTTCATTGGAAGCGCCGTACATGGTTACGCCAATTTTATGAGGTGGATTTTTTCGCAATATGTCCATCACTGAGCTGGTTACCATGGTGGCGTTGGTATACAGTGTAACCAAAAATCCCATGTTACTGATGGCGCTGTATATCTCGGCAAAATCCGGCCGGAGCATAGGCTCCCCGCCAGTGAGGAGCAGACTCAAGGTTCCCGCTGCTGCGGCTTGCCGGGCCATGTCGATCCACTCTTCGCCGGTCCGCTCCCGGAGGTTCAATTCTGCCATGCGTTTCCGGTCCACCCGGACCAGGCACATTTTGCAGCTTAGGTTGCAACGGCCGGTGAGCTCAAAGGTGCCGTTTAGGGGATGGCGGTTGGGTTCAAGCATGGTGTACCATACCTCGCTCCATCAAGATGGACAGGGTCTCTTCCACATCGGCCTGGGCCTGGGCGGGAGAGACTTGAAAGGCCTGAACCAGGGCCTCAGTCAGGTCCTCTGTAGTAGCGCCCCCTAGCAGGGTGGTCCATAGGATTTTGGCCGACTCGTTCAGGACAACAACGCCGCAGAAATCGGCTACCCCCTGGCCAATGGATACCAGGATGGATTCTCCTGCGATGTCTCGCAAAATATAATTGGGACTGGCGGTATACACCGCCGGGGAATGCTCTGGCTGCATAAAAATCACCTACCGTTGCGAGTGTCAAAGTCAAAAAGGATGGGAATCAAAAACAAGGAACGTGCGCATCCTACTGGATCAAAGCGCCAGAGAAGCGTGGGGTACGGGGATTCGGCAAGGAGACGTAAACCTTTTATCGGGCATTCTACATCTTGCATTGTAGCATAAAGCGGACTGATTGTCTATAGGGTAAAGCGTGGTTTTTTGCACAACTTTTTCCTCCGAGAGAGGAACCTTTGGGGGAAGTTCTCTCACATGACAGAAATATTGTCTGGTGGAAAAAGACTGGAATTTTCTGGAAAATTTTCGGAAGCCTCTTGACAACGGGGCTGGTTCCTGTATAATAAGCATAAGATTAGAAATAAGTTTTTGCTTAGGAGGCGGAGGCGTTGACCCAGCGAGAGCGGCAGATTTTGCAGTGGATTGAGCAGGATCCCATGATCTCCCAAGAGGCGCTGGCGGAGAAGGCGGGCATCACCCGCTCCTCGGTGGCGGTGCATATTTCCAACTTGATCAAGAAGGGCTACATCATCGGGAAGGGCTATGTGCTCCGCTCCGGGACGTATGCCGCCGTGGTGGGAGGCGTCAATATGGACATTGGCGGCCAATCCGACGGGCCTCTGGTTCCGGGAGATTCCAACCCGGGCCGGGTGCGGATCAGTTTGGGCGGTGTGGGCCGGAACATCGCCCACAATATGGCCCTGCTGGGGCTGGATGTGCGGTTTCTCACAGCCTTTGGGGATGACCTATATGCCCAACGGATGTAGGACGGATTTTGCGGACATTCAAAATAAAAAAGAATGTGGAG
>UQXI01000056.1 GCA_900544975.1 uncultured Eubacteriales bacterium
GGCCCCCAGCCGCCATGGCGCCAAACGCGCTCCCGTGAGCCGCGCCGTGGCCCGAAGCAGGCCGTAATTCACGGCAAAATTCAAAAGTACCACCAGATCCAGATATACCTTCAATGGATGTTCCCCTCCTTCATACCATGGGACGGCCTACCAGGAAATTCCAATCGTTTTGGTGGACTCCGTAAACAGAACGGCTTGGTCATCCCCTTGGTGGGTTGGTCGGGATCCTTGGTCTGGCTCCAGTATACCGGGCGGGAGACAAAAAACAGGTCGCAATCCCCAGGGGGATTGCGGCCTGTCTCAGTCAGGAACCGGTGCCATGTGCAAAAAGAAAGCCCCATTCCACCGGAGGCTCCAAATTTTCCAGACGAACCGGGCGGGGCTGTCCCACATCCCGTCGAAGGATTTTTTCATTCCGGCTGCTTGTCCACCCGTTTTCCCTCCCGGAAGACGGCGCGGATGCTTTTCTCCGCCTTGAACCGGGGCGTCATCACCTCCCGGCCACAGCCCAGACAGCGCAGACGGAAGTCCATGCCGGTGCGCAGCACCTGCCACCGCTTCTCCCCACAGGGGTGCGTTTTCTTCATTTCCAGTACATCATTGAGACGAATGTCCATGGGATACTCCTTTCAGCATAGCCCGGCGGCGCCGGACATAGAATGGGACAGATCGGATTTTTGAAAGTGAGGGAATCGATATGTCGACCTATCGTCCGGAGGGGCTGCAAAATCTGCCCATCCCCACCCCGGAGGCCCTGCGCCGGGCCGGGGGGAGCCGGGAAATTTTTCAGGCCATGTGTATCAAATGCGATGAATTCCACAATCTGGTGGTTGATCTGGGAAGTCTCCGGGGACTCATCCCCCGGGAGGAGACTGCCCTGGGCATTGCCGACGGCAGCGCCCGGGAGATTGCCATTTTGTCCCGGGTGGGAAAGCCGGTGTGTTTCCAGGTGCTGGGCTTCACCTCCGACGGCACCGTCCTGCTCTCCCGGCGAGCGGCCCAGGCCGAGGCCCTGGACTACTTCCTGGAGCATCTGCGGCCCGGGGACATTCTGCCCAGTGTGGTCCAGAATCCCGCCAGCTTTGGCACCTTCTGCGACATCGGCTGCGGGGTCACCGCGCTTATGAGCATTGAGCGATGCTCGGTCTCCCGGATCACCCATTGCAACCAGCGGTTTTCCCCAGGCCAGAAGATTTACACCGCCATCTTGGGGATCGACCGGGAGGCCAAGCGGATCAGCCTGACCCATCGGGAGCTCCTGGGTACCTGGGCCGAGAATGCCGCCGGATTCCGAGCCGGACAGGCCGTCACCGGCATCGTACGGAGCGTTCAGCCCTATGGCGCATTCATAGAGCTGGCTCCCAATCTCTCCGGCCTGGCGGAGCCTGAGGGCAACCTGGAGCCTGGCCAGATGGTAAGCGTATACATCCGCTCCATTCTGCCGGACAAGCAGAAGATCAAGCTCACGGTTCTGGAGCAGCTGGACCCCAGGCATGTGCCGCCCCGGCTCCTGCGGTACTACCGGACGGTGGGCCGTCTGGACCGCTGGGAGTATGCCCCAGGCAGCGGAACCGTTACGGTTTTTTGATCTCTTGCCAATACCGCTTGGCCGCCTGCTCCAGCTTATTGGGGCCGTATTCATAGTACACCGTCCCCACCAAATTGTCCGGCAGATACTGCTGGGCCGTCCAGTGGTTGGGAAAATCGTGGGGGTACAGATAGCCCTGCTCCCGCTCCATGGTGTAGGAATCGGCGTGTACATTTTGCAAATGCCGGGGGAAATCCCCGCCCTTACCCCGGCGCACATCCTGCAGGGCCCGGTCTATAGCCAGATAGGCGGAGTTGGACTTGGGCGAGGTGGCCATGAGGACCGCCGCATCCCCCAAGGGAATCCGGGCCTCCGGCAGCCCCAACATGTTGGCTGCGTCCACACAGGCCTTCACAATGGGAATGATCTGAGGATAGGCCAGGCCCACGTCCTCACAGGCAATGACCATGAGCCGCCGGCAGGCAGAGATCAGGTCTCCCGCCTCCAAAAGCCGGGCCAGATAGTGCACCGCCGCATCGGGATCCGATCCCCGAATGGACTTTTGCAGGGCAGACAGCAGATCATAATGGTTGTCTCCATCCCGGTCATACCGCATGGCGGAGCGCTGGGCCACCGCCCTGGCATCCGCCAGGGTGAGGGTCAGGTCCTTTGCGCTGGGATCAGCCGCCGAGAAGAGGACCTCCAGGGCGTTGAGCGCCTTCCTCAAGTCTCCTCCGCAAGCGGCAGCCACATACTCCAGAGCCCCCTCCTCTGCCGTTACCGTGAGGCCGGAGCGCTGGGCCATCACCGCAACGGCCCGGTCCATGGCCTGCTGCACCGCCTGGGGGCCCAGCTGCTTGAATTCAAAAATGGTAGAGCGGCTCAGAATGGCGTTAAAAATGTAAAAATAGGGATTCTCCGTGGTGGAGGCGATGAGGGTGATCTTCCCGTTTTCAATGTGCTCCAACAGGGACTGCTGCTGCTTTTTGTTGAAGGATTGGATCTCATCCAGATAAAGGAGCACCCCGTCCGGAGCCATGAGGGTATCTAGCTGGGACACAATGTCTTTGATGTCCGCTGTGGAGGCTGTGGTGGCGTTGAGTCGGTACAGCTTCCGCCGGGTCCGCTGGGCGATGATGTTGGCCACCGTGGTCTTCCCGGTGCCAGAGGGGCCATAGAAAATCAGATTTGGAATGTTCCCGGAATCGATGAGCCGCCGGAGCACAGCGCCGGGGCCCAAAATGTGCTCCTGCCCCACCACATCATCCAAAGTGGTCGGGCGAATCCAATCCGCCAGAGGCTGATACATGACGCTCCCCCTTATCCTTGGAGACCACGGGCCTGTCGGTCCATGTCTTCTATGACGATGTCAAAAATCTCCCCCAGGCTGGCGCAGTACTTCAGCACAAGCCACGGCTCATTGGTGTGAAAATGAATTTTGATCAAATTCTCATCTCCCACAACCAGGAGGCAGTCCCCCGGAAAATGGGCGCAGAAGTAGCCGGAAATTGCATCTTCATCCAAGCGCTTCCCTTCAATCAGCAATTGGGTGTCGTAACGATACTCCATACCTCGCCCTCCATTTTATGCTTCTTTCAAATGTGTAGGCCACGGGAAAGGCCATACTTCAGCGAATTCGCACGACGTGATCCGCAGGCGAATACATGGGGCCCCGCCCCTATGAAAAGGATCAAGAAAGGTTAGAAAAAATGCTCCAAATCCTAGGATTTGGAGCATTTTAGGTGCAGTTGAGCAATCCAAATCCGAACCGAGTTTCTCCTTGTCCAGTGCCAATTTTAGGTCATCAATAGTAATGGTGTCTGTCCCGTCCTTGTAGTGGAAGGTAATCACCATCTTATCGTCATACAGGAAAATCGCGTTGATAAAGGTGTCGATCAGCATTTTGCGGTGGGACTTCTGCCGCACATCCAGCTTACGGAAACGGTGGAGCCAGAAGGTCATAAACTTGGCGCTGACCTTTGGCTTTGTCAGCTTTTCGTTGGCAATCTTGATTTCCAAGTCCTCTTTCACGGCCTCCAGTTCCTCCAACCGCCCCTTTGCGGACTTGGTGAGGATGCCCTGCTGGATGGCGTTCAGCAAGTTTTGAATGGCTGTGTCTGTCTCCCGTAGCTGTTGTTCATACAGCGGCAGGCTGGTGCTTTCTCTGTCCTGCAAATCCATCAGCATGGACACAATGGCTTCTATCGCCTTATCGTCCATCACCATTTTCATGGTTTCATTGACCACCAGATCCTCTACCCATTCCTTGCAGACGGGTTTCTTATGGCAGTCCCCACGCTTCTTTTTGACGGTCACGCACTTGTAGTGGTGGTGAACATTCCCGGTGTGGCTGGTGCCGCGCTCGCCGCAGAGGTAGGCTCCGCAGTAGCTGCAGAACAGTTTTGTGGTCAACAGATAATCGTCCTCGGCCTTGTGACGGGCCGGGGCTTTTTTGTTCTTCGCCAGCTTTTCCTGCACCCCCTGTTTGCCAAGTGCGATGTGCGTGTTATCATTTTGCTTTTCCGAAGTGCTTATATGCCAATACGCCGATTGGAAGGAAGTAGGCACACCAGAAAAGAAGCGCAATCGTACCTCCGTTACCGGTTTTTTCGCTTGCCATGCTCACGAATACGCCTGTCATTGGCATAATAACGCAGCCGACGAAAAAACCTCCATGTATCAGCATCAGGCGTTTCAACCACTTGTCCCATTCACTGTTTGATTTGATGGAAAGGCCAATGAAAAAGGTTGAAAGCGCCATCATTCCATATCCAAGAAGGTCGTAATTGAAAAGCAGTCCGCCCTGCTGGAAATCCAATATCTTAACCGCTTGCTCGTTTAATTCTTCCAGTCTTACAGTTGTGGTCTGCGCAAAGTATACCACAAAAATCAATACCGCATATATTGCGGAAAAAATCATTCCTATGCTTGCGGATACCCGCTGTTCCTCACAGCATTCATGGTGAAAGCCCGCCGCCATCATAATATAACCTATCGGCAAAAACATACACACGAGATATGAACCAAACGAAAAGTCCGCTATCAGGCATATGGCAAAAAGGAAAACTGTAATCGCAACGATTGCTGACCCTATCCTCGGTATTAACTTATCCATCTTATTCCCCTTTAAATTTCAATTTCGCGTTCTGTTAATCAGCTCTGCGTTTTGCCTCCTCGCCATTTCTGTTTGCTGCTTTTTTGGGAGCGTCTTTGTAAGAATTAAAGCATAAGCAGCAGTGATTGCAATCAGTGCCAGATGAAAAACCATGCGCTTTTCTATCGTCAATCCTGCTTCATTTGCGAAGACGCTTGCAATGTTTATGACAGCGTGGGTTATGATGCAGGGAAGCAAACTCCCGCCGCGATCAAACAAGATGACAAACAGGAATCCGATCACGATTGCTCCTGTGACCTGAAACAAATCCTCCACCAATTCCGCGCCGCTGCCATTCACTAGATTCAGTAAATGGCCCAGGCCAAAGGTGACGCTGGAAATGATAATTGCCAGCGTTTCATTATCCCTTGCGATGGCCTTGAACAGAAAGCCCCGAAAAATCACTTCCTCCACAAAACCGACGCACAGCATACAGACGATATAGCAAACCGTATCCGCCAGGGGAAAATTCACGGCGGCTCCGTTCCAGAAGTTTCTTGTCATCAGGACAAGCAGCGGAATGTAGTAAAGGAACCTGCGGGCAGGTACATATGTTTTACATATTCCGTAATAACTTAGTAGCCCATTTTTCTTTATGAACATGAAAAGGGCTGTCGCCTGTAAGAAACAGAAAACTGCGCTGGCCGCATATTCGATCCCGATGATTTCGTTGAGTGGATACGCCAGAGATTGCAAAACACAGTAAATCGCAATCCAGGCAAAGGAGAAGATTAGCGCACTTTTTTCATATAGCTTTTTCATTTTCTTTCCTCCTCTATTGCCAAAACTGCTCCCCGAAAAGCCCGTTCCAGATGACATGCCACCACGCTTTCTTCAAACTCCAACGCGTTGTTGGCGATGATACTGGCGTAGCCGTGGGCAAAAAGAGCTATGGTCACAAAGACCTTCTTCGTTTCTTCCATACTCATATCCATCGCTGCTTGCATAGCGTTGAGGACAGGTTTGAGTTCTTCAGAGTCTACCATCTCCAGCAGATTATTCTCCACGGCAAAGCCCGACTGGAACAGGAAGCGGAACAGGTTGGGTTCTTTGATGGCGAATCGGATGTAGTTCATACCAATGCCCAGCATCACCCCGTCCTGTGGTTTTTGTATGTTCATCAGATATTCCGTGTGATACCAATCTGTCTTCTCATAGACTGCTCGCTTCAGTTCCTCAATGGTGGAAAAATGGTACATGACTGGCTGTGTAGAGCATCCCAATCGCTGGGAGACCGTCCGGGCGTTGATGTTCTCCGCACCCTGTTCACGAGCTATCGCAAAGGCGGCATCCACCACCATCTCCCGTGTGTTTTTCGCTTTCGGTGGCAATTTGCATTCCCTCTTATCATAATTCAGATTATATAATGAGAATTATAAGCGCTTGGAACAGCGTTGTCAACCCCCTCGAATGAAATTTTACAAAAAATGAGCAGGAGAATGGTGATGCCTCACTTTGCAGACACCATTCGCTCCCTGTGAGTAAATCGTGTCTGCATTTTTATTTCACGGAGGAAAGGGGGCGTGCCTTTGGGACAGAGAAAGAAGCTCATCAACCACACCGGCATCCCGCAGTATGAGATCGAGAAGATCGCGCGGTGCATCCTGCCAGACATCCTCGCCGACTATGACAGCGAGGAAGGCCAGAGGGAGTTTGCCGCATGGAAAGCACAGCGGGAGCAGGGTCAGACACAAGACATCAGTACCTAACTTATTTCTGGTAACAGCGAGAACCATTGCCCTCTCCATACAAAAGAGCGGCGATGATACGGTCTGGCATCATCGCCGCTTTTTCATGCCCTTTAAGGGGTTGGCTTCGGTGCTTTGGGCTTCTTCCTCGGCCCTCGCGGTTTAGATTCCGGGCGCTTGACAACGCCGTTGTAAAAATGGGTATCCTCAAACCTCTCACAAAAAACCAATAATCCGAACCCATCCCCTACGGGGAAAATCGGGTTCGGATTATCTGGGTTTGGTGCGCGAGGCGGGACTTGAACCCGCACGTGCGTAATGCACACTAGAACCTGAATCTAGCGAGTCTGCCAATTCCACCACTCGCGCATTTGGCAGTTCTTTGCGGTCCCACTTGACCGCCTCCATATACTACCACAGGATCCGCAGTTTGTCAACAAAAATTTTTCTTGATTTTTGTTTTTTGCGGAGCGGCATATGGGTACTGCACATGGACTGTTTGGAAGTGACAGAGCAACATGTGTCCTTAACGCAACATGGCGGCGATCTCCGCTTTCGGACGATAACCCACGGCCGACGCCACAGCTTTCCCATTTTTGAACAGCACCAACATGGGGATGCTGGATACCCGGAAACGCATAGCAAGCTCTGCTTGCTCATCCACATTGACTTTCCCCACCTTGACAGTGCCTGCGTACTCTTCTGCAATCTCGTGAAGCACGGAGGAAAGCATTTTGCACGGCCCACACCATGCCGCCCAGAAATCCACCAACACAGGTTGATCCGAACCGAGGACCTCTTTTTCAAAATTGCTCTTTGTGATTGTAACTTCTTTCATATCATAACCCCCTTCATCATACATGGATCTCCTTGCGATTTTTTATCTTACAAATTGCCTGGGTCATCGTCCCCATGGGGCAGAACGCGCACCATGTTCTCGGACGATACAGCACCATGACGATCAGGCCCAGCAGCAGAGAGGTCAGCATCAAGCTGTAAAAGCCAAAGCTAAACTGCGCCACCCAATCAGATACGGTTCCTGGGGTATAGGTCCAACCCCATGGAATCCGGAAGGTCCAAAAGAGCTGAATCGTTTCGCGCAGGGATGCCCCACCCGCTCCCACCAGATAGGTCTGGAAGACCATATTTCCAAACATCGTCAGGAAAAAAGCGAGAAAGCCATAGCGGAACCACTTGGACGACAGCCAACCAGGAGTCAAACGATTGCGAGAGCACTTCAAATCACAACCCAGCTTGTGGAAGAGCTGGCCTCGACCGCAGAGACGGTTACAGAAGAACTTGTTCCCACCGAAGATTGCCAAGACCAGCGGAAGCAAAAAGTCGATCATCCCCAACCAAGCAAACAGGATATTGAAAAATCCAAGAGCAAAGTACACGATTGTCATAATCCAAAGGTAGTCATACCAGCGTTTCTTTTTCATACTTTGACCCTCTCCTTCAGCTTGATACAGCCCACTGGGCAGAGGTTTGCACACTTTCCACAGCCAATACAAAGCGTTTCATGAATGTTGACATAACAGCCCCGATAGACGACCGCAGCATTTCGAGGGCAGACATTTTGGCAAGCTCCGCAGGCAACGCACCTGGTTTTGTCTACAACCGCAATTCGTTTTGACAGCATTTCATTTCCTCCTTGTCATTCCTCTCGGGACTTATAGTACAGCATACAGTGGCAGTAGCCCTCAAATGCAGGATCCCTGATCTGTTCCCGAAATTCCTGACACATACATTTCGTTTCCTCTGTGCGCTCCCTGCGGCAGGGGCAGTAACCGCCAGTTTGTTTCAGCCCTTCTTTCACTGTGGAGACGATTTCCAGATCGGGATTGAGCGTAATCTTCATTGGTCGATACCTCCAGTCACATTGTCGTTGTTCACGGGTGGATCCTCTTGCGAAAAAGCTCCCAGTGTTTGCGCTCCAACACTCCTTTCAAATGGTAATTATATGTTAACATCTGCCAAATAGAAATACCGTGACGCAGTCACATGGTCGCAAAAAATCCGGCTCAACGGATGAGCCGGATTCTTGGATTCGTCATTCGATCAGCTTTCGCAGATCATCCGGGGACTTCAGACCAATAGAGCCCCGGCGCATCTCCACCAAACCATCGGTGGCGGGGTCTCCCTCATAGAGCCGGAACAGCGTGACCTCACGTCCCTCCTCAGAAAGAAGATACGTACGGATTTCTCCTTGTAAAACCAACGCCATGCCAAGACAATCATACAGATCGCTGTGGATGAATTGGCCTTTTTCATAGCGCTAAATGGCCGCGTTGTGACGCACCAGTTCTTGCTCCACTGCGGAAAGCGTATCCCAGTAAGGAAGCTGTGTCAGATACTCCATTGCCCGCTCTACGCTGCTCTTTGTGTCATGCTTTTCCATGGCAGCTGTGGGTTCCATCACCGTGTCCGCCGCAGGCGTGTGTCTCGCCGCCATGTCCGCCGCAGGCATGTGTTTCGCCATCATGGTCATGGTGATTACAGCGGACATGGGGATCGTAGTGCAGGGTCCCCGCCAGCAGCGATTTGACGGCATCGTCTGCGCTGCCGCTGACGCCACCATAAAGCTGAATGCCCGCCTCAGCCAGCGCCGCCTGTGCGCCACCGCCAATGCCGCCACAGATCAAAACATCCACACCATTTTGCGCAAGAAAACCCGCCAAAGCTCCATGGCCGCTGCCATTGGTCGGAATCACCTGGGCCGATGTGACCGTTCCCTCGGATACATCATAGATCTTGAATTGTTCCGTGTGTCCAAAATGCTGAAATACCTGTCCATTTTCGTAAGTTACTGCAATTTTCATTTTTCAATCTCCATTCATTTTATTTTTTGTGTTAATATATTATAATTTTGCCGCGCAGCTGCAACATCTTTTCAGGTAACTGCAGGCCACGGTACACAGCAAATCTTGGGGCATTGATATGCAAGTCCCCCCTGTTTGTAATTATATAATAGCACGTAAATCAAGCTCTGCATGTAATCCAGTCACAGATCAAGCCGTCGCAGTCGCAACCAGTTCCCCGCGACGAGTCAGGCGAAAAAACAGCGCAGCATACCACAAGACTGCACTTGTAAAAAAACACCGGAGCAAATTTGCTCCGGTGTGGTGCAAGAGAGGAGACTCGAACTCCCACGGCGGTTGCCACACGCACCTCAAACGTGCTTGTCTACCTATTCCAACACTCTTGCGTTTGCCTTACAGCCTTGTTATTATAGCGAATGCAGCGGTTCTTGTCAACACCTTTTTTGACAGAACCGCTGGCAGTTACGAACAACTCTGTGGAGTTCCCACAGGTCTTTCTCTTGCTTTGCGCATATCCTGTGCTGGACTACGTTCTAGATCCCTGTTAGGAAAAATAGCAAATATGTCATTGACAGCAAATAGCATATCTTCTATAATTAAGCCAATAGAAAATGCACGACATAGAAGAGCATAAACCGGCCAACTTTCACACAACCTATCAAGGCTTTAACGGAGTGCTTAATCTAGACGGGGAACTGTGTTGAGGTGAGATGCCTAAAAAGCAAATGAAGTATATCACCGCTTGGGCAGACATCCACAAAGACGAACTTCTAGCCAACTGGACGCTTGCCATAGAAGAGCAGCCTCTCTATAAAATCGACCCTCTTCGTGAAACCTAGGGAACTGGAGGTAAAATTCGATGGAAAATATCTGCCATTCCGGAAATCCTGTTCCTACTGTCAAAGCTGTGACCGCAACGCCGGATTACATGTTGCACCTCACCTTTGGCAATGGAGAAACACGGATCTACGATGCCCGTCCCCTGTTAACCAAAAACATTTTCTTTCCTTTACGAGAGCCTGCATTTTTCTTGCGGGCTTTTGCAGACGGCTGTTCTGTCGCTTGGAACGATGACATCGACCTCGACCCTTGTCATCTTTACGAATGCAGTACTCCAACCGGAGGTGCAACCGATGTCTGAACAGTGTTCCGCCCTCATCGATCGGATCATCGTCTTACGCAAAGCAAAAGGACTTTCCCAGAAAGAACTCTCTGCCCGTTGTGGTATGACACAATCCGTGATTGCCCGAATTGAGCGTAAGAAAAGCACCCCCACAATCTCAACCTTTGTAAAGATTGCTGATGCCCTGGGTGCTAAACTCACTATATGCAGTGTGGAATAAGGCAAGCGGCTGGGAATGACACACCCGCCGCTTCCGAATGGACCCATAAAAACATGCCAGTGATTGCCAAACTAGCTCCACTGTCTGCCGATCGTTCCCTACTCCGCTTGTTAAAAAAGCCGCCTTGCAAAGCAAGGCGGCTTTTTTGGCGGAGTGAGAGAGATTTGAACTCTCGCGCGCTTTTTACACGCCTACTCCCT
>UQXI01000057.1 GCA_900544975.1 uncultured Eubacteriales bacterium
CGGGACCGCCGATGGAGCGGCCGGTTACGGTGGTGTCGCTGTCCTTGGCCTTCAGAAGGGCCAGCTTGTAGTTTTCGTGGATGGGGCACTCAAGGCTTGTCAGCAGGCAGGTGCCCACCTGAATGCCACAGGCCCCCAGAGCGAAGGCCGCTGCTGCCTGCCGTCCGTCGGCAATGCCGCCGGCGGCGATGACGGGAACATCCACCGTGTCGATGACCTGGGGTACCAGCGCCATGGTGGTCATTTCCCCCACATGGCCGCCGGACTCCATGCCCTCGGCGATGATGGCGTCGGCTCCCTGATTCACCAGCCGCTTGGCAAGGATGGAGGCCGCCACCACGGGCAGCACCTTGATCCCGGCCTCTTTCCACGCGGGGATGTACTTGCCGGGACTGCCCGCCCCGGTGGTCACCACCTGAACGCCCTCCTCAATAATGATCTGGGCCATTTCGTCGGCGCAGGGGTTCATCAGCATCAGGTTCACGCCGAAGGGCTTGTCCGTCAGGCTCTTGCAGATGCGGATCTGCTTGCGCAGCAGGTCCGCCTCCAGCATCCCGCCGGTGGCGATGACGCCCAAGGCCCCCACGTTAGAGCAGGCGGCGGCAAATTCGCCTGTGGCGATGTTGGCCATGCCGCCCTGGATAATGGGGAATTCCGTCCCCAGCAGCTCGTTGAGTTTTTTCATAGTGTACTCCTCAATTTCACGCCATTTCCAGCACCGCGCCGCCCCAGGTCAGGCCGCCGCCGAAGGCCGTCAGCAGCAGGCGGCTGCCGGGACCCACGCGGCCCTGCTCCACCAGCTCACTGAGGACCAGCGGGACGCTGGCAGCGGCGGTGTTGCCGTAACGGTCGATGTTTTTGTAGTATTTTTCCGGCGGGATGCGGTATTTCCGCACCGCCAGGTCAATGATGCGGGCGTTGGCCTGATGGAACACGAAGAAGTCGATGTCCGCCGGGGTCAGTCCCGCCTTTTTCAGCGTGGCGTCCATGCAGGCGGGAACGGTCTCCACGGCGAATTTGAACACCTGCGTCCCCTCCATGGACAGGACGTTGGGCGCTCCCCGGCCAAGGCCCGGCAGACGCAGGAGAACATCGTCCCCCCGGCTGCCCAGAACGGCCCCGATGGAGGGCCAGCCCTCCCGGCACTCCACCACGGCGGCGGCCGCGCCGTCTCCAAAGAGAATACAGGTGCCCCGGTCCGTCCAGTCCACCACGCGGCTCAAAGCCTCCGCCCCCACCACCAGACCGAATTTCCGGGGGGAGGCATTCAGCAGGCACTCCATAGTGTGCAGGGCGTAGACAAAGCCGGTGCAGGCGGCGTTCAGGTCGAAACAGGGGGTATCTTCCGGCAGACCCAGCGCCCGTTGCAGCAGACAGGCGGCAGAGGGCACCACGGTATCCGCCGAGACGGTGGCCACGATGCACACGCCGATGTCCGTCGGGGTGATCCCGGCCATGTGCAGGGCATCCCGCGCGGCGCTGACGCACAGCTCCGTGAGAGTCTCTTTTTCACAGCGGTAGCGGCTGCGGATGCCGGTGCGGGCGGTGATCCACTCGTCATTGGTATCCACCAGCCGGGAAAGATCGTCGTTGGTGACGGTATTGGCGGGGACACAGCGGCCTGTGCCCCGGAGCTTGATCCCGTTCATGTGTCCTCCTTCCCGCGGCCAAGGGCGCGGAATTTCTGATAGCGCCGTTCCGTCAGGCTGACGGCGCTTTCCTTCAGCAGGGGTTCCAGACAGGCGGTCAGCGCCCGGTCCAGATTCCACAGCATCCGGCTGGGGTCGGCCTGCGCGCCGCCCTCCGGCTCCCGGACGATGCCGTCGATGACCCCCAGCTTTTTCAACTCCGGGGCGGTGAGCTTCATCAGCTCCGCCGCCTCGCCGGAGCGCTGGGCGTCCTTCCACAGGATCGAGGCGAAGCCCTCCGGGGACAAAATGGCGTACACGGCGTTTTCCAGCATCAGCACCCGGTCGGCCACAGCCAGCGCCAGCGCGCCGCCGCTGTTGCCCTCCCCGGTGACGACGGCGATGACCGGCACCGTCAGACGGCTCATCTCAAAGAGGTTCCGGGCGATGGCCTCGCCCTGACCGTGCTCCTCGGCTTCCAGACCGGGATAGGCCCCGGCGGTGTCGATAAAGGTAAATATAGGGCGGCGGAACTTCTCCGCCTGCTTCATGAGCCGCAGCGCCTTGCGGTAGCCCTCCGGCCCCGGCATCCCGAAGTTGCACCGGAGATTTTCCTCCAGCGTTTTGCCCTTCCGGGTGCCGATGACGGTAACGGGTCGCCCGTGGAACAGGGCAACGCCGCCTAAAATGGCGGGGTCCTCCCGGCAGGCCCGGTCTCCCCGCTGCTCAAAGAAATCGGTGAACAGTCCGTCGATATAGTCCGTGATATTGGGCCGCTGGGGATGGCGTGCCAGCGCCACCCGCTCCGCGGCGGTTTTCTCAGCCATGGCGTTCTCCTTTCCCGTGGAGCTTCAGCAGACGGATCAGGGTGTCCCGCAGATCCTTCCGGGGGACCACCGCGTCCACAAAGCCGTGCTCCATCTGAAACTCCGCCCGCTGAAAGCCCTCCGGCAGGGTCTCGCCGATGGTCTGCTGAATGACGCGAGGCCCGGCGAAGCCGATAAGCGCACCGGGTTCGGCCAGAATAATGTCTCCTAACGAGGCAAAGCTGGCAGTGACGCCGCCGGTGGTGGGGTCCGTGAGAACGGAGATGTACAGCAGTCCCTTTTCCGCGAACCGGGCCAGAGCCGCGCTGGTTTTCGCCATCTGCATGAGGGATAAAATGCCCTCCTGCATCCGCGCCCCGCCGCTGGCGGCAAAGAGGATCAGGGGCAGCTTGTTTTTTCCGGCGTACTCGATGGCCAGCGTCAGCTTTTCCCCTACGGCGGCGCTCATGCTGCCCATGAGAAAGCGGCTGTCCAGCACGCCCACCACGCAGCGGCTTCCGCCCATGGTGCCGGTGGCGGTGACTACGGCTTCGTTCATACCGGTCTTGCGGCGGGCGCCGTCCAGCTTGGCCCCGTAGCCGGGGAAGCGGAGGGGGTCATTGGCCGTCAGCTTTTCATGCAGCTCCCGGAAGGAGCCGGGGTCCAGCACGCTGCTGAGCCGGTAATAGGCCCCCATGGGGAAGTGGTAGCCGCACAGGGGGCAGACGGACAGCGCCGCCGCCACGTCCCTGCGCTGGCTTTCCCCGCCGCAATGGGGGCAGGTGACTAACTTTTCACCGGGGACGTAATTCTCCCGCATGGCCTTCATGGCCAGCAGCCGCGCCCGGCGTTTCGCAAAAATGTTTTCCATGTATTATCCTTTGTGATCGTCTACCCGGCGGCTGAATTCCAGCAGCTCCGGCAGGCTTCGGTCCAGAAAGGCGGTGGTGCAGCCGCCCCGGACAAAGGTGGGGTGGAACAGCAGCTCATAGGACAGCTCCGCATTGGTGGGGAAGCCCTCTAAGGTAAATTCCTCCAGACAGCGGCGCATCCTGCGGATGGCTTCCAGCCGGGTGGGGGCGTGGACCATCACCTTGGCGGCCAGAGAATCGTAATAGGGGGAGAGGGTGCAGCCGTTATAGAGGGCGGAGTCCACCCGGACGCCGGGGCCGCCGGGGAAGTGGAGAAATTCCACCTTGCCGGGGCAGGGCCGGAAATTGGCCGTGGGGTCCTCGGCGTTGATGCGGCACTCGATGGCGTGGCCGGTGAGGGTCACGCCCTCTTGGGTCAGGTCAAGGGGCAGACCGGAGGCGATGCGAAGCTGCTGACGCACCAGATCCACGCCGGTGATCATCTCCGTGATGCCGTGCTCCACCTGAATCCGGGTGTTCATCTCCATAAAGTAGAAATGCTGCCCGTCGCTGTCCAGCAGAAATTCCACAGTGCCCGCGCCCTCGTAGCGGACGGCCTGCGCCGCTTTCACGGCGGCCCGGCCCATCTCCTCCCGCAGTTCCGGCGTCAGGCACCGGGCGGGGGCCTCCTCGATGAGCTTCTGGTTCCGGCGCTGGATGGAGCAGTCCCGGTCTCCCAGATGGATGACGTGGCCCTGCCGGTCCGCTAAGATCTGAAACTCGATGTGCCGGGGCTCCAGCACCAGCTTTTCCAGATACATTTCGTCGTTTCCGAAGCAGGCGTTGGCCTCCGCTTTGGCGGCGGCGTAAGCGTCGGGCAGGTCTTTAGAACTGTCGCAGCGGCGGATGCCCCGGCCGCCGCCACCGGCGCTGGCCTTCAGCAAAACGGGATAGCCCACCGTCTCCGCCACGGCCAGAGCGTCCGCCACGGAGGATACCGGCCCGTCGGAGCCGGGAGTCACGGGAACCCCGGCGGCGCGCATCAGGTCTCGGGCGGCGGATTTGGAGCCGGCCTTCCGGATGGCGTCCCCGGAGGGACCGATGAAGGTGATGCCGTTTTCCGCGCAGGCGTCGGCAAATTCCGGGTTTTCCGACAGGAACCCGTAGCCGGGGTGCAGACCGTCGCAGCCGGTGGCTATGGCGGCAGAGAGCAGCGCCTGAGGGTTTAAGTAGCTGTCAGCGGCCCGGGGAGGGCCGATGCACACGGACCGGGTGGCCAGCTGGACGTGGAGGGCCTCCGCGTCCGCCTGAGAATACACCGAGACCGTCTCAATGCCTGCCTCCCGGCAGGCCCGCCGCACCCGGAGGGCGATCTCCCCCCGGTTGGCAATCAGGATCTTTGAAAACATACTTCGCGCTCCGTAATCCCAAAGGAGAATTCCGCCTTCACGCAGAGGGTATCCCCCACATACCCCTCTCCCTCGGCAAAATAGAAGGGATGCTTGGCCCGGGTGATGCGGCACTTG
Organism: uncultured Eubacteriales bacterium; assembly: GCA_900544975.1. Lineage (GTDB taxonomy): Bacteria > Bacillota > Clostridia > Oscillospirales > Oscillospiraceae > Faecousia. The sequence continues at coordinate 4,812 of UQXI01000057.1, forward strand.
GTCTCAAAGAGGTCCCCCGGCAGCACCGGGGCCCGGAACCGCACGTTCTTCATGCTGGTATACATGGGGATGGTGTCCTCGGTGAGGGAATCCTGCATCAAAATCCCCGCCGACTGGGCCAGAATCTCACAGAGAATCACCCCAGGCACCACCGGGGCGTCGGGGAAATGTCCCTGGAGGAACCACTCGTCCCCCTTCACCCGGTACTGTCCATGGGCGATCTCTCCCTCCCGGTCCAGCTGATCCAGCAGGAGCATGCTGTCCCGGTGGGGCAGGATGGTTTTGATCTCATCTCGATTCATCGCGGTCCTCCTTACTGCCCTTTGATGCGGAAGAGGGGACAGCCGAAGTCCACCACCTGCCCGTTCTGGACGCAGACCTCCACGATCTCTCCGTCCAGCTCGGCCATGATCTCATTCATCAGCTTCATCGCTTCCACAATGCACAGGGTCTGTCCCCGTTTCACCCGGTCTCCCACCTTGACAAAGGGTTCCGCGTTCTCTGCCGGGGCCGCGTAAAAGACCCCCACCATGGGAGAGGTGACCTCCGTGGTCCCTTCCTGGGGCGCAGCCGCGGGAACTGGCGGGGCCGGGGGAACCGCCACCGTCTCCCGAGGAAGCACCGGGGCGGCCGGGGTGCGCTCCAGCCGGACCACACAGCCGTTCTCCGTCACTTCCAGGCCGGTCAGGTCCAGCTCCCGCATCAGCTCGGCATACTTTCTAATTTCTGCTTCGTTCATCGTGTCACCTTCCGGAAGGCAATGCAGGCGTTGTGGCCGCCAAAGCCCAGGGAGTTGGAGAGAACCAGGTCCACCTCCGTGTGGATCGCCTGGTTGGGCACATAGTTCAGGTCACAGGCCGGGTCGGGGTCCAGGAGGTTGATGGTGGGCGGCAGAACGCCCTCATTCAGGGCCTTCAGACAGGCCAGGGCCTCAATGGCGCCGGCGGCGCCCAGCATGTGGCCGGTCATGGACTTGGTGGAGCTCATGTAGGCCTTCTTGGCCTCCTCCTCTCCCAGGGCCAGCTTCACCACCTGGGTCTCCAGGGAATCGTTCATGGGGGTCCCGGTGCCGTGGGCGTTGATGTACACCCGCTCTCCGGCCTGGTGGCCAGCCTCCTGCAGGGCCAGCTGAATGGCCCGGGCGCCGGCGCTGCCGTCGGGCCGGGGCGCGGTGATGTGGAAGGCGTCACAGGTGGCGCCGTAGCCGCACACCTCGCCGTAGATCTTAGCGCCCCGCTTCACTGCGTGCTCATACTCCTCCAGCACCAGGGCAGCGCCCCCTTCCCCGATGACGAAGCCCCCTCTTCTCTTATCGAAGGGAAGGCAGGCCGCGTTGGGGTCCTCCGAGGTGGACAGGGCCTGCATATTGATAAAGCCGGCCACGCCGCACTCCGTAATGGCCGCCTCAGAACCGCCGGTGATCACCGCGTCGGCATAGCCGTGGCGGATGGCCCGCATGGCCTCACCGATGGCATTGGTGCCGGAGGCGCAGGCGGTCACCGAGGGCATCGCCGCCCCCCGGCAGTTAAAGCGAATGGCGATCATTCCCGCGGCCATGTTGGCAATGAGCATGGGGATAAAGTAGGGGGAGACCCGCTTGGGGCCCCGGGCCAGGAGCTTATTGTGCTCCTCGGTAAAGGTGCGAATGCCGCCGATGCCGGAGCCGAAGTACACCGCCACCCGCTCGGGGGGCAGGGTGCCGATGACGCCGCTCTCCTCCACCGCCTGGCAGGCCGCCGCCACCCCGTACTGGGAAAAGGCGTCGCTGCGCAGTACCTCGGTTTTGTCCATATAGGCCCGGGGGTCAAAGTCCTTCACCTCGGCCGCGATCTTGGTCTTGTAGTCTGTGGTATCAAAAAGAGTGATGGGGCCGATGCCGTGGACGCCGGACTTCAAGCTGTTCCAGCACGCCTCCACCGTGTTGCCCACGGGGCTGATGACCCCCAGGCCGGTTACCACCACTCTGCGCATGGTATTCTCCATTGGTATTGGTCCTCCGTTTAACGGGGAAGGGCCCCAGACCCTTCCCCCCAAAAATGTTACATCGCAATGCCACCATCCACCCGCAGCACCTCACCGGTGATATAGGGCGCGGTGGCCAAAAACGCCACTGCCTCAGCCACTTCCTGGGGCTGGCCCATCCGTCCCAGCGGGATGGCGGCCAGGAGCCCGTTGTCCTGGCCGGACAGGTCTCGGGTCATATCCGTCTCGATAAAGCCCGGGGCCACCGCGTTGCAGGTGATCCCCTTGGGGGCCAGCTCCTTGGCCACGGCCTTGGTCAGGCCGATGAGCCCCGCCTTGGCGGCGGAGTAGTTGGCCTGGCCGGGGTTGCCGATCATCCCGGACACGGAGCTGACATTGACAATGGCGCCGTGCTTCTGCCGCAGGAACATCCCGGCACAGTGCCGGATGCAGTTGAAAGCCCCTTTCAGGTCCACGTCCAGGACCCGGTCAAAGCTCTCCTCCTTCATCATGGCCAGCAGGCCGTCCTGGGTCACCCCGGCGTTGTTCACCAGGATGTCCACGGTGCCAAACTCCTTTTTAATCTGGGCCATCAGGTCCTTCACCGCGGTAAAATCCGCCACGTCGCAGCGGTAGGCCACGGCTTTTCCCGAAAACTCCGCCGCGCACTGGGCGCACAGTTCCTCCGCCAGGGCCTGGCTGCCGGCATAGACCACCGCCACGTTGGCCCCTTGAGAGGCCAGCTTTCTCACAATGGCCGCGCCGATGCCCCGGGAACCACCGGTGACCACCGCCGTCTTTCCTGTCAGCATCCTTTGACCTCCTTCAAGATGGTCTCCAAGTCCGCCTGGGTGGACAGCGCGTAGGTTTTCACGGTTTTGTCGATCTTTTCAATGAGGCCGCACAGGGTCTTGCCCGGCCCCAGCTCCACAAAGGTGTCCGCCCCGGCGGCAATCATATTCCGCACGATGGTCTCCCACCGAACCGGGGAGGCAATCTGCTGGGACAGCAAAGGTTTGGGGTCCCCTTCGTAGACCGCCCCCGTCCGGTTGGAATACAGGGGCATCTCCGGCTGTCCCACCCGGCATTCCTCCAGCACCTGGGCAAAGCCCTGGGCTGCCGTGGCCATGAAGGGCGAGTGAAAGCCCCCCCGCACCTTCAGCGGCAGAGCCCGTCCCCCGGCCGCCTTCACCGCGGCGGAGAAGGGGGCCAGCTGCTCCTTGGCGCAGGCCACGGAGACCTGTCCGGGACAGTTGTAGTTGACCGGATAGACCTGCGCAAATTGGGCGCAGATCTGCTCCACCTCCTCGTTGGACAGCTTCAGCACCGCAGCCATGGCGGTGGGCTGCTCCTCCGCGGCCGCCTGCATCAGTTCCCCCCGGCGGCAGACCAGGTGGAAACCGGTCTCCAGGTCCACTGCCCGGGTGTAGGTCAGGGCTCCAATCTCCCCCAAGGAGAATCCAGCGGCCATGTCCGCCCGCAGCCCCCCCTCTTCCAGGGCGGCGGCGGCGGCCAGCTCCACGGCAAACATGCAGGGCTGGGTGTTCTTGGTCTCTTTCAGTTCCTCATCGGTGCCCCCGAAGCACTGGGCAGAGGTGCCCGGCCGCAGGGCGTCCAGCTTTGCAAAAATCTCTGCGGCCGCCGGGGAGCACTGGGCCAGCTCCTGGCCCATGCCGGGATACTGGGCCCCCTGGCCGGCGAAGACAAAGGCTATTTTACCCATTGACAAGCTCCTTTCAGAATCGGCTCTGCCTGATCGAACATCTCACGGATGATCTCGGCCGCAGGCTGTTCCCGATGGATCATGCCTGCCACCTGGCCGGCCAGGAAGCAGCCGCGCTCCACATCGCCCTCCTTGGCTGCCAGACGCAGGGCGCCGGTGGCCCGGCCGGACAGCTCATCATCGGAGATGCCGCTGAACTCCGCCTTGGCGTAGTCCCGGGAGAAGGGGGTTTTCAGGCTGCGCACCGGATGTCCCAGGCGCTTGCCGGTGGTGATGGTGGCAATATCGCTGGCCTTGAGGATTTTCTCCTTGTAGACAGGGTGAACGGAGCACTCCTCTGCCACCAGGAAGCGGGTGCCCACTTGGACCCCGCAGGCCCCCAGCATGAAGGCGGCGGCGATCCCACGTCCGTCGAGTTCTGCCACAAGGTCGGTCTGGACTATGTCTCCTGCAGCCCGTTCCGTGTCCCCATCGCCCGCCTCGCCGCCGCTCAGGCTGCCATCAAGGAAATGTGAGCGATCTTTTGAGCGTTCACAAAGCGGCTCGAAACTTGCAAACCTTTGATGTAACTGCCTTTGCGGGCATCATTGGCTGAAAACAGACAAAATCCGGTATTGTTCCGTTTGGAGCGATACCGGATTTTTTTGCATCTTCTGCGGGGCAGGTTGAGAAAAACTGCGCCATGGAGAGATTCCGTGTGCCGCCGGTACTCGGAATGGCACTCTGAATGGCACGCGGAAGCGGCACTTGGAAGGGTCGGCGGCATCAACGAAAGCGATGCATTGCCTTTGGCATGGTTGTGCGGTACAGTCCGTGCAGAGGTGATGCAGCATGAGGTTTTATTACAGGCGCGGAGGAAAGGGCGCAGCGCCGGAGGGTTTTGACAGAGTCTACACGGAGGTCGATGGGGACGGCAACGTCCTGCGGGAGCTGCTTGCGTATGTGAGAGCGGACGACAGTGTAACCGTGGAGATGGGTGGTGAGCTGGGCGGCACAGCCGGTGCGTTTGTGGAGATGGCACTTGCCCTCTATCGACAGCAGGCAACTTTGCTCTGCAAGTCTCCTAAGATTGACACGGCGGCAGGTCACTGGCAGGCGGTGCTTTCCGACCTTGCGCTGTTGACAAGCAGGGACACCGGAGATGCGGCGCGGCTGTCTCGGTTTATGGAGGGGCTGCACCGGTGCTTCGACCTTGTGGAGAGACGACAGATGACCGTAGCGGAGGTCTGCCGGAAGATGAGCATTGGGAAGACAACCTACTACCGTTATTGGCGTAAGATCAAGAGTGCCCCGCAGAGGGAGCGTCACACAGAGCTTTTTGAGGAATTGCGGACCAAAATAGAAGCAAATGAGTTGAGTATTTCCGCAGCTTGCAGGCAAATGAATATCGGTGCGGGAACGTATTACAGAATGAGGGATCAGTATAAAAAAGAACGCAGCGTTCCAAATGTTCCAAATTCAGAATGATGTGGTTTTGCAGTCAACAGGAGATAGTGATTCGGCAAATTGGGGAGGTATGGAACGACACTATAGGTGAGAAGCCCTCTTACGGTCGGAAATGGAGGGCAGGAGATCAGTGCGCGGCTGCTTCAATGAGAGTAAACATACATTTTTCTGATGCTGACAGCGGCACTGCTGGCATTGCTGATGAAATGTCTGTACAGAAGGCTGGAAGCCCTGGTCACAGAGATCATAGTGAAGGCAGCACAACAGACACAGCAGAACCCGCAGGAGACATAGTTCCAAATATATAAACCGCCCACCCTACTATAATGGGCGATGAGGCGGTTGTTGTCCAGATAATCCGCCAAATCTGTGATCTGCGCGAAGCCCTCGCATTTCATAACGATAAAAGCGCCGACCATGGCTTCTTTGGGGAAGCCCCGCCCGGTTGCCGCCCTGGGCAGCGTGAAGTCCAGACTGCTGAAAAGCTTGTCGTAAAACATGGCGGCGCTTTGGGATGTAAACAGCGTCA
>UQXI01000058.1 GCA_900544975.1 uncultured Eubacteriales bacterium
ATCACCAGTAAGAAAGATCATTACATGAAGCAACGGGGGCGCCAACCTGCATGCAGGTTGGCGCCCTTATAATCGTCATAGTATGTTGTAATTGCAAAAAATATTACGGTTTATGTTACCGCCACCGGTCCCCACCGGTCCCCACCGGACGTACATATAGAACAGCTCCTATGTAATGCAGCAAGACGGTGATTCTATGACGGCATCCACAGCTGTTATCCCATAATGCCGGAAAAGCGCCAGGGCCTCTGGGGTGAAGCGTTCTCCGGAGACGGTGATGGGAATGGCAGGAGGGCAGGCGACGGTGGGAGCGCCGCAGATTCTGCCCAAAGCCTGATTGACAGGAATGGTTTCCTGCGGAGAAAAGAGGGCCTCCCGGAGAGTCATCACCTGGATACTGGACGTCCCAGACAGTACGGGAGCCGATGGGAGAGGGGGGCCGGCCGGGGCACGGCCTAGGGCCTGCAAGACCCGCTCCAGGTCCTGAGGCGGGTTTTCCGGTGTGACCATCAGCACCAGCTCGTCCTGGCTGGCAAATTCGCATTCCACCTGATTCTGCCGCAGAAGCTGGGCAATCTCCCTGCCGGAGCAACCGGACCGGGCGGTATGGAGGGTCAGGCGAAGGGGATCGGCGTCGGGGAGGCGCCACCCCAACGCCTGCAGCTGGTGACGGAAGTTTTGGAGCCGCTCCAGTGTCAGGCGGAGCCGCTCCCGGTAGCTACCCGCCAGATAGCGGTTGCACAGGTCCAGAGAGGCGAGGGTGAGGTAAGAGGGACTGGTAGAACCGAACATAGCCATGGCACTTTTGGCCCGGGAGAGAGCCGCCTGGGGCGCCTGGTGGGAAATGTGTAGATAGGCCCCCCCAGTGAGGACCGGCAGCGTTTTGTGGGCCGAGTCGCAGCAGAGGTCTGCACCCAGATCCATGGGGTGGCAGGGCTCCGGCAGGAAGTGGAGATAGGCCCCGTGGGCATTGTCCACCAGCAGGAGGGTCCCGTGCCGGTGGCACACCTGAGCCAGCTCTTCAATGGGCCGCATCCACCCCAAATAATCGGGACTGGTGACGTACACCGCCGCCGGTGGCTGGGGCAGGGAAGAAAGAGCCTGGTCCAGGTCTTCCCCGGTAAACGGGCAGGAGCAAAGGCTGCCACCAAACTTGGGCCAAAGCCACTGCACCGGCAGGTCCAACAGGGCGGCGGCATAGACAAAACTCCGGTGTACGTTCCGGGCTGCCAGAATCAGAGGAGCAGTCCCGGCAGGGCGGCAGGTGAGGGCCAAAAACAGCATAGCCCGGATACACAGACTGGAGCCCTCGGTGGAGTACAGGGTCCGGGCGGCGCCGAAGAGGGCGGCGGCGTGTTCCTCGCTCTGCAGCAAGATGCCATCCGCCTCAAACAGCGCATCTGCCCCCTGCACCTCCGTGATGTCCAGGGCTTCACAGCCCAGAAAGGGCTGCCCCTTGTGTCCGGGCATGTGGAGGCGGCTCACGCCGCTTTTGGCATATGCCCGGACAAAATCCGCCACGGGGGTGTTCACGGCTGTTCCTCCCCCAGGGCCTGGGCAACTTTCATCATGATGGCGCATTCGATTCGCTTCCGGAACAGCTGGCAGCCCGGTTCATAGACGCCCCGGATGGAGCCGGTGGCATGGAACGCATTGGCAGCACAGCCGCCGGAGCAGTACAGCTGCGCCCAGCATTGGGCGCACTCCGGCCTGGCGTAGGCGTTGCAGCTGCGGAACTCCTCCCGCAGGGCGTGGTTTGTGACGCCGTCCCAGATGTTGCCCAGGCAGTAGGCCTCTTCGCCCACGAACTGATGGCAGGGATAGAGGTCCCCCCAGGGGGTGACCGCCATGTACTCTGTGCCGGAGCCACAGCCGGAAATCCGCTTATAGATGCAGGGGCCGCCGGTGAGGTCCAGCATGTAGTGATAGAAGGTAAAGCCCCGGCCTTCCCGGTCCCGGCGGAGCATTTCCTTGGCCAGGAGCTCGTATTGTTCCTTCACCACTTCTAAATCTTCGGGGGTAAGGGCGGCGGGATCCTCGGGGGCGCAGACCACAGGCTCCATGCTCAGCTCCCGGAAGCCCAGGTCGGCCATGTGGAATACGTCCTGGGTGAAGTCCGGATTTGCATGGGTGAAGGTGCCGCGCATGTAGTAGCTCTTGTCTCCCCGGGCCTCCACCAGCTTCTGGAACTTGGGGACGATCCGGTCATAGCTGCCCCGCCCGGCGTAATCCACCCGCAGACGGTCGTGAATTTCCTTGCGCCCGTCCAGGCTCAGGACCACGTTGTCCATCTCCCGGTTGGCAAAGTCGATGACGTCGTCGTCAATGAGCATCCCATTGGTGGTGAGGGTGAAGCGGAAGTGCTTGTTGTGGGGTTCCTCCTGGGTGCGGGCGTAGGCCACCAGGTCCTTGACCACCTGCCAGTTCATGAGAGGCTCGCCCCCGAAGAAATCCACCTCCAGGTTCCGCCGGGCGCCGGAATTGGCAATGAGAAAATCCAGCGCCTGCTTGCCCACGTCAAAGGACATGAGGGCCCGGTCTCCGTGGTATTTGCCCTGGCTGGCGAAGCAGTAGGAGCAGTTCAGGTTGCAGGTGTGGGCCACATGGAGGCACAGGGCCTTCACCACGTTGCCGGAACGCTGCTTCAGCTCCCCGGCCATGGGGGCAAAGTGGTCGGGGGAGAACAGCTTTCCCGCCTGTTTCAGTCCCTCGATGTCCTCCAGACACTGCCGGAGGTCGGCCTCCGTCACATCGGGCTGGCCGGCGTATTGTTCCAGGAGTTGATCCAGGATTTCCTGGGTAGAGTGAGTTTCATATAGAGAAATGGCGTCATAAGCCACCGGGTCCACGGCGTGGACCGAGCCGGAGCAGGTGTCCAGCACGATGTTGAAGCCATTGAGTTGATATTGATGTACCAAAATGGCGCCCTCCTTTGCAGGTAAAAGGGGCCTGTTGCAAAACAACCAGGCCAAGACTTGCCCCTACAGCATCCTGCATGGAGCCTTCGCATCCTGCGCAAGATCCTGTAGGGAACGGTCTTGACCGTTCCGCTTTGCAACAAGCCCCGTCCATTTTGCCCCGTGGGGCATGTGTTCCATGAGACGGTGGGGGAAACAGACGCCCCCATACACCGGAGGCTGTCGGAAGAGTTCCCCATCCCCAATGGGGGAGGGGAAGGCCCCACTTACCGGTCAGCCTTCTCCTTGTTCTCGCACTGCTGGTTGGCAACGCCACAGCTGGTCTTGCAAGCAGACTGGCAGGAAGTCTGGCACTCCCCACAGCCGCCATGCTTCGCGCTGGCGCACAGATCCCGGGTCTCGATGGTCTTGATTCTTTCCATAATACGGTTCTCCAATCTGGTTGAAATGGATTTCTGCCACATAGGGCTCGAAAAGTAATGCAAATATACCACATATGGGGGGTAAAGTCAAGGCTGGCGTTCCGATATTGAATCAGCTTCGTTGACCTTGACGCATGATCTTATTTATGCTATACTCTCTATTAAATGCAGTATAGCACAAGGAACTTCCAGGATAAAATGCGAATCCGCAAGGTGTAGGGATGTGAATAAAGATTCTGAAGGTGCGGGCACACAGAAGCAGATGTATATTATGATGGTTAAAAATATTAAAAACAAGATATTAAAAAAGAGTTTTGCAAGTGAAGTACAATTCAGCCACAGGTACATACTTGAAGGACGAGCGAGTTGGTACGGAATGTGCGCTACGACTATCATATTGGGTAGGGTGCTGCACGACTGCGGAATGGCGTATTTGCCTGCATATACAGTGAAGCTTTTGATGAGCGGGAATCTAGGAATGTTCTGGATAATTGCTGCCTATATACTAGCAATCTATCTGCTAGCTGTCGTATTGAATCGTGTTGAGAGCAATACGAATAAAATTGTAAATAATTATAGAATAATTAAATCACAGGAATATTATGCTAAGATATGCGAGATTCGCTATGAAGATATCGACAGCGCTAAGTTTAAGACCAAATATGAAGCGGGGCAAGAGTCCTTTTATGACGGTTTCCATAGTGGCTTCCATAACATGATTCTGGATTCTCGAAAGCTCCTTCTTGGGATAACAGGGTTGGTTGTTTACTGTGTTTTGGAGGCAAGAGTAGATTTTCGGATTGCATTGCTGCAGGTGGCGTTATCTTCGATATCTTTGTGGTTGAGTACGTTACAGAAAAAGTGGATATCAGACAACCAAGTTGAGTGGCAAGGCTTGGAGGCGAAAATAAAGCATATAAACAGAGATGCAATAGACATTAAAAATGCAAAAGACATAAGAATATATCAAATAAAGTCATGGATATTGCAAAAGTGGGATGAGTTGACAAAGTCTCACATAAAGTGGCATAGGAAAGAGCTAACCTATTTCTTTTTGGTGAAAGCTGCAGGCCGCCTCTTGTTAGCAGTGAAATATTTGACTGTATACTTACTGGTATTGAGGCAGGTAGAAAACGGAATGGCTGTAGATGACTTTGTGTTTTCAATCGGGCTGGCGTTTGGAATCAACAATTGGATTGAGGAGATCTTTCATAACATCCGATATTTGCAAATAAACAGTATCCATGTTCGGAACACACGGGAAGTTCTGAGCGATTGCTCTGGTCAGGGAGAGGGATCTCCATCAGCACCGGTTTTTGAAAATGTTGCGCCCGAGATTTGCATGGAAGATGTTTCTTTTACGTTTCCCGAGGCGGAGAAGCCAATTTTTGAGCATTTTAACTTAACAATTCACCCTGGTGAAAAAGTTGCGATTGTGGGGAACAATGGAGCCGGAAAGACGACTTTGATCAAAATGATATGTGGGCTTTACCGGCCAACTTCCGGGAGACTGCTCATAAATGGGTTTGATACATCCAGATTTACACCGGAAGAAATGTATCAGTGGTGTACGGCAGTATTTCAAGACTTCCATCTGCTGGCGGCAACTTTGGCTGAAAATATATCTTGCATGCCTGAGGAAAGAACAGATTACCAGCGCGTCCGTTTTTGCCTGGACAGGGTGGGCCTTGGATCAAAAGTTGCGTCTTTTCCTCAGGGTCTAAATTCAAATATGACAAAAGAATTAGATGCAGAAGGCATTGTTTTATCTGGCGGAGAATTGCAGAAGCTGATGATTGCCCGCTGTCTATATCGAGACCGCCCCATTTTAATTTTAGATGAGCCAACCTCGGCGTTGGACGCTGTTGCAGAAAGCAAAGTATACCAAGAATATTATGAGTTAACAAAGAAGAAGACCAGCATTTTTATTTCTCATAGACTCAGTTCTACGAAATTTTGCGACCGAATCATTCTTCTGAGCAATGGGCGAATTGTGGAAGAAGGTACCCATGAGCAATTACTTGCCCGAAAGGGGAAGTATGCCAGTATGTACACAATCCAGGCATCCTATTATCAGGAGGGGGATCGGGATGCATAACAAACGTCTACAGATATCTCACCATCGCTACGGTATACAGGCATTGATCCAAATCCACAAAGTAGAAAAGGGGTTGCTTGTACTTTCTGTGTTGCAGGCAATCTTGGAAGCTGTGTTTCCATACATAGAGCTGCTTTGCGCTGCTCGTATCATAGACTTGCTCATAGAGGCTAATTTTGCAAAAGCTGTGCAGATCACTGTGGTGCTTGCAATCTTTATCTTCTTGGGTGGTCTGCTGCTGGATGCACTGAGCAGCATCCATACTTATAAGTCAGACAGGGCGCATCGAAAGATGCTGCGGCGCGTGAATCAGAAGGCAATGGAGCTTGACTATGAAGAGATGGAAAACACAGAACTACTTCATAAAATATCTGATTCGGTGTACTCGATGAATCATATTGGTGGATACAATGTTTTTTTAGGATACTACAACAAGTTGCTGAAAAATGCGACACAAGTCCTGATATCTTTTGCGGCGGTGCTGCGCCTAAGCAGTTTGAATCCTTCAGTCGGGTATCAAGGATGGGTTTCTTGGGTTTCTTCGCCGGCGGTTTCTTTTTGTATTCTGATGCTTGTGACAGTGGGGAATTTCCTGCTGAGCAATGAAATTGCTGCGCGATTCAAGAGGTACAGCAGCAGTGGATATCAACAGAAGATGAAGGTGGAACGGAAACTGAACTACTTTGCTGACAAGGTATTTATGAATGGCGAAATGGGAAAGGAAATTCGCCTATTTGACATGCTGGAGTTAATTATCCAAAAACACAGCAAGGCGCTGAATGATTCGCTTAGATTTTATAACAAATATTATGATGACGCCGCAAAAAACCAAGAGACATTGCACACGATCACCCAGGGACTCTGTACTTTGGCCGCGTATGTTGTGGTAATCTGTAAAGTATTGTCGGGGGCTGCCAGTATTGGCGAATTGTCTCAATATATTGGCTCAATTGTATTGCTAAATCAGGCAATCCGTATGTGCTTGACTGTGAACCAGAAAATTGCTTTGCAAACCGGGTTTGTAAAAACATTCCAGGATTTTATCAAAATAAAAAACAAGAAGGATTCTGGTAGTATCAGAATACAGCAAATGCCTGGAGAGTCCTATTGCATAGAATTTCACCATGTCTCTTTCCGCTACAAAGGTACGGAAACAGATGCAGTAAAAGACATCTCTTGCAAGATCACATCCCACACTCGGGTGACAATTGTGGGAAAGAACGGCGCCGGAAAAACGACCTTTGTGAAGTTGCTTTGCAGGCTGTATGAACCTACGGAAGGCAGAATCACTCTGAACGGCGTAGATATCAGAGATTATTGCTATGAAGATTATTTGGCGCTGTTTTCGGTGGTATTTCAGGATTTTAGTCTGTTTTCATTCCCTATAGGTGAAAACGTGGCAGCGGGCACGGAAGGCCATGAGGAAAAAATATGGGATTGCCTGAGAAAGGCTGGGATCCAGGGGCGCGTTCAGCAAATGCCTCATCAATTGGATACAAATTTATATAAGTATGATGAGGACGGTTGTAACATCAGTGGTGGGGAAGCACAGAAGATTGCCATTGCCAGAGCATTGTATAAGGATGCACCGTTTGTGATTTTGGACGAGCCGACGGCGGCGCTTGATCCGGAAAGCGAATATGAAATCTTTTCCACATTTGACCGTTTGGTGCAGGGCAAAGGCAGTGTTTTCATTTCTCATCGTATGGGAAGTTGTAGATTTTGTCAAGAGATTTTCGTGCTAGATCAAGGGAAAATGGTACAGTGTGGAAGTCATGAAGACTTGATCCAAGAAGATGGTCCTTATCAGGAGCTATTTTCTGCTCAGGCAGATTGCTATGTAGAATGACACATGGCATGCAAGGACTTGACATGCTCAATTATAATTTTACATCAATTCTACGTTTTTGCAACAACAAATGTGCAAAACAGGCCCATTCGATTTCGGTAGAATGGGCCTGCTTCCTATATTGCCGGCATTTACAAACTTGCGTTCTGATCCGTAAAAGAGAATTACCGCAAGTGATATTTTCGAACGGGATTCCCGGGATTTGGTACCCCAATCCCCCCCGACAGCCCTGGGATGGTTGCTACGGGGGTTCTACCCTGGGTGTCGGTTTTGCTGACGGGGATGACCAGGAACCAGTGGGCCATGTCCATGGTGACGATTTCGGGGGTGGTGACGGTGATTTTGACGGTCAGGATGGAATTGTCTGCCGAGAGCTCTACCGTGTGGCGGGCGGAGCCGGTGTTGGTGATGCGGGGGACGATGAGGAGGTCGTGGTCCTGGAAAAAGGCGTCGTCATAGCCTTGGCAGGCGTCTTCCAGGACCTGGGATCCGGCTTCCTTCAGGAACTCCTCCAGGGCCGTCTGATCCTGCAGGTGGACAAGGGGAAGGGAACCGGCTACCAGGTCGGAGCCTGGATGGCGGGCCATCAAGTTTTCCAGGGCGGACTGAGAGATGTCCTGGGCCCGGATGACCTGGGCTTCGGTGGGGGAGGCGGGGGTGGTCTCTTCCGGCTCCGTCTCGGTGGGCGTGGGGATCAGCAGGTCTCCAGGATCCACGGTGCTTTCCACTGGCTTCCAGGTCACATCCGGTTCTGTGGCCGGTTCGGTGCCGGTGTCCTGAGGTGGGTTGGTACTTGGTTGATTGGCTGGGCGGAAGGACCGGCAGCCGGGAAAGGTCAGCATCAGAGCCGCCGTCAGGCTGAGGGCGGCGAGGCTGGTCAGTTTTTTAGTCATATTCTGCTTTTTCATAGGATTCCCTCCCAGTTCTGGTGTTGGACCGGAATGCAGGCACCGGCCTTTGTGAATCCAGACGGATTTTTTCGGCTGCGGTTGCGGGTGCGGTCCAAAATTGCCCCTCTCACATAAACTGCAGGAGAGGAGGTATGCAAGATGCTTGAAATGGAACGTATTTTTTTGATCCGCCCAGAGGCGGCGGCAAACCTGACCGGTGCGCCCGGCTATGAAAATCTGCGGGGGCAGGTACTCTTCTACCCGGCGCCCGGGGGGACCATTGTGGTAGCCCAAGTGGAGGGTCTGCCCGGGGACGGATTCTTCGGCATACACCTGCACCAGGGCGACAACTGCCGTACGAGACAGGAGCCATTTGACGGGGCCGGGGCCCACTGGGGTCTGCCCGGCCAGCTCCATCCCGAACATCTGGGGGATCTTCCGGTGCTGCTGGCGAAAAACGGCAAGGCCTGGAGCGCTGTGTGGACCGGCCGGTTTCTCCCCAGTCAGGCCCGGGGCCACACCGTCATTGTGCACCGGATGCCGGATGATTATCGCTCCCAACCGGCGGGAGACTCTGGAGAGCGCATCGGTTGTGGTGTCATTTGGTAATCAGGCCGCATGTTGACTTGGCTCAAAAGTCGCACAGAATAGGGACACTGGCTGATATTACAAATTGCCGGGAACTTGCAAAAATGGAAGCTCTGTTTGCCGGGTGTCTCCGTGCAGATGGTAGAGCGTTATGTCTCCTTGTCCCGGCGCTGCCGATAGAGCGTCCGGAGACGCTCTAAGCGGCGGTGCGCTTCTGTCTGCTGCAGGTGGGGGAAGGCCTTCAGAAGCCGGGCATAGCCTCGGCTGGGCTTTTCCCAGAGGCCCTGATATTTCTCCAAAATCTCATCCCGCTGTGCCAGGAATTCCTGCTTCCGGTTGCCCAAGGTGCCCAGAAACTCCTCCCATTTCTGGGAGGGGAATTTCTCCTGCCCCTTTTCCCAGAGCTCCAGAGTGCGGCCGGAGAGTCCTGCACCGATCCCGTCGGAGATCCGCCGCAGACCCCGCTCCAGTTCCTCCAGTGCCCGCAGACGTTTGGGAATTTTGGCCGCTTCAATGGCAGTGAGGATCAGGTCTGTGAGAGCAGTTGCTGTGAACAGCGCCAAAAGCACCCAGCTCAGAGGGACCGGCAGAAGCTTTATGAGCTCCAAAACCAGGGGCTGCAATAGATATACAATGATCAGACAGCCCAGCCCCCACACCAGGGAAAACAGGAGGCACACATGACCGCCGATGTTCAAAGGCATCCGGGAATAATCCCAGAGCCGGGTGTGTAGCAGCTTCACAGCTCCCCAGCCGACGATATATTCCAGGACAGTTGGGACAAAAACGGCGACCAGATACGCCTGGAGCCAGTGTGCCCGAATGGGCTCAATGAGTAAAACAGCGGCGACAACGCCAAAGCCATAAATGGGGCACATGGGTCCAAAGAGGAAGCCCCGATTCACAAACCGCCCGGTTTTGCAGGCGGCAAAGACGACCTCGCAGCACCATCCGGCAAAGCTGTACAGGAAAAAGCTCCACAATATCTGATAGAACGTCATACAGGTTCGCTCCTTTCGTTTTTGTATCATAGCACAGCGGTGTCCACCTGTCAAATCCTATGACCCTGGGCATGGCGGCATACATCACCAGAACATGCAAAGCGGGGAGGGGGCTGTCTCACATGCCGTTGCACCAAGAAAAAGCAGGAGAAAAATTTAACGAT
>UQXI01000059.1 GCA_900544975.1 uncultured Eubacteriales bacterium
CGCTGTCCACTGTTCCCACAGCTCAATGGATTTGAATTTCAATGTATAACCTTCGTCAGAGCGGGTGATCAGGGCCACATCATCCTCAGACAATCCGGCATCCCGGGCCGCTTCTTCCATATCTCCAGCCGCCGCCGTGGTACACAGCGGAGGAAATACCACGCACCACCAGTTGTGCCCTTCCCCCGCCCCGATGGTGACCCGCAGCGCCTCGTAAAGCCCCGCAGGAAGCTGGAAGGTATCATACACCCGGGTGGGAAACTCCTCCAGAGCCAGACTCACCTGGGCCTTCAGATGGGAACCCGCCTCCTGCAGCACCCGGTTGGCTGTCTCTTGCAGTTCCCCCAGGTGCTCTGTCAGGAACGCCTTGGCCGCCTGGGCAGAATCCAGCTCCCCCATCACGCCGTTCAGCTGCTGCACAATGGCATCGCGCACCTGGAGCTTCAGATCCTGGTCCTCCTGGGAGTCCGAATTGGCCACCACGTGAAGGCGGACCAGATTCTTCTCCAGCGCCTTGCTGTCCCGGAGGAGCCCCGCCCCCCAGGTGAGCGCTCCCGCTGCCAGTACCAAAATCCCCAGCCGTCTCCAAAACCGCGCCATAAAAAGTCACCGTCCATCCGTAATTTCTCACAGTATGGACGGTAACCTCAAAAATTATACACTTTTGGCAATAAAAACCTGGGGGTAGTTGTCCTTCAGCATGGTGCACAGCACTGCCCCATACTCGAACGAGGGCACGATGGCATACACCGCCGAGCCGGAACCGGTCATGGCAAAGCCCAGGGCCCCATAGGAATTCATCAGGGACTTGATGTAGTTGAGCTCCAGATGGTCCGCGGTGACCACCGGCTCAAACACGTTGCACAGCTGCCCGGCGATGGCGCCGATGTCCCCTTGGACAATGGCGGCCTCCATGGCCGTGTGGTCCGGCCGTTGGGCAATGGCCGTCTCATCCAGGCGGCGGTATAGCGCGGGGGTTGACACGGAAAACTCCGGCTTACACACCACAAACAGGGTTTCCGGCAGGTCCGGCAGCTTCCGCAGCCGCTCCCCCCGGCCCTGGCACAGGACCGTGCCTCCCAGGGTGCAAAAGGGCACGTCGCTGCCCACCTCCGCCCCCATCTCCGCCAGGGCATAGACGGAGAAGGGATAGCCATAGTGCCGGTTCAGCGCCCGCAAAACCGCCCCGGCGTCGGCGCTGCCGCCGCCCAGGCCCGCCTGGGTGGGGATGCGCTTGGCAATCCGGATGGCAAGTCCCTCGGGATCCCGCTTGGCCGCCTGGCAAAATACCGTAGCGGCCTTCCAGGCCAGGTTGGTCCCGTCCTGGGGCACATCCTCCCGGTCGCAGGAGAGGGTCCAGGGCTGCCCGGTCCCCACCTCCACCTCCACATCGTCCCGAATGGAGATGGTCTGCATCACGGACTGCAGGTCATGATAGCCATCGGGCCGCTTGCCCAGGACGTCCAACGTCAAATTGATTTTTGCAAAAGCGCCCTCGCGCAGGGTTTGGCTCACTTAATTTTTCTTCCTTCCAAGTAGTATCTCTTCTCCCGGGCGTGCCCCATGGAGAAGGTCTTCCGGGGCAGAACCCCGTCAGCCACCACGCCGCGGAACAGCTGGCTCTTGGCCATAGCCGGGAGCAGGAAGCCGATGGCCCGGTCCTGGCGAGCCAGCGTCTTCAGGTCCTCGTCGCCGTGGATGTAGTCAATCTTTCCGGGATTTGCCCCCAGGTATTCATCCAGGAACTGCTGCAGGGCGCCCACTTCCAGCTGGCTGCGGCTCCGGTCCAGGTACACCGTACCGGTTTTCTCCCCGGCATACCATGTGATGGGATAGCCGTCCGGCGCGCACCAGGGCTCCAGCGCGGCCAGCAGGGCCTCCGGGTCCGTCTCCACCACCACCCGGTGGATGGGCTCAAACTGCTGGGCTTCGTCGTGGATGTTCTCCAGCTCTACCAGGGCATACCGGGCGGGATGGTTCGACAGGTCCACGCCGGGGTTCTGGGCCTTCAGCTCTTCGTAGCAGCTCTTGGCCGTAGCCAGAGAGTGGTTGCCATCGCCCACGGCAAAGACCAGGGACGCGCCAGCCAGATCCCGATACTTGTTCGGGCAGGCTGCGGTGTAGGCAGTCAGCCGGTTTTCAAAGGCGGCCGCCTCTTCTCCGGAGACCAGGTAGCCGGTGATATGGCCGCCATCTTCCATGAGGTCAAAATCATACAGCTTGGTGAGACACTCCTTCTTCGCGCCGATGGGCTCCAGCAGGACCTTCTGGTCGTCGTCGCACAGGAGCAAAATATGGGGCAGCTCCAGGCTGGCATTCCGCCGGACCCGCTGGCGGGGGGGGATACGCTCCGTCACCGTCCGCTCGGTGGCCCGGATGGGGGACGTGGAACCGGGATTGTAGTCGTAGGCCTCCAGGTCTACCATACCCACCAGGCCCTTGCGCAGGGAACCATTCTGAAGTGTCCGCTCTACGTAGACAAAGGAATTGGCGTATGTCCGGAACAGGCCGCTGGCCAAATAGGCCTCCATGGTCCGGTTGATCTCCTCGGTGTGAGCGGCCTCCTGGGGAGTGCCCAGCTCTGCCTCCGGCAGAATCAGGCGCAGGGTGGAAGGGGCCTCCCCCACCGTTTCGGCCACGCGGGCCCAATAAGCGGGGTCAGAGGTAAACTGGTCGCAGGCGATGACTGCCCATTTCTCCATAGAATCCACCTGGGGGATCAGAATATTTGCCGGCATAAATGCGTTCATCAAACTCCAACCTTTCGTTTTATGTTCCCGGCAAATCCTGGCCGGGTTTCCCGTTCATTATACACGATGTTTTAGAAAAAGGAAAGCATCATTTTGTTTGATTTTGCCAAAAAACCGTCGTATGTCTCCACAGCATAGACAGAAATGCGTCTCATCCCCTGGGGGAAACGCCGAACCTGCTGCAATGGGGCGATCCAAGCCTTCTGACGGCTCCCGCCCCATTGCAGCAGGTCTGCTCTGCGCTGTTGATTACTCGGTGAGATCTACAAAGTCGCTGGCCTCGCCATAGCCTTCGTCCGGCGGGGTCACGTCCCGCTGGCTCCGGAGCTCCCCAATGCGCTGAAGAGCCCCATCGATCCGGCGGACCTGCTCGTCATAGGCCGGACCTGTCGGCGCGGCAGCTGCAATCTTGTCCTGATAGTACAGCTTGCCGATGGCCTGGTATGCAGATTTGACCTTCTCCTCCTCTGCGGCAATGGCAATGGAGAGCTTCGCGGAATTGGCCGCCCGCTTGGTGGCCGAAGCCGCTGTCTGGGCTGCGCTGGCAGCCCGGTTCCAGAATTCATCAAAATGGCTCATGGCAGAATCTCCTCCCGGTTCAGGTTTCTTTTTTATTATAACACAATTCCGGCCTGTCCGGTGCCATAACGCCGTTTTTTTACAAAAAGTTTATGTTCTGAGCCAGGTTTGGAACCGTTCCCTCAGGCTTTTTTTCTCCGCCGCCGGTTCTTCCTCCGGCTGCTCCTCCAGGGCCCGTGCAGCCGCCACCCGGTTCACGAAGAGCCGGGCGGGATCCTGCTTCCGCACAGCCTGCACCGCCAGAATGACCAGGGCCACCACGCAGCCCACCGCCGCCAGGATCTGGCTCACCCGCAGGTCGGTGCCGGGAATGTACAGGCTGTCGGTGCGCAGGCCCTCAATGACTGCCCGACCCGCGCCGTACCAGGCCATGTACTGCAAGGCAGTCTGGCCGTCATACTTCCGGCCCTTGGACAGGAAGTGGAGGAACAGAAAGCCCACCAAATTCCACAGGGATTCATACAGAAAGGTTGGGTGGACATACACCGTCTGGCCTGTGGCCACATGGTACAACCCCATACGCAGGAAACTGCTGGTCTCCTCGCCGAAGGCCTCCCGGTTGAAGAAATTCCCCCACCGGCCAATGCATTGGCCGATGAGAAAGCCCAGGCAGACCAGGTCCAGCAGGGCAAACACATTCAGCTTCTTGATCCGGCAGTAGACCAGACAGCCAATCACCGCGCCGATGACGCCGCCGTAAATGGCCAGGCCCCCCTCCCAGATATACAGGCAGGAAATGGGATTGGCCGCATACTTCTCCCAGGAGAAGGCGCAATAATAGGCCCGGGCGCAGAGGATGGCGAAGGGGGTCACCCACAGGACCCCATCCAAGATGTCATCCTCCTGAAAGCCGAACTGGCGGCTCCGGCGGCAGGCATACAGCACCGCCAGGCACAACCCCAGGGCAATGACCACGCCATACCAGCGAATGGTAAGGCCGCCCAGGGTGAACCCGGTGGAGGGGTTCAGGGAAATCCCCAGGCCGGGAAAGGAAATTTCAGTATACATGATCATACCTCCTGCTGCCGCGGCAGAACCACGGAAATGGTACAGCGGTCCTCCCGCACCGTCTGCCGCAGAAATGCTTCCACTTCTTCTTTGGTCACAGCGTCGTACTCCGCCGGGAAGGTCCAGAAATCCGTGCCGGAAAAGTGGGCCTGGCAAAGGCGGAAGCAGGTACTGTCAAAGCTGTCCAGACCCCGGACCCGCCGGCCCAGCGCCGATTTTTTCAGCCGGCGGAACAGTTCGTCCTCCACGCCCTGGGTCCCCAAACGGCGGGCTTCCGCGCAGATGGCGTCCCGGACGGCCTCCGGATTGCGGCTGTCTCCGCCGCAGCTAAGGAGGGCAATGCCAGGCACGTCCTCATACCCGGCGGCAAAGGATGCGTCGATGAGCCCCGCCTGATACAGCTCCAGGTACAGCCGGGAGGACTCTCCCATGAGCGCCTCCGCCGCCAAATCTCCCACCAGCTCCTGCCGGGCGCCTGCGGGGCCGAAGCCAGGCCATGGGCAGGGGAAGCCCAGCTGGAAGGTGGGCATGGCCACATCCATCTGCCGGCGGGTGCAGGGCGTGGTGCAACCGGGCGCTTCCGCCGGGCCGTAGTCCCGCTGGGGAAGCGGGCGGCGCTCCCGGGGCAGGATCCGCTCCGCCATGGAAATCACCTGCTCCGGGTCCACGTCTCCCACCACACACAGCATCATGTTGGCCGGGTGGTAAAAGGCGTCGTAGCAGCTCTGGAGGATCTCCGGCGTGATGGCCTGGATGCTCTCCACCGTCCCGGCAATGGGCACCCGGACGGGATGATGGCGATACATGGCGGCAAACAGGTCTTCATACACCCGGCTGTCGGCGCTGTCCTCATACATCCGGATCTCCTGGCCAATGATGCCCCGCTCCCGCTCCACAGACTCCGCCGTGAAGTAGGGCGTGGAGACAAAGGTGAGCAGCAGCTCCAGGCAGGCTTCAAACTGCTCCGTACAGGTGAAGTAATAGGCCGTCATGGCGTAGCTGGTAAAGGCGTTGGGATTGGCCCCCAGGGCGGAAAACTCCTGCATCACGTCCCGATCCGGCATCTCAAACATCTTGTGCTCCAGGTAGTGGGCCACACCCGCAGGCGTGTCATATTCCCGGCCCATCCAGGTGAACTTGGTATCGATGGAGCCATAATTGGTGACAAAATAGGCGCACTTTTTGGCAAACCCTGGCTTTGGCACCACGCACACGGGAAGACCGTTGGAGAGCGTGGCAGTCACCGCCCGCTCGTCCAGCTGGGGATCACGCAATTCCTTCATACCTTGGCCCCCTTTAGGAAAAAGATGGTATCCAGCTCCACCTGCCTGGCCGCTTGGGCGGCATCTGCCACAGTGACGGAGCGGACGGCGTCCCGGTAAGCGGTCCGGTCCAGGGGGAACCGGCTCAGAAGGCAGAAGAGGGCATAGTCCTCCATCCGCCCTGGCGCATCCGGAATGGTGCGCAGGCCGGAGCAAATGGCCTCCTGGGCTGCCTGCAGCTCCTCCTGGGTGATCTCCCCGGCCTGGCAGGCTGCCAGCTGCCGGAGAATCTCCTCCTTTGCCTGCTGGTAATTGCAGGTTTCAATGCCGGAAGACACGGTGAGAATGCCCTTCGCCCCATAGACGGAGGAGGAGGCATAGTAACACAGGGACAGCTTCTCCCGCACATGCAAAAACAGCTTGCTGGTGAGGCCCCCGCCAAAGACGGCGTTCAGAACCATCAGCGCCGGAAATCCGGCATCCCGGGTGGTGATGCCTGTGGTGAAGCCCATGGACAGCTTCCCCTGGGTGAGATCCATGGTCTCCTCCAAATACTGAACCCCTCCCCGGCGGCCCATGGGGGCCAGGGACAGGGGCTCCAGCGTCTGCCGGGGCAGCTCCCTCAGAACCCGGCGCAGCAGCTCCGCCACCGCCTCCAGGGAGGCGCTGCCGGCGTAGAACAGCTCCACCTGGGACGTGCCCAGGGTCTGCCGGTAATGGCGGTACAGCTCCTCCGGGGTGACCGCCGCCACATCCGCAGCATCTCCCAGCCGGGGAATCCCGAAGCTGTCCTCCCGGCACATGGCCCGGAGCATCTGTCGCTCGGCATAGACCCGCTTGTCATTGAGGGAGGTCTCTATGGTGCTGATGAGATTTTCCTTCTCCCGCTCCACATAGCGGGGATCCAGGGCCCCCTCCACCAGCCGGGGGCGGAGGAGCACCTCTCCCAGCAGCTCCGCCATGGGCTCCAGAACCCGGTCTCCCTCTAGGGCGAACCGGTCCTCCAGGAAGCTGAGATAAAAGCCCCAGGTTTGAATGTCCCCATTTTTTCGCACCAGCGGCCCCAGGCTGGCGCCGTAGAGGCTGTCCAAGGCCTGAGAGATGCTCTGCAAATCCGGGTGATCCTCTGTGCCCTGGATCAGCACATTGGCCAGGAGGGCATTTTTCGCCGCCTCCGTCCGGCGCAGAGGCCGGAGAAAGCTGCAGCTGAGGCAAGCGCTTTTAAACCGCCCGGTGGTGACGCCCCGCAGGCTCACACCGGGAAACAGCTCGATTTTCTGCTCCATAGACTCCATCCTTTGTTTTCATTCCAGAGCCGCCGAATTCCCGCAGAGGGCAGCTCCAATCCCATTATTCTATGATTATATACCAATTTTCCCAAAAGGAAAAGGGCCTATTCCCAAAAAAACGGGGCAAACCACGGAAACAAACCCGTTTGCCGGGAAGACCGTCAGCAAAGGCCGAAGACCAGCTCCGTCACCGACGTCTTTTCCTCTCCGGCCCGGACCAAGGGGCTGGGCCACTGGGGGTGGTTGGAGCTGTCGGGGTAGAACTGGGTCTCCAGGCAAACCCCGCTGCGCCTGCCATAGACCCGGCCGCCCTTTCCCCGGGCCTCCAGGAAGTTTGCGGTATAGACCTGGATGCCAGGGCAGTCGGTGTACACCGAAAGAATCCGGCCTGTCTCCCGGCTCACCAGCCGGGCGGCGGGGCCTTCCCCGGGATCCAGGACAAAGTTGTGGTCAATGCCCCCCTGGGGCGCCAGCAGACTGTCCTCCTGGTCCTGCTTCAGGGCCTTGGGCCTGCGAAAGTCCAGGGCCGTCCCCGCCACAGGCAGAAGACGCCCGGTGGGAATGGAGGCCTCGTCCACCTGGGTGAAGCGCTCCGCTTGAATCTGCAGCGTCTGCTCCATGGCCGCCTCCGGCCGGTCCTCCCCTGCCAGATTGAAATAGGTGTGATTGGTCATGTTCAACAAGGTGTCCTGGTCAAAGATCCCCCGATAGGTGATGCGCAGAGCGCCTCCGGTCAGCGCATAGGTCACTTCCACCCGTCCCGCGCCGGGGAAACCCTGGTCTCCATCCGGCGTCTCCAGCGCCAGGGTGATGGCGCTTTCCGTGAGCCGGTCCACCATCCACATCCGGTGGTACCAGTAATCCGGGCCGCTGTGGAGGTTGTTGGGTCCCTCGTTAGGCGTCAGGCGGACCGTCTTCTCCCCCACGTTCAGGCAGGAGCCGCCCACCCGGTTGGCATTCCGGCCCACTGTGGCCCCCAGACACCCGCCGTATTTCAGATAATCCCCGGCGGTGTCAAACCCCAGGGCCACGTCACCCGCACGGCCATTGCGATCCGGCACCAGCAGGCGCACCAGGGTTGCCCCAAAATCCGAGATCCCGGCGGTGATGCCACCCCCACATATGGTATACAAACGGGCGGCCTCCCCACCGGGCAAACTGCCAAAGCTCTGCGTCATATTCCAGGCTCCTTCGCTTAAAAAGTTCTGTTCCAGCGTTTGGGACGCAATGTGCGTCCGCCGTCATTATACTGGAATGCCCCCTGAAATTCAAACCCCATTTCCTAAAACCTCCCACTTTTCCAAAGCTTTTCCTCCCCTTGGTCTGGAACACTGCTGCGCAAAAACCCGCACAAAAAGTTCCACAAAATCTCCAATCCCAAATTTTGTGTTTTTGGGGTTGCAAAAAACACAAGATGTAGTATAATAAGAGCCGTCACACCACATACAGACGCCGGGCGGGGCCCGGCAGAACATACGGGGACTGCCCCCGAAGGTACAACAAGAGAGGAGAATTCCCCATGAAGATCATCAAGCGCAACGGCGCCGAGGCCGTCTTTGACCTTTCCAAAATTGAGTCTGCCATCACCCGGGCCAACGCCGCCGTGGCAGAGCAGTTTCAAATGACCACCACCCAGATCCACCGCATCGCAGAGAGCGTCGCCCTCAGCTGCCAGGAGATGGGCCGGAGCCCTGCCGTGGAGGAGATTCAGGACCTGGTGGAAAAGGCCATTATGGCCCACGGCGCCTTTGAGGTGGCCAAGCAGTACATCACCTACCGCTACACCCGGAGCCTCATCCGGAGGTCCAACACCACCGACGACCGGATTCTCTCTCTCATCGAAAGCAACAACGAGGAAGTCAAGCAGGAAAATGCCAACAAGAACCCCACCGTCAACGCCGTCCAGCGGGACTACATGGCCGGCGAGGTCTCCAAAGACATCACCCGGCGGATCCTGCTGCCCAAGGAAGTGGTGGAAGCCCACGAGGCGGGCATCATTCACTTCCACGACTCGGATTATTATGCCCAGCACATGCACAATTGCGACCTGGTGAACCTGGAAGACATGCTTCAAAACGGCACCGTCATCTCCGGCACCATGATCGAAAAACCCCACTCCTTCTCCACCGCCTGCAACATTGCCACCCAGATCATCGCGCAGGTGGCCTCCAACCAGTATGGCGGGCAGTCCATCTCCCTCACCCACCTGGCCCCCTTTGTCCAGGTGAGCCGGGAGAAAATCCGGGTTGCCGTGGAGCGGGAGCTGCAGGAATTCCACGTGACGCCTACTCCAGAGACCGTCTCCCGGGTGGTGGAGGAGCGGCTGCGGGAGGAAATCCGCAGAGGCGTCCAGACCATCCAATACCAGGTGGTCACCCTCATGACCACCAACGGGCAGGCCCCCTTCATCACCGTGTTCATGTATCTGAACGAGGCCAAAAATGAGCAGGAAAAGAAGGATCTGGCCGTCATCATCGAGGAAATGCTCCTGCAGCGGTGCGAAGGCGTGAAGAATGAATCCGGCGTTTGGATCACCCCCGCCTGCCCCAAGCTCATCTACGTCCTGGAGGAGGACAACGTCC
>UQXI01000060.1 GCA_900544975.1 uncultured Eubacteriales bacterium
GATACCCAGGGCGTGCAGAACCGGAAGCAGTCCCGGTCCAAGTACGGCGCCAAGCGGCCCAAGGCAGCCAAGAAGTAATTTCTTGCTGTCCTCCATTTGATTGCTACTCCACGCCTGTCGCAAGGCAAGGCCTTGCCATGACGTTTTTTATAGATGAACCTGTAAAAAACCTCTTGGCAGGCACCAACAGAAGCACACTTCTGAAGTACCTATGAAATCATCTTTATATGAAGGAGGGAAGCGAAGTGCCCAGAAGAGGTAACGTCCCGAAGAGAGAAATTCTCCCGGACCCAATTTACAATTCCGTTCTGGTTACAAAGCTCGTCAATAGCATCATGCTGGACGGCAAGAAGGGCGTAGCCCAGAAGGTCGTTTATGGTGCTTTTGAAATTGTCGAGGAAAAGCTCGGCAAAAACGGACTGGAAGTCTTCCAGCAGGCCATGGAAAATGTCATGCCTGCCGTTGAAGTCAAGTCCCGCCGCGTGGGCGGCGCCACCTACCAGGTGCCCATCGAAGTCCGCCCCGCCCGGCGTCAGACCATGGGTCTGCGCTGGATTACCGCTTACAGCCGTAAGCGCAGCGAAGGCACCATGAGAGAGCGGCTGGCCGCTGAGATCATGGATGCATACAACAATACCGGCGCATCTGTGAAGAAGCGCGAGGATACCCATAAAATGGCGGAGGCCAACAAGGCATTCTCCCACTTCCGCTGGTAACAAAGGAGTTCCCCAATGCCAAGACAGTACTCGCTTGAAAATACTAGAAATATCGGCATCATGGCGCACATTGACGCCGGCAAGACCACAACCACGGAGCGCATCCTGTTTTATACCGGTCGGACCTATAAAATCGGCGAAACCCACGATGGGTCGGCTACCATGGACTGGATGGCCCAGGAGCAGGAGCGGGGGATCACCATTACCTCCGCTGCAACCACTTGCTTCTGGAAGGGCCGCCGGATCAATATCATTGACACCCCGGGCCACGTGGACTTCACCGTAGAGGTGGAGCGGTCTCTGCGCGTTCTGGACGGTTCTGTGACGGTTTTGTGCGCCAAGGGTGGTGTCGAGCCGCAGACCGAGACCGTGTGGCGTCAGGCCGACGAGTACAAAGTTCCCCGTATGGTGTATGTCAACAAGATGGACATCATGGGTGCAGACTTTTACCGCGTGCTGGGTATGATGCACGACCGGCTGAAGTGCAATGCAGTCCCCATTCAGCTCCCCATTGGCGCAGAGTCCGACTTCAAGGGGGTCATTGACCTTTTGAAGATGAAGGCCTACGTGTTCTATGATGAGCTGGGCAAGGATATGCGGGAGGAAGAGATTCCTGCCGACATGCAGGACCTGGCCGACGAATACCGGGAGAAGCTGATGGAAGCCGTCTCCGAGGTAGACGACGAGATCATGGAGCTGTACCTGGCCGGTGAAGAGATTCCCATGGACCGGGTCAAAGCCGCCATCCGGAAAGCTACCATCGACAACACCATGGTGCCCGTCACCTGCGGTTCCTCTTACAAGAACAAGGGCGTCCAGGAAATGCTGGACGCTGTGGTGGACTACATGCCGTCGCCTCTGGATAAGAAGGGCGTCAAGGGCATCAACCCCGACACCGAGGAGGAGGATTTCCGTCCTGCCTCCGATGACGCGCCCTTCTCCGCCCTGGCCTTTAAGATTGCCACTGACCCATTCGTGGGGAAACTGTGCTTCTTCCGGGTATATTCCGGTACCCTGGCCAAGGGCACGACTGTGATGAACTCCACCAAGCACGCCAGAGAGCGTCTGGGCCGGATTCTGCAGATGCATGCCAACCACCGGGAAGACATTGACATGGTGTATTCCGGTGACATTGCCGCCGCAGTGGGTGTGAAGAACACCACCACCGGCGATACCTTCTGCGATGAAGACCATCCCATCATTCTGGAGTCCATGGTGTTCCCGGAGCCTGTGATCCGGGTGGCCATTGAGCCCAAGACCAAGGCCGGCCAGGAGAAGATGGGCATTGCCCTGGCCAAGCTGGCAGAGGAAGATCCCACCTTCAAGACCTACACCGATGACGAAACCGGTCAGACCATCATCGCCGGTATGGGTGAGCTGCACCTGGAGATCATCGTGGACCGGCTCCTGCGGGAGTTCAAGGTGGAAGCCAATGTTGGCGCGCCCCAGGTCGCTTACAAAGAGACCATCCGCAAGGCTGTGGACCAGGATACCAAGTATGCCCGTCAGTCCGGCGGTAAGGGCCAGTACGGTCACGTTAAGATCCATGTGGAACCCAATGAGGCCGGCAAGGGCTATGAGTTCATCAACAGTGTAGTGGGCGGCGCCATCCCCAAGGAGTATATCCCTGCGGTCGACGCCGGCATCCAGGGCGCCATGCAGGCCGGCGTGATGGCTGGCTTCCCCGTGGTGGACGTGAAGGTTACGCTGTTTGACGGCTCCTTCCACGAGGTGGACTCCTCTGAAATGGCCTTTAAGATTGCCGGTTCCATGGCGTTTAAAGAGGCCTGCCGGAAGGCAAGTCCTGCCATTTTGGAGCCCATTATGAAGGTCGCCGTGGTGGTTCCCGACGACTACATGGGCGACGTCATCGGCGACATTTCCGCTCGCCGGGGCAACATCCTGGGCATGATCCCCCGCAACGGCGCCACCCAGATTGACGCCAATGTGCCCTTGGCTGAGATGTTCGGTTATGCGACTGACCTCAGAAGTAAGACCCAGGGCCGTGGCCAGTACTCCATGGAGCCCAGCCACTATGAGGAGCTGCCCAAGTCTAAGAGCGAGGAGATTGTCTCCAAGCGCGCACGCGGATAAATTTTTCTTGCCTTTCTGCCGAATCTGTAGTAGGATAGAGGCAGTTCGGGCTGTAACGTCACTTATCTTTATTTCACGTTTCAGAAATAGTAACAGGAGGACTTTTCAATGGCTAAGCAGAAATTTGAAAGAACCAAGCCTCATGTCAACATCGGCACCATCGGCCACGTTGACCACGGCAAGACCACCCTGACCGCCGCCATCACCAAGTACCTGGCCTTCTCTGGCAAGGCCAAGTTTGAGGCCTACGACTCCATCGATAAGGCTCCCGAGGAGAAGGCGCGTGGTATCACGATTAACACCGCTCACGTTGAGTACGAGACCGAGAAGCGGCACTACGCCCATGTGGACTGCCCGGGCCACGCCGACTATATCAAGAACATGATCACCGGCGCTGCCCAGATGGACGGCGCTATCCTGGTTATCGCTGCTTCCGACGGCCCCATGGCTCAGACCAAGGAGCACCTGCTGCTGGCCCGTCAGGTCGGCGTGCCCGCTATCGTTGTGTTCCTGAACAAGTGCGACCAGGTGGACGACGAAGAGCTGCTGGAGCTGGTGGAGATGGAAGTTCGCGAGACTCTGGATTACTATGAGTTCCCCGGCGACGAGATCCCCATCATCAAGGGTTCCGCTCTGAACGCCCTGGTGTCCGATTCCACCGATCCCGCTGCTCCTGAGTATGCCTGCATCAAGGAACTCATGGACGCCGTGGATGACTATATCCCCACTCCCGACCGGAAGGCCGATCAGCCCTTCCTGATGCCTGTGGAAGACGTCTTCACCATCTCTGGCCGTGGCACCGTGGCTACCGGCCGTGTGGAGCGTGGCGTTGTGAAGAAGAACGAGCCCGTGGAAATCGTTGGTCTGCGTGAAGACAAACTGAACACCGTCGTCACCGACATCGAAATGTTCCACAAGCTGCTGGACTACGCAGAAGCCGGCGACAACATCGGCGCTCTGCTGCGTGGCGTGGACAAGAAGAGCATTGAGCGTGGCCAGGTTCTGGCGAAGCCCAACTCCATCCACCCCCTGACCAAGTTCAAGGGCCAGGTTTACGTCCTGTCCAAGGAAGAAGGCGGCCGTCACACTCCCTTCTTCAACAACTATCGTCCCCAGTTCTACTTCCGTACCACCGACGTGACCGGCATCATCAACCTGCCCGAGGGCGTTGAGATGTGCATGCCCGGCGATAACGTTGTGATGTCCGTGGAACTGATCACCCCCATCGCCATCGAGAAGGGCCTCCGCTTCGCTATCCGCGAGGGCGGCCGTACCGTTGGCTCCGGTGTCGTCACCGAGATTGACTAAGCAATAGCCCGAACTTACACCCCGGCAGAGATTTCTCTGCCGGGGTTTTCTTTGCATTTGGATAAAGCCAAGCCCACTGTGCATAGGATATCCACCGGCGGACCTGGCGAGGCCAGTGGTTACGCTAAATTGCCAAAAAAAACCAGATTAATGTTGACACAGAACTTTTGATCTGCTATACTTACGATGTATTAGATTGAGCATTAAGTGCATGGGAATTAGAATAGCGCAGTTGCTGTTTTGCAGATTATTGTGTTGCTTGCTTCTGGCGAGCGGCGTGATAATAAAAATATTTTGAGGAGGTACGAAACTATGAGAAGTCGGATGAGGAAGGTCCTTGCCTTGGTTCTTTGCGCCGCGCTGGCCCTGTGCATTGCTGGGCCAGTTGGGGTGCAAGCTTCTCCACGTCCGGTGGGAGAACGCCAGGATGCGGAGCATTGTGTGTACGCCAAAGCCAATGAGACTACGTTTGTCCCTGCTGGATATACATATATCTACCAAGGGGAAGGGGACAGACAATTCACCCGGGTGGCCAACCACGACATGTATATCACAGGGCGAATTCTGTCCGCAGCCGAGGCCAAGGAATTGGCGGCGCTCTCAAGTGGTGACGCCGGATATCTCACGACAGAAGACGGCTCTGCTGTGACCTGCCAGGAATTTGACGCCAAAGAGGCCGCTGCTTATTCCAAGGCTGTTCAGGAAATTTTAAGCGGCGTCCAGGTGGAAGATGGCCAGAAGCTCAGCCTCCTGACGGAGCCCTATGCTCCTTCCGCCATGGTCCGCGTGATGATCACCTTTGAGGCAGACGCTGTCAGTCAGATGGACACCATGCAGGTTCATTTGGGCCAGGACCTGGGAGCGGCGGAACGCAATGCCATGCAGACTGTAAAAAAGCAGCAGCAGGTGATGACGCAATCCATCGGCCGGAAGCTGGGGTATGACATTCAGGTTTCCGAGAACTTCACTCTTCTGACCAACGCCGTTTCCGCCACCGTGAAGTACGCAGATCTGGCGGCTATCAACCGGATGGATGGTGTGAAAAAGGCGTTCCTGATGCCCAGCTATACCATTCCCGAGATTCACGCAACAACGGTAAGCGGTGGGATTTCTCCCAATTTGAAGTACACCGGTCCTCTTATGGGGGCAACTGGCGCCTGGAACCTAGGGTATGCGGGCCAGGGTATGAGTGTGGCCATCATCGACACCGGCCTGTGCTTTGAGAATTCTTCGTTTACCATCGAACCCAAGGATCAGAGCCTGGTTGCCTTTGACAAGGCTGCCATTGGGGACCTTCTGGCCGCCAATGTGCTGCATGCAGAGACCCTGACGGAAGGGTTGACGGCAGATCAGGTATACTACAGCAGCAAGATTCCCTATGGCTACAACTATGGCGACGGGGAGGCCAATTTTGGTTCCGATGACGAGACCATGTTTGGCCACGGCACCCATGTGGCCGGAATTGTAGCCGGCAATCTGGTGGATGAGGCCAAGGAAGAGTTCCAGATGGACTCCATGGGCATTGCCCCGGAGGCACAGCTGGTGGTGATGAAGGTCTTTGACAACAGCGGCAACTGCTATCTGGATTATCTGGTGTCCGCCATTGAAGACGCCATCATCCTGGGTGTGGATTGCGCCAACCTCTCCCTGGGCGCGTCCTGCGGCCCCGTGTACTACGAAGGGGTGACAGAGGTATATGATGCCGCTTACGCGGCCGGCATCAATGTGGTGGTCTCCGCTGGCAACGACGCTTCCACCGCGTATAACAGCTACTGGGGCGGCGATATGGTGGAATCCAGCTCTGTCTCCACCGGTACCTTGGGCATGCCGGGTACCTTTGACTCGGTGCTGACGGTAGCCAGTGCGGAAAACAGCCATGAAATTTGTTTCTGGGGGAATTCAATCAGCTGGTACAATCCTCGCTTTGATATGCGGCAGTTTTTGAGCTATACGGAGTATGAGGATGTGCCAGAGGGAATGGGATTCCGGGACAGACTGGTTTCTCAGGTGCTGCTGTTTACGGATTCTTTGGAAGAGGCCCAGGGGAAGCTGGTATTTGTCCCCTTTGAGGGCGGCAATGCCGACAGCGTAGTCTCTGCAGCGGCGGCGGCGAAGGCCGCAGGAGTCCTGCTCTATGATCCGACTCCCACGAATGGGGAAGAATATCACTATGAATTGACCCAATTTGATGTACCAGTAGCGTCGACTGACCAGAGCCAATATCAGTGGATGCTGCAACAGGACCCGGAGGGGGGCCTGCTGCGGGTGGACGATCTCTGGAATCCCTCGGCCGCTGCCGGTGAGATGTCCAGCTTCTCCTCTTGGGGCCCCACCGACGGCCTCACCCTGAAGCCTGAGATCACCGGCATTGGCGGCAATGTATTTTCTGCGTACTATGGGGATTATTTCGCGGTGGCTTCCGGCACCTCCATGTCCTCTCCGGCAGTCGCTGCCACGGCGGCGCTGGTGAAGCAGTATCTGAAAACCACAGGCATGGACGAGGACCAACTGGCACATGCAGTCAATTGCCTGCTGATGAGTACTGCGACGCCCATCCTGGATGAAGCCCACGGGGTGTATTATCCGGTCCGCCGCCAGGGCGCAGGGTTGGCTAATGCGGCGGCAGCCATTGCTTCCCAGGCGTATATTCAGGTGAAAGACACCAACAAAGCCAAGCTGGAGCTGGGCGATGATCCGGACCGCACTGGTGTCTATTCCATGACTTTCCAGGTGGTGAACTTCTCGGATACCCAAAAGACCTACACCCTGGATACCACCGTTCTGGGTCAGGTGGCCCAAGGTGGGCAGATCAAACATGGCCAGGTGACGTATCTGGTATCCAGTCATGGCAAAGAGCTGGATGCCCAGGTGGTCAGCAATGCCCCAAATGGTCAGATTACGGTACCGGCCAATGCAACTGCCGACGTCACAGTGACGGTGACCCTGTCGGAGGCTGACCGGGCGTACATCGATGAGCGGTTCCCCTATGGTTCCTACGTGGAGGGGTTTGTGCAGCTGCTGAGCGACAGCACACCCAATCTGAGCGTTCCATTCCTGGCCTTCTACGGCGACTTTGGCGAGGGCCCAGTCCTGGAAGAGGGGACCTATGACACGCTCTTGGGCGGTGAGCATGCATACACCACGGCCGACCAGTTCCACAATGCCATCTGGACGTCTGTGCCCGCTTATTCCACAGAGGAGCTGGCTGGCTTTACGCAGAAACACTATTTGGGAGACAGCAGAGGCCGGGACAATGAGAAGGTGCCGGTTGACGACCTGCCGGATCTTCCCGGCATGGGATATATGCCCTTCTACTCGGAGAATGCCGGTCTTTCTCCCAATGGCGATGGCGTCATGGACGATCTGAATTTGGGCCTGGGCCTGAAGCGGAACGCCAAGGCCATTCACTATACAGTGACCGATTTGTCCACGGGCAAGGTGCTGCTGGACCAGACCACGGAATTTGTATCGAAGACCTATTACAGCGATAGCTACAATACTGTGGTATACGGCGGAGCCTTCGCGGAAGACGCCCTGTCTCTGGATTGGCTGTATCCGATCGTGGAGCTGGACTGGGACGAGGACGGCGTGACGGATTATGCGTATTATGATACCGACAACTGCCTGCTGGAGGAGAATACCTGGGTTTCCATCCAGGCCCAGGTCATTCCGGAATATGAATCCGCAACGGCAAATGCCAACGATACGGTCACATTCACGCTGTACATTGACACATCCGCACCCCTGAGCCCGGAGAACTTCATCTTTACAGACCGCAACATCATGGCTGCCGAATTCGGAGGAGAAGAACACGACGGCATGTACCATGTGGTCACGAAGATGGATGAGTACTGGTTTATGGACTACGAAATGAGCATCAGCCTGGATTATGACGAGGAGTCCGGAAAATGGATGGGCATGATCTTCACCGGTACCTATGCGTCTAACACGCCGGCAAAGGGCGAGATGGGCATCGGGGACAGTGGTTTCTATCCCTTTAACGCAAATTCCAAGTTTATGTATTTGGGCTATGACTATGCAGGCAATGTCTCGGCCTATGAGCTCCAAGGCGGTGAATACCTCTTGGATTGGATTGATCTGAAGCCCGATACGGTGTTCCTGCGACCTGGAGATACGATGACCGTGGAAAATGTGGTGGAGCATTCCTTCGGTGTGGAAGCATCCTGGTTGCTTTCCGATGACACGGTGGCAGAGATTGTGGAATCCGACGGCAGCTCTTGCGTCATCCGCGGCCTGAAGCCAGGCGAAGCGCAGGTCAGCGCTGGTTTCAACGACTACCGGAAGGCCGTCACCGTCACAGTGATTGATCCGGATGTGGCTGGCCGCTACACCGACATTGGCAACCACTGGGCCAAGGACAGCATCGAAGCAGCCCTGACTCTGGGCTTCTTCCAGGGCACCAGCTCCACCACCTTCAGTCCTGAGAAGACACTGACCCGAGCGGAAATGGTGACCGTCCTGTACCGGATGGCGGGTACACCGGAAGCGACAGCTACGAATCCCTTCCGGGATGTGGCCCCCGACCGGTGGTATACCGACGCAGTCACTTGGGCGGCTGCCAACGGAATTGTCCTGGGGAAAACAGCCGACCGCTTTGATCCCAACGCGCCGGTGACCCGGGAGCAAATTGCCTCCATTTTGTACCGCTATGCCACCTACCTGGGCATGGATGTCTCTGCCCGGAGTGAGCTGAGCGGCTATAGTGATGCCGGCAAAATCAGCAATTACGCCAAAGAGGCCATGTCTTGGGCAGTGGCCACCGGTCTCATCCATGGAATGACCCATGCGGTTCTATCCCCCGGCGGCTCCGCCACCCGCGCCCAGGCGGCCACCTTGGCCATTCGGTTCCGGGGCCTGTAACTCCATTTCACTTAATGATATAACCATCAGTAGGGCTGCC
>UQXI01000061.1 GCA_900544975.1 uncultured Eubacteriales bacterium
CAAAAGTCCTAAATGTCATCCATGAATCATATCTGTATAAGTAAAATCATGAATTCAGCGGCAGCCTTGGCGGCCTCGGCCTTGGCCTGGGCAGCTTCGGCAGCGGCCTTGGCAGCCTCGGCGGCAGCCTTGTCTTCGGCAGTGGAAGCAGCAGCTTCCTCGGCGGCCTTCTGGGCGGCTTCGGCAGCCTTCTGGGCCTCCTCCGCCTTCTTCTGGGCCTCTTCCGCAGCCTTCTGGGCGGCCTCAGCGGCAGCCTTCACTGCATGAAGCTCTTCTTCGTAGGTCGGCACAGCGTCCAATACGGCTTTTGCCTCTTCCAATGCAACGGACAGATCCTCCTCTGTCGTGCAGGCTTCCAGAACAGTCATTCCTGCGGACAGCGTCTCCTGCAGCTGGGCTGTTCCTTCGCCGCTGTACCGGTTGCCCGCAACCAGGGCATCATAATATGCCTGCAGCTCTGCCTTGGCAGCTGCAATTTTCTCCGGCATCTGATCGCCCTTCTGCAGCGTCACACGGACCTCATAGGTCCAGTTCTCAATCCGCAAAATCCGCATCTCCGTGACTGAATTTTGCAGGTATCCGGCAGGTACTGCCTCACATTTCAGCGTATAGGTACCCAGGGGCAATGTGGCCTTGCCACCGGAATCGGAGGTCGTACCAAGCTCTGTCACCTTGTTCCCATCTTCGCCATACACGCCGTAACGCACGCCGGTAAGGCTTTCCCCAGATTCATTGGTTGCATACAGGACCACAACGGCTGTAGGCTCCGCAAACTGAGGTGTATTCACGGTATAGACATCGGAAATGGTCTTCCCGGCCCGCTTTACCTGAAGCGCCAGGCTGCCCCCAGCACGGGCCACCCGGACGCCATTCACTACAATTTCCGTCGCACCCTGGGAGACCGGCAGAGACGCCTTGGTATATCCCGCAGCCGTACCGTTTTCATAAACGTACACCACGTCGCCAGGCGCCAGATCTCTCACCGTCAGGGTGGTGTAAATGTCATCTCCATTGGAAGACGTGGTGGAGGCGGGATGAGAATACTTCTGGAAGGACACATTCTCCGCAGGTGTGGACTTCTCTGCATGCTCCGCCTCAAAGGGAACACTCAGTTTCGCGCTCTCAGCAGCGCCGCTGGAGGTAATGGTGTAGTACACGCGGCCAGCTTCTGTGGTACCAAAATCCAGACCGGTGATTTGAACCGTGGCAGAGGCTGCCACCGTTTCTCCAATCAACGTATACGTATCGTCAGACTTCAAATAAATTTTCACTGTATTCCCAACAGGCACATGCTGTAACGTCACCGTGTCCGTTGCTCCCGCCCCGTTAGAAGCCGAAACAAAGTGCATGGGAACCGGTACCGTCTGGGGGAACTCTGCCGTTTCAAACATCTGCCACTCGTAGATGTTGACCGCCGTCCAGAGAGAGGGACCGCACTTGTAAATATACAGTCTCCACTCCTGGGCTGTCACAGGCTCGTCCAGAAGCACGTCGGTAATCGCATCGGTATTGCCAGTGATACGCTTTGCCTCAACCCAGGAGCCGGAAGCATTCTTATACTCCAGTGCAAAGGTGTCGGTATTGAGCTTTTTGTCTTCGCCGCCAGCTTCTGCATGCTCCACACGCCAACGCCGGATGGTGCAGGGCCGTCCCAGATCAATGGACATCCAGTCGTGTGCGCCGCTGGCCCACCACTTGGAGTTATTGGCGGAGGTGCCATCCAGCGCCTTGCTGCACTCTGCACCATCGCCCTGCTCGGTAAAGCCAGTCACTTCTGCATTCAGGCAGACATTTTCAAAATCGGCTGTGACAACCTTCTCCGAATCTGCATTGCCATAGGCCCAGTCGATGACCAGAGTCCCAGCCTTGCCCCGCACGCCGTTGCGGTTGATGGGCACAACCTCCAGGGTCACGTCCTCTTCTGCCTCATCCCGGTTCAGAGTGGGAATATAATACGCCGTGTTGGGAGTCTCCATCACAAGGGCTCTGGAGCCATCGGGATTGACTTGATAAATCTCATAGGAGGCTGCACCTGTCACCGGGGTCCAGTATACTCTCGCCTCGGCAGTATAGGCATCCCGGTACAGAATTTCATCCAAGGTCACCTGTGCAGGACCGTTCAGGGCCGCCCGGGTTTTCTCCGTGAGGGTCAATTGACCCAGGTTCACCTGATAGTCGGTCACATCATCAGCGGACTCAACCTGAAGGCCGATGGCGTACAGCGTCTTGCCCGCCAAGTTAGACAGGTCCACATGCTCAGTGGTCCAGACGCCGTCTGCTCCCCGGGTCAAGGGGAACACCGTCTTTTCGCACGCCTCATAGCTGTCAGTCCCGGCGTCTCCAGTATAGGCAACCAAGCTCACAAAGCCCTGGTCTCCTTTATAGGTGAGACCCAGCTTCATACCGCTTTCGACTGTCACTTTGGTGCTATACAACATGATCTGATTGGCCTGACCGGCAGTCAGATTGCCATAGAACCGGATGGAGTTACCGCCGTGATAGGCATCGTCAAAATCATAGCCGCCAGTGAGCTTCTCGCCCTGGGAGTCAATGATCCAGGTCCAAGTGGGCAGCACATCCTGGTTGGACTGATAACTCCATTCCCCATCCCGGGAAAGCTGACCATCCACATAGTAGCCCTTGCCGTGACCCGTGTTAAAGTTGGTCACAAAGGGAACCTTCACAACCGGGGACTTGTCGGCAAAGAAGCGAGAAAGACCGGCCCACTGCGTAACCGTAGAATCAGACACATTGACCGAGGTGTCTCTGGGATCCCCCTTGGCATTGACATAGTAGCCCTTTTCCGTCTCATGGAATTCCTCGCCATCGGTGGCCAGGCTCATGGACATATTGGCACAAAAGAGCGCCAGGGATAGGCGGGCCAATCCGTCCTCATCCACCAGCAGATGGTCTGCCAGCCGGTCGCCATAGACATTTGCCTGAACATTGAAGCCTGCAAATGCGTCAAACTGGCTGCGGCCAATGGACTTCATGGTGGAAATGGTGGTATCGATTTTGCTGGGGTTCCAGTTGTAGTTCATGAAGAACTCGTCAATTGCCCGGGTGCCATCCTCAGAATCCGTCAGGAACTGCTTGTTGCTGTTGTTCACAGCGTCCTGATAAGACACACCGCCAGACGGCAGCATGGAATCGTACCAGCTGATCAGCATATCCGGACGCTTCTTATGCATATAACGCATCATCTCATCAATCAGCGCGCCCTCGGTGGCAGAGCAGCCATAGGATTCCTGGTTAAAGAAATAGCCGTCGAAGCCATAGTAGTCCATGACCTCAATCAGCTTGTCCGCCACCGGGAACGAGCCATCGGCAGCCTTCTGAACAAACTTCCGAACCTGCTCCACATAGGTGGAACCGTAGCCCCAGGGGAAGCCCAGGGTTGCCACCACAGGGACGCCGTTGGTGTGGGCCGCATCGGTAAATTCCCCGGTGGGGCAGCAGACCAGACCCTCTTCCGAGCCAGACCAATACACAAAGGAATCGGCATACTGCCAATAGTTGAAGGCGTAGGTGAAAAAGCTTTCGCTTCCCTGCGCGTTGGTATTGTCATGATCGGAATTGGCCATAGAGCAAAGCATCAGCTTTGCCTCCGGATTGGCCAGGGGGTTGACCACAAAGCCGCCTACCCGATCAGCCAGCGCAATGCTGGCCCGGCTGTAGGCTGCATCGGGGTCAGACTCCGGGGTCCACTCCAGCAGAGTGTCCACATTAAAAGATGGACCGATGGGCATCAGCGACTCATGGGCCGCATAGGCCTCATTCATCTCCACAGATCCATCGTCGCCGGCGGATCTGGCCGTTGCGGTCACAGGCAAAGCGCCAAAGACCATTACAACCGCCAGAAGCACGGCAAGCATACGGTAGGTTTTCTTGGTTTTCATGGATTGGTTTCCCTCCTTGTTAAGATCCGCATGTCTGCGGACCACGCCGCTTTTTAAGTCCATTTGTACAAATACATTTGTCAAATATGTACAAAATCTCTCAAGAAACCGGCGCTGTTTGATATATTCTACCATTCCTTCCCGGAAACTGGAAGTGCGCAAAGGGTATACAGCAGTCCCATTTGAGCACTTTTCTTTCCAAGTTTCCTTTACCAAAACCTACGATTCCCTCCCAAGCGCAAGGAGATGGGGCGCCCCTTGCCCCTTCGTAAAAAAGCACCAAACTGCAGCATTTGCATACAGTTTGGTGCCTTTTTTAAATCTAAGTGGCTTTTATGCTGCTTTCCCCGATTTTAGGGTACACTTTGGAATTCAGCTTTCAGACTGCGCCTTAAAATCGCAGCAGCCTAAACGGAGGCAGTCACGCCCAGAGGTACCAAAATCTCTTGTTCCAAGCCTGAGTCTCCTTGGTACTGACAACGGCTCCGATTTCATTGGCAGATTTCCAATCCATCCACCAGTCGTTTGCTGCGTTTCGGAATCCAAGCGACTCCACATGTGGCAGGTACCCCGGGGGCCGGACAGAGGGCACAGAAAAATCAGGTGCTTTTCGCCTGATAGGCCTCTCCCCAACTGGACATAGCATCCAAGATCGGTTTCAAGCTATACCCCAGATCCGTCAGCGTATACTCCACACGGGGCGGCACTTCGGGATACACCTCCCGAACCAGGAGGCCGCTGGCCTCCATTTGGCGAAGTTGCGCCGTCAGCACCTTCTGACTGACATTGCCAACAGACCGTTTCAATTCCCCGAACCGCTTCGTCCCCGGAAGCAGATCACGTAAAATCAGAACCTTCCACTTATCACTGATCAGCATCAGCGTAGTCTCCACCGGGCACGCTGGCAAAGTTTTCGTCTCCACGTTGTTACCTCCAGTCACAGTGGTTTCTCATAAACCAGTACCTCC
Source organism: uncultured Eubacteriales bacterium (assembly GCA_900544975.1). Taxonomy (GTDB): domain Bacteria; phylum Bacillota; class Clostridia; order Oscillospirales; family Oscillospiraceae; genus Faecousia. Next base: position 4,868 of record UQXI01000061.1, read on the forward strand.
CTATTGTACGGTGAGATCTGCACGCTGTCAAGAGAGACCTGGAAGCGGCCAATTGTTACCTGCAGGTTCCTATCCCACAATATTGTGCGTACTTGTGGAATTGCAGATCCTGTATTACAATGCAGACATCAGGAGGAAACACCCTGTGAAACCAATGTGAACCTGATTTAGGAGGAATCAATCATGAATAAGAATACTTTTACGACCGTGGCACTGGAACAAGGCGAAATGCACATTTACGATTTCGGCCATTTGAAGCTGCATGCGTATCAAACTTGCGATCCACTGAGCGATGAAACCTTCCTGGTAGAAAAGGACGGGAACATCGTCATTCTGGAGCCCCCCTGCTTCTTTGGCAACATCGCCGCCCTGACCAAATACCTGGAGAACAAGCATGTGGTCGGCATGCTGGTGGCTTACCACGGCGCAGGCGCCACATTCCTGCCGGAGGTTCCCAAGTACGCCACAGCCAATGCAGCGGATTATGCCACACAAGGTGGTGGAAAGGCCCTGGTAGACCAGTTCGCCGCTGCCTTTGGAGCAAGCTTTGATGCCTCCATTCACCCGATCACCCATGTGATGGAAGAAGGCGCTCTGCGCATCGGCGGCATCGACTTCGTCATCCATCAGACCCAGGAGGCCTTTGATGTGGAGATTCCGGAGATCAACGCAGTTTACACCCATATGCTGGGACATGACTGCCATTCCATTGTAGCCGGCGCAGCCCACGCCGATGGGATCATCGCTCAACTTCAGAACTATATCAAAACAGGTTATGACCTGATCCTGACCTCTCACTACACGCCAGAAGACTTGAAAGATGCCCAGACCAAAATTGCCTACCTGGAGCAGCTCAAAGATATGGCAGCTTCCAGCGTCAATAAAGACGCATTCCGGGCAGCGGTCAAAGAGCGCTATCCTGCCTACAGTGGTGAGAATTATCTGGATATGACAGCCGGATTCTTCTTCGCCTGAGCCCAAGGCCGTGCAGGAAACCCCAGAACAGGAGGACGAGATGGAACACACAGACGCGCTTCGATTTCTAAACCGCGCCCTGCTGGAGGAAATGCCGGAGCTCCGGACCCAAGCCGCGGAGTATTCCCAGGGGACGCCGGCACAGCGAAAGCTGCTTCGCAGTCTGATGAATCTCCGCCCTCCCATGCCCCTGACTGCGGATTTTTTGACGGTGCAGGATTTGTGGCTGTCTCGGGAGCGGGACAGGCGGGGAATCGTGGAAGCGGCGCTCCTGCCCGTCATCGCCTCCAATCCCAAGCTGGCACTGTGGCAGGGGGATATCACACGCCTGGGAGCCGACGCCATTGTGAATGCGGCCAACAGCTCCTTACTGGGCTGCTTCCATCCCTGTCACGGCTGCATTGACAATGCCATCCACTCAGCAGCCGGCCTTCAGCTGCGGGATGCTTGCTATCACCTTATAAACGCGCAGGGACATCCAGAACCAACCGGAGGGGCCAAGCTCACACCTGGCTACAATCTCCCAGCCAGGTACGTCCTCCACACCGTGGGTCCCATCATCCAGGACCATGTGACAGATCGGGACCGGGAAGCACTGGCCTCCTGTTACCGCTCTTGCCTCGAACTGGCGTCCCGCCATGGACTTGCAACCGTCGCGTTCTGCTGCATCTCCACAGGAGAATTTCACTTTCCAAATCAAGAAGCTGCCGAAATCGCCGTGAAAACCGTCACGGACGTTTTGCCAACGCATACCTCCATTCAAAGGGTGATCTTGAATGTTTTCACAGATTTGGACGCACAAATCTACCGGTATCTCCTCGGCCCTGATTCCACAGCTTCTGCAGGCGCTTGATCAGTCGGACGCTGTCGTCATCGGCGCCGGAGCCGGTCTGTCCGCCTCTGCCGGGCTGACATACTCCGGGGAGCGATTCCTGCGGTATTTCAAAGACTTTCAAGACCGGTATGGCATCCGGGATATGTACACCGGGGGATTTTATCCTTACGAAACGCAGGAAGAATATTGGGCGTGGTGGAGCCGGCACATCCTTCTCAACCGCTACCAGTGCGCGCCCAAACCGGTTTATACAGAATTGCTGGAGCTTGTCAGAAATCGAAACTATTTTATCCTCACCACAAATGTGGACCACCAGTTCCAGCTTGCAGGCTTCAACCCGGACCGGCTGTTTCAGACCCAGGGAGATTACGGCCTTTGGCAGTGTGCTACACCGTGTCACGCCCAAACCTATGCCAACGAACGTTCCGTACGACAGATGGTTGCAGAGCAAACCAACATGCGGATTCCCACTGCGCTGGTTCCCCACTGCCCTGTCTGCGGCGGGCCCATGACGATGAATCTGCGCTGCGATGACACCTTTGTACAAGATGACGGATGGGATCAGGCTCATTCCCGCTACGAAACGTTCCTAAGCCAGTACGAAGGGAAACGGATCTTGTATCTGGAGCTTGGTGTGGGGGACAACACACCCGCCATTATCAAGTATCCCTTCTGGAAGTACACCTTCCAAAATCCAAATGCCCGCTATGTCAGCATCAACCTGCAAAAGACGCCGGTCCCCCATGTCATTGCAGACCGCACCCTCTGCATTCATGGCGATATTGGAGCGGTCATCGCCCGGCTGGTGTAATGCAGGCCAATTCCCTTTCTCCCTCTTCCAAAGGAATTCCCCCATAAGAGCCTGACTTTCCAGTCTCTTATGGGGGAAGTTTGATGCTGCGGCATTTGTGAATTTCAGTTCTATCGCCCGGAAGCCACGCCCTGGCGGACCAGGGCCCGTTTGAGCCGGGCTTCGGCCAGCTTCAGCTCCACTTGGCTGGCATCCTTGTTGTGCAGAACCTTCTGCGCTCGCTCGTAGGAAGCTTGGGCTCTGGCGCTGTCAATGTCCTCGGCCCACTCAAAGGTCGTGGCAACCAGCGTCACCAAGTCCTTCTGCACCGATAGCATCCCCCCAATGCAGGCGGCATATCGGGTCCCCTGCTCCGTCACCACCGTAGCCCGACCCATGCCCAGGGCCGAAACCAGGTCCAGGTGACCAGCCAGAATGCCCACGTCCCCGGAAACCGTGCGGACCGTGAGGGAGCAGGCGTCACCGTCAAAGGAGAGACCGTCGGGGGTGACGATCTTTAGATGAAAGGGCGTCATGGCGCTCACCCCTTGCCGGCCTTGGCCACCACATCGTCGATGGTCCCGGCAAAGAGGAAGGCCGATTCGGGCAGGCTGTCGTGCTTGCCTTCGATGATCTCCCGGAAACCGCGGATGGTCTCCTTCAGGGGGACATATTTACCGGTCATCCCGGTAAACTCCTCTGCCACAGTAAAGGGCTGGGACAGAAAACGCTGGACCTTCCGGGCCCGGTTGACCGTGAGCTTATCCTCATCAGACAGCTCATCCATACCCATAATGGCGATGATGTCCTGGAGCTCCTTGTACCGCTGGAGGATCCGCTGCACATCCCGGGCCACCTCATAGTGCTCCCGGCCCAGAATTTCCGGATTCAGGATCCGGGAGGTAGAGGCCAGGGGATCCACCGCCGGGTAAATGCCCAAAGAGGAAATGCCCCGGTCCAGAACGGTGGTTGCATCCAGGTGGGCAAAGGTGGTGGCGGGAGCCGGATCCGTCAAATCGTCGGCAGGCACATAGACCGCCTGAACCGAGGTGATGGATCCCTCCTTGGTGGAGGTGATCCGCTCCTGCAGGGCGCCCATTTCTGTCGCCAGCGTAGGCTGATAACCCACGGCAGACGGCATCCGGCCCAGCAGCGCCGACACCTCAGAGCCGGCCTGGGTAAAGCGGAAAATGTTGTCAATAAACAGCAGCACATCCTGGTGCTTAACGTCCCGGAAGTACTCGGCCATGGTGAGGCCCGACAGGCCCACCCGCATTCTGGCTCCGGGTGGCTCATTCATCTGGCCATAGACCAGGGCGGTCTTGGCCAGAACGCCGGACTGTTTCATTTCATTGTACAGGTCATTGCCCTCCCGGGTGCGCTCGCCCACACCGGTGAAGACAGAAATACCGCCATGCTCTTTGGCGATGTTGTTGATGAGCTCCATGATGAGCACCGTTTTGCCCACTCCCGCGCCGCCAAAGAGGCCAATCTTGCCGCCCTTGGCATAGGGGCAAATCAGGTCCACCACCTTGATGCCG
>UQXI01000062.1 GCA_900544975.1 uncultured Eubacteriales bacterium
TAGTGCTGTGGGAATGTGTGTAAACCGCTCCGCGGTTTTCCACATTTCCATAGCTTCCCGCCTCGCGTCACACATCATTGTAAATCCTACAAGGAGAGTAAAAAGTGGCAGTTTCAAAACAGGTAAGTAGGGCAAGGTTGTACCCACCTTGCGAAAATGGCTTTTCCGCCTTTGAGCGAAGAGTCTTTCTGCTTATTGAGGGCAGGCCCTCCCTGCCCTCCGGAAATAGTTGGAAGATGCGGAGTGAAGCTCAAAACCGGGCGTTCCCTCACGGGAGCACCCGGCTTTTTGGTGCACTCCCCTTGCGCTCCTGTTCGGTCAGCGCCGGGGAACATCGTTAACATGCGTTCGCTTCGTTACTCGCTCAAGAGTCTGATATAGTGATTGGCTTCCCGCAAGACGTGATCTGCCAGCAGGGGCAGAATCAAGGAGCGAATCTTACACCCTTCAATTCCTTTGACCCCCGCAGTTTTGAATGCGCGGAATTTTTGTGTTTCGGCCAGAGCCTCTTTCCGCACCAAGGTCTGGTCACTGGCCGCTCGGGCGCGGGACAGTAAGGCGGCGTAGTCGTCTGCAAAAGAACCTGCGGTTTCAATGAGCTCATTTTCTGTAGGATCCAACAGCCCACGGATGAAGAGGGCGTGCTCCATCATAATCTGGTTCCAGAACTGCTCCAGCTGTCCCATTGCCTGGGGATCCAGATTCCCGTTCTTCTCCAGCCGGTGTACATACTCCCGGTACAGCTTTGCCTCCCGGGTAATATGCTCTATCAGCAGCGGGTAGTTCATCGTGAACATCTGGCAGCTTAAAACGCAAGAAAGAATCTGTTCTTGGAAAGAGATCAGTCCATCCAGAAGCCGCAACGCGTCTTGGTTCAATGCCCGAACTTTCTGGATTCGCTCACGACTGCGTACAGTCTGTGCGCCGGGGCGCAAAAGATTTTCACGGGTGGTCAGAGTACGGTTGATCTCAATGCCAGTCAGATGTTCTGTCTGCTGTTCAGCCATGGGAGTAAACGGTGTAACAATCTCACCAGAGTTTAGAACCTTCCTGCGAATGACGCCATCGCTTAGGGTAATCGCACGGGAAAGCAATTCCTCAAAATCACATTTGTACTTTTTGGCTGTTTTGCTAAAATCGGGGTTGGCAGGTGGGAAGCCTGCCATGAGGAACAATGCATGTTCCTTCATGATTCGAGCAAAAAACAGGTGCAGTTCCAGAGAAAATATGACATATTGTTCGCTGGGATACATAGGCATCTCCTCCATTTCTACATATGACACGCCAAACCATCCTATGTATAGCCGCCCTGTGTGGTGAGCTTCTGCATCACAATCCAATTCCGTTCCTTCTATGCTCTCGACCAAACGTGATGGTGTAACCGGAAGAACCTTGTAGGGTGCGGCCTCCTGGACGCACCGCGGCGCCCTTTCCAAATTGGCGCTACCTTTTAGAAAGTTTGGACTGGCCATGGAATCGGCGTACCGATCACAGGCGTATCCCATAGAACAGGGCCTACCGCAAAAAACTTTTTGCAGTAGGCCCTGAGTATCAATTGGTTTATATTTTTATACAGTACAGCCCATGCTGATTGCAATAACCGTACAAAAGCCCATGTCCCCTTCTTTGGAAACGCCCATGGGCCGTCCCCTCTGGGTACAGCTTCAGAAGCTCCACCCGGTCACTGGTCACGTATGCCAGAAAAGACAGGTAGTGATTTTTTGTCATGGGGTGGTTCACCGTGACGTACAGGTCTCCGTCGCTGTCGGTTACGCAGAGCGTGTGGGCGGAGTCTGCATCCTCCACCTCCAGCGGCGGCAGAGTGACGCCGCAGCAGGTATAAGCTCCCCTACCCACGGCCTGGATGATGTTGCCGCAAACCGGGCACACGTAAAAAGACACGCGTTTCATATTGGCGGACCGGTTGCCGTTTACGGTGTATTCCCCTGTGAGCAGTTCTGCCACTCCCACACCCAGCGCCTCGGCCAAATCCAAAAGCAGGCTCACATCTGGCAGGCCCCGGTCTGTCTCCCATTTGGACACCGCTTTATCACTGACTCCCAATTTTTCTGCCAGCTGCCGCTGGGTCATATGCTGCCGCTCCCGCAAGGTACGAATGGCAGCACCGGTAATGTATTGCATGTGCGCTTCCTCCTTGTATGGTCTATTCATACCATACCGCCCCTCCCTGCAAAATGCAACCTACCAACCGTAGAACTTCAAAAGTCTGATCCGGTATATATAATTCAAAGGACCTCATTGCTTTAACAATGAGGTCCTTCGTGGCGGAGAAGGAGGGATTTGAACCCTCGATACCCTTTTGGGGTATACACGATTTCCAATCGTGCGCGCTCGGCCAGCTACGCGACTTCTCCATAAGGTTGCTGCACAGAAATTGGCCATCCAAACCAGGCGCTCCGCAAATCAGCTTGGTTATAATACCCGATTTTACCTAAAAAGTCAAGGGTTTTTCGCCGAAATTTGAAAACTATTTTCTCCGTGGAAACTGGCGTAACAGAAAGCCGCGATGCGGTCCAGATCCATATGGCGTTCTTTCAGGCAGTATAGAACGTAAGCATGCCACAGCTCTGGTGCAATCTCCAGGGTGGAAGAACACCCAGACGCCAGAAGCTTTTCATGGAGCAGGCGGCTATCATCCAGCAAGATCTCGTCTCCACCCACAAATAAAAGACTGGGCGGAAAACCGGTGAAATCCCCAAACAAAGGAGACGCCAGAGGATTGTCCCGACAGGTGGTATAACAGCTGGCGAAAAAGTCCAGCTGCTCCAGGGTGATGGATGGGTCCCGGTCCCGGTTCGTCTCGTAAGAACTGCCTGACGCCGTCAAATCTGTCCAGGGGGAAATTCCGATGAGGCCAGCAGGCAAAGGAAGGCCCTCCGTTTTGGCCAGAAGGCACAGCGCATAAATCAAACCGCCACCGGCAGATTCTCCACAAAGGACCACTGGTCCCTCCTGCTCCAGAAGGGACTTGTAAGCAGTCAATCCGTCTTCCAGACCGGCAGGAAACGGATGCTCCGGCGCCAACCGGTAGGCTGGGCACAGAACTTCCGCACCTGTTATGGAAGCCAAAACGGAACCAAACCCCTTGGCATACTCCAGCCCTCCACATGTATAGCCTCCCCCATGGAGATACAAAATCCGGCCCGACGGAGTCTGATTACGGGGAGAAATGCGACAGGCTGGAAAGCCAGGAAAGTCCGCCTTTTCCACACAAACCTTTTTGTGATAACTCCGGCAAAGGAGAAGCCCCAAAGCCTCCTGCCCCTTCCTGGCCACCTCAATGGTGCAGCTGGCAAGCAGCGGCTTGATGCGCTCCAACTGCTTCCGCATCCGCTTCTGTGATAGTTCCACAACCCTTCCCCTTTCCGCGCCTGACAGGAACATACACAGTATAACACAAATTGAGGCATTTGCCTATCCAACTCAAAAAAAATCCTGATCGTCCTCACATCATCTCCCGCAGATGGCCCAGCGCTTTCTTTTCAATGCGGGAGACCTGCACCTGGGAGACCTGCAGCACCCGGGCCACCCGTTCCTGGGTCAAGCCGTGGAAATATCGAAGGTTGATCACCAGCGCCTCCCGCTCCGGCAACTTTCCGATGGCCTCTCGCAGTGCAATCCGCTCCACCAGCTGCTCTTCCGTGTCCGAATCTGTGAGCACATTTTCCAGAGTAAATCCATCCTCACCGGTCTCTCTTTGGATGGATTCGGTAGCTGCCGTAGCGGTCTCCGCTGTGGCAATTTCCTCTACACTGAGGCCCATTTCCCGGGAAATCTCCCCTACAGTCGGCTCCCTGCCCAGCTCTGCCGTCATACGGCTGCGGGTCATTTTGATGGCGGCGGAGCGCTCTTTCAAGCCACGGCTGACTTTGACGGATCCGTCATCCCGTAAAAAGCGGCGGATTTCACCGGCAATTTTGGGCACGGCATAGGTGGAAAACTGGGTGCCAAATGTGGTGTCGTATCCCTCCACCGCCTTGAGAAATCCCAGACAACCCAGCTGGTACAGATCGTCCGGATCCACCCCGCGTCCGAAATAGCGCCGGGCGATGGACCAGATCAGGCCGGAATTTTCCACAATCAACTGCTCCCCGGCTGCCCGGTCTCCGGCGCGGCTCCGGGCAATCAGCTCCTCCAGGCCCTGACTCATTGCCCACCCCGGCGCTGGAGACGGCGCCGCATATGTACGGTGGTCCCTTTCTCCGGCTGAGAAGTAATGGTGAGAGAGGTCATAAAGCTCTCCATAATGGTAAAGCCCATGCCGGACCGGTCCGCGCCGCCGGTGGTAAACATAGGCTTTCTGGCCTTCTCAATGTCTGCAATCCCAACTCCCCGGTCCTTGACCACAATATCCAGCACATTGTCTTTCAAGATCCGGCAGCGAAGCATAATGGTGCCAAACCCATCCGGATAGGCATGAACAATGCAGTTGGTCACCGCCTCCGACACCGCCGTCTTAATATCCCCCAGCTCCTCCAGCGTTGGGTCCAGCTGGGCTGCGAAGCAGGCCACTGCGGACCGGGCAAAGGCCTCGTTGCTGGAGCGGCTTGGAAACTCCAGAATCATGTAGTTTTCAAATTTCATCGGACTGCCTCCTTGATCTCTACGATTTTCTCAATTCCAGCGGCGCGGAGCACCTTCATGGGCTGCTCTGCAATGGATTGCAGCTGCAATCTCCCTCCCAACTGGGCCATTTGGCGCAGCGCATGAATCACCACGGCAATGCCGGAGGAATCCATAAAGGTCACCTCCTGAAAATCCAGGACACACACAGACGGTGTGTAGGATTCAATCTTTTCGGATATGTGCTGCATGTACTCTTTTGCACAGTGATGGTCAATTTCCCCGGTCAGCGCAACCGTCAACTGCCGGTCCTGGAGATAGCTTGTAAAATGCATAGTACGTCCCCCGTTTTTCCATTCGGGGCGGCCGGCCCCGGGTTTTGCTGAATTTAGTATAAAATTTCTGCCATGCGGATACAGTCGAAGCCGGGAAAAGCAGAAAAAAACAAGACCCGCCTGGAAGAATCCGGGCGGGTCCAATTTCCATTCTGTCAAAAAAGCCTGAAGTTCACTGCCAGTCCCATCGGAGGCACAGAGGAAAACCCTGGGTGTACCTCCTTGCCGTTCGGCGAAAAGGAGGACACCCAGGGCCCTTTGTGATTGGTTTCATCTGTCGGTGTGCCAAGTATTCTGCACATGACGGATGCGGATCGGAAGGTTGCCTATTGCAGCTTTTCCAGCCGTGCCTTGCTCTCTGTGAGTTGTGCCAGAAGGGCGCGGAATTTCTCTGCCTTTTCCCGCTCGGCATGCACCACTGCTTCGGGAGCCCGGGCGGTAAATTTCTCATTGGAGAGCTTCCCCTCCGTGGCCGCCAGGTTTTTCTGAGTCTTTTCCAGCTCCTTGGAAATTCGGTCCAGCTCCTTCGCCACATCCACCAGCTGGCTCATGGGCATATACAGTCTGGCATCGGCTGTGACGGCTCCTGCCATGTCCTCGTAGCCGTTTGGATCCTCCCCGGATACCAAGACCTCATCGGCATAAGCCAGGCGCAGAATGAAGGGAACGCCCTCCTGGAAGGCGGTCTGTTTTTGGGTGACCACATAGAGCGTGGCCTTCTTGGACGGCGGTACGTTCATTTCCGCCCGGCGGTTCCGGACCGCCCGGATGGCCTGCATCACAGACTCCATGTGGGCCTCTTCCTCCAGGAAGGACAGCGCCTCCCGCGCCCCAGGCCAGGCAGCTACAATCAATGCCTCGCCTTCATGGGGGATGGACTGCCAAATCTCCTCGGTGATGAAGGGCATGAAGGGATGGAGCAACCGCAGGGTCTGATCCAGCACATAGACGAGAACCCGAATGGCCGTCTCCTTGCTCTCGGGATTCTCCCCATACAGCCGGGCCTTAGTCAGTTCGATATACCAGTCACAGTAGGTGTCCCAAAGGAAATCGTAGACCTTCTGGACGGCAATGCCCAGTTCATACCGCTCCAGATTTTCCGTTACCTCGGAAATCAGCGTATTCAGCTTGGACAGAACCCATTTGTCTGCAATTTCCAGCTTCTCCTCTGCGGGAAGTCCGGCGGCCAGATTCTCTGGCACATTCATGAGCACATACCGGCTGGCGTTCCACAGCTTGTTGGCAAAATTCCGCATGGCCTCGCAGCGCTCTACATAGAAGCGCATGTCATTTCCAGGGGAGTTGCCGGTGATCATGTTCATCCGCAGAGCATCACAGCCATACTGGTCGATGATCTTCAGCGGATCAATGCCGTTGCCCAGAGATTTGGACATCTTCCGCCCCTTATCATCCCGAACCAGTCCATGGATGAGGACGGTGTGGAACGGAGGTCTGCCGGTATGCTCACAAGCGGAGAAAATCATCCGCGCCACCCAGAAGAAAATGATGTCATAGCCCGTAACCAACACATCGGTGGGATAAAAATAGTCCAGCTCCTCTGTTTTCTCCGGCCAGCCCAGGGTTTCAAAGGGCCACAGCGCCGAGGAGAACCAGGTGTCCAGCACATCCGGATCCCGCTCAATGTGGCGGCTGCCGCACTTCTCACACACCACCGCATCCTCCCGGGACACGGTGATGTGGCCGCAGTCCGCGCAGGTCCAGGCGGGAATTTGATGGCCCCACCACAGCTGCCGGGAGATACACCAATCCCGGACGTTTTCCATCCAGTTGAGGTAGGTCTTGGTAAACCGTTCGGGGACAAACCGGGTTTCTCCCTCCTTTACCACTCGAATGGCCTCCTCCGCCAGCGGTTTCATTTTCACAAACCACTGGGCGGAGATGATGGGCTCCACATCGTTGTGGCAGCGATAGCAGGTCCCCACATTGTGGGCATAGTCTTCCACCTTTACCAGGTACCCCTCTGCCTTTAGATCGGCCACAATGGCTTTCCGGGCCTCGTACCGGTCCATGCCCTGATACTTGCCGCCGTTCTCATTGACCTTACCATGGTCATCCAGAACCCGGATGACTTCCAGGTTGTGCCGCAGTCCTACCTCAAAGTCGTTGGGGTCATGGGCCGGGGTCATCTTCACGCAGCCGGTGCCGAACTCCATCTTGGCATAATCATCGGCCACCACAGGGATTTCCTTGTTCACCAGCGGCAGAACCACAGTTTTGCCTATGATGCTCTGATATCGCTCGTCGTTGGGATTGACGCAGACGCCGGAGTCGCCCAGCATGGTCTCCGGGCGGGTGGTTGCCACAATGACCTCGCCAGAACCATCTGCCAAGGGGTAACGGATGTGCCAGAGATGGCCGGGCTTATCCTGGTACTCCACCTCCGCATCAGACAGAGCCGTCACACAGTGGGGACACCAGTTGATGATCCGGCTACCCTTGTAAATGAGGCCCTTCTCATACAGAGAGACAAACACTTCCCGCACAGCTTTGGAGCAGCCCTCGTCCATCGTGAACCGGGCGCGGGACCAATCGCAGGAGGACCCCAGCTTCTTCTGCTGCTCCACAATCCGGTTGCCATACTGCCGTTTCCAGTCCCAGACTCGCTCTAGGAATTTCTCCCGGCCCAGGTCATACCGGGTCAGTCCCTCCTTCCGCAGTTCTTCTTCCACCTTGATTTGGGTGGCGATCCCCGCATGGTCCACACCTGGCACCCACAGAGCATTGTAGCCCTGCATCCGCTTGAACCGGATGAGCGTGTCCTGGAGCGTGGCGTCCATGGCGTGGCCCATATGCAGCTGACCGGTCACATTGGGAGGCGGCATAACGATGGTAAACGGTTTTTTTGTCTCATCTTGTTCGGCGTGAAAGTATCCACCTGCTTCCCACATCTCATAGATGCTGCGCTCCACCTCCTTTGGCTCGTACACCTTTGACAGTTCCTTTGCCATACTTTGAAAGCTCCTTTCGAAAAATGACTTTTTCTCAGGACGGAAACAAAAATTGCGCCCCGAATTTCTCAGGGCGCAACGAACTCGTTCCGCGGTACCACCTGAATTCCCGGCGTGCCGGGCACTCAAAACTCTGTAACGGGAGTGAACCGTCCGGGCTTACTGCTTCGGCCTGGCTGCTCCGAGGCGACAATCTGCCCAAAACCACAGGCGCTTACACCATCCGCGCCCTCTCTGGGAGGTTTACCGGTCAGAAACTCCTCTTCTTCGCATGTATACGATGATTATAACCAAACAGGAAGGGTCTGTCAACCGAAAAAATCTTCCCCGCAGTAGTCATATCATTTTTTTCCATGATTTGCAGGGGTGCTGGCCGGCCACGGTTCTTTCTGGCGTGTTCTATGGGGTAGACCGGAACTGCCTTCTGAGTTTTGCAGCATTTTTCTTGACTGTATGTAAAATCAGGCATATAATAGCCGTATCTACGAAAAAGGATGGAAATGCACATGAAGCTGTCTTTGGTTGTTCCATGCTACAACGAAGAAGAAAACGTAGCCGCCTTTCAACAGGCTGTCATAGCCGCCTTTCAGGGCTGCGGTTACTCCTATGAAATCATT
>UQXI01000063.1 GCA_900544975.1 uncultured Eubacteriales bacterium
CACCAGCGCCACCACCTTCGCCCCCAACAGCCCCATCACCCGGGAGCAGATGGCGACCATGCTGTACCGGTTTGCCCAGTACAAGGGGATGGACGCGGTTACCCTTCAGGAGAACCTGACGGGCTATCCCGACGGGGATCAGGTCAGTGACTACGCCATTCCGGCCATGAACTGGGCGGTTGGTCAGGGCCTGATTGCCGGGATGGAGAACGGGACCCTGGTTCCCCAGGGCAGCGCCACCCGCGCCCAGGTGGCCACCATCCTTATGCGCTTTTGTGAGAGCATTGGATAACATCGCCCGAGGACACGATACGGTATTATGAGGCCCATGAGAAACGCGCAGACAACCAACAGGTTGTCTGCGCGTTTTTTCTCTTTTGGCTGATGTCCCACCCCTCTCTCAGGATGTCTGCCGGGAACGGATGATGTACGAAGCAATGATTTCAATGAACTCGGAAGCGGTAGGCGCGGCGGTTAAGGGATAGCCAGCCATCCGGCAGAGCAAATCCGGGTTGACCTGCCAAGCCCGGGAAACCACTGTTCGGAGGTTGCGCTCTACCGCGGTCCATTTACATCCGAAGTGGTCGGCGGTTTCCCGATAGATTTTCTCTGTGATCTCTTCCAACCGATCCTCTTCCATGACGGCAAGATGAATGGCATAAACTGTGAGGGGAAATCCCTTGTAACACCTGGTGATCCCAAAGGGGCGCAGCGTTTCCAGAATGGTTGTCATAGACATATCCTCCTAAATGAAAAGATTTAAGAAGATAATAGAACGAAAAACAGGAAAATCGCTGGTTGTCGCTGATATTCGACACTTTGGGTTTGAAAAGGACAGGATTTCTTTGCAGAACATGTCTTCCTGATGGGCCGGTGGATTTCCTTGGGAATAACCGCCCGGCTCAGGGCATGGAACAGCGCCGCCCGGATTACAGGGCGGCGCTGGGGAGATGGCGGACAAAGGCATCCATGTGTTCTACTTTGTCCAGCTGGGAGAGAATGGCCTCTTTTTGGCCGGGGGTGCAGGCGTCGAAAAAACGGGCCGCCTCCCGGTTTCTGCGGAGGCAGGACTGAAAAACCAGTGTGGCATTTGGCTGCATCAAGATCACCTCTCCGGTAGCATGCCCGGAAATCAGGGGACCATCCCCGCCAAAAGAAGGAACCGCGCCGCTGCAGGGGGAAAAGAGCGGCCCGCTTATAAAAAGGGCTTCATCTGCTCTACGTTGGCCTGCTCGGTGGACAGCAGTTTTTCGGCCAAGGACCGGACCTGCCGGTAGTTTCCCTCATAGTCGTGGAGATGCTTGAGCCCCTTGGTGATGCCCATGTTGTTGCCCTTAATGGTCATCTCCGCAATTTTGGAGTCGGAGGAATCGGCGAGGGTCTGCATGGTGGACATGACCTCAGAGGAGAGGCGGGCCATCAGGCTGGGGTCCTTTGGGGCGGTGCCCTTGGCCTGCAAGAGCTTGGCGGCCTCGGATGCAATGGTTTGATATTCTGCAATCTGCCCCTGGAGGGATTTTTTCAGCTTGGCGGTTTGGACCTGGCCCACGATGTCTTGCAGGCCGAGAATCCCCATTTCCGCGGTTTCATGGACGTACTGGAGCAGTTCAATGTCTTTCATTTGGATCACCTCATCGATAGTATGCCCCAAAAAACAAGGGGAATGGGAAAGACTGCCTGGAAAAAAGAAAAAATTTTTTGGAAGCGTGTATACAAACGTCCCCCTCGCGGGGGTGTTTCCCCAAAGAGTGAGGGCAAAAGAAAGGAGGGATCGTATGGGGACAACTGGACAAATGCTCATCACCGCGGGGGCGGTGCTGTCGGCGGGCATCCTGTTGCTGACCACCTATAACCGGGTCTACCGTTGGACCCTGCGGCAGAAGGCGCAGGACAGGGAACTGAGCGCCATTCGGAAAGAGAATACCCTGCTGACCTATGGGGTGCTGGCCTGCCTGAAGGGGCTGGAGGAGCAGGGCTGCGACGGCCCGGTGCATGAGGCCATTGACAAGATTGAGCGGGACCTGAATCTCCGGGCCCACGACCAGGAGGGAAACTGCGGATGAAACAACAGGGATGGAAGAGGTGGTGGCGCGCGGCAGGCGTCCGGGCCATCAAAACCATGGCGCAGACCGCCGTGGCGACCATTGGGGCGGCGGCTGTTTTGTGTGAGGTCTCCTGGGATGTGGTGGGCTCTGCTGCGGTGCTGGCGGGGCTGCTGTCCCTGCTGACCAGTCTGGCTGGGCTGCCGGAGGTAGAGGGGTAAGCGGGAAGGTATCCCCGGGACAGGCACCAAAATTCCCTTTTTTTCTACGATGGAATGGGGGGAATGGGTGAAAGATACGGGGTTGGGGCCGAGAGGGAGAACCCCGTTCAGACTATGATTTGATCCAATCCAGGGAGGGAATGTATATGGCGGAAATTACGGAGACCGTTCTTCAGGCGGGCGATGAGATTCCAGAAAGCATGTTGGATGAAATGACCAACGGGAAGGGGGAGGCAGGCGATGAGCAATAGTCCTCTGGTCAGCTACACGAAGCTCTCCCCCAATCATTCCGGGCGGCGCAACCATGTGATTGACACGATTTCCATTCACTGCATGGCAGGCAATGGTTCGGTGGAGACCTGTGGGGCGCTGTTTGCCGACCCGGCCCGCAAGGCCAGCAGCAACTACGGCATTGGAAGCGACGGACGGATTGCCCTGTATGTGGAGGAGGCCAACCGGTCCTGGTGTACCTCCAATGCCGCCAACGACCATCGGGCCATCACCATTGAGGTGGCCAACAACGGCGGGGCGCCGGACTGGCCGGTGTCAGACAAGGCCTACGCCGCATTGCTGGACCTATTGACGGATATCTGCCGGAGAAATGGGATCAAGAAACTGCTGTGGCAGGGAGACAAAGCCCTGATCGGCCAGGTGGAACAACAGAATATGACAGTTCACCGGTGGTTTGCCGCCAAGGCGTGCCCGGGAGACTATCTGTACAGACGCCATGGCCAAATTGCCGCCGAAGTGAATCGGCGGCTGGAAGAGGAGGAGGAAACTGTGGATATTGCGAAGCTGATCGCGGAGATGACCAACGAGCAGGCTTATCAGCTGCTGCAAAAGGCGGAGCTCCACGCCAAGACCGTGGCCGAGCCCGCCTGGTCCCAACAGGAGGGTCATTGGGCAAAGGCCACGGCGGAAGGGGTGGTGGACGGCACCAGCCCGGAGCGCCCCATGAAACGGGATGAAGTGATCGCGGTGTTGGGCCGGAAGGGTCTGTTATAAGGCTGAAAAAATAAGGAACGCCCTCTGGCGCTTGGCCAGAGGGCGTTCCTCATTCTAAAGGGGTTAAGGGGAATTGGGT
This sequence comes from uncultured Eubacteriales bacterium, assembly GCA_900544975.1. Classification (GTDB taxonomy): domain Bacteria; phylum Bacillota; class Clostridia; order Oscillospirales; family Oscillospiraceae; genus Faecousia. The sequence continues at coordinate 3,348 of UQXI01000063.1, forward strand.
TTTCAGAATTTCTTCCACCGCTTGGGTGAACTCTCGGTACTCGTCAATCAGGCGTCTCAGGTAGAGACGGCCGTTTTCTGTGATGGAGAAGTAAATGCGGGTCCGGTTTTCGTCAGAAAGCTCCTCAAAGTCTTTCCGAATAAACTGAAAATCCTCCAGACGATAAATAGCGATGTAAAGATTGGTCAGAGAAATTTTCCCGTCGCTCATCAGCTTGATGGTCTGCATCATCTCATAGGTGTACATGGGCTTTCTCTCCAAGAGAAACAGAACCAGCATTTCTGTGGTTGCTTTTTTCAGGGATTCTCGAATCCCAGCTGGAGTGCCCGCCACTTTATCTCGCTTGAGCTCTTTTCGCTTTTTCATGACATCACCCAGTTTTGATACTTTTTATTAATCATATATCAGGAAAAGTAAATTGTCAATAAGAAATACTTGGTAGATACATCACCAATAGAATAATTTATGAATACTGTTTTGTGCCGAGGGAAGGCAAAATTGAGCAAAAAGAACAAAATAAAAACGCTGCCCCATGGATAGGACAGCAAAAATTGACAATCCGCGGCGCGGCATGGTATGATGGATGTACCCCAAAAGGGGTCAGAAAGAGGCGCTGTTACATAGACGGCGGTTAGCCACTTCCCTGCGAAGGGAGGTGATGCTTGGATGGGAAACTTTCTCTGGAAGTTTTTTGTATGCTTGGCCTTTGCGGCCTACATACTCTCCATAAAAGCGTGCTGACCGCTTGGATGGTACCCAAACGGTCAGCATAGAACATATGCTACTCTGATGGGCTAACCGCAGTAGCAGCGCCCTTTCTGTTTTTCATTATACCATCCCGCCCCGGTTTGTCAAGAGAACAGGCCGGAGCTTTACCGTACCTGGAATGAGGGGGCATAGAGCGGAGAAAAGAAGGAAATGTGGAAACGCTGGCAGAACAGCGGCGGGGCAGAGCGGGACGGTTGAGATACGGCAACGGGGAATACGTCAAGGCATGTCAAGAAAGAATCAAACAAAAAAGTTCCGAAAATCACCCAAATAAGATGATTTTCGGAACTTTTGGTCCGAGTGTTGAGATTCGAACTCAAGGCCTCTTGAACCCCATTCAAGCGCGATACCAAACTTCGCCACACCCGGATGCCGTTTCAAACAGCTTAGTAATAATACCATGGGGAGAAGAAAAAAGCAAGAGGGTTTTGAAAAAAAGAGGAAAATATATGCACAATTTCTTTGCTGTATTTCGAAGCAAAATTGGGTGATTTATACAGCGTTGGGGGAGATCACCTCTTCCAGCACAATTTGTGACCAAGTTTCCAGACGGTCAAATACCGCACTGAGTTCCTGAGGAGAAGCCCAGGAGCCGGACATTTTTTCGGTCTCCCGGACGGTGACCTCTCCTGTGGTTTCCAGGAGATAGACCAGGGCGGTGTGGTAGTCACTGACGCCGCCGGTGGTTTCATTGATCAGACCCACGCAGGTCAGGGAGGTGATCTGAGAAAGGGTGACCTCCTCTGAGAGCTCCCGCCACAGACCGGCGGCAATGGGGTCGTCGTCGGCTTCCTCCGTGGGGTTGATGTGGCCGCCCACCCCCAGGGAAAGCTTTTCATGGAGGCGGGTCTCCGTCTGCTTTTTCAGGCGGCGCAGAAGGAAATAGTGCCTCCCCCGGCGCAGAATGACATAGGGGATGATCTGCCTGACGGTATTGTCATACTCCGCCTGTTCTCGGGGGAGAAAGGTATGATGGTCCAGAATGAACTGACGGATGGTCTCGAGATTTTGGGAGAGGAAGGGACCGGGGCCCAGGCGGGCTTCCAAGGCGGCGCGGTTTACAACGAGGACTTGCTCCATGGCAGTCACCTGCTTTCTGTGGGGTGTTGTGTTTATTGTACCAGAAGTGGTCCAGCCTGAAAAGGCAAACTTGCCCGAAGGGGCTTCGGCAAGGAAGGGTTATAGGGTGTCTCCCTTTCGTGGCGGGAGAACGAAGATAAAGAGCAGGGAGCTGATGAGAAGCAGGAAAGGGTAAAACAGATTGGGGATGACCTGGAAGGCGGACAGTTCATGTCCCAGTTCACTGGCGGCGGAGAGGGCCACCAGCATCTGGGCGCCGTAGGGGAGGATACCCTGGAAGATGCAGGAGAAGGTGTCCAGCAGGGAGGCGGTCTTTCGGGGGGAGATGCCGTAGTCCTGGGACATCTCCTTGGCGATGGGATTGGCCATGACGATGGCGACGGTGTTGTTGGCGGTGGCGATGTCCATGGTGCCCACCAGCAGGCCCATGCCCAGCTGACCGCCTTTCCTGCTTTTGAACAGGCTCTTGATGCCGTTCATCAGGTAGCAGATCAGCAGCGCACCAAAAGTAGCCAGGTACGCAATGATCTGGTTTTCCGTCAGGGCGGAGACAAAGGTGCCGATGGCAATGCAGGCAGCGCCCATCAAAAAGTACGCCAGCCAGGTGGCGTAAGCGCTGGTAAGGGAGATGGTGCCAAAGGCCGTGAGCACCAGCGGCATGATGGCCGCTGCCGCCATGGGCACGGCAAACACCGCCAGCTGGGCAAAGTACTTACCCATCACGATAGAAGGGATACCCACCGGGCTGGTGAGCAGCAGCTGGTCGGTTTTATTGCGGCGTTCATCCGCAAAGCTGCGCATGGTCAGCGCCGGCAGCAAAAACAGCATGACCAGCGTGGTAGAATACAAAACGGTTGAAAAATCCGACGTGCCATACACCAGGCAGTTGGCGGAGTAATATAACCCGGTAAATGCCAGCATAACACCAATGACAACATAGCCGACCAGGCTGGTGAAATAGCTGCGCAGTTCCCGCTTAAAAATGGCAAACATGGCTCACTCTTCCTCCTTTTGGTCGTTTTCGGCTTCCGGTTGTTCCGGAGTATCATCCGCCGGGGCCTGCGGTTCGGCAGGTTCAGCAGACTGTTCCGGCTGTGCGGCAGCCGCTTCCGGAGCCGGTTCTTCGGTTTCTTCCGGCTGGGCTTCCTCCGGTGCAGTCTCGGTGATCTGTAGGAAAATATCCTCCAAACTCATCGTATCGCTTGTCAGGGACACAACCGGGCAGCCAGCTTCGGCCAGTGCCTTGGACAGGGCCGCGCGCAGGTCTGCACCGGCGGTGCTGGTGGCGGTAAAGCTGACTTCATCGCCCTTTTCTGCGGTCACGCGCAGGTCGGTCAGGCCCTCCACCTTGGCGGCAGCGGCCAGAATCTGTTCTTTGGTGCCAAGTGCCGTGGCAGCAATCATGCCGCGGGCAGCCAGCTGGGCGGCCAGCTCTTCCGGCGTGCCCTGGGCGGCCACTTTACCGTGCGCAATAATCAGCACGCGGTCACAGATCGTCTGCACTTCGCTCAGGATATGGCTGGAAAGGATGACGGTGTGGGTCTCTCCCAGGTCATGGATGAGGTTGCGGATCTCGATCATCTGGGCGGGGTCTAGGCCAACGGTGGGTTCGTCCAGAATGATCACCTTGGGGCTGCCCAGCAGCGCAGCGGCAATGCCAACGCGCTGGCGGTAGCCTTTGGAAAGGTTGCGGATCAGCCGCTTTTCCATCTCCTGCAGCCCAGCGCGCTGCACGGCCTGCGCTACATCCTGCACGCGGTCCGCTTTTTTCTTTTTGCCTTTCAGCTCGCTGACAAACAGCAGGTATTCCTGCACGGTCATATCGGTATACAGCGGCGGAATTTCCGGCAGGTAGCCGATGCAGGCTTTGGCCTCCTTGGGCTCTTCCTGAACATCATGGCCGTCAATGGCAACGGTGCCGCCCGTGGGCGCAAGATACCCGGTGATCATGTTCATTGTGGTGGATTTGCCGGCGCCGTTGGGCCCCAGCAGGCCGTAAATACAGCCATCCTGCACAGTGAAGCTGATATCATCGACCGCGGTGTGTTTTCCGTAACGCTTGGTCAAATGCTTGACTTCGATCAATGGATGCACTCCCCTTTTCTTTGGGGCCGCCCGCCGCAGGGCAGGCGTACCCCTGAACTATCCAGAAGTATACTGCCTATTTGTGAAAATTGTGCGTCGTTTTTTTGCCAGGATGTGAAAATTGTGTGCACATGCAAAAGCACCCCTGCGCGGCTGCAGGGGTGCCAAATCAGCTTATTCTTTTGCTGCTTCGTTTCTTTTGCGGGGGGCAGCTTTAGGCAACACCGCACAATTCCCGCCTTGCGGCTTAAGCACCGCTCCGGCGGCTGCGGCACGGCATCTGCGTTGCCAAAATGCTCGATAATACACAAAGTATTATCTGCGCTTTTGGCTTAGCAGCTGCCGCACCTCGCTCGCCGTATCGGCACTTAGAATTATGCGGTATTGCCTTACTTTTTCTGTTTTCTCCGCTTTGCTTCCACAATGACGTCCGCAATGTGCATGGCAACATCATCCTTGCTTTGCAGCGGCAGCGCGGTGGAAATGCTTTCGGTAATCAGGGTTACAACGTTGGTATCCACGCCAAAACCGGCGCCGGGCACCTTGACATTGTTGGCCACAATCATATCCATGTTTTTCTTGTGCAGCTTGGCAGTAGAATTTTCGATCAGATCTTTCGTTTCCATCGAAAAGCCGCAGACAAACAGCTGCTCCGGCTTGTGCTCGCCGACCCAGCCCAGAATGTCATCCGTGCGTTCCAGCTCAATTGAAAGTTCACCATCGTGCTTTTTGATCTTATCCTGCGCCACCTGGGCCGGGCGGTAGTCCGCCACAGCGGCGGCCATCACCAGGGCATCCGCATCCATGGCGTTGGCCTTGACAGTTTCAAACAGTTCTGCCGCGGTGGCAAAAGGCACCATTTTGACAAACGGAACCGGCGGCAAGTCGGAAGATGTCAGCAGCGTCACATCCGCGCCGCGCAGCATACAGGCGCGGGCCACGGCATAGCCCATTTTGCCGGTGGAATGGTTTGTCAGGTAGCGCACCGGGTCCATCGGTTCGCGGGTGCCGCCAGCGGAAACCACCACTTTCATGCCATGCATGTCTTTTTCGTGTTCC
>UQXI01000064.1 GCA_900544975.1 uncultured Eubacteriales bacterium
GGAGTTCAGACGTGTGCTCTTCCGATCTAGGCTCGTTTTGCAGGATCCCGTCTGGAAGGACGTAAAGTTTTACATCAAATCCACCCACATCTATGAGTCAAAACGTCCTTTTCATAAAAAATCCCCGGAAGACAGCCTGTCTTCCGGGGGTTTTTGGAGCTGGAAACGTGACTTGAACACGCGACCTGCTGATTACGAATCAGCTGCTCTACCGACTGAGCTATTCCAGCAAAGCGCCTCAATACAGATCTTATTATACTAAATTCTCTTGAGTTTGTCAATCCAAAAAAATGAAATGTCCAGGTCGGCAGCATTTACGTTTGGTACCAGGCAGCTGTGTTGAGACTGGTGCGCAACACCCAGTTGCTCCCTCTCGGGTCATGCGTAGGGAACGGTCTTGAACGTTCCGTTCGTTTGTGGGGGCGAAAGATGGCGCAGGCGGAGCGGTCAAGACCGCTCCGCCCTCCCCTGATCCGGCGGATTGACCCACATTCCACGGGGAAAGGACCAGCGCTGCAGAAAGGTCCCGGGCCGCAGCCCGGGGCCTCTGCGAAAGGGAGTCAATCAGGGACTGTCACAGTCCTACACATTCTCACAATAGCGCAGAAAGATGACTGCAATCTGCGCCCGGGTAGCGCTGCCTCGGGGGTTCAGCAGGCCCTCCATCCCAACAATGAGCCCCTGGTCCACCGACCAGGCCATGGGCGCCCTGGCATAATCGTGAATGGCGTTTTGATCTTCAAACTCCTCCAGGTCATAGGTTCCCGTCACGTCTTTCCCTGTCAATTGAGCATACCGGTACAGGAATGTCACCATCTGCTCTCGGGTCACTGGCGCGTTGGGCGCAAAATCCCAGGCGCTGACCCCTTGGGCGATGCCGTTTTGAGCCGCCCAAGTCACAGCCTTGCCGTAGAACCGGTCCATATCCACATCCCGGAAGGGGCATTCTCCCTCTGTCGCCGGCTCTCCGGCCATCCGATATAGCGTCGTTACCAGCTGTCCACGGGTCAGCGTACCCATGGGCTGGAACAGGTCGTCCGCTACGCCGTTCATAATGCCCCGTTGAACTACAAAGTCTACTCCCTCATGATACCAGCGGCTGTGATCCACATCCCGGAAATTCCGGGACGGGCAGGGATTGCTACCTGCCGGTACGATGCGGGTTTCTACCTCTTTGCACACGGAGCAGACGTGGGTCTCCAGACCGTCGTGGAAGCAATCCGCCTCCTTCTCCACGGTCCATTCGCCAAAGCTGTGGCCCAGAGCGGGTGTGAACGTATCCCGGTAAGTAACGTCGCAAACCGTACAGGTGTGGAGGGTGTAGCCCTCCGCTTCACAGGTAGACGGCACTACGGTGTCCTGGCACGTGTGGCCCTTGGCGGGAATCTCCCGGATCTCCGTCTCCTGGCAACGGGTACAGGCACAGGACTCCTCCCCGGCCTCGGTGCAGGTGGGTTCCCGGGTCACGGTCCAGGCGCCGAAGCTGTGGCCCAGCGCTTCCACAATCCGGGACTCCTGGGCTCCGCAAGCGGAGCAGATCCGGATCTCATGGCCTGCCTCGGTACAAGTGGCCTCCTGACCCACGGTCCACCCGCCGAAGCTGTGGCCCTTGGCCGGGATGATCTCGCCCTTGGTCAGAAGCATCCCACAGTCGGTGCAATAGGTGTCGCCAGTATAGCCTTCCTCGGTGCAGGTGGCCTCCTTGGCATTCCGAAGCTCCGTGTTGGCGTGGGCAAACTCCACCGCCAGCTGTTCCACATAGCCTGGTTTCTCAGCATTGACCTCTTTGTGTGTCACTGTCACATACGTGTTTTGGCGTCCCCCTTCCTTTACCGCAAAGGTCAAGGTCGCTGCAGGCGCTTCCGCGGCAATTGCATTCCCAGAGAGATAGCCAAGGGTCACCGCGCCAGCCGCTCCCACGCTGGCGGTATAGTCGCCGGAAATCTGAATGTCCTTCAGCTCCAGTGCAGCGGCATGGTAAGTGACCACGATCAAGCCATTGTTGGACGCCAGATCCACGCCTTGTGCATCCTTGGGGGTCACCACAACCGTGATCTCCTGCTCTCCGTCTTCCACCACCGCATCAGACATGGGCGCCGCCTGGTCCATGGAGGGAGCCACTCTCGCCATTGTGAAGTAGGCGCTGGGCGTTGCCTCCGCCAAGGTTCCGGTCTGGATCTCCGTTACCTCCACCGGCTCGGCGTCTGTCAGATCACGAACCGGGTGGCTGGATTCAGCCTGTTTCCTGCTCTCTACTGCATACAGCGCGACAGGTCCTGTAGCACTCCCTATATTGCCAATGGGCGTTGCCTCATAGCAAGGATAGGGAGAGGCATCCGGCTTTCCCACCATCTGGTAGAAGGTGCTTGTCTCCCCGTTATAGGCAGACAAATACAGGTTTCCATCCTCACCGGCAACGAGAGAACAGTACCGGTAGCCCCCATGGCTGGCAAAGTCCTCATATTGGGACAAATTGCTGGCATAGAGCCGCATAAAGGATCTGTAGCTGCCGTCATCCTCATATACCCACCAGTTCCAGATGTATCCGCCGTCGTCCAGGAGTACAAAATGCTCTGCATCGTACTCCTCTCCATAACGCTCGATCCGCTCATAACCCAGGCTGGTCACTGCTACCAGCGCACCGGTGCCTGCAATGTCCAGATAAGTCCGCAAGTTAAAGGACACAGTATCCAGATTCATGGGGTCCATTGGAGCGAGGAAATAGCTGTTGTAAACGCCGGTGATTTTGGGCGCATCCTCTGTGGAGAAATACTGGCTGTATTCCAGGTCCCAGAATGGGGCCTCGGCTGCATTCGCCGCACTGGCTTCTGTTTTGCCTGTGGACGGATTCACACAGTGCATATTCCACTTCCCGGACACATCATCCATCATATACAGCTTGTCGTTCTTCCGATCCCAGGTCATGGAAATCAGAGACGTATCCAAATCCTTCTCTCTGCTCCAGGTAGGCTGGGTCAAGTCCCAATGAAAGAGCGTGTAGTCGCCTTCCTGATCCCGGAGCGCACCCTTCAACGTAACCTCTATGGCTTCTACGGTCACCGTACAGGAAGCGGAGAAGTCTGGGTTCCGCACGGAGGTGGCAGTGATCACCGTTGTTCCAGCTGCCACGCCGGTAACCACACCATCTTCATCCACCGTGGCAACTTCCGGATTGGCCGAGCTCCAGGTGACACTCCGATCCGTTAGCGTCCAGGGCAGCACATCGGCAGTCAGCGTCATACTGCTACCCCGAAGGAGCGTCGCCTCCTCTGGGGACACCTGAACGCCCCGGACCTCCTCTGTGGGGATGGTCCAGTCGCTGCCGGATGTTCGTTCTGGGATGATCAGGCAAGACATCTCGTGGCCCAGATTGTGATAGATCGTATACGTTCCAGACGCAGGGTCAATTTCAAAATAGTATGCAAAGCTATAGACGCTGCCTCCATAGGACATGGTGGCATAGCTGATCCAGCAGAGCAGGCCGTTATTGGGGTTGATCTCCATCGTCTGCAAATACTGGGTCGTAGAAAGCGTGGTCTGAACCACCAGCTCCGCACCAGAAAGCGCCCCTGCTTCCAGCTGGGTTTCAAACAGATAGGCATCCCGGGTGTTGATTTCTCCATTGCCGTCTAAATCTGCATACTCCTGGTGATCAATTTCTGTACGGGCTCCGGTGGCATAGTCCAGCAGCGCTTGCACGTCGTCGGAATTCACACGCCCATCTCCATTAAAATCGTATTGCACCGACTGTTCCGGATGTAGGCTGTCCAAGGTAAAACGCCAAATCTTACCCGTGCCGTATTCATTGCAGTAAAAGACGCCATCTTGGTCGCAAGCCAGCGTATTGGTGGTGACAGGGATCTGCCCCACTTCCTGGACCTCAGCCGTAAACATGTCCACTGTTACGAGATTGCCATCTGCTACACCATAGACCTTCCCATCCGCCGGGTTATAGGCCATATCCGTCAGCACTATGCCCAGATTCGCAACCCTGGTCAAACTGGTCAGGTCATCCTCCGGCATCACATAGAGGTCCCCTTCCTCCGTGGAAGCCAGGACATAGTGGTCCACGATGGTAGCTGCATAGAAGGTCAAATCGGATGGTGCATAGCTGGTCAAGTCGCTGCTTTGCGCGTCCCGATTGAAGCTGGTCCAGAACCCCCGGTCCAGATCAAAGGCAATCATCTCCGGCAGTTCATCCTGCTCCCCCGTCTGCACTTCTACCTTGAAGGTGGCTGTATTCATGGCATAGTCGGTTACCTGTAGCAGGAATTTATTTCCTTGGATCCCTGTCAGATCCAGGGCATACTGTGCCTCCTCGCCAGCCTGAATCTCCTGCTGCGCGCCTACACGCTGAAGCAACTTGGTTCCGGAACTGTGGTACAGGGAAACCGCGGCTACATACTGATTATCCCGAGCGGTCACCAGCATAGTATCGTTGATCAAGCTGACAAGAATGTCCGTTACCTCGGGAGCTGTGTTATCTACCACTGCCGCAATCCGGAAGGACGCCCCATCACCCAGCGCCTCCCAGTCTACGGTGGCGCTTCCATCTGCACTGTAGGAAACGTTGTATTCCGGCGCCAAGGTAAGGGAAAGCTCCACCTGGTCTCCCTCCTGCACGCCCCGCGGCTGGAAACCTGCCCTGACGTTCAAGCCTGTATTCATCCACTGCTGATAATTGGAGTAATAGTAGGCAGCAGGAACACTGCCATAAAAGGACTCTGTAAGAACCTCCCCATCCTTGCTCAGGTTCTTCACCTGGTAGCGGGAAGCTGCAGCGTTTCGAATGGGTGCAAAGTTGATGTAGCTGATTTGATCCCCATTCACCCCGTTGATGGCGTTGCGTTCGGGCATATAATGCGTATCTGTCACCACAGGGTTGCCGCCGAAGTAATATTGAGTGCCTGGCTCACGGGCATAGGAAACAAGGAAGCTGTTGCCGCTGATGCCGTTGTTGGCATATAGGTACGGATATCGCCTCTCATCGCCAGTGATATACTCTGACTGACTGCCAATATCAAACATGGACGCATCCGTCCAGTTCCCATAGAAACCCAACACCGGGATCGAGTGCTCCGTCCCCGAAACGCCCTCCTCCGTCGGTTCACCTGTGATGAATACAAATCCCTCCAGGTATGCGCCAACCGGATAGCGGCTCTGAAGCTCCGCCTTCTGGGCATCCGTCAAAGCCACTGTCACTTGAACATGGGCTGTAGCATGGGCCGGCACTGTCACCTTGTTCCCCGTGCTGAAGCTCACTGTGGCGTCCAGACCGGTTGTTTGGGTGTCCATATACCCAACACCGTTTTCTTCCAAGATCGCTTGGGTGAAAAAGTCAGCAGATAGGGCATACTGCAGCTCCCGATCCGTCATATTGTGGATGTCAAAGGAGAACTGATAAGATCCCGTTTTCTCTGGATCATCGCCCAACTCTACCTTTACCTTACCATCCGCATAAGAGTGGGTCGCATCCCGGCCCATCAGAATATAGCTCTCTGCGGCAATGGCCGCGCCTACATTGGCAAGGCCCGCACCCTGTCGTAAAACGGGATAGTATGCCCCGTCATTTTCCTCCTCCCGCTGTGGAACGGCGGTGGACATGAGCAGGCTCTGGGCCAATTGCCGGGATGTGAGACCGGTCTGTTCCTCCAGCCCCTTCTCCCGGATATACTGGCTCACCAAAGCCGCCATACCCGCCACCTGGGGAGAAGCCATGGAGGTACCGGACATGCTCTCGTAGGCGTCAGAGCCGCCCAGAAGCGGGCCGCCCATTTCGTCTTTGTGGCTGCCATTGACGGAGTAGATGTTGCCGCCAGGCGCCGTAACCTCCGGCTTCAGCTCCAGAGAACCAGGTACGCCCCAAGAGGAGAACTTACTCATGGTGTGATACGTGCCAGGCTGTATCTGGGAACTGGCGCCCTGTTCTACCGTCAGTTTCCCTTTGTAGTATCGTATGTTTCCCTGGCTGTCAGTCACCGAAGTGCCCGCCGCCTTCAGCATGGCGCCATCGGCTCTGGTGACAGAAACGCAGGGTGCAGAATATCGATAGTTCGTCAGGCCCATATTGAGGGAACCAGCCTCGTTGTTATAAACGATGGTGGCAATCGCCCCCGCCTCTACCGCTGCATTGGCCTTCTGGTAGAAGGGGATTCCTCCCCCCCGGGAACACACCGCAATGGCGCCATCCAGATCCTCGCCCACAGCGGCCCAATCGGCCTCTGTCCCATAGCCATCTATGAAAACATAATTTTGCTCGCCAGCAATGGTTGTCAGGGGCAAATTTCCATCAGATGTATTTTGGCTGTACACCACGGTGGAGCCACCCACTGTGAAATATTCTCCCGTAATGCCACAGTTATCCACCGAGGCAACCGCCAAGGAGTTGGTATAGGTCCCTGGCATACTGTTTGTCTGCATACTGACGCCATCGTCATAGAGGTACCCGCCGCTGCCGGCATTCTCCGGCCAAGCGCCTGCATTACCGGCAGACATCGCCGCCACAATCCCCGACTGTTCCAGGTTCTCCATAATCCGCCGATACACCCCATTGGAATAGTGGGACGTACCGGGATTGCCGCCTCCCAGAGACAAATTCACAGCATCACAGCCCAGCAGAACTGCATCCTCAATGGCCACCATGTAGTCCGAATCAAATGCGCCGCCTCGCTGGCCAAAGACCTTCATGGTAATAATCTGGGCATCCGGGGCCACACCCTGTACCAGAACCTGATCCAGGGCTTTGGCGTAGGTGCCATCGCCATTGGGTATGTAGGCGTTGGCAGCAGCAATGCCCGCCACATGAGACCCGTGCTCCGTCTGGGTATCGTTGTCATGGGTCACATCTAAGCTTTTATCCACATAATTAAATGCAAAGGGTAGTTTGGTGCTGCGGTATAGCTCCTCTGCCGTGGCACTCACATGGAGTTGATCCAGCACAGAGGCAATCTCCTCCTTGTCCAGCAGATCCAGCTGCTCCAGGTAGGCCTCCTCCGTCATACCGGCCTCCTTGGCCTGCTGTGACAAGGAATAGCGAAACGCTCCCTCGTCGAAGGACTGATGGTCTGTATCGGTACCGGTATCAATGATGGCAATCCGGCTTCCTGCGCCGGTGTACCCAGCGGCCCAAGCTGCGTTAGAACCAATCATGGAGGGGGAGGTACTCATATTGGGATCGGCTGGCAGATCCGTGTTCACCACAGCCGGCTCATACTGCGTCTCAAGGAAGACCTGTTCCACACCTGGAAGCGCTTCCAGGGCCGGAATCTGACCATATGCTACATTGGCGGAAATGAGGTTGGCCGTCAGTGTCAGATTCCAGACTACGTCCAGTTTCTCTCCGGTGACGCGCTCAATCCGCTCTTGCACACGGCTCTGCTCCTGAGCCAAATTGGCCCGGTAAGCCATGGCAGCACGGTTGCTGCCAATCTGCTCTGCCGGAAACCCTGCTTCCAGTACCGATTTTTTCTCCAAAACAATGGAAACACGTACCATATCTGTACTGGCATGGCTGGACTCTGCATGTGTTTCCGCTTGCTGCTCCAGCAGGTTGGCAGAGACAGCGCTGTTATCCACCTGCACAAAGCTGATCTCAGCTTCGTTGGCGCCCGTCGCGCCGATTGGCGCAGAAAGGCCCCACAACAGTGCCAAAACCAGCAATAGGGAAACCAAGCGGATCGGAAATTGCATCTTCTTCATACTCGTTCTCCTTTTCAAATTGTTTACCGGAAAGTGGCCGGCAACTCCTCCCAAAATTGGTGCGGATCGCACCAAATTAAGATTCCTGGTCAGCAAATCTGTTTCAGAACGGGGCCATACTTCCTGTTGCGCAAGGCTTGATCCGCCGCGATGGACCTCCTACGCTTGCCCCGGGATGTGTATCCCAATATAGCAGGTCAATTCATGATCACTTTTGCTTGTATCTGCAATCGCTATATGGTTTTAGTATAGCATTGTTGTTTCCGGAAATAAAGGTAGCACATTTGAGAAAAAAACGTTCAAACTTGGCGATTGAACGCCCCAGTTTTTCCCGATTTATGAAAATCAGAGGCAAATTTGTTACACACGCAGGCCGTTGTGCAGCACCATATAGATTTGGTTCGCCTCCTAGCGTCCCGAGATCTCCATAAAAAAGCAAACCGGTCTTCCCGTTTCGGGTTGACCGGTTTGCTATTTTGAACTGACCCCAAAATGTTAAACAAAAAACGGTCCAAAATTCTGTAAACATTGCACATGCCCAAATGACATCGTGC
>UQXI01000065.1 GCA_900544975.1 uncultured Eubacteriales bacterium
CTTGCATGTGTTAGGCACGCCGCCAGCGTTCGTCCTGAGCCAGGATCAAACTCTCAAATAAATGGTATCTTAACTAGCACCCTCTTCAGGCACTACCTAAAATCTTCTTTACTTGAATCATTCGCTTCTAGCTTCTAACTCAAGAATTTTTCGTTGGCTGTTTCTTCGCTCTTCGCTTTCAAAACATCCTATCTTTGTCCAAGGTGTTTCTTGGTTCACGTTATTCAATTTACAAGGTACACGCCGCTCCCCTTCGAGCCCTTTCGCTCTCTTGCGGAGCTTTTCTATTCTATCACAGCAGTTCCGCTTTGTCAAGAACTTTTTTCAGAATTTCTTCCGACCCGCTCTCGACCGCTTCTCCGCTTCGCCTCTTCCAAGGCGCCCGTGTATATTACCAGACACTCCCCCTCTTTGTCAACCCCCTTTTTCTATTTTTTCTTCTTTTTTTCGACCGGTTCCGATTTCCTTGCCAAAAGGGGTAACAGGCACCAAAGTACCAGGGCTCCCAAGGCGCTCAGCCAGGGAGACACTCCTCTGGCCCAGGGTAGGCCAAGGGCTGCAGCCAGGGTTGTCAGCCACACTGTGGGCCGTCCCCATCCCGGATGCAGCGTCTCACCCAGATGCCCAGCTCCTGTGAGCAGCAGGCTCAGCAGGCAAAACCATCCCAGGGTCATAGCCGCCGCAACGACTGCTTCAAACCGTTCTGCGACACCCAGAATGCTGATTCCCCGAATCATCTCGAAAAACGCTCCCTGGGTATGGACTGCCACGGCCTGAGAGAGCACGCCTGCCGTAAGCAGGGACACCCCGGCGCCAGCCACGGCAAGGCCCAGTCCCCAAAGCCAGGGACTCCGCCCCTTCCGTCTAGGCAGCAATGCCGCCGCAGCCGGCAAGAGCATAATCGCCGCGGCGGTTCCACTGTCCCCCCGATTTTCCGGCCGCAGATTTTGCCACTCCACTTCCGGCACAGCAAAGGCCACCAGCACCGCAAAAAGCAGAACCAGGCACCAAAACACCACCGCTCCACACCGGGCTCCCGTCCGGCAACCCCGCTCGGCGGCGCAGGCGCTCAAAACCAAGAGCACCACCGGAATGGCCCAGCCCTGCCGCGCCGTGGGCCAGCAATCCCCGCTCCATCCAGCTGCCGCGCTCACCGCAAAGGCCAGAAACAGAATCTGCAGCACCGCCACCGGCTTCCAGTCCCGCCTTCCATAGACGGTACCGGCCTCCACGCACAGCCAGATTCCGGCCGCAGCCAGGCCCAGGAACAGGGTCCAATGCCATGGCGTGGAGCCCAAAAACTGGGCTGCCGGGGCAGAAAACGCCGCCGCCGCCCAGGCCCACAAGCTGTGCCCCTCAATTTCCCGGTTGTACAAGCAGATACCTCCCCTCCGCCACCACCAGGCCCGGAAGCGTCACCGGCTCCCCGGCTGCCTGAGCCCGGCGAAGCCGCGCCAGATCCCAGCCCGGCTCATGAGCGTCAAAATAGGAACCTGCCGCCTCCAAATCCACCCCCGCCGGAACCAGGCACAGGGCGCAGCCCGGATTCAGCGCCCTTTCCTGAGGCAGCTCCGACAGCAGATCCAGGGCGCTTTCCTCCAGCAGCAGATAGCTGGCCGTTCCAAAAAACACGGTCCCCGGCGCTTTGGCTTTCAGGTCCGCCATGGCCGCATCCCAGCTGTTGCCGGTTCCCGCATCGCCCATATCCGTCTCCAGGGACACCTGATTCCCTTCCACCCGGACCAGTACCGTCTTCACAGGCCGGAGTTCCCCCACGTCATGGCTGGTAAAGGGCAGGCTCCCAGTCAGCACCACCCCCAGGGTGAGGAGCAGATAAATGATTCCATGCTTCATACGCTTACCTCTGATTTCTCAGGTCCCTGGGATCCAGGGAGGGGTCCCGGAACTTCTGATTCTTCAGCCGGGGACGGAGAATTCCCGGATGCTCCGCCCGGGAGAAGGGGGCCAGGTAGGCCACGTCCATACAAGTGAGCCCCGCCAAATGAATGAGCAGCGCAAGAAAACCCACCGCCAAACCGAAGAGGCCCGCGAGGCTGGCCGCCAACGTAATGGCAAACCGCCAGAGCCGCACAGCGTCGGCAAAGTCCCGGCCCGGCAGAGCGAACCCGCAGATCCCCGCTACAGATACGGCAATGAGCGCTGCCGGAGAAATGAGCTTGGCCTCCACCGCCGCCGTTCCCACCACCAGACCGCCGATGATGGACACCGTCTGACCGATGGACTGGGGCAGGTGAATGCCTGCCTCCTGCAAGAGCTCAAAGGCCACCAGCAGGCCCAACACCTCCAGCACCGTTGGGAAAGGCACCGACTCTTTGCTCTCAATCATGGCCCTCAGAAGGGGCAGAGGAATCATTTCCTGGTGAAAAGCCGCCATGGCCACATAAAACGCCGGTAACAACAGGCTCAGCATCAGGGCGGCATACCGAAGCACCCGGACCGCCGAGGCAGACAGATAGTCCATCCCCCGGTCCTCGGGGCTGGTCATGAGATAGCCCAAATCCGCCGGGGCCAAGTACCCCAGGGGCAGCCCGTCCACCAGCAGGCCCACCCGTCCGGCCAGAAGCCCCTGGCAGAACTTATCCGCTCGCTCCGTATACTGGAGCAGGGGGAATGCCGTGGGCCGGGAGCCGGTGACATACTCCTCCACCGCCGCAGGAGACAGGAAGCCGTCGATGTCAATGGAATCCAGACGCTTCTTCATTTCCTCCACCAGCCGGGGATCCGTCAGCCCCTCGATGTAGGCAACGGTGACATTGGTGAGACTCCGCCGTCCCACTAGGGTCTCGTACAGCCGCAGCTCCGGTGTCCGCATATGCCGCCGAATCAGGCTGGTGTTGGTCCGCACCGTCTCGGTGAAGGCGTCCTTCGGCCCCTTGACGGTGTTTTCCACTTCCGGGGCAGACAGGCCCCGCTTCTCCCCGGTTTTTACCTCGAAAGCAATGGCCCCTGCACCCGGGAACAGGACGACACAGAAGCCGTTGACCAGCTTCTTTGCCACGGTGTCCAGATCCTGGCAGGGGTCCGCTACGGAGTTATATACCCGTCCCCCCAGGGCCTGGTCATACAGTTCCTCCATGGTTTGCCCCTGCAAATTCTCCGATATGGGGCGCACAATGTATTCTGAGGCGTCCGAGCCGGAGACCAGGCCGTCGATCATATAGGCGTACAGCCGGAGCCCACTGCACATCAGCTCCCGGGCAATGAAGTCCCCCGCACCCTG
This sequence comes from uncultured Eubacteriales bacterium, assembly GCA_900544975.1. Taxonomy (GTDB): domain Bacteria; phylum Bacillota; class Clostridia; order Oscillospirales; family Oscillospiraceae; genus Faecousia. The sequence goes on from UQXI01000065.1 coordinate 3,242, forward strand.
GAAGATGCTGCGAATGGCTTCATCGGTCATAGCGCCGGGATACATGGGATCCGGTCTTGGGGTCGGCTGCTGCATCACTCTCACCTCCCGGGTATTGTGCCCGTCCCGGAAAAAGATATACCTAGTCTTACCATTTGCTCCAGCAGCGTTTCCCCTTCCCAAGGTCACATTCTCACGTCTCGGGCCGGCCCAGGAGCCGAAAGCGGTTCTTTTTACACACCAGAATCCCCTGGGCGCGGAGGCGGCTCAGCTCCGCCGACATGGCGCTGCGGTCCACAGACAAGTAATCCGCCAACTGCTGCCGGTTATAGGGAATTTCAAACTCCGGCTCCCCCGCCCGGGCAGAGCAGACGGAGAGGTAAGACAGCAGCTTGTCCCGGGTGGTCCGCTGGGTCAAGTGAATCAGCTTCTCATTCATGGTCAGGTTTTTGACCGCCAGCACCTCCAGCAGGTTTCGGATCAGCAGGGCATGGAAGGCACAGGCCGACGGGCAGGTGGTCAGCACCCGGCGGACCTCCAGCAGCAACACCTCTGCCGACTCTGCCGCTACCGCCCGGATGGGAATCGCTTCCTCCGGCAGGCAGGCATAGCTTTCTCCAAACACTTCTCCGGGCCCTGCCGCCGTGAGGATATTCCGGTTTCCCCAAAAGTCCTCCCGGAGTACGTAGACAGTCCCAGAAAGGACCAACCCCAAACATCGGGTCCGCTCCCCTGCTCCCAGAATCTCTCCATCCCGGGCGTAGCGGGCTACCCGGCCGCCCAGGCACACAAGCATGGCCTCCAATTCCGCCCGGCTGACACCGGCAAATAGCCGAGACGCCAGCAAAACCTCAAAATACTGCTCCATACGCCCCTCCTTTGTTGGAAATACAACAGATCTTTGGTTCTCATTGTAGTATACTGAGGGCAACAAATCAAGGAGGCGATTCCGATGATCCGTACCATCATTCAAATTGACGAAGCCGCCTGCAATGGATGCGGGCTCTGTGCCAAGGCCTGCCACGAAGGGGCCATTGGCATGGTAAACGGGAAGGCGGTGCTCCTGCGGGAGGACTTCTGCGACGGCCTGGGGGACTGCCTGCCCCAGTGCCCCACCGGCGCCATCACCTTTGTCCAGCGAGAGGCCCCCGCCTATGACGAGGCGGCGGTTCGGGCCGCGCAAACCGGCTGCCCCGGCAGCGCCAGCAGGACCATGACCGGCACTGAATCCGGCCGGCTGCAAAATTTCCCCATCCAGGTGAAGCTGGTCAATCCCCAAGCTCCCTGGCTGCAAAACACCCACTGGCTCCTGGCTGCCGACTGCACCGCCGGGGCCTGCCCCCAATTTCACCAGGAGTTTCTCACAGGCCGGATGCTCCTGCTGGCCTGCCCCAAGCTGGACATGACAGACTACGCCCAAAAGCTCACCGAGCTACTTCTGGCCGGGCGGCCCCAGAGCATCACCCTGCTGCGGATGGAAGTCCCCTGCTGCGGAGGCCTGGTTTTCGCCGCCCGGCGGGCCCTGGAGGCCAGTGGGCTGGACATTCCCCTTCGGGTGGTCACCATTTCCATAGACGGCCATGTGTTGCAGGAGGATACGCCATGATTCTAGAAGGATGCCCCGGCGCTGCGCGGCTGAAAACGCCCACGCTGGAAGAAAAAATCTGCCCGGTCTGTGGCAACATCATCGAAATTTTTTCCGTAGACACCGAGGTCGCCTGTGAGCGCTGCGGCTTTGTGGCCTATAACGACGCCCTGTCCTGCGCCCAGTGGTGCCAATACGCAGAAAAATGCCTGGGCCCGGAGTTGTACCAAAAGGTCCTGGCACAGAAAAACCGACAGGCCGGAACGTAATGGCCGTTGCACAAAAAACTGCTGCAATCCATCCTATGGGATAGATTGCAGCAGCTTTTTTTGAGTGGGTCAATCCTCCGCCGGCTCCTGGGAGATGGATGCCGGCTGGGCGGTCTGATTGGCGTTGACATACTGCATGAGTTCATCACCCGTGATGGTCTCCTTGGCCAGGAGGTAGAGGGCTACCTCGTCCAAGAGGCTGCGGTGATCGCTGAGGAGCTTCTTGGCGTCCGCCAGCACCTGGCCCAGGATGGCCTGGACCTCCTGGTCCATCTGTGCGGCGGTGGTCTGGGAGCAGTCCAGATAGGCCTGGCCCTCCAGATACTCGTGCTGCACCGTGGCCAGGGCCATGGGGCCGAAACGGCTGCTCATGCCGAATTGGGCCACCATCCGCCGGGCCAGATCCGTGGCCCGCTGAATGTCGTTGGACGCGCCGGTGGTCTGGACGCCGAAGGCCACTTCCTCCGCCGCCCGGCCGCCCACCAGGGTCCGCAGCTCCACCAGAAGCTCATCCCGGGTGGACAGATACTTTTCCTCCTCCGGCATGTGCATGGTGTAGCCCAGAGCGCCGGAGGTGTGGGGCACAATGGTGATCTTGGACACCGGCTGGCTGTGCTTCTCCAGGGCGGCCACCAGAGCGTGGCCCACTTCGTGGTAGGCAACCATCCGCTTTTCCATATCGGTCAAAACCGTATTTTTCTTCTCCGTACCGGCAATCACCGTCTCGAAGGAGACCAGCAGATCCTCTTGATTCACCGCCTGGCGGCCCTTGCGGACGGCCCGGAGGGCTGCCTCATTGACCAGATTGGCCAGGTCTGCGCCCACGGCGCCCGCCGTCGCATGGGCAATCTTTTGCAGATCCACATCCTCGGACAGGCGAATTTTCTTGGTATGGACCTTCAGGGTGTCCAAGCGGCCCTGGAGGTTGGGGCGGTCCACAATGATCCGGCGGTCAAACCGCCCGGCCCGGAGCAGGGCCTTATCCAAAATTTCCGGCCGGTTGGTGGCGGCCAGACACACCACGCCCTTGGAGGAGTCGAAGCCGTCGATTTCCCCCAGAAGCTGGTTGAGAGTCTGCTCTTGCTCGCTGTTGCTGCCCATGCGGGAGTCCCGGGAGCGGCCAACTGCGTCAATTTCGTCGATGAAAATAATACAGGGGGCCACCTTTGCCGCCTGCTGGAACAGATCCCGCACCCGGCTGGCGCCTACGCCCACGAACATCTCCACAAAATCCGAACCGGAGATGGAGAAAAAGGGCACATTGGCCTCCCCGGCCACAGCCTTGGCGAGAAGCGTCTTGCCGGTGCCGGGGGAGCCCACCAGCAGCGCGCCCTTGGGCAGCTTGGCGCCGATGGCGGCATATTTCTGGGGATTGTGGAGGAAGTCAATGATTTCCTGGAGAGACTCCTTGGCCTCGTCCTGACCGGCTACATCGGCAAAGGTGACGCCGGTCTGCTTCTCCATATAGACCTTGGCCTTGCTCTGGCCCACGCCGCCAAGACCGCCGCCCATGGCGCTGCCCATCTTCCGCATCAAAAGGCTGAGAAGGAAGAATGTCAGGCCCAGGATCAGCAAATTGGACAGAATAAAGCCGATGACCGAGTTGTCCTCCTGGGGCTCCTGGAACACCTTGACGCCCTGGCTCTGCATCTTATACACCAGGGCCGTGTTGTCTGTGCCGGTGATGAGGCCCGTGTAATAGACGGTTCGGGCACCGCCAGCCTGACCGGCCTCTTCCTTGGTCAGAAACAGCACCCGGTCTACTTTAAACTGAACCTCGGCCAGCTGGTCCCGCTGCACCATGGTGAGGAAGTCGGTATAGCTCTTCTCCTCCAGCTGCGCGCTGGTAATGGAATTATATACCCAGTTGAACAGCAGGACAATCACCACTGCCAAAGCCAAAAGGGGCAGACCAGTCCGCAGTGGGTCCCGGGTTTCTCTTCCATTTTTATTTTGGTTTCGATTCCGATTTTCTTGGTCGTGATTCATCAGATCAGTCGGCCTCCTTTGATTTCAGCAGAATGCGCCGCATGGTCTGGTCCGTTGTCCCAAAGACAGGACCATCCGCCTTTATTTCTAGGTTATCATACCACACAACGCCTCTCCCGGCAATGCATTTTCCACCGAGTGCGCGTGAATTTTCTGTGAATGGGAGGATGCCTCCCAGTGGGCTGAGAGATCGCTCCGTGGGTTCATTTCCATCTCTTGGCTGCAAAAAACGGCTGCACAGACACTCCGGGCGCCACTCGCCCCTTGTGCCCACTCCGTTTTGACTTAGTTTACCCCCAGCAAACGGGTTTGAGACAGCACCCTTTCCGGGAAAGTTACAAAGTGTAGTTGTTCCGCTGGGCTTTTTTTGCTATAATAGTAACAAATTGGTCAGATTTCCCCTGCCGGTGGCCAAAGCCTGGGCTTTGCCACCCACTCCAGGGGCAAATTTCCATGAGGAGAGCGTCATGAAATACAATTCCAATCAAACCGAATCCCACCCCCTGCCCGGCGATGATGTTCCGGAGGGACTGCTGGAGGGCCGCAACGCCCTGCAGGAAGCGCTGCGCAGCGGGCGGACCATTGACAAGGTCTGGATTGCTGCAGGAGACACCGACCGGAACCTGGCCCGTCTGGCAAGCGAAGCCCGGGAACAGGGCGCCGTGGTGATCCCGGTGGACCGGCGCAAGCTGGACGGGATGAGTGTGACCCACGCACACCAGGGGATCATTGCCCTGGCCGCTGCCCGGCCCTACGCCACCCTGGACGACATCTTTGCTTTGGCAGAATCCCGGGGGGAGGCTCCCCTCATTGTGGTCTGCGATGAGCTGTCCGACCCCCACAATCTGGGCGCCATCATCCGCTCTGCCGAATGCGCCGGAGCCCATGGCGTGGTGATCCCCAAACGCCGCAGTGCCGGGCTCACCCCGGTAGTCGCCAAAGCCTCCGCCGGAGCCGTGGAGTACCTGCCTGTGGCCCGGGTGCCCAACATCCCCAGCGCCCTGAAGGAGCTGCAGACCAGGGGCGTGTGGGTCTACGGCACCGCCGCCGACGGTGGTCAGGCGCTGTTCGACGCCGACTTCCAGGGTCCCGCCGCCATCGTCAT
>UQXI01000066.1 GCA_900544975.1 uncultured Eubacteriales bacterium
ACCAGATTCTTGGTATCTACCATCATATCGATCACCTCACTCCTAGTATACACAGATCCTAGGATAAAATCAACCTATATTAAAGGAGAATTCAAAATGAAAAATCTGAAAAAGCTCTTTTCCCTTTGCCTGGTGCTGGCTCTGTGCCTGGGTCTGGGCACCATTGCTCTGGCCGCTCCGGTATCGGAGGCTACCATCGATGTTTCCCGCACCGGCTCTCTGGACATTTACAAGTACGATTTCACCAATGCCGCAAAGGATGGCGTATGGGACAACTCCTATGTCTCTACGGGTGTATATGACCAGACGGTCAACGACACTCTGGGCAACGCTATCCGGGCCGGTGATACCGACAATTCCGGCGACCTGGGCAATGGCGAAACCTCCTATGGCTATGCCATTAAAGGCGTGGAGTTTACCTACCTGCGGGTAGCGGATATTGTCCAGTTCACCGAATCCGCAGCCGACGGCAGTACCTCCAACCATGTAGAAGTGCTGTACGGCATTGACAAAACAAATGGATCTGCTCTGCTGGCAGCCATTGGTCTGGCGGATGGCGCTGGCCGGTATGAAAATGCCGACAACTCCGACAAGCTGGACAGCGGCAACTACTACTATCAGTCTGATGTGCTCATTGACGCTCTCCGCGCCTCCCTGACTGCCAACGCCACCACCGTCAAAAACGCTCTGGAGAACTATGTCAAGGTGGGTGGCGGCACGGCCCTGCCTCTGACCGACGCTTACGGCCACACCTCCGCCGACGGTCTGCCTCTGGGCCTGTACCTGGTGGTGGAAACCAGGGTGCCGGAAATGGTCATTGACACCACCGCTCCTTTTTTCGTCTCCCTCCCCATGACTTCTGTGGACGGCAACAACGCCAATGACGGCGGCACCCGCTGGATGTACGACGTCACTCTGTACCCCAAGAATCTTACCGGCATCCCCACCCTGGAAAAGACCCTGCGGGAGAATCAGAACGATACCGGCAAAAACAATGGCTCCAATGATATGACCGACGGCTACGCCCACACCGGCACCGCTTCGGATGGCGACGTCATTGACTACCAGTTGATTTCTACCCTGCCCTCCATCACCTCCGAATCTACCTACCTGACCTGTTACACCTTCGTGGATACGCTGTCCAAAGGCCTGTCTTACAATAAAAACGATGTAGTGCTGGAATTCTTCACGGACGCTGCCTGCACCCGGAGCGTGGCTCACTGGACAGAGGAAGACGGCAAATTCACTGTTGCTTACAACACCACCGCCGACAACGAGTCCGTCATGACCATTGAAATGACCGCTGCTGGCCTTTCCGAGATCAATAGCAGCAAGGCCGTCTACACGGAGGCAGGCATGGTCAATTCCGGCTATTCCGACTGCACCGTGCGGCTCACCTACGCCGCCACCATCCATTCTGACGATTCCGTAGTCTACGGCGACACCGGAAACCCCAACGAAGTGGTGCTGACCTGGAAGCGTACTTCCTCAGATTTCTACGACACCTTGGTGGACGACGCGCACATTTATACCTACGGCCTGGAGCTGACCAAGCTGTTTTCTGATGGCAAGGGCGATTTCAGCAAGGTGGAATTTCTCATTCACAATGACTCGGACGATTACTTCGTCAAGGCGGAACTGAACGAGGCCGAGGGAATCTACTATGTAGTTGACCATGTTGCCGCCGAGTCCGAGGCCACCCACTTCATTCCCGTGGAAAGTGGAGGAAATCCCGGCAAGGTTATCGTAAAGGGTCTGGAGGACGATACCTACACCATTACCGAAGTCCGTACCGACAACGGCTACACCCTCCTGAAGGATGACATTGAAATGGTAATTTCCCAGACGGAGACCACAGAATACTGCGACATTTACACCTCTGATGTACTGGGCCTGATCCAGAACGATCCCCGGTACGCCACAATCATCAAAGATACGGGCGATCTGAAGAACATGCCCCAAAAGCACTTGGAACACCACCTGCTGACCGCTATCGCAACGGTGGACGGCAACGCAGTGACCATGCTCACAGACAACGGCTCCGCCAACGCGGAAGCGCCTTTGCGTGTGGTCAACACCCGTGGTTTTGACCTGCCCAAGACCGGCGACAACGGCACATGGAAGCTCACCATCTGCGGCACCCTCCTGATCCTCTGCGCTGGTGGCTGTATTGTGCTCCTGATTGTATCCAAGCGTAAAAAGAACGCCAAGCACTAATTCCGATTTGGGCTGGGGGCAACCCCAGCCCGCCGTTTTAGGATGAATATGTTATGAAAAGAAAAATTCTAATTTTACTGTCTCTACTTCTGTTGCTACTTTTCGGCATCGGTTTGGCGGCCTATCCCATTGTGAGCAGCCGCTATACCCAGCGGCACCAATCTCAAGTATATGCACAGTACCAAGAGATTGTAGAAAAGGCAGACAGCAAGGAGATAGAAGCAGCCAAGGCAGCAGCAGAGATTTATAACCAGTTGCTGGTTTCCGGCACTACCACCGCCGAACTGGACACCATGGATTATGACAGCCTTTTGAATTTGGAGGGAAACGGCGTTATGGGCTACATTGAAATCCCGGCAATTGACGTGCTGCTGCCCATTTACCACGGCGTGGGCGAGGACTCCCTGGAGCATGGAGCCGGGCATCTGCCTGGCACCTCTTTGCCCATTGGTGGCAGGGGTACGCACACCGTGATCTCTGCCCATACTGGCATGGCCACCTCCCGAATGTTCACGGACTTGGAGCAGCTGGAAGCGGGAGATCTTTTTTATATCCATGTGTTGGATGAAGCCCTGGCCTATGAGGTGGATCAAACGCTGGTTGTGAAGCCTTACCAAATTGACGCGCTTGGAATTGATGTAGAACAAGATTATGTTACCCCTGTGACCTGCACGCCCTACGGGGTGAACTCCCACCGCCTCCTGGTTCGGGGGCGCCGAACCGAATTGCCGGAAAACGGAAGCCCCGGCGCGACAGATGTAATTGCTTTGAAAACCGAGACAAAGCCATCCACCTGGGCGATCAAGTATTGGGCGGGAATCCGGGATGGACTGTTCATTTTCCTGCTCATAATGACACTTTTGTTGGTTTTGACGCTACTTACAAGCAAGCTGCGCAAGAGGAAACGGCCATGAGGAAGAGACAAGCCATGCTGCTTCTTTTTTGCGTCATCCTTCTGCTGTCCGGCCTTGGACTGCTGCTCTATCCATCCGTCAATGCCTGGCTGGAAGAGGGGCGAATCCACCAAAATGTGGAGGACTTTCGGGCGGCTGTAGATTGGGCTGCCGTAGATATTGCTCAGCGGCCCACGTCACCAGACACATCTATTACAGAGCCTACAGAAGGAGTGACGATACCTTATTCAGAACTTTTTGAGGCTATGGAGGAATACAACACGTCTATCTATCGCAATGGCCAAGCCGAACTCTGTGACCCCTGGGCCTACCAAGCCCCTGTATTTGACCTGACCGAGTTCGGAATTGAGGACGGCGTTGTGGGAATTCTGTCTATCCCCAAAATGGATTTGGAGCTGCCCATCTACCTGGGAGCCACAGCGGATCACCTGGCCAACGGCGCTGCCCAGTTGTCCCAGACCAGTATGCCCATTGGCGGAACCAACACCAACTGCGTCCTGGCAGGCCACCGGGGCTGGTATGGCGCTCTATTCTTCCGGCACATCGAGCTGCTGGAGATTGGAGATGAGGTCAGCATCACAAACCTGTGGGAAACTCTGACCTATACCGTCTTTGAGATTCAGGTCATAGAGCCAAACGACATCGATCAAATCCTGATTCAGCCGGGCCGTGACCTGGTGACGCTCTTGACCTGTCACCCCTACGGCTCCGGGGGACGGTATCGCTATGTGGTATATTGTGAAAGAAATGAACCATGATTTGGAGGAATGCTTATGAAAAGAAAACCAATCCGAATGCTCACCTGTTTGACCGTGCTGCTTCTGCTGGTGGCACTTACTGCCATTCAGGCTTCTGCCAGCGGCGATGTGGCCACTGCCATTGAAGGAACCTGGACGGCAGCCCAGGGACAGGTAAAAACTGTGGTGAACAACGTGGTATTTCCCGTAATTGACATGATTCTGGCAGTCCTGTTCTTTGTGAAAATCGCAACTGCTTATATGGATTACCGGAAGCACGGGCAATTTGACTTTACCGCCCCGGCGATTTTGTTCGCCTGCCTCATTTTCTCCCTGACTGCGCCATTGTATATTTGGACGATTCTATAACCGGTCACAGTGAGAAGATAGGAGGTGGAAAAAATTGTTTGACTGGCTTGGCGATATCATTTCCGGCATTGGCAATGCACTGGGAAATGTCTTTTCCGCCATTGGAGAACAGATCTCCAACGCCATCTGGGATACCATGCTCCAATGGTTCTACAACTCCATTTACGACGCTGTGGCCCTGTTCTTCACCAGCATGGGAAACATGGGGGCGGATATCTTTACCCTGGGCTGGGTGGACGCCACCATCCGGCTGTTTACCCTGCTCGGCTGGTCTCTGTTTGCTGTCGGTGTTGTGGTGGCGGTGTTTGACGTGGCCATTGAGTACCAGAGCGGCAGGGCGAATCTTAAAACCATAGCCCTGAATGTCCTGAAGGGCTTCTTTGCCTGTTCTCTCATTGGCCCGGTGCCGGTGGAGCTGTACAAGCTCTGTATCAGCCTGCAAAATACCTTCGCCGGCGACCTGACCCGGATCTTCTCCGGGCAGCAGAGCCTGGGCCTGTCCGGCACCAGCACGTCGGTCTTGGTGGGCGCTTTTGCGGTGACATCAGAGATACAAATCAGCCTGTTTAACATTCTGGCGCTCATTGCCTTTGCATACTGCATCGTCAAAATTTTCTTCGCCAATATCAAGCGGGGCGGCATCCTGCTGATTCAGATCGCGGTGGGATCCCTGTACATGTTCAGCGTTCCCAGAGGATATACGGACGGCTTTCACCAATGGTGCAAGCAGGTCATTGCTATTTGCCTGACTGCTTTCCTGCAGACCACCCTTTTGTTTCTGGGGCTTTTGACCTTCCCGGGCAATATGCTGTTGGGATTGGGCATCATGCTGGCGGCAAACGAGGTACCCAGGATTGCCCAGCAGTTTGGCCTGGATTCCAGCGTTAAAGTCAATATGATGAGTGTGGTTCATGCGACAACCACAGCCATCAATCTGACGCGCTCTGTGGCAGCCAGTGGCCACTAAAGAAAGGAGATGCGCCGTTTGACAACCTACATCTACCCGCAGAACCTAAAAGCCACAGCCCGAGCCTGGCTTTGGGGCCTGCGGGATTTCACCATTTTGTGTATCGCGCTGCTGCTGTCCCTGGTGGTGCTGGTGCAGCTGCGCATCGCGCTCCCGGCGGCTGGAACCCTGTGTTTTGGTTTTCTGACCATCCGACTGGAGGACACCACGATTCTGGATTTCCTCCGCTGCTGCCTGCGCTATTTTCTATCCACACAGCAGGAATTCTTTTGGAGGTGAGTTATCACGAGACAACGGAACAGAAAAAAGGGGCAATCCACCCAGGCGCTGCTGGGGGTGCAGACCTTCACGCGCTACGGGCTGGCCACCGGCAAAGGCGAGCTCTTGTTTTTTCTGGTGTCGCCCACCAATATTTCGGTATTATCTCATGCCAACGTTGAAATCAAGATCCGCCACCTGATGATGGTTCTCTCCGCCCTGCCCAACATCGAGATTACCTGCACCGACGCCTGTGAGTGCTTTGACGGCAACAGGGCCTATTTACAGGGACGGCTCCAGGAGGAGGCCAGTCCCCAGGTACGGAGCATCCTCCAGAAGGATCTGGAGATGCTGACAGAGCTCCAGGCAGAAATGTCCTCCGCCAGGCAGTTCCTGTTTTTGGGGAGATGCTACGACCTTAAGCCGGAACAGGTATTTCAAACTGCCAACCGGATGGAGAAGCGCATCTCCGAGCAGGGCTTTGAAGTGCAGCGAATGGGAAAGGCGGACATCAAGCGGTTTCTGGCGGTCTACTTCGAGGCCTCCATGGATGGCGGACAGATGCCGGATGTGGATGGGGAGCAATTTTTTGAACAGCCGCCCGGGGAATTCTAACGCATATGCCCCAACAATACGAGTTGATTTCGGCTGGAACGTGTGGTATAATTTATACGAAAGAGGGTGCGCACAGTGAGTGAAATCGAAAGAATCGTCAGAGAAGTGGACAGCTCCATGGCCATGGAGGGACTTCCCCTGACTGCAGAGGATAAGGACAGAATCCGCAGGTGCTTGTCCAAACCATCCTCTCTGGAGCAAACCATTGGCAGCTTGCTGCGCAAGCATACGGTACCAGCACACACATCGCAGTAATTGTTTAGCACAGAGCTAACACAACCGTGTGGCTCTGTTTTTTGATCAGGCCGTCTTGCAAGAAGCAGGGCGGCTTTTTTTCTGCGCAGTTGAATGAACAAGGAGGTCAAATGTGTTCAAACGAAAACCAAGGGTATACACACCGGAGGAGATGGAGGCAATCCGCACCAAGGATTTCTTCGACTGCATCGCCCCCGGCGCTGTGAAATTTTACACAGACCACTATATTGTTGGAAACTCCTGCCGCTGCGTCTGGGCGGTGCGAGAGTATCCGCCCAGTACGGAGGAGCAGGCGATTCTGTCCCAGCTGGCCGACCGCAGCGGTGTGACCCTGCGGATTTACCATCGTCTGGTGGAGTCCACAGAGCAGCGGAAGATCCTGCAAAATGCCACCCGGAAAAATCAGCTCATGTCCGGAGGGAGGGATGTGAGCGAAACCATTGAGGCCCAGGGGAATCTCCAGGACGTGGTGGAGCTCCTGGCCAACCTGCGGAAAAACAAGGAGCCGCTCCTCCACTGCGCGGTGTTTTTGGAGCTGAAGGCCAGGGATTTAGACACCCTCAAAGAGCTCCAGTCGGATATTTCCATGGAGCTCACGCGCTCCAAGCTCTCTGTAGACCGGTTGACCCTGCGGCAGAAGGAGGGCTTTCTGTCGGTTCTGCCCATTGGCTCCAATCAGTTTGGGGCCCAGTTTGAGCGTGTGCTGCCCGCCAGCTCCGTGGCCAACCTGTATCCCTTTAACTTCTCTGGGAAGACGGATCCCCAGGGGCTGTATATCGGGCGGGATAAGTATGGCACCAACATTCTGGTGGATTTTGACCGCAGAAGCGAGGATAAGACCACCAGCAATATCCTCATTCTGGGTAACTCCGGCCAGGGCAAGAGCTATCTGCTCAAGCTCCTTCTGACCAACCTCCGGGAGTCCGGAAAAACGGTGATTTGTCTGGATCCCGAGGCCGAATATGAGGCGCTGTGTGCCGCCCTGGGCGGCTGCTATATTGATTTTCTGTCCGGGGCGTATATCATAAACCCACTGGAGCCCAAAACCTGGTCCAATGATATGGAGGAAGTTGATCCTGCCACCCCAGAGGCCTTCAAGAGGGTCACAAGGCTGTCCCAGCACATCGCCTTTCTCAAGGATTTTTTCCGCAGCTATAAGGATTTCTCAGATCCCCAGCTGGACACCATAGAAATCCTGCTCATGAAGCTTTACGCCCGGTTTGGCATCACTGACAGCACGGATTACAGCGGAAAAAAGTCAGGAGACTTCCCCATCCTCTCGGATTTCTACCAGCTGTGCGAGGAAGAATACCAAACCTATGACAGCAAGCGGAAATACCTGTATTCCCAGGAGCTGCTCCAGGAGGTGTGTTTGGGCGTCCACTCCATGTGCGTTGGTACGGAGAGCAAGTATTTCAACGGCTATACCAACATTGCAGATGATAAGTTTCTGTGCTTTGGGGTCAAGGGCCTTATGGACACCAACCGCCGGCTTAAAGACGCCATGCTGTTCAACATCCTCTCCTATATGAGCAATGAACTGCTGGGAAAAGGAAACACGGTGGCATCCGTGGACGAGCTGTATCTCTTCCTGACAAATCAAACTGCCATTGAATATATCCGCAACTGCATGAAGCGGGTGCGGAAGAAGGATTCCTCTATGATTTTGGCCAGCCAGAACATAGAGGATTTTTTGATTCCCTCCATCCGGGAGTTCACCAAGCCCCTGTTCTCCATCCCCACCCACCAGTTTTTGTTCTACCCCGGGCAGTGCAAT
>UQXI01000067.1 GCA_900544975.1 uncultured Eubacteriales bacterium
CCTGGGCGTCGGTCATGTAGGGCGCTGGAATGTAATAGATTACGTTTTCTCCGTCATCTGTTAAAAGGATGGAGCCGTCCTCCTGCAAAACTGGCGTCAGTCCTTCCAGGTTCAGGCGGAAGGAGAAGGCATAGCCGCTGGCCAGAGGCTCCTTCACCAGAATGATCTCCTTAATGTGGTAGCTGTACAGCTCATACTGGAAGTCCACACCGGGGTAGACCTCCTCATACACCACCTGGGTCCGCAGGCGGGTGGGGGTGATCTGCTGGGTCAGAGTCAGTTCCTCGTCGTCAGCTTCTCCCCGGAACAGATTCTTTGCCGCAGCAAACAGTCCGGCAATGCCGGTAGGAGCCTCTTCCTTCCGATCCGGATAAGTGATTTGTGCCGTAGCAGACCGGTTATAGGCAGGCTGAATGGATTCCGGCTCTGTGGCAGGAATTGTTTCCTCTGGCTCCGTCACAGACACTTCCACCGGTTTTGTAGTGGGAGCGATTTCCTCCGCATTCTCGCCAGACACAGCCTCGGAAGGCAGTGTTGCCGCAGCTTCTGCGTCATCTCCAGTTGGTTCGGAAGCTGTTTCTCCCTCAGTCTTTTCCGGTCCGGTCATCTCCGTGCTCTCCTGGGGCACTTCTAATCCTGTCGTTGTTGTGGGAGCCATGTCCAAATCGGTAACCACTGCGTTGTCTTCTAACGGCAACTCTGCCCCTTCGCTCGAAACGATCCCGGTCCTGGCTTCCTGCTCCGTTTCGTCCGGTGCAACCCCTTCCGCTTCTGTCGCTGAAGTGGCTTCCGGCTCCGTTTCTTCTGCTTCTGACACCGGAACAGGTTCCGGTTCCTCTGTTTCTGCAGTCGTCGCCATCTCCGTTTCTGGTTCTGTGACGGCCTCGCTCCCTTCTGTGACTGGGTCCGTAGCCTCCTCTGTGGCCGGGGTTGTTTCCTCCGGCTCCGGAGCCACTAGGGACAGCTCTATCCCCTGCTCGCCGCTGGCAGCGGAGAACAGGAAGCCACTGCTCAGATTCCCCGCAAAGGTCCGGCTCTCTTCCCCGTTCACCGTCCCATACCGGGGCTCCATTTCCACGTTTCTTCCGGGAGCCCCACGCCGCGTTCCAGTGCTTTGGAGCTCCAGCGTGTTGTCAATGTCCTCCCAGATCTCCCCGTCCAGGGTGTAGTGCACCGGTACCCCGTAGTTCACTGCCATGAAGCTTCCATCTTCCATCCGGAAGTGCTTCTCTCCCTCGCCCCGGTGTTCCGTGACCTCTCCTACCACCTGGCTACTAGCCTCGCCCGGCGCCAGTTCTTCTCCCACACCCGGTTCCGCCTCATAACCCCCTCCGGTGCCTGGGTCCCCTTCTGCCTGTGCCGCCACCGGCAATGCCTGCACCGTCAGCAGCACCGCCAGAATCCATGCCAACATCCGTATTCCTGCTTTTTTCATTCCTTTTCTTCCCCTTTTTCTTTCTATTTTTTCGCACAGGCAATCCCTTCTTCCAATTCCTTTCTGATATGTATATTCCTGGAATCCCCTGTACGACCTCAACTTTAGCATCTTTTCCAAACATTGTCAACAGCGTTTCTTCATCTCTCAATATCAAATTAGCACCCATTGTCTCCCCGAACAATTTACCAAAAAAATAATCCCAGCTGTCAAATTCGAAAAACCTGGCAGCTGAGAAATATTCTATTATGGGCATCCTCTGCCCTGATGGCTCATACTTCTTTGGTCACCCCAGTCCGCCGCTCCCGGGACAGGCCGCCGGCCATATGATCCAGCTCCGCTCCCAAGAATCGGGCCCTGCGAATGGCATCCTCTCCAAATTGAGCCCGGAGGGCATCCACCGCCGCATCCAGCTTGGCCTTCCGCTCGTACTGTACCGGATCCACCGGGGAAAAGAGATCGAACTGGCAATACCGCTCCCCGGACAGCTTGGTAACCTGAACGCCCATTTGCCGCAACGGTGTTTTTCGATCCCAGACCTCATCAAAGACCTGGCAGGCGGCTTCATAGAGTTCCTGGGTGATATCTGTCGTCCCGGCCATCTGCCGCTGATGGGTAATGTCCTGAAATTCCGGCGTCCGCAACGACACTGTAATACAGCTGCCACTTTTGCGGTCCCGCCGCATTCGCATTCCCACCGTCTCACACAGACTCAGCAGCACCTGATGGGCCGTTCGCAAATCCGTCACATCTTGGGGCAAGGTCACGGAATTGCCATACCCCTTATTTTCTGCTGGGCTCTGACGCACCGGATCGGCATTGCGGCCATTGGCAAAATGCCAGATGGTCTCCCCCGGCTTTCCCAGAGCCCGCCGGAGCTGTTCCAGGGGCGCATGTGCCAGTTCTCCAATGGTGCCAATGCCCATGCGCCGCAGCTTCCGCTCCGTGGCAGGGCCCACCAGAAACAGCTCCCGAACCGGAAGCGGCCACAGCTTTTTGGGAATCTCCTCGGGAAACAGACTGTGGACCCGATTGGGTTTCTGAAAATCCCCAGCGATTTTTGCCAGTAGTTTATTGGAGGAAACGCCGATGTTGACCGTAAAGCCCAATTCCTGGTAAATTCGCTCCCGCAGCATCTCAGCAGCCTGCACCGGTGGGCCGTATAGGCTCTCGGTCCCCGTCATATCCGCCCAGGCCTCGTCAATGGAATACTGCTCCACCGCCGGGGCAACCTGGCGCAGCAATGTCACCATGTGCCGGGAGCATTCCACATACAGGCCGTAATCCGGCTCCACCACCTTGAGATTCGGACACTTCTCCAGCGCCTGAAACAACGGCTCTCCCGTGTGAATGCCATAACGCTTGGCTGGGACGCTCTTAGCCAAAATGATGCTATGGCGGGAGGTTTTATTTCCAACCACTGCCGAAGGAATTTCCCGCAAATCCTCCTGTTCCCCCAAAATCAGCACCCGATGGGCCGCTGTCCAAGAGAGAAACGCACTGTTGGCGTCAATATGAAAAATCACTCGGGCCATACCCGCCCTCCTCTCTGTTCCTGGTCCCTGGGGCCTGGAAGCATTTTACATAAAAATTCACAACGAAAAGCCTTGACATGGGGCGGCCCGTCATGTATAATGATGCTGCACAAATCAGTGCAAATTTATCGATAAAGAAAGGGCGATACCCATGAAGATGAAAGGCTTTGCAATGTTAGGCATCGGTAAGACCGGTTGGATCCAAAAGGAGGTTCCCGCCTGCGGGCCTCTGGATGCCATCGTGCGCCCCCTGGCCGTCTCCCCCTGCACCTCGGATATCCATACCGTCTGGGAAGGCGCAATCGGCGAGCGGACCGACATGATTTTAGGCCACGAAGCAGTGGGCGAAATCGTAGAGGTGGGCAACCTGGTCAAAACCTTGAAACCAGGCGACCGGGTCATCGTTCCGGCCATCACCCCCGACTGGGGCAGCCTGGAAGCACAGGCCGGATATTCCATGCATTCTGGCGGCATGCTGGCCGGATGGAAGTTCTCCAACTTCAAAGACGGCGTCTTTGCGGAGTATTTCCATGTCAACGAGGCCGACGCAAACCTCGCCCTTTTGCCGGAGAGCTTGGATCCTGCCGCGGCAGTCATGCTCAGCGACATGGTCCCCACTGGCTTCCACGGTGTGGAACTGGCTGACGTTCAGTTTGGCGACACCGTTTGCGTGGTTGGCATTGGTCCTGTGGGTCTTATGGCTGTGGCCGGCGCAGCTCTGCGGGGCGCGGCCCGGCTCTTTGCCGTTGGCTCCCGCCCGGTCTGCGCAGAGGCTGCCAAGGCCTATGGCGCCACAGACATCATCAACTACCGGGAGGGCGACATCGTCCAGCAGGTGTTGGATCAAACCCACGGTCATGGCGTAGACCGGGTCATCCTCGCCGGTGGCGACAACGACACCTTCCTTCAGGCTGTGAACATGGTGAAGCCCGGCGGATATATTGGTAACGTCAATTACCTGGGCAGCGGCGACTACGTCCGGATCCCCCGGGTGGAGTGGGGCTGCGGCATGGGCCACAAGACCATTCGCGGTGGCCTGATGCCTGGCGGCCGGCTGCGGATGGAGAAGCTGGCAGCTCTCATGGAAACCGGCCGGCTGGACACCTCCCGTCTGCTGACCCACCGTTTCCAGGGCTTTGAACACATGGAAGAGGCGCTGCTCCTCATGAAGGATAAGCCCCGCGACCTCATTAAGCCTGTGGTCATCCTGTAATTCATGCGGGGTGGGACGTCTCAAAACCCAGTTTGAGGCGTCCCGCCCTTTCCTCATTTTAGAATACCCATCGCAGCAAGCTCCAGCAATGGGTACGAATGGTATATTTTAGCTCCAGTACCCGCTCCCGCTCCTCTAAATGGACCCGGCAGAGAAAAATGAATGCTTCAATGCCCACATAAGACACCTCCCGCACACTGAGGACCTGATCAATGTCCATCCGATATAGTTGATGGTCCTCCCCCTCAAACCGGACCCGCAGTGGACGCAGACTGCCGCCAGTATCGCAAACAGAAATCACTTCGACTTTCTGATCCCGCTCCATGCTCTCACCTCGAAATTTTGTTCTAAACTTTTGTTCTATTTTATCATAGTACGCCGCAGTTTGCAAGGCGTCCTGCCTAACAAATTTTTCCTTGCCTCTCCTATTGCAATCTCACAAATCGTCTGCTATAATCCACCCTACACGTTTCTTTTGTCGAATCTTTGGGAGGCTGCTATGGGAAAATACCCCTGTCTGGTACTGGACCACGATGACACTGTGGTCCAGAGTGAATCTACTGTAAATTATCCTGCCTTTTTGAAAGCTTTGGGTGTGCTCCGCCCTGGAATGACTGTCTCTCTTCGAGACTTTTCCCTCTGGACCTTCCAAGAGGGATTTACCGAAATGTGTGTTGGTCATTTTGACTTTACAGAGGCAGAGTTAGAGCAGCAATATGACATCTGGCTGGACTATGTCATGACGCATACCCCCCCGTGCTTCCCTGCAATGTCCAATCTTTTGCAGCGGCAGCGGGAAAGCGGCGGCCTCATCTGCGTGGTGTCTCATTCTGCCCGGGAGAATATTCTCCGGGATTACGAAACCCATTTTGGCATGCGGCCGGACTGCATCTACGGCTGGGAATTGGGCCCTCAGCGGCGCAAGCCCTCCCCCTATCCCCTGGACCAAATTATGGGGGCCTACGGCCTCAGCCCCTCGGAGCTTCTGGTGGTAGACGACATGAAGTCGGGATTTGATATGGCGCAAGCCCGGAGCGTCCCCTTTGCCTGGGCTGGCTGGGGACGGCAAAATCTGCCGGAAGTGGCCGCCTTTATGAAGGCCCACTGCCGCCTTTCCTTTGCCAGCCCAAGAGAACTGGAGCATTTTTTATTTGATTGACCACCTTTCGCGTCTGATTTCTTGACAGCCATGGTATAATGAATGTGGGCGTTTTAGGCAGAAGGAGGTGCGGAGTCTTGGACCACACAGGCATTAAAATCATGGCCAAAAACCGGCAGGTCTATCACGACTATTTTGTCGAAGAAGAATACGAGGCTGGGATTGAGCTCTTCGGAACCGAAGTCAAATCCATCCGCGCCGGTACACTGAACCTGAAGGATTCCTGGTGTGGCATCAAAGACGGCGAGCTGTTCGTCAACCAGATGCACATCTCCCCTTATGAAAAGGGCAACATCTTTAATAAGGATCCCCGCCGTCCTCGCCGACTGCTGATGCACAAGCGGGAGATCTCCCGGCTGTATGGCAAAGTGAAGCAGGACGGCTATGCCCTCATCCCCATCTCTGTTTATTTCAAACATGCCCGGGTTAAGGTCTCCATCGGCCTGTGCAAGGGCAAAAAGCTCTATGACAAGCGCCAGGACGCCGCAGTCAAAGATGCCAAGCGGCAAATGGACCGCGCCATGAAAGAGAGGTACTGATCTCATGAACCCAGTCGTTACCATAGAAATGGCCAATGGCGGTGTCATCACCGCTGAGCTCTATCCCCAGCAGGCGCCTCAGTCCGTCTCCAATTTCATCTCCCTGATTCAAAAGGGCTTCTACGACGGTCTGATTTTCCACCGGGTCATTCCCGGCTTCATGATCCAAGGCGGTTGCCCCGACGGCACTGGTATGGGCGGTCCCGGTTACTGCATCAAGGGTGAATTCCTGTTTAACGGGGTGGACAATCCCCTGAAGCACAAGCGGGGCGTACTGTCCATGGCTCGGGCCCAATCTCCCAACTCTGCCGGTAGTCAGTTTTTCATCATGCATGCCGATGCCAAGCACCTGGATGGCCAGTATGCCGCCTTCGGCAAAGTCACAGCAGGTATGGACGTGGTGGACCAGATCGCCGCCGGAAAGACAGACGCAAATGACCGCCCCCTGGAGGAGCAAAAGATCCGCCGCATGACCGTAGATACCCAGGGCGAAACGTATCCCGAGCCCAACAAGCTGCCGGATCCCTATGGCCGTTCCTAATTCCCGCCCCATTTTAATTGGTACCACCAATCCCAGCAAATTTCAGAGCCTGTCCCAGCGGTTTGCTCCGTTTTCCGGTGTCGTTTGCAAGAACCCCGCCAATTTGGGGCTGCATCTGGATGTACCGGAGACCGGCAACACCATGGCAGAGAATGCCCAGCTCAAAGCAAGCGCCTTTCACCAACACACCGGTCTGGCCGTGCTCAGTGCCGATTCTGGTCTGTTTTTTCAGGAATTTCCCATGGACGATCCCCGGCAACCCGGCCCCTACATTCGCCGGGTGGGTGGAAAATCTCTGACCGACGAGGAAATGCTCCTGTATTATGGTGGCTTGGCCCGGGAGTTTGGACCACTTCATGCCTGCTATTGCACTGCCTTTGCTGCTGTGGATGAGGCAGGACGGAACGCTGTCTTCTTTGAGGACCGGCCCGGAGACGAAGATTTTTTTCATGCCTTCGGTTTCCTGTTGTGCCACCAACCCCATGAAAAGCGAAACCCAGGCTGGCCCCTGGACAGTCTGAGTATGGATCCATATTTCAACCGGTATTGGTTTGATGTGGACGATTCCGAATACGAAACTCCAGAGCTGGCGCCTGTACGTCAGTTACAGGCCCACTTCCAAGGGCGGGTAGCCAACTTTCTGGAACAGTTCTTCCGGCTGCAGCGTAAGCAGCCATCTGAAAGCGATTAAGAGATGGGGGCTTCTCCCCCCATCCCTTCCAGCTTCTTCCCCGACCCCTTCTGATATGGGGGCGTACTGGTTTCGACGGGGGTAGTGAGGCTGGAATAGCGGGCCGTGGCGCCTGGCCACGAT
>UQXI01000068.1 GCA_900544975.1 uncultured Eubacteriales bacterium
GATACAAAAAATCCTGCCGGATGAGGGCAGGATTTTTTGTATCGGGCTGATCTCTGGCGTGGTTGGTGTGGTTCATGGCTTAACCCTCCTGCTTTTTCTTTCGGAATAGAAAAACGACCGTACACAAGGCAAACTCTGCAAGGAGCAAGCCAAATGTTACGGTCGAAAATCCCATGGAGCCGGTAAAGGGCAGGGTGAATTGTGGAGTGTTGACAGCGGTGACGGTAATATCCCGACTGCCATTCTGGGGAAGCTCACCTTCAAAGACAGGCTCTGGCAAAAGCGTGTAGCCCTCCGGGGCTGTCGTTTCTGTTAAGCGGTAATAAATATGGTTTTCACCAATGCTAATGCTGAGACCGGAGAACAGCGCTGTACCATCTTCCCCAGTTACAAGAACTCCGTCCTTCAGTTCCGCAGAGGTACAGCCACCAACCGTTGGAACGGAATCTTTCTCCCGGAAGCGCACCGGGTTCCAACTTTTCCCGTCTTCGCTGTATTCTAGCAGAAACGATGCACCTGCCAAAGGCTTGCCCTCGGGGTCAACCTTCTTGACCTGGATGGAACCTACCTGCTGCCGGTTCGGAACGCCCTGGAAGCCCTCTGCTTTCACCACATAGGTCTTTTCCTCTGTGATATTGACCTCAAAAATGGCGTCATTCAGCACATATCCCTCGGGAGCCTTGGTTTCCCGAATGGTATAGTGCCCATACCGCAGATGTTCCAGCTTGTATACGCCAGTTTCGGTTTCCTCCATAACCTGCGTGCTACCATCTGGCCCGGTGACAGTGAATTCTGCGCCGGAAAGCTTCACGGATGGGTCAGCCTCGTCAATCTTGGTCAGCGCAATGCTGCCATAGATGGGCCGGTTTTCAAAAGTGACGGTATTGGTTCCCGCCTGGAGGATGACCGTCTGCCTGGGATTGTCACACACATACCCCTCCGGAACTGTCTCCTCCACCGTATACGCCACTCCCTTAGTCAATCCCGGAACCACCAGTCGCCCGTCTTGATCTGTCACACCGGAGCCAACCACAGTGCCCCGGGAATCCGTAACGGTAAAGGCAATACCATCTACTTTCCCATCCGGAGAAGTCTTGAGAATTTCCAGATCCGCCAGCATGTAGTGATTCACAAAGGTCAGTACGTTGTCCCCGGCCTGAAGGGTAATGACCTGGGTTTTCTTATCGGCGGCGTAGTTGGGAGGAACCTGCTCCGTCACCCGCAGGGTTGTCCCCACGGAAAGACCCGGAATAGAAATTTTGCCATCCGCATCCGTTGTATAGGTTCCCATATTCTGATAGCCGCTGCCGGGAACCAGCTGTTCCACGGTAAAGGAAATCCCCGCTACCTCCCCATCGTCCGAGGTTTTGTGAATCTCCAGGGCCAACAGCCGGTGATTCACAAAGGTCAGGGTGTTGGCTCCCGGCTGGAGGGTAATCTCCTGGCTCTGAACCTCCGCCTCGTAGCCCTCCGGCACGGTTTCCGTCACCCGGTATTTCGTGCCCACCGTCAAATTGGGGACGCTGATTTTGCCGCCGCTGTCCGTGGTGTACGTCCCAATCCGGCAATAGCCGATGCCCGGCACCGACTCCTCCAGGGTGAAGGAAATGCCGGAGACGTTGCCATCGTCTGAAGTCTTGAGAATCTCCAAATGAGCAGGGATGGTGTCCGCTTTCACACGGAAGTAGGCCTTCACCGGATCTGCGGTAGTAGACACCGTTGCCACCGTTTGCTGTCCGCTGGCCGTCCAAATCATGTAGGCCATGTTTCCCGCATCCAGAGAGCGGCCTGTGGCGGAGGCCAACACGCTGCCATTTTCCAGGGCGGACAGGGGCGCGGAGATGTTCAGGGTGTTGCCGGATTTGGTCATGGTGACGCCGGTGGCTGTGAAGCTATAGTCGCTGGCCAGGACCCCATTGGTGTCCGTGACGGACGCTTTATACAGGCCGCTTGCCCCGTCATAAGTGAGTGTGATTTCCGGGGCGGCTGCCTGGCTTCGGGCGGAAAAGCTGGGGATGGTCAGATGGGCCTGCATGAGCTCCACAATTTTGGCATAGCCGGTGTCAAAGGATGGAAAATCCCCGCCTGCAAAGGTGTCATAGAGCTGGCGGTCGCTTCGGGTGTAAGGAGCGGTGGCACTTCGCAGACCCATGACAATCTCCCAAATGAGCACCTGGGTAGCGCCCTCATAGCCGAATTCCGTGTCCTTGTCGGCGCTGTTGGTGTAGTTCGGTGCGCCGTACAGCAAAACCAGGCTGATTGCCTGCCGCTGCTGTGCAGTGAGCTTTGTCTGCCAATAAGTGCTTTCACTGCCGGCTGTGCCTGTGTAGGTGACGTCGCTTTCAGAACTTACATTGGGCTCAATGCAGTAGGCGATTTCGCCGTCCACATAATGGATGCACATACCACCTAAGTTGGCCGTGGCCGCTGTGCCGTCTGCATAGGTAAAATGGTAGGTATGAATCGCGTCGCCCCAAAAGTAATAATAGCCGTTGATATCATCCGACCGGGTAACAGTCCCGGTCACAGAGCCTTGGGGACTGACCGCATCTTCCGTTATGGGAGCATCTGCATCAGCCGGAACATCCACAGGCAGTGTTTCCCCGGCGGGCGGTTCCTGCGGTTCTGCCGTCTCCTCTGGGACAGGCTGAGATACCTCTGTTGGTTCTGTTCCTTCTTTCGTTGGGGCCGTGGATGCTTCCGGCGCAGGTTCCGCAGCCTGCCCGGTGTCCACCGGCAGCGCTGTGGCCAACGCTACCGGCAGGGTTCCCCAAAGCAGCACTGCAACCAGCAGCAAACAGAGCATTTTGTGGAGATTGTGTTTCATCGTGTTTCCTCCTGTTATTTTGGTTTGAGATAAAGAAAGCGCACAGCAGAACGAACTGCCGTGCGCTTGCATGGTGCCTGGGCTTAGCCGTAGAGCACCCAGATGATGTAATGCTCATACGCTTCCGTCATTGCCTTTTTGCCCCTGGCGCTCCGCCCACAGAACAGACAGATGTACCAGAGCCGTGTGCTGTTCCGCTTCCGACAGGCTGCTCAGGAACTCCAACAGCGTTACCCCATTTCCATCCCGCCGGGCTGCGTCCCGGCAATCATCATTATACAGCATCTCCCGCCGAACCAGAACGGAACAGCTGTCCTGGTCGGCAAATGAGAGGACATCATTGGGAACAAAACCAACCTTTTGCCGCAGCACCAACGGGATGGTCACCCGACCACGCGTTCCCAGGATGCGGTAGAGCTTCATGTGCCGTCCTCCCGGAAGGGGCAGCCGCTGCAGTCGCCTGCCTCTGCTTCCTCCGCATCCCCATAAACCTCCTGCAGCAGCTCTGGATCCCGGATGGCCTCAATGACCAGCTTCCCGGGAGTGGCGTAATACTGAATTACGTCAGAGGCGCACAAACCCGCTTCCTCCATGAGTTCTGCAGGTACCGGCAGCAGAATGTCTCTGCTGTTTTGCTTCATTTCTTGTGTTTGCATGGCAGAATCCTCTCTTTCAAAATTCTTTGAACGTCAATGGGTTCGTGGGTACCGCCCAGTAGCTCCTGCATGGACAGCTGCGCAGGCTTGTTCTTTTCCCGTTCATACAGGTCGTAATTTCCAATGAGCAGCTCATGGAATTCCCGTCCGGCGTCAAACCGCTGAACCATGGTGTGAACCCGCTGAAAATCAAACAGGGCATAGCCCCGGTACAGCTCCCGGATCTCTTCACAGTCGTTATAGGACAGGAGCCATTTCCCCTGTGCCTGCCCCAGGACGCGGTTCAGCCGCTGATGATCCTCCCAGGAAAAAGGGGCGTCGTAGATATACTCACTGTCAAAGTAGGGTGGATCGCAGTAGAAAAAGGAGTCGGGGCGGTCGTAGTGGCGAATCAGGACTTCAAAATCCTGGTTCTCTATGACCACATGTTCCAGCCGTTTGGCCACGTCCTGGATGAGGGGGAAGACGCTGGAGATGGAAAAGGGCTGGCAGCCGAAGCTCCGTCCGGCGCTGGCGTAGCTGTAGCGAATGAGCTTAAAATACATGGCGGCTTTCCGTAGCGCACAGTCCTGCACAGAGTGCAGATAGAGGGCCTGAAGCTCTGCCGCCTCTTCTCCCCAAAGTTCATCCAGAGCTTCCAGTTCCTGGCTGACATGTTGGTCGTTAAACTCCTCCTTCTCAAAAAATTTCTTCCAGGCGTTGAATTCCTCCCGGGAATTGAGGGGCAGGAACCCCAACTCCCGGATCAGCTCCGCCGGGCGATCCCGCATGCAGCGAAACAGGTTCACCAGATTGCTGTTGTAATCGTTGTACACCTCAAAGGGATCCGGTTTGTCCTTCCCCAGCAGCACTGCGCAGGAACCACCGAAGGGCTCAATGTACCGCTCATGCCGGAGGGGGAACAGGGCGTAGAGAATGGGCAGGAGACTTGTCTTATTTCCTACCCATGTAATGGGCGTCTTAATTCGATATCACCTTCTTTCCTGGCTGTGCCAAAATAAAAGGGCCAACGTCCATCGTCCTGAGACGAAAGCCATTGGCCGTCCATACAATCTTTTATTACTCAATTCCCATCTGCCCGCCTGCCTCAGCGGCAGTTCTGCACAGTGTCGCAGCCTCACTTGTCTTCATAATTGAAGCTCCATATCACGGTCTTCCCCCATCCCTTCCGCGTCTGTGATCTCCACATACTCCCCGATGATGCCCAGTGCCTCCGGGTAGCTGCCGGAGGAAAACACACGGCTTTGCAGTTCCTTTGCCTGTTCTTTCAGGTCATTTTCCCGCAGAGTACGGCAGGCCACGCCTACCAGATGAAAAATATTGCCATCTTCTCCTATGAGGGGACATTGGGGTTTCCTGGGCTGCTCCTCCCCCAGGAAACCGCCCAGTTGGTTGGGGACAAAGTCAGACAACCAGGTGCTGCCAAAATCCGAATGTGTCGCCAGCCGCCAGACAGCCAGCTTTCCCGCATCCAACCTCACATCCTCAAAGGGAAACAGCAGACAGGTCAAGCCCCGGTGGGAAAAGGTGAGGGCGTGTTCGAACCTTGCTCCATCTGAAAAAACGCCGTAATCTGTCAGCAGTTGGTTAATCCCGTCCACCCACTCCCGCAGATCCCCACCGCAGCCCTGGAGCACCAGGCCCTCACGGTCATTCATAGTTCGAAGTTCGCCGGTTGTGATTTTCTGAATTCTCATAACATCACCTCACATTCCCATTGTCATAGAAAGCCGTTCCGCAGCCACTTCCGCCTGAGAAAGCTTACGGAAGCTGTCCACGCCGGGAACAAGAGAAAGGCCCCTGCCATTGTCCCAGGCCATAACCAGCTGCCCGGCGTCATCCACCATTTCAACGGTTCCTCTGGTGCCGGGTGGAACCGGCGCGTAGGCGTCTTCCATGTGGATAAGCTCCACTCTGGTTCCGGGCGGATAGCGTAGTTTTGCTCCGGCGGCCTGAAGCCGCTGCCGCTCCAGTTCGTTCATCTCACATCCCTCCCATCTGCTGGCCGCTCTGCTGGGAAAGGAAATCCTCCATTTTCTCCTTTGTGTGCACAAAATGACTGTATCCATCGTTTCAGCATGTTACATTGCTCTCCTTTGCTTGAATTTGCCTGATGCGGCTTCGCATACATTCTGCACCATTGCTCCAGCAGACAAAGCCGTGGGACGGATAGGGGCAGCTCTTGCACCAGTCAGGCGGCCTTCTGGGCATGGCCGGATCACCGGTGCCATTTTTGCTTTCTGCTTGTTCCATTTTGAAATCACCTCCAGAAATAGGAAAAGGGCGCTGACTGTATAAGCCAACCATGGCCTGCCAATCAGCGCCCTTTTTGAAAAGTTACGTTTTCTTCAGCACTTCCCAAGAAATGAAAAAAGGCGCCGGCCTGTAGGAGTATCTGAAGCTCCTGCAAGACGGCGCCAAAACTTCTCGAAAAACCAATTGAAAACAATTTGAAAACTCGTCATATAAAAACAGCGCCCTTTTGAAATCCGAGAGGAAATTCAAAAGGGCGCTGGGAAAAATAGGGGCAAAGGCAGCAACGAGAGGTTCGAATCCGGTAGGTTTCTCAAAATCCGCCTTTTTCATCTATGGAACTCCGGAAAATCGTGTTCACAAATTTGTAGAAATCCGGGTACTTTATCCTTTGCAAAATCGCCAAAAATAAAGAAAAACACTATAGACGGCAAACTTTTTGCGTTTGGCATCTATAGTGTTTTCACAACATGGAGGTACCGCCCAGATTTGAACTGGGGAATGAGGGTTTTGCAGACCCTTGCCTTACCACTTGGC
>UQXI01000069.1 GCA_900544975.1 uncultured Eubacteriales bacterium
GGGAGTTGGCCCCGGTCATGGAGGCCCAGCCCACCCTGGAGGGCCGGGCGCAGGCCGCTGGCACGCTGCTGCTGTCCCGTCTCCGCCTGGACCGGTGCAGCGAACCCCTGCTCCAGGCCTCCTGGGAGCTTCTCCGCAGCCGGGGCAGCCTGCGCATGGAGCAGCTGAGCCGAAGCCTTCATGTGAGCACCCGGCAGCTGGAGCGGCTGTTTCAGACCCACATGGGCCTGTCTCCCAAGACATTTGCCTGTCTGATGCGTTACCAGCTTTTGTGGTGTGACGCTCTGCGCCCCGGGTTTGACATTCAGGATGCTGTCTTCCGGTATGGCTTTACCGATCAGTCCCATCTGCTCCATGACTTCAAAAAATTCCACACCATGACCCTCCCCCAGGCCCAAACCCGGGCCTGGAAGGATGTCGGATTTTTACAAGAAAAAAGCGGGGCTGAACGGTAACATAGAGAAAAACAGGAAAGGAGAACTCTATGGAACCATTCAGCTGCTGCGGTACAGACTGCAGCCAGTGCAGCTACCTGGGGAAGGTCTGCCGGGGCTGCACCCAATCCCAGGGACGCCCCTTCTACAGTCCCGACGCTCCCTGCGCCATCTACCAGTGCGCCGTCCTGGAGCGGGGCAACACCGGGTGCGGCGGATGCCAGGCCCTCCCCTGCGCCATCTGGCGGGCCACCCGGGATCCCCAATTCACCGACGAGGCATTTGAAGAAAACATTCGGGAACGGATGAATAACCTGGAAAAAGCGGAGGCTCGACATTTATGAAATACATCTGCACCCTATTGGTCGTGGAACATATGGAGCGGTCCAAGCAATTTTACCGGGAGGTCCTGGGACAGGAGGTGGTATCCGATCTGGGGGCCAATGTAACCCTCTCCTGCGGCCTGTCCCTGCAAACCATGGATTCCTGGAAGCAATTCACCCGGCTGGAGCAGATCTCCCTGGGTCATAACGCCAGCGAACTCTACTTTGAAACCGAAGATCTGGATGCCTTCGAAGAACGGCTCCGGTCCATGCCCATTTCCTATGTCCACCCCGTTCACCAGCAGCCCTGGGGCCAACGGGCCATGCGCTTTTATGATCCTGACGGCCACATCATTGAAGTCGGTGAAACCATGCCCAGTGTGGTTCGCCGCTTCCTGGCCCAGGGGCTTACCCTGGAGGAGGTGGCCCAGCGTATGGACGTCCCGCTGGAGTACCTGACAAACGACCCTCAGGAGCCGTAGACCTGGGGGCTCACACTCCCTGGAGCACACCCCTATACTGCCCCAAAAGAACCAGACCGGACCTGGATCCTTTTGGGGCAGCTTTTTGCCCCACGTAATCCAGCCCTTGCCTCTTGCGAATGGCGCTACCAGATGCACCTGGACAAACGCAAATATATCGACTGCCAGCAATGGGAGCGCTCCTGTAGCAGTGGGAGGGGCAATCATATCCCAGATGATGCTCCGGTGTCTTTTTAAACGGTCATAAGACCGGGAATTATGGAAAACGGTCCCAAAACCACGTATTTTAAAGATTTTCTTAATTTGTTCTAAACCCTTGCAGACTGCTGATGCCTGTGCTATGATAATGCCATTCCAATGAAGAGAGGTAGCGCGTATGCTCCGAATTGAACACTTCACTAAGACCTACGGCGCCAAAACCGCTGTGGATGATCTGAGCCTGCACATCGCCCCAGGGGAGATCTTCGGTTTCATCGGCCACAACGGAGCCGGAAAAACCACCACGCTGAAAGCCTGCTGCGGCATTCTCCAATTGACCAAGGGCGATATTTTTGTGGCCGGGCATTCCATCCAAAAAGAGCCCCTGGCCTGCAAGCAGGAGCTTGCCTACATACCGGACAATCCAGACCTGTACGATTTCCTCACCGGCCTGCAATACCTGAACTTTGTGGCCGACATATACGGCGTGTCCCAAGCAGACCGCACCACCCGCATCCGGAAGTATGGCGAGCTCCTGGGCATGACCGACGACCTGGCCCAGCCCATCTCCGACTGCTCCCACGGCATGAAGCAGAAGATCGCCCTCATCTCCGCCCTGCTCCACAATCCCAAGCTGATCCTCATGGACGAGCCCTTTGTGGGGCTGGATCCCCTGGCCTCCCATCAGCTGAAACAAGTCATGGCGCAGCACTGCGCCTCGGGCGGGGCCATCTTCTTCTCCACCCACGTGCTGGAGGTGGCGGAAAAACTGTGTCACAAAGTGGCCATCATCAAGGGCGGCCGCCTGGTGGCGTCCGGTTCCATGGAAGAGGTCCGGGGCCAAGCTTCTCTGGAGCAGGTGTTCCTGGAGCTGGAGGGACAGGCATGACAAAGGCACTTCTTCGGGTCCGCTTCCGGGCCCTGTTTCACTCCATGCTCCGCCAGGGCCGACGCGGGAAGCGGGCCGGCATGACCGTTCTGTTCATTCTGCTCTTTGCCTATGTGGGCGTGGTCTTCTGCGGGATGTTTGCCCTGATGTTCAGCCAGCTGGCGCCCGCCTACCATACTGCCGGGCTGGACTGGCTGTATTTCGCTACGGCCGGGCTGATGGCCCTGGGGCTTTCGGTCTTCGGCAGCGTCTTTGCCACCCAAAGCCAGATTTACGACGCCAAAGACAACTGGCTCCTCCTGTCTATGCCCATTCCCCCCAAGACCATTCTCCTGAGCCGGGTGCTGCCTCTGCTGGCCCTGAACGGAGTCTTCTCCCTGGTGGTATTGGGTCCTGCAGGCGTGATTTACGGCACTATGGTTGGCTTCACTCCCCTGGGCGTTGCCGCCTTTGTGTTATGCTGCCTGGGGCTCATCCTCCTGTCCCAGTCTCTGTGCTGTCTGCTGGGCTGGCTACTCCATCTCCTCCTCGGCCGGATCAATAAGTCTTTGGCGTCGGCCATTTACATGGTCCTGTTCCTGGGGCTGTACTTCTACCTCTACAGCCAGGCAGGCAATATCCTCAATGCCATGGCCGCAGGCGGCGCCAGCATGGCCAGCACCCTGCGCAGCTGGGTATGGCCCCTCTACGCCATGGGTCAGGCCTCTATGGGAAATCTCACCCATCTGGCCGCTTTCCTGGGTATTTGCGCCGTGGTCACCGGTCTGGCTTACTGGTTCCTCTCCGTCACCTTCCTGGGCTCCACCGCCATGCAGCGCACCGGGCGGCGGAAGAAAGTGGATTACCGGGGTCTGCGGGCCGGTTCTGTGGTCCACGCTCTGATGTTCAAAGAGCGCAAGCGGTTTTTGGGTAGTCCGGTGTACCTCACCAACATGGGGCTGGGGCTTGTGATGATCCTGGCATTGGCCGTGGCCGGCGCCATATTCCGGGAGCAGGTACTGGAGTTCCTGGCACTCATTCCCGGCATGTCCCTGCTGACGCCCCTCATCATCTGTGCATTTTTGGGCTTCCTGGTGAGTACCGCCTGCATTTCTACCCCGTCGGTGTCTCTGGAGGGGAAATGCATTTGGATTCTCAAGTCTCTGCCCCTGTCCTCCCGGCAGATTCTCCTGGCCAAGCTCCGGTTCCACAACATGCTTCTGGTGCCCGTGGCCATGGTCTCCGGCTTGATCCTGGCCCTGGCCTACGGCTGTGGGCCGGTGGATATCCTCTTGGTGACGGTGGCCCCCGGCCTTCTGGGGCTGTTGTGTGGCCTCCTTGGCATGGTCTGCGGCCTCCGGTGGGCCCGGCTGGACTGGCTCACAGAGGCCCATCCCTGCAAGCAGTCTGTGGCCCTGGTGGTCACCATGCTGGGCCAGACCGCCCTGCTGCTGGCAGGCGGTCTCCTCTATGGTCTCCTCCTGCGCACCATCGTCACCCCCACAGAATTCCTGGCCCTCTTCACCCTCCTCACCGCCCTCCTCTGCCTAGTCTTGTACCGTGCCCTCGTCACCTGGGGCGTGGGGAAGTGGGAGGCGCTGTAAAGAAATCTCCGATTTTCCCCCATTGCGTAGAAACGCCTCGGCTTCCCACAGGAGGCCGAGGCGTTTCCTAGTACGCCCCAGCTTTCTACTAAAAGCAGGAGCGCTCAATGCGCTAAGCAAACTGATTTTAAATTCAAGTATTATAAAATTATGGTATTCCTCCCATAGGGGCGCACAGTGTGCGCCCGGCGGCAAAACCTTCTGTTCTTACCAGATTTCCGGCGAATTCGCAGGTTTTCCCAGCGGGCGCACACTGTGCGCCCCTACAGGTCCTTCGCACGACTCCGGCAAGCGCTCCGGGTCAGGAGGTTTGCTTCAAAATCTCCCGGCGGAGGCGGGTCATGATGCGTTTTTCCAGGCGGGAGATGTAGGACTGGGAGATGCCCATGAGGTCCGCCACCTCTTTTTGGGTTTTTTCCCGGCGGCCGGCCAGGCCGAAGCGGAGGACCACGATGTTCTTCTCTCGCTCCGGAAGCTTCTCCAGGGCCTCCCGGAGAAGTTGCTGGTCCACCAGATCCTCCAGCGGTCTGGAAATGAGGTCGCTGTCCGTGCCCAGGACGTCAGATAAGAGCAGCTCGTTGCCGTCCCAGTCGGTATTGATGGGCTCATCCAGAGACACCTCCGTCTTCTGGTTGGCAATCTTCCGGATGTGCATCAGGATCTCATTTTCGATGCACCGGGAGGCGTAGGTGGCCAGCTTGATGTTCTTCTCCCGGCGGTAGGTGCTCACCGCCTTGATGAGGCCGATGGTACCAATGGAAATGAGATCCTCGATGTTTACCCCTGTGTTTTCAAACCGGCGGGCAATGTAGACCACTAGGCGGAGATTGCGCTCGATGAGGACGCTCTTTGCCTCCTGCTCCCCCGCTTCCATCCGGATCAGGTATTCCTGCTCCTGGGCCGTGGGCAAGGGCGGCGGCAGTACATCGCTGCCGCCTATGTAATAGATGCTACCCGGCTCCCAAAGTCCCAGGCGCTGCAATAGAGTTCTCCAAAATTTATGCATACTGTCCCCCTCCTGTCAAAGCCTCGTATTCTCCCGCCGCCGACAGCCGGTCCGGCGCAAAGGCCACCAGGGAGCCGGCGGGTTTGCCCCCAATGGTCACCTGGTCGCACTGAACGGCCAGAAGCAGGCCGCCCGCCCCCACCGCCCGGTAGGGAATGAGACGGCATTTGACCGTGGGAGCCTGGGTGTGGAGCGCCTCCAGCGCCTGACCCGGGTCCCGAAGCTGGTCCCGTCGGATGGGCAGGAGCCGCTCCGCCGTGTCATACTGGGCGACCAGCACCCGCTGGCCGCTGAAGGGATCGGACAAGGTGTTGCCCGAATCCCGGAGGGCCGTGAGCTGCACCCGCTTGCTCCCCAAGGCGATGGACACCGGCACCAGTTGCCCGGCGTGGCGCATTCCCCCCCGGAGAAACAGCCGGCACAGCAGCGCCAGAGCTCCAGCGCCCAGAACCAGAGACCAGAAGCTTTGGAGTCGCAGGCAGAGCGCCAGGCCGCCCAATGCCAGGCTGAGGCCCAGAAACAGCATCCCCTGGCGGAGCTGCTGCCGCCCCAGGCCGAAGGCCGCCGCCACCATGAGTCCCAAAAACACCACGCGCCAGAGATTGCCCGCCAGAAAACCCAACCCCGGCAGGACGCACGCCCCGGCGTAGAGGGCGCCCACCGCCGCCCCGGGCC
>UQXI01000070.1 GCA_900544975.1 uncultured Eubacteriales bacterium
AGTATAATACCACACCCCCGCCTCCTTGTCAACACTTTTTGACAGATTTTTTCCATTCTTTTTTGCACACGACCGGAAACGGCATCTGACCGTGAGGTATATGCGCCGCAGCTGCTTTGGTGCAGCTTGGCACAAATGCCCTTTCTCTTTGCTTATATAATGTATTATAAAGCTTTCGCCGTATAATATTTTGCGATATTACACCTCGGAAACAGGTGTGCGTTGTCAAGAGGTCTTGGCTCAGATTTTATCCTGAAAATTATCCATGAATTTTGGCTAAAACTCCAAAACGCAAAATGTAGTGGTATTTTCCTTGACTTGCCACTAGATAGTGATAGAATAGAGCTACATTCAGTTTGTTGGATATCGTGTGCGCAAAACGGGTATCTCTTATTGTAAGAGGTACCCGTTCACACTGTGCTTTATTTGTTAAGGAGGAGAGCCGATGAAGATCATCAAACGCAACGGTGCAGAAGTCCCCTTTGATATCACCAAGATCATCACCGCTGTTACTAAGGCCAGCGATTCTGTGAGCGGCCAGAGCCGTCTGACAAAGGACCAGATCACCCAGATCGCCGCTGCTGTTACCGACCAGTGTCAGGCGCTGAACCGCGCCGTCAGCGTGGAAGAAGTGCAGGATATGGTGGAGAACCAGCTCATGGACATCAAGGCACATGATGTGGCCCGGCACTACATCACCTACCGCTATGTGCAGAGCCTGAAGCGCCAGACCAACACCACCGATGAGCGCATCCTGAGCCTGATCGAGTGCCAGAACGAAGAGGTCAAGCAGGAGAACGCCAACAAGAATCCCACCGTTAACAGTGTACAGCGCGACTATATGGCCGGCGAGATCTCCAAGGATCTGACCGCCCGTCTGCTGCTGGACCCGGAGATCGTAAAGGCACATCAGGAGGGTCTGATCCACTTCCACGATTCCGACTACTTTGCCCAGCACATGCACAACTGCGATCTGGTGAATCTGGAGGACATGCTGCAGAACGGCACCGTCATTTCCGGCACCTATATTGAAAAGCCTCACAGCTTCTCCACCGCCTGCAACATCGCCACCCAGATCATTGCACAGGTGGCATCCAACCAGTACGGCGGCCAGAGCATCAGCCTGACCCACCTCGCCCCCTTTGTGGATGTCTCCCGCAAGAAGATCGCCGCTGAGGTAGAAGTGGAAATGGCCGGTCTGGACGTTTCTGCTGAGCGCAAGAAGGAGATCGTAGAGCGCCGCCTGCGCAGCGAGATCAACCGCGGTGTGCAGACCATCCAGTATCAGGTGGTCACGCTGATGACCACCAATGGTCAGGCCCCCTTTATCACCGTGTTCATGTATCTGGGCGAGGCGCGCAATCCGCAGGAGAAGGCAGACCTTGCCATCATCATTGAGGAGACCATCCGCCAGCGCTATCAAGGCGTGAAGAACGAGGCCGGTGTGTGGATTACCCCCGCCTTCCCCAAGCTGATCTATGTGCTGGAAGAGGACAACATCCGCCCCGGCACTCCCTACTATTATCTGACCGAGCTGGCCGCCAAGTGCACCGCAAAGCGCATGGTGCCCGACTATATCTCTGAAAAGAAAATGCTGGAGCTGAAAATCGACAAAAACGGCGAGGGCCACTGCTACACCTGCATGGGCTGCCGCTCCTTCCTCACACCCTATGTAGACGAAAATGGAAAGCCCAAGTACTACGGCCGGTTCAACCAGGGCGTCGTCACCATCAATCTGGTGGACGTGGCCCTGACCTCCGGGAAGGACCAGGAGAAATTCTGGAACATCTTCAACGAGCGCCTGGAGCTGTGCCACAAGGCCCTGATGTGCCGCCACAACCGGCTCAAGGGCACCCTCTCCGACGCAGCCCCCATTTTGTGGCAATATGGCGCCCTGGCCCGGCTCCAGAAGGGCGAGCCCATCGACCGGCTTCTCTATGGCGGCTACTCCACCATCTCCCTGGGCTATGCCGGGCTGTATGAATGCGTCAAATACATGACCGGCCATTCCCATACCGATGCAGAGGCCACCCCCTTCGCTCTCCAGGTCATGCAGCACATGAACAACGCCTGCGCCAAGTGGAAGAAAGAGCACAACATCGACTTTAGCCTCTATGGCACCCCCCTGGAGTCCACCACCTACAAGTTTGCCAAGTGCCTGCAGCAGCGTTTTGGCAAAATTCCCGGCATCACTGACAAGAGCTACATCACCAACTCCTACCACGTCCACGTGTCCGAGCCCATCGATGCCTTCACCAAGCTGTCCTTCGAGGCCCAGTTCCAGCGCCTCAGCCCCGGCGGCGCCATCAGCTATGTGGAAGTCCCCAACATGCAGAGCAACATCGACGCCGTGCTGGAGGTCATGCAGTTCATTTACGACAACATCATGTACGCCGAGCTGAACACCAAGTCTGACTACTGCCAGGTCTGCGGCTATGACGGGGAAATCGAAATCCAGGAGGATCCAGACGGCAAGCTGGTCTGGACCTGCCCCCAGTGCGGCAACCGGGACCAGAGCAAAATGAACGTGGCCCGCCGCACCTGCGGTTATATCGGCACCCAATATTGGAACCAGGGCCGAACCCAGGAAATCCGGGACCGGGTCCTGCATCTGTAAATCATCTAAACAGCGCCCAGTCATTGTGAAAAATGGCTGGGCGCTCCGTTTCCCCCCCCCCTTGCCGCAGAGACGGACCTGTGTGTTTACCTGGGTATTACGAATTCGCCGAACATGGGTGGAAGCATGCAATGTTTCCGCCGGGCGGACACATGGGTCCGCCCCTACGGAGAAGGGGGAGGATGGTCAGAAATGATCCGACAATTTTTTGTATTTTTTCGCCCCTGTCAGGCAGAAAAGTGGTGTGTTTTACGGCAACACTGAAGAATCCATTCATACACCACGTCGGTACCTCGCCGTAGGGGCGGACCCATGTGTCCGCCCGTGGCAGGCATTGCAAATTCGCCGAAAATGAAAAAGAACTGCACAATATTTCGCTTACCACAGCACCTGACTGCAAAGCTTAGAGACCAGCCACTTTCGTGGCTGGTCTCTCTGCGTGAATTTGTATTCAGTTGCGCTCCCACTCTTTGATCTCCTTGGCCTTCTCGTACAGCCGGACATAGCTGCTGTAGCGGCTGGGCTGGAGCGCGCCATCCTTCAGCGCTTGGGTGACAGCGCATTCCGGCTCCTTCAGATGGGCGCAGTCGTGAAACCGGCAGCGGCCCAGATAGGGGGCAAAATCCGGAAACGCATATTGGAGATTCTCCTTCAAAATCAGCTCCATCTGGTCCGTGTCGAAGGAGGAAAATCCGGGGGTGTCTGCTACATAGGTATCTTCATCCAGGGCGTAGAGCTCTACATGCCGGGTGGTGTGCCGACCCCGTCCCAGTTTTTCTGAGACTGTACCGGTCTGGAGGCCCAGGCCCGGCAACAACCGGTTTAGCACGCTGCTCTTCCCCACCCCGGAGTTGCCCGTAAACGCGGTGAGCTTCCCGGTCAGGGCCGTCCGCAGATTCTCCACCCCAGCGCCGGTCTCTGCGCTGGTCCGGATCACCGGGAAGCCCGCCCGCTCATAGATTCGGCCCAGATCCTCCGCCGGGTCCAGATCCGTCTTGTTGAGACAGATGATCACAGGCACCTCCTGGCTGCCGGCAATGGCCGCCACCCGGTCAATGAGGAAGGGCTCTGTCACCGGATTCACGTTGGCGGCAAAGATCACCAGGGCGTCCAGATTGGCCACCGCCGGCCGCAGGAAATGGTTCTTCCTGGGCAGAATCCGCTCCACCATGCCCCGGCTGCCGGTGCGGGAGATCTCTGCCAGGTCCCCTGTGAGGGGGGCGAGGCCCTCCTTCCGGAAGTGGCCCCGGGCCCGGCAGGTCACCATCCCCGCCTCGGTCTGCACCTCATAAAATCCGCTGAGGGACTTCACAATTCTTCCAATCATCCATCCACCGTAAAGCGCAGGGTGATTTTCTCTCCGCTGGCGGCAGAGAAATCCACCTTGAAGCTGTCTACAAACTTTCCGTTGACATACACGTCAAAATACTCCGTCCCCTTGCCCTCCAGGCTCGTCGGCACCTCTGTGGTACCGGGTTCCACCGAGAGCGCCTCGGTGCAGGGGCTGTTGCCCTTGTAAATCTGGAGCTGATACCGCACGGCAATGTCGGCGGGCAGCACCAGGGTGACTGTCTTGGAGACCACCTGAGGCTCCGGCTCTGTGGGAGGCGCGGTGGTCTCCGCAGGTCCCTTGGAGACCTTCAGCTTGACCATGGTACCCTCCGGCACCTCCGTGCCCTTGGCCGGATCCTGCTCAATCACCTGGTCCTTGGGCTTGTCGCTCTCCACCAGGTCGTAGTCATACTTCAAATTCTTCCCGGTCAGCAGGGACACCGCCTTGCTGATATCCAGGCCCAGCACCTCAGGTACGGTGGTCATCACCACATCGCTTCCGGTGCTCACATAGAGGGTCACCGTTTGGCCCGCCGTCAGCGTCGCACCTTTTCTCGGCTCCGTGCGGATGACCTTACCCTCTTCCACCGTCTCGCTGGCTTCCTCCACCACCTGGATGTTCAGATTCATACCGGTCAGGTTCCGGAGCAGCGCCTCTGCATTGGTCTGGGGCTGGCCGGTGAGGTCGTCCATGGACGCCGTCTGCGGACCCTTGCTGATCCACAGCGTCACCGTCTGGCCCACCGTAAGGATCTCGTCTGCCTCGGGATCGGTCCGGGTCACCCGGCCGGCGGCAACGTCGCTGCTGAACTCCTCCTCCAGGACCACAGACAGCTTCAGATCTTTCAACCCATTGAGATACTCCTGGGCCTTCTCCTTGGTCCGGTTCACCAGATCTCCCATCTGCCCGGTCTGGGGACCGTTGCTGATGATCAGCTTCACCGTGGAGCCTTCTGCCACCTGGGTCCGGGCCACGGGATCCTGGGAGATGACCTCTCCGGCTTCATACTCATTGCTGTAGAGATAGTCGCCGTCAATCAGGCGCAGCTTGGGATATTTCTCCGGGTCAATCTCCTTAAAGACCTGGCCCACAAAACTGGGAACCTCCACCATGGCCGTGCCGCTACCCTTGGTAACCAAGACCACCAGCACCACCAGCGCAACCACCACCGCCACAGCGCCCACGCCGATGGCCACAAACAGCCCCTTATTCCGGCGGGCGGGCGCTTCCTCCTCTGGCTCTTCGTAGGTGCGGGGCCGCTCTGGCTCCGGATACTTGCGCTCCGGCTCCCTGGTTCTGGGCGGCTCCTGCCGGGGCCGCACGTCCTGCCGGGGGCCTGCCACC
>UQXI01000071.1 GCA_900544975.1 uncultured Eubacteriales bacterium
TTCGCTTTCGGCCCCGACTCGCTCCGCTGGACTCGGGGCCGAAGGGGACGGGGATGCGGGCTTTGTGCTCCTGGGGCTCGATTTTAACTGCACTTGCACGTGTGAAAGACAAACAAGAGGCTGTCCCGGAACAGCGGGGCAGCCTCTTGAAAGCGCATATGATTAGTCGGCTACGTAGGGCAGCAGAGCGATCTGACGGGCGCGCTTGATGGCGACGGTCAGCTGGCGCTGATGGGCGGCGCAGGTACCGGTGGTCCGGCGGGGCAGAATCTTGCCGCGCTCAGACAGGTAACGGCGGAGCTTTGCTGTGTCTTCGTAATCGATGTGAGTCATCTTGTCCACGCAGAATTGGCAAACCTTTTTGCGCTTGCGGGGACGGACGCGATCGTTAGCCATGGTAATCCTCCTTCGTCAAAACTCTTTTGGAAAATGGGTCTGGATTTTAGAACGGGAGCTGGGCGTCGTCATCTTCCAGCATGGCAAAGTCCGACGCAGGCGCGCTGGACGGAGCTGCATAGCTAGGAGCGGCAGGGGCGGAATAGCCGCCGGACCCATAGCCGCCACTGGCGCCGTAGTTGTTGCCAGTGTTGTAGCCGTTGCCAGCGCTGTAGCCGCCGCTGGACTCACTGTCCCGCTTGCTTTCGCCAAAGTAGACGTTGTCGGCTACAACCTCGGCGCTGCGACGCTTATTGCCGTCCTTGTCCTCCCAGGGGCGAATCTGCAGGCGGCCGGAAACCACCGCCATGCGGCCCTTGGAGAAGTATTTGGAGACAAACTCCGCAGTGCTGCGCCAAGCTACGATGTCAATAAAATCCGTTTCCCGTGCACCGCCGTCTTTGGGAGCATAGTCCCGGTCTACAGCCAGGGTAAAGCTGGCGACAGCAATGCCCGAGCCGGTGCGGCGGAGCTCCGGATCCCGTGTAAGACGGCCCATGAGAACAATGTGGTTCAGCATGGCGATCCTCCTTACACTTCTTCGTCGGTGATGATGTGACGGAGCACACCTTCGGTGATATTGAGCACCCGGTCCAGCTCGGCGGGGAGCTGGGGCTTGCACTCGCAGATCATCCGAACGTAGTAGCCCTCGGGCAGATCGTTGATGGGGTAGGCCAGCCGACGCTTGCCCAGCTCATCCAAGCTGACGAGAGTACCCTCCGCTTCTACCATCGCCTTGAACTTTTCCACAAGAGCGGCAATGCCCTCCTCGCCCTGAGCAGGGTCGATGATGTAGATCACCTTGTACTTCGCGGAAATCTTAGCCATGTTTTTGCACCTCCTTTTGGACTTCTGGCCGCCGTGGCAGCGGCGGCAAGGATGTCTGTACATTCACAGAACTTTCTGATTATACCTGACTTTTGGGAAACTGTCAAGGAAAAATATATAAAAAATCACAGCAAAGGCCACTTTGCCTGGCAGAAGGCGCCAAAACAGCGCGAACCGCCGGATCAATGCCACCTTGGTTCCCCTGGTGGCTGTAGAAGTGGGTCTATGTGTCCAGCAGTGGGGGTATATTTCCCATTTCTGTCCATCTCCGGCGAATTCGCAGTACCTACTACGGGCGGACACATGGGTCCGCCTCGACCCAATGCATGGCGCACACGGGGCCTGTTGTAAACGTTGCGGTTTACAACAGGCCCCGTGTGTTGTTGGATGGCGGCAGATTATCCGTCGCACTCTGGCAGTTGGACCTCCGGCATCAGCTCCCGGCTGACGACCCGCAGGGTTTGCTCCAGTTTGCTGCATTCTTCCTGGGAAAACCGCTCGCTGATCCGGCCCATCACCTTCTCCATGTAAGAGGAGCTGACGTTATAATAGTCCATATATCGCTGCGTGACCTCTAAGTGGTACTCCCGGCGGTCCCGTTGGGACTGGATTTTGCGGAGATACCCCTTTCGGATGAGATTGCCCACCTTATAGGCGGCGTTCGGCGTGGAAATTCGCATGAAAGCGGCAAACTCGTTGACGGTGGGCCGCTTCAGGGCCTGGATGGCCTCCATGCAAAACGTCTCCACCGTCGTCAGGCTGGCTTCCCGGTTCTGAAACCGCTGGAAAATTTCCTGGTAAAAATGGAGCTTGAATTTGTTATACACATCAAAAAAAGCGTCCTTCAGCATGTTCTCCGCGCACCTTCCCGCTGTATTTATGTAGCATGACCAATTTTCGGGAAAACAACCAGGTCTATTCCTTCTCCAGGGCAAAAATCAGCTCCGCTGTGGCGGCGACTTCCCCGCCCACCATGGCCTTGGCTTTTCCGAAGCCAATTCCGCCCCGGAATCCTGTGAGGGTGCACTCCATTTCCAGCACGTCCCCCGGTGTGACCTTCCGCCGGAATCTGGCGTCTTTGACGCCGCCAAAGAGGACGATGCGCCCCCGGTTTTCCGGCTGGGCCAGGAAAGCCACGCAACCCACCTGGGCCATGGCTTCCAGAATCAGCACGCCGGGCATGACATGCTCTTGGGGGAAGTGGCCGCAGAAAAACGGCTCATTGACGGTGACACACTTGACGCCCTTGGCCCACTGGCCCGGTTCCCCGGCGGTAATTCGATCCACCAAGGCAAAGGGGTACCGGTGGGGCATCAGCTCTGCAATCTGATTGGAGTTCAGTTCCATGATGCATCCTCCCATTTTTTCAGCAAAATGCTGCCGTTGTGGCCGCCAAAGCCCAGGGAATTGGACATGGCGTATCGAAGCTCCGCCTGCCGTCCCTGACCAGGCACCACATCCAGGTCGCACTCCGGATCCGGTACCGCATAGCCGATGGTGGCCGGCAGGAAGCCGTCTTTCAGGGCCAAGGCCGTAAAAATGGCCTCCACAGCGCCTGCCGCTCCCAGCATGTGGCCGGTCATGGACTTGGTGGAGCTGACTGCCAGATGCTTGGCGTGGTCTCCAAATACCGCTTTGATGGCCGCCGTTTCTCCAGCGTCGTTGAGGCGGGTGGCGGTGCCGTGGGCGTTGATGTAATCCACCTGCTCGGGCAGGACGCCGCCGTCTGCCAGAGCCTGGGCCATGGCCTTGGCGCCGCCGCTGCCATCAGGCAGGGGAGCGGTCATGTGATAGGCGTCGCAGGTGACGCCGTAGCCCAAAATCTCTGCGTAAATGGGCGCGCCCCGCTTTTGGGCGTGTTCCAGCTCCTCCAAGAGGAGGACGCCCGCACCCTCGCCCAGGACAAAGCCGTTCCGTTCCAGGTCAAAGGGAATGGAGGCCCGCTTTGGATCGGTGCTCTGGCTCAGAGCCTTCATGCTGGTAAAGCCGCCAATGGCCAGAGGCGTCACACAGGACTCCGTGCCGCCGCAGAGCATCACCTCGCCATAGCCGTCCCGGATGTAGCGGAAGGCATCCCCCACGGCGTTGGTGCCGCCGGCACAGGCTGTCACGGGGCAGGTGCACATGCCCCGGAACCCGGCGTCAATGGCCACCTGACCGGCGGCCATGTTGGCAATGGTGGTGGGGATGTAGAAGGGGGAGATCCGGTCCCAGCCCTTCTCCTTGCCCCGCTCGTGCTCGGCCTCGGTGATGGCAATGCCGCCGATGCCACTGGAGATGATGACGCCGCAGCGGTCCAGGTCCACCTTGGTCCGTTCCAGGCCGCTGCTGGCCAGGGCCTGCCGTGCGGATACCATGGCAAACTGGGTAAACCGGCCCATCCGCCGGGCTGCCTGCCGGTCTAAGACCGTCTCCGGTTGGAAGCCCTTGACCTCGGCGGCCAGCTGGACCTTCAGCCCTGTGGGATCGTACTGGGTGATGGGACCAATGCCGCACACTCCTTGCCGGACCCCCTGCCAGCTCTCCTGGGCGGTGAGACCCAGGGGCGTCACGGCGCCGATGCCGGTAATCACAACTCGTCTCTTGCTCATATGTGTTCCTCCTACATGGCCATGCCGCCATCCACGGCCAGGACCTGGCCGGTGATGTAAGCTGCCTCGGGGCTGGCCAGGAAGGCCACCGCCTGGGCCACATCCTCCGGTGTACCGGGGCGCCCGGCGGGGA
This sequence comes from uncultured Eubacteriales bacterium, assembly GCA_900544975.1. Taxonomy (GTDB): domain Bacteria; phylum Bacillota; class Clostridia; order Oscillospirales; family Oscillospiraceae; genus Faecousia. The sequence continues at coordinate 3,988 of UQXI01000071.1, forward strand.
TGGAGGCCAGCAGAGCCTGCCGGGTCCCATCCGGCAGGACGGCGGTCATATCTGTGCGGATGAAGCCGGGGGCTACGGCATTGACCGTAATGCCCCGGCTGGCCAGCTCCTGGGCCAGAGATTTGGTCATACCGATGACCCCTGCCTTGCTGGCGGCGTAGTTCACCTGCCCGGCATTTCCCCGCAGGCCGACCACGGAGCTCAGGTTTACGATGCGGCCATAGCGCTGCTTCATCATGGGCCGGGTTACCGCCTTCATAGTCAGGAAGGTGCCCTTCAGGTTGGTGTCCACCACTGCGTCAAAGTCCGCCTGGCTCATGCGCATGGTCAGGCCGTCCCGGGTGATTCCGGCGCTGTTCACCAGAATGTCCACCCGGCCAAAGCGCTCCAGCGTCTGGTTGACCAGGGCCTGAACCGCCGTCTCGTCGGATACACTGGCCTGAACTGCCAGTGCCTGGACGCCCAGGGCTTCGCAATCGGATGCGGTGGCCTGGGCAGCATCGGTATTTCCGGCGTAGCACAGGACCACGTGAGCGCCCCGCCGGGCCAGCTCCAGGCACACCGCCCGGCCAATGCCCCGGCTGCCGCCGGTGACAATTGCCACTTGATTTTCCAATTTCACGGACGTTTCTCCTTTTCTGTCTGGGCCAGCCACTGGGGAAGGCCCTCCACATCCGCCGCCGTTTCCACCGGGTATACCGGCATTTGGGGCAGCGTTCTGTTTACAAATCCGGTGAGGGCGTTGCCGGGGCCAATTTCCACCAGGGCCTCTGCGCCCAGCTCGCCCATTCGCCGGATGGTATCTTCCATATAGACACTGCTCTGCACCTGCCGCACCAGCAGCTCCGGGATGGCAGCACCGTCGGGACGCTCCGCGCCCAGACAGTTGAAGATCACGGGAATTTGCGGCTCCCGGAACTCCACGGTGCGGAACCGCTCCGCCAGCGCGTCTCCGGCGGGGGCCATGAGGGGGGTGTGGAAGGGTCCGCTGACCTTCAGCGGCAGGCAGCGGCGGGCACCCTTTTCCTTTGCCAGAGCCGCCGCGGCCTCCACGGCGGCCTTCTCGCCGCCGAGGACCAGCTGGCCGGGGCAGTTGTAGTTGGCGATGACCACGCAGCCGTGGG
>UQXI01000072.1 GCA_900544975.1 uncultured Eubacteriales bacterium
AATCTGATTATAAGAATATCCTCTAATTTGTGCCGCAAATTCCCCCAACTGCGCCAGAGATCCTCTACTGTCTTAATTCATTCCAGCAACTTCTGAATCTCCACCTTCATTACCCCAGCTTATTATAGCATATCTGCTCGTCTTTTTAAAAAGTAAATGCTGTTGCCCTGGAGAATTCCGGCGGGAGCATTGACTTTTTTTCGTGGACCGGGTATAGTGGGAGCAAGGAAGTCCCAGCAGGACCCATTTTTCTAAAACTTGAGGAGTGTGAATCATGAAAAAACAGCTTGCTGCCAGTTTGGCCTGTCTGCTCCTCTTGACGGGTTGCGCCAAGGCCCCCGTCACAGAGGATACCACACCCACGGATCCGGAAACCACTCCGGTCACATCCGCGCCTACGGCGGCGCCAGAGACCGTGCCGGCTGAGACCGAGAAGCCTGTCGTTCATGTCAATCCCCTGACTGGGGAAGCTCTGAGCGCCCCGTACGATGGGAGCCGCCCCTATGCGGTCATGATCAACAACATCCAGGTGGCCATGCCCCAGTGTGGCACCAGCCATGCGGATATCATGTACGAGGTTCTGGCAGAGGGTGGCGTGACCCGGATGATGGCCATTTTCTCCGGTCTGGAGGGGGAGACGCCCTTGGGTTCCATCCGGTCCCTGCGGCCCTATTACCTGAGCATTGCCCGCTCCTACGACGCCATCATGGTCCATGCCGGGGCCAGCGAGGGCGCCTATGCCGATCTGTCCAATACCGGCTGGGATCACATTGACGGCGTCCAGGGGGCCAATTCCGGGAATTATTACTACCGGGTCCAGTCGCGCATTGACAATGCCGGATATGAGCACAGCCTGTTTATCGATATGGAGGACGCAGTGGCTTACGCCGAGGCCATGGACTGCCGCTTCCAGCATGAGGACTATGAAAATGCGCTCGTGTTTTCCGATCAGCCGCTGACCGGAGGAACGCCAGCCAGCCAGGTGACGGTGCATTTCCGCACCAGCAAGACCACGTCCTTCACCTACGATGCCGGAACCAAACTCTACGCCGGTGCACAGTATGGGAGCGACTGGGCGGACGGCAACGACGGTACGGTGCTGGAGTTCCGCAATCTCCTGGTGCTCTACGCAGATACCAAGACCATTGACGACTATGGCCGTCTGGCGGTGACGCTCACCGGGAAGGGAGAGGGATACCTGATCCGGGACGGACAGTGCGTGCCCATTACCTGGTCCCGGGAGAAGGAGGACATGCCCTTCACATATGCCCTGGAAGATGGCGCCCCCGCAACTCTGGCCGTGGGCAAGAGCTATGTGGCGGTTGTCCCACCAGAAAGCGATTTGGACCTGGAATGACCCAATCACAGACTGCCGCAAGCATCCCCGCTACAATTGGGATGTTTGCGGCAGTGTTTTGCCCGGATTTTCCAAGTGGGGCGGTGGGGCTTTTGGACAGAAGCAAAAAACTGTCCCTACATTCCCAGAGCGGAGCGGGGTATGATAACGGAAATGGGTTCCGAGTGGAGGGGGGATTTCTTTGCGGAAACGAGATTTGACCCGGATTCTCATAGAGGGTACGGTGGACCGGGCCCTGCGGGATATGGAACGGGATGCACACCGCTCTGTGCGAAATCTGATTGATCTGGCCCTCACCTTTTCCAAGGGTACCTTTGAGCGCCGGTTCCTGACCCTGTGCAGGGGCATTTTGGAGGATGAGACCGGCCCGTATTACCAGCTTCTGGACCGTGCGCTGGAAACCTGTGACCGCCAGATCCTGAAGACCTTTGGCGTCAATGTGGGATATGAAGGATGCAGCAAAGGAGCCCGGCGGATTCGGGAGGTGGAGGCGGAGCGGGGTTTCAACGTTCCCTGGGCTCTCACCATCCAGGCCGGGCAACAGGGGCTGTCCCGTCTGTATTTGCAGCGCCTGGTTACGGAGGGCTCGGAGCTGGGAATTCACGTCTTTCTGCTGCAGGACCTGCAACTGGAGCAGGATGTGCTGGAGCAGTTGCTGCGGGAGTATCCCACCTGTGCATTTGTGGTGTTTACCACGGGCGCCCGGGGAGCCGATTGGAATCTGGCCAGCTTGGCGCAGCATCCCAACCTGCTGCTTTCGGTACATGGGCACGAGCCTCTGGCCCTGGAGCTGTGCCGCGCTTTGGAAGAGGAGCGGATGCCCTATGCTGTGCATGTGGGGTATTCAGACGCCTCTGCAGCGTCCCTCCCCCAGCAGCTGGAGGAAATCCACACCTTGGGCGGACTCCTGGTTCTGCTCTATGCAGATGGAGCGGCTGCGGAAACCCGGAAAATGGTCCATCAGAAGGTGCTGGACGCCCGAACAAACCAGGCGTACCCCTTTGTTCTCATGGAGCTGACGGAAGATCTTCTGGCCATTGACCAGGTGATTTCCGACGATCCCTGTTCCCTGATTTTCCTGGCAGACGGCCGGGCGGTGACGCCAGAGGGGGCAAGCACGGCCAATATCCGCACAGAATCCCTGGCCCAGGTCTTTCAGAAGACGCTACCGAAGGGCCTTCACAAAGACGGAATATGAAAAAGAGGTATGGAATGCTACTGTGCAGTCCATACCTCTTTGACGTTAATCGACAATGTCCACCGTGACCCGCTCGCCGCTGCGCTGGGCAACGGTTTTGACAATGGTCCGGATTTCTTTGGCGATTCTTCCTTGCCGACCGATGACCTTCCCCATATCCTCGGAGGCGACGTGGAGCTCCAGCTGGATCCCCTCTTCGCTCTCGGTCTGGGTAACGCGGACTGCGTCCGGCTGGTCGACCAGGTTCTTTGCCACGTACAGCAAAAGTTCCTTCATAGCCAACGCTCCTTCGGCCATCTTACAGCACGCCGGCCTTCTTCAACAGGCCGCGGACTGTGTCGGTGGGCTGGGCGCCGTTCTGGATCCAGGTCTTGGCCTTCTCGCTGTCCACCGTGATGGTAGCGGGCTCGGTCAGGGGATTGTAAGCGCCGATTTCCTCAATGCAGCGGCCATCCCGGGGAGACCGGGAGTCGGCAACCACAATGCGGTAGTAAGGAGCCTTCTTTGCACCCATTCTTCTCAGTCTGATCTTCACCATGGGGTTTCACCTCCAAATATCATAGTAATATATATCGTAAAGCCCACAGGGGCCGGTTACGAACGATCAAAGGCCGGGGAAGCCACCGGGCATCCCCTTCATGCGGCCCATGCGCTTCATTTTTTTCCCTGCGCCGGGTCCGGAGAACTGGCGGACCAGCTTTCGCATGGTCTCAAATTGGTTCAGAAGGGCGTTGACATCCTGGGGCCGGACCCCTGCGCCCTGGGCAATCCGCTGCTTGCGGCTGGCGTTGATGATGGAGGGGTTGTCCCGCTCCTTGGGGGTCATGGAGAGAATGATGGCCTCGGTCCGGGTCATGGCCTTCTCGTCCACCTTCAGGTCCTTCATATTGGCGCCGCCGGGAAGCTGGGCCAGGATCTCCTGCATGGAGCCCATGGATTTCAGCTGCACCAGCTGCTCATAGAAGTCTGCCAGGGTAAATTTGTTGGACCGGAGTTTTTCCTCCAGCTCGGCGGCCTTCTTGGCATCGTAGGCCTTCTCTGCCTTTTCGATGAGGCTGAGTACGTCGCCCATGCCCAGGATGCGGGATGCCATCCGGTCGGGATGGAAGGCCTCGATGTTTTCCAGCTTTTCCCCGGTACCCACAAACTTGATGGGCCGACCGGTGACGGCCCGGACGGAGAGAGCCGCGCCACCGCGGGCGTCGCCGTCTAATTTGGTGAGCATGACGCTGTCGATGTCCAGCCACTCGTGGAAGCTCTGGGCGGCGTTCACCGCATCCTGGCCCGTCATGGCGTCCACCACCAGCATAATCTCCTGGGGCTTTACAGCGGCTTTAATGGCCTTCAACTCCTCCATGAGGGCTTCGTCGATGTGGAGCCGGCCGGCCGTGTCCAGGAAGACCATGTCGTTGCCGTGGCGAATGGCATGCTGCACAGCCGCCTTGGCAATGTCCACGGGATTGGTTTGGCCCATCTGGAACACCGGGAGCCCCAGCTTCTCGCCGCAGACCTCCAGCTGCCGGATGGCGGCGGGACGGTAGATGTCACAGGCCACCAGGAGGGGGTTCCGGCCCTGGCGTTTCATCAGCCCCGCCAGCTTGGAGCCGTTGGTGGTTTTGCCAGCGCCCTGGAGGCCCACCAGCATCACCACGGTGGGACCTTTGGGGTTGATGGTAATGTGTTGTGTTTCGCTGCCCATGAGGCGGGTGAGCTCTTCGTTGACGATTTTTACGATCATCTGGGCAGGGGTGAGGGACTCCAGCACATCGGCGCCGATGCAGCGCTCGGTCACCGATTTGGTGAAATCTTTGACCACCTTGTAGCTCACATCGGCTTCCAGCAGGGCCAAGCGGATCTCCCGCATGGCCTCTTTCACATCGGACTCCTTCAGCCGGCCCTTGCCCCGGAGCTTTTTAAAGGTGGCGGATAATTTTTCAGTTAAGCCTTCAAACGCCATAATTTACTCCTTCATAGTGGCGGCAGCCTCCAGAATTTCCCGGGCCAGACCGACGGTCACCGGGTCTTTGCACTGGGCCAGGGCCTCTGCCGCTGTCCGGATGCGCGCCAGCGCCTTCCGGCAGGCGAGATCCCGGGCGGCTGCGCCAATGTTCCCTTCCATGGTCCGCAGGGCGCTTTCTGCCCGGGCCAGGGTATCGTACACCGCCTGGCGGCTGATCCCAGCCTCCCCGGCGATCTCTCCCAGGGAATAATCCTGGTTGTAATATAGCTCAAAACAGGTCCGCTGCTTGTCGGTCAGCAGCTCCCCGTAGTAGTCAAACAGCAGGGATAACTCCAGCTCTTCCAGCTTCACAGGGCTCCCTCCTATCAAGGCTTTTCCCTTAACAGCTCCCTTAGTATAGCGGATTTCCCCCAGCTTGTCAAGTAGAAGTATGGGAGTTTTACCCGATTAGATGTAGGATTTACAATGATGTGTGACGCGAGGCGGGGAGCTATGGAAATGTGGAAA
>UQXI01000073.1 GCA_900544975.1 uncultured Eubacteriales bacterium
AAAACCGGAACGGGAGCGCAAACCGGCCCGGAAGCCAGAGCAGCGCGCCCGGCGTCCGGCGGTAGACCAGGAGGCAGCGAAGAGGGCCAGGGAGGCCCGCCGCCGACAGGCGGAGCAGAAAAACCGGGAGGCGGCACGCAAGCGCCGGGAACATGCCCGGCGGACACCGCCCAAAGCCCTGCCCCGGCGAAAGCTGCTGTGGAAGCTGTTAACCACCGCGGCCGTGGTGGTGGCGCTGCTGCTGGGACTGACCATTTTCTTCAAGGTCCAGAATGTAACGGTGACCGGCAATGAGAAATACACCGCCGAACGGATCCTGGCCGCGTCCGGTGTCGAATTGGGGGAGAATCTGCTGACCTTTGGCAAGTCCAGGGCTGCGGGCCGGATTTTGGCGGAGCTTCCTTATGTAGATCAGGTGCAGATTGGTATAAAACTTCCGAATACGGTCCATATTGACATTGTGGAGTTGGAAGTGACCTACGCCATCCGCTCTGCCGGGGGTGAGTGGTGGCTGATGGACTGCGGCGGCAAGCTCCTGGAGACGGTGGAGGAGGCCGAGGCGACGAAGCATACCCAGGTGCTGGGCATCTACGCCGAGAGCCCGTCGCCAGGCGGAGCCCTAGTAGCCGGCGAGGGAAGCCATTCCGGAACGGCGCCCACCGGAGAGGAAACCGAAGCGCCGGAGACCGAACTGCGCGGCTCTGCCGCCGAGCGGGGCAGGGCGGCTCTGGAGATTCTGAAGGCGCTGGAGGAGACGGAGCACATGGGCGATGTCACCACGGTGGATGTCTCCAGCCTCTATGACATTCAGCTCTGGTATGGCAAGCAGTATCAGATCCTTCTGGGCGGGGCCACAGAGCTGACCTATAAAATCCGCTATATGACCCAGGCGGTGGCCACCCTGGCAGATTACCAGAGCGGCGTTCTGGACCTGACGCTGGAGCAGGACCGGAAGGCCATCTTTACCCCCTGGTAAGCCGCCCAGGTTATGAACAAATGAAAAACTTGGCGAAAAAATGAGAAACTCTATTGACCAAATGGGGATTCCACGATAGAATAAAAGGGTGTAAGTGTGCGCGGTTTCTGTCCCTCCGGGGCGTGAATACAAAAGATTACATAGGAGGAGAGCAAAATATGTCTAGTTCTGCCATTGAGTCTTATCCGGATAAGGTTGTAAATATTAAGGTCATCGGCGTAGGCGGCGCAGGCAACAATGTCGTCAACCGCATGATAGAGTCCGGCGTGGGCGGCGTGGAATTTGTCGTCGTCAACACGGACAAGCAGGATCTCAACAAGTCCAAGTGTCCCAACAAGCTCCAGATTGGTGAGAAGCTCACCGGCGGCATGGGCGCCGGCTCCAAGCCGGAGATCGGCAAGAAATCTGCCGAGGAGAGCCGTGCCGGGATTTCCAAGGTCCTGGAGGGTACCGATATGGTCTTCATCACCGCCGGCATGGGCGGCGGCACCGGCACCGGTGCGGCGCCCATTGTGGCGGATCTGGCCCACGAGGCCGGCATCCTCACCGTTGGCGTGGTGACCAAGCCCTTCAAGTTCGAGGGCGCCAACCGGATGCGCCAGGCCGAGGCCGGCATTGCCTCCCTGTCGGAGAAGGTGGATTCCCTCATCATCATCCCCAACGACCGGCTGAAATACGTCACAGAGCAGAAGATCACCTTTGCCAATGCTTTTGGCATTGCCGACGATGTTCTGAAGCAGGCTGTGACCTCCATCTCCGAATTGGTGGGTTACTCCGAGCGGGTGGTCATCAACCTGGACTTTGCCGACGTTTCCGCCGTCATGAAGGATGCCGGCCGGGCCCATATGGGCGTCGGCGTCGCCACCGGCCGGGAAAAGGCGGAGCAGGCTGCCATGACGGCAGTGGCCAGCCCCCTGCTGGAGACTTCCATCAACGGCGCCACCGGCGTCCTGGTGAATGTCACCGGTTCTCCCGAGCTGACCCTGGACGATGTGGAGACTGCGGCCAGCATTGTTCAGGAAGCGGCCAACCCCGAGGCCAACATCATCTTCGGCGCCACCTACTCCGACGAGTTTGAGGATGAAATGCGGGTGACGGTCATTGCCACCGGCTTTGAATCCAAGAAGGCGGAAAATAGCGCCCCTTCGGCCAAGTCGGTCTCCCGTCCGGGCCCCTTCACTTCCGCCAGCGAGCGCGCCAAGCCGACCCCGGTCGCGACGGATGATGTGGATGACATTGACGAGATCTTTAAAATTTTCAACCGGTAAGCGCCGTTCTCTGCTGTAAGACAGTCTCATAAATGGGCGCATCGCAGCTATTTTTGTGGTGCGCCCATCCATGCTGTCCATATGGTGAGTACAGTTGTGTATGCCTGGTGGAATCACCCCAGAAAATCCAAAAATTTGCAAAAAGTTTACGTTTCCCCCTTTACTTTTTCTCTGTCGTACATTAAAATAGAGCCGTGGTAGGCACAGGTTCCCACTTAAAAAAATACAATTATGGAGGATTATGACATATGAATAGCAGAAGTAGAAAGGCAAATCCCAACAGCCCCCTGTACCAGGCAATTTTGAAACTGAAGACCCCGGAGGAGTGCTACAACTTCCTTATGGACCTGTGTACCGTTCCGGAGCTCAACGCCATGGAGCAGCGCTTTGAAGTTGCCCAGCTGCTGAATCAGGGAATGATTTACAACAAGATCCTGGAGCAGACCGGCGCCAGCAGTGCCACCATCAGCCGTGTGAACCGCTCCCTCAACTATGGCACCGACGGCTACCGCCTGGTCATCGAGCGGATGGAGAATGGGGAGGAATGAGCGCTTATGGGTCCCTGGCCGTGTCCTATGACCGGCTGACCGGCGATGTTCCTTATGGGGAAATTCTGGCGTTTGTACAAACGCTTCTCACAGAACGGGGCGCTACGCCCCGTTCTGTGCTGGATCTGGCCTGCGGCACTGGGAGCATGTCTGTGCTGTTGGCTCAGGCCGGGTACCGGGTGACCGGGGCGGATATGTCCGAGGAGATGCTGACCGTGGCCTACGACAAGGCGGTGGCGCTGCCGGACAACCGCCCTTTCTTTGTATGCCAGAACATGGAGCGGCTTTGCCTACCGGAACCGGTGGATTGGGTGTTGTGCTGCCTGGACAGCATCAATTATCTGACCGACCCCGCGGCCTGCCAGGAGACCTTCCGGCGGGTGTATCGGTCACTCTGTCCCGGCGGCGTGTTTATTTTTGATGTGAACACTCCGGAAAAGCTCCGGGCCATGGATGGACAGGTGTTCCTGGACGAGGATGAGGACGTGTTCTGCGTCTGGCGGGGGAGCTATGAGGAGGCAGAGCGGATCTGCTATTATGGCATGGACCTGTTTCAGCGCCAGGGCGGTCTGTGGCGCAGAAGCCAGGAGGAGCACAGGGAATTTGCCTATACCCTGCCGGAGTTGGAGGCCTATCTGGTCCAGGCGGGCTTTACCGGCATTGAGATGTTTGGCGACCGCCGCTTTGCGCCCCCTGGGCCCGGGGAGCAGCGCGTCTATGTGATGGCGGTCAAGGAGGAGAAACACCATGGGTGACTATATTGTGCGGGCAATGTCCGCAGATGGGTTTGTGAAGGCTGCAGCCATTCGCTCCACGGAGATTGTGCGGCGCGGAGCTTCCATACAGGGCACTACAACGACGGCCACAGCGGCCTTTGGGCGGGCTCTCACGGCCACTTCCCTTTTGGGGAATATGCAGAAGGTGGAGGAAGGCTCGGTGACCCTGCAGATCAAAGGCGGCGGCCCCCTGGGGACGATTCTCTGTGTGTCCGACGCCACAGGCAACGTCCGGGGCTATGTGCAGCATCCGGCCATCAGCCTGATGGAGAAGTACCCAGGGAAGCTGGATGTGGGCGCAGCCGTGGGAACCAGCGGCATGCTCACCGTCATCCGGGACCTGCAGATGAAAGAGCCCTATGTGGGCAGCGTGCAGATGGTCACGGGAGAAATTGCGGAAGATTTGACCGCCTACTTTGCCCAAAGCGAGCAGACCCCCACGGCCTGCGCCCTGGGCGTCCTGGTGGCCCGGGACCGGACGGTTCAGGTGGCGGGGGGATACATTCTTCAGCTGCTGCCAAACGCCCCGGAGACGGTCATCAGCGCCTTGGAAGCGGGGATCCGCGCCGCAGGCGCCGTCACTCCCATGTTGGAGCGGGGCATGACCCCGGAGGAGATTCTGACGGCAGTTTGTCCCGGGATGGAACTGGAGTTTTTGGAGACCACAGAGGTTTCCTACCGCTGCTATTGCAGCCGAGAGCGGGTGAAGGGGGCCCTCATCAGCCTTGGAAAAGGGGAGTTGGAGGAGATCGCCAGAGCGGGAGAGACGGTCCACATCGGCTGTCAATTCTGCGACGCCGATTATCAGTTCGGCCCGGAGGAAATTCAAAAACTGTTGCTGGAACTTTGATTTTTTCTGAAAATGACGGCAAAGTGCCGTGTTTTGAGGCAAAAAGATTTGATGGGAAAAATTGAAAAAAGCGCTTGACAAAGTGGGGGGTGCTGTGTATAATAATACCCGTCGCTGAGATGTGCTGAGCTCCAAACCAGAGCGGGTACTTCGAAGGGCACCCTTGGGGAGCATAGCTCAGCTGGGAGAGCACATGCCTTACAAGCATGGGGTCACAGGTT
>UQXI01000074.1 GCA_900544975.1 uncultured Eubacteriales bacterium
ATCCATTTTGAGACGACCTTCTATGTGACTTCCCATCTTTTGGGGCGGCTGCTGGAACTGATGGGGGAGGCGCGCTGAAAAAATAAAAAGAGAATTGCAGATGGAATTGCATTTGTGACTGGTGTCTGTTATACTATGTCGGGTATGTGTCGGAGTGTGCGACGCTGCCAGATTGGGAAGGGCCGCTGAATCAGCGGACGCGATATGATCAAGCTTGGAGGATGACGTATGGTAAAAGCGATTGTAGGCGCCAATTGGGGCGACGAGGGAAAAGGCAAGATTACAGATGTTCTGGCCGGGGATTCCGATGTGGTCATCCGGTTCCAGGGTGGCAGCAATGCCGGGCATACCATTGTCAATGAGCATGGCCGCTTTGCTCTGCACCAGCTGCCCTCCGGTGTGTTTTATCCCCATGTGACCAACGTCATCGGCAACGGTGTCGCGCTGGACCTGGGTAAGTTCCTTCAGGAGGTTGCCTCCCTGGAAGCGGCTGGCGTACGGCCGAAACTGTTGGTCTCGGACCGGGTTCAGGTGGTGATGCCCTATCATGTGCTCTTTGATCAGTACGAGGAGGCGCGCTTGGGCGGGCGGTCCTTTGGCTCTACCAAGTCGGGCATTGCCCCCTTCTATTCGGATAAATATGCAAAAATCGGCTTCCAGCTGGCGGAGCTTTTTGACGACGCCTATGCGCTGGATAAGCTGGAGCGCGTCTTGGAAGTGAAGAATGTCACCCTGGAGCACCTGTACCATCAGCCCAGGCTGTCTGCGCAAGAGGTGTTTGACGGCCTCCGGAAGCAGCGGGACGCCATCGCCCCCTATGTGGCGGACACCTTCCAGTTCCTCCGTCAGGCTCAGGCGGAGGGGAAGCGCATCCTGCTGGAAGGGCAGCTGGGCGCGATGAAGGATCCGGATTTCGGAATTTATCCCATGGTGACTTCCTCTTCCACCCTGGCCGGCTACGGCGCCATCGGCGCGGGTCTGCCGCCCTATGCCATTACGGATGTGGTCTGTGTGGTAAAGGCCTATTCCAGTGCGGTGGGCGCAGGGGCCTTTGTCAGTGAGATTTTCGGCGATGAGGCCCAGGAGCTCCGGGTTCGGGGCGGTGATAAAGGCGAGTTTGGCGCAACCACAGGCCGGCCCCGCCGGATGGGCTGGTTCGACACCGTGGCGACCCGCTACGGGGTCCAGGTACAGGGCGCCACCCAGGTGGCGCTGACAGTGGTGGATGCATTGGGGTATTTGAAGGAAATTCCCGTCTGCGTGGGCTATGAAGTGGACGGCAAGATCCTGCGGGACTTCCCCACGACGCCCACCCTGGAGCGGTGCAAGCCGGTGTTGGAGGTTCTGCCAGGCTGGAATTGTGACATCCGGGGCATCACCCGGTATGAAGACCTGCCTGCCAACTGCCGGTCTTATGTGGAGTTCATTGAGAAGGAAATCGGCGTCCCCATCACCATGGTTTCCAACGGTCCCGGCCGGACCGAGGTCATCTATCGATAAATATACAGAATATTCGGGCTTGCTGTACCGCAGTACAGCAAGCCCGATGTTTCGTGATCACCCAATCAGGATCGGCTGGAGCTGTTTGCCTTCCAGAGCGGCTGCCAGAGCGTCGGGGAGCCGGCCGAAGTCTGCAACCAGACTGGCGGGCTTCTTGTCCGGATCGTCCTGACCAAAAGGAACAAAATAGATGTGTTTTCGCGCCAGGAGGCGGCCGATGTTCTCTGCCGCTGCCGCCAGACCGTCATTGGTGGATACGGCCAGCAGAACGGGACGGCCATTGCGCAGGTGACTTTTCACCGCCATGGTTACAGGACCGTCTGCAATGCCATGGGCCAGCTTGGCCAGGGTGTTTCCGGTGCAGGGCGCTACCACCAGAGCGTCCAGGAGCTTTTTGGGACCAATGGGTTCCACTTGGGCGATGGTATGCAGCGGCGGGGCGCCGCAGAGCTCCTCTGCCTGGCGGATGTGGCTGGCAGCGGTCCCAAAGCGGGAGTCGGTTTCCCAGCTCGCCTGGGAGAAGATGGGGATGACCTTGGTGTAGGCATTCACCAGCTGTTCTAAGGCAGCCATGGCCTTGGTGTAGGTACAAAAGGAGCCGCAAAGGGCAAATCCTATGGTGTTATCCGACATGAGAACTCCTTTCCTGGCCTTGGGCCAAGCGCAAAATGGTTTCTCCGATCAGGCGGCCGGCGGTTTCCGGCGCCGTTTTCCCCGGCAGGCCGGAGGCCTGGATGAAACTGCGACTCCCCCCGGCCTCCATTCCGCCGGGCGCGGAGGCCAACTCCAGGAGCAGGCAGTCTGGCCGGGTCTGTTCCAGATCTTTCTGAGAAAGAATCGGCGCGGGAATCGTATTGAAAATCACCCGGTATGGAGACAGATCCCCCCACTGGCCGGTCACCATGGCGTTCATGCCTGTAGCCTGAATCATGCCCAGATCCCGGCACCGGCGGGCGGATACGGTGACCTGAGCGCCCAACGCCTGAAGCTTGCGACTGAGCAGCTGCCCAATGCGGCCCCAGCCGGTGACCAGCACCGGAGTCCCGGCCAATGTCACGGGCAGCTGCTCCATGGCCAAAAGGAGCGCGCCCTCAGCTGTGACAGAGGCGTTGGCGGCGGTGAGAAGCTCATCTTCGAAGTAGTCCAAAATGGTTGCGCCGGTATGCTCCAGCCGGTCTCGCCAGGCTTCCAGCTTTCCACCCAAAAGGGTGATGCCGGGGCGCAGTGTGGTTTCCAATTCTGTGAGGGAGCAGCCGCCAGGGATGGAACCGCTGGCAGTCAGGGCGGGGAGAGGTAACACAATGTGGGTGAGCTTGGGGTGAGAAAGCTCCACCACGGGGCACCCTGCCTCTTCCAGGTATGCGCGGGCCCAGGGAGTCCTGGCATCCCCACCCAGAAATGAAAAATACGTATTTTGTAGGTTCATGGGGCATTCCTCCTCCCGCCAGACTATGCCCTGGAGCGGGAAGCTGTGCATGGTAGTTGTTTTTTAGGAGGAAATGCGGTATAATAGCTACAAATGGATGATGCCCCCCAAAAGACCCGAAAGGACGGAGATGCTTCGTGGAACGCCTGGGATTTATTCAGGATATGATGGACGTAAAAGTGCTGCTCCTCTTTGTGGCAGCCCGGCTCAAGGGGGCGGCTACGGTGCAGGAGCTGTACGAACTGGCCTATCAGGATGAGAGACTCAGCTATTTTGACGTATGCACGGCAGTGCCGGAGTTGGTCCGGTCCGGTCATCTTCAGGAGCTTCCCGGGGAGCGCTACACGGTGACGGAGAAGGGACGCACAGACGGCGCTGTGACAGAGGATTCCCTGGCATTTCCGGTGAAGCAGCGGGCGCAGAAGGCCGTGGAGCAATTTAATCGGGAGCAGCGGCGCAGCAGCTTCATCCGGGCGGAAATTGTCCGCCGGGAGGGCGAGGGGGATTTCGTGGTCAAGCTGGGCCTGGATGATGAGAAGGGAAGCTTGATGCGCCTGGAGCTGATGGCTCCGGATCAGCCTCAGGCCATGCGGCTCAGCAAATCCTTTCGCAAAAATGCAGAGCTGATTTACAATCTGATCATGGCTGATCTGCTGGACGAGACAGATTTTGGGGAATAGTCGGTCCACCCCCCTTGCCGCTCCAAGAAAATCATGGTATAGTCATACCAGACCGGTAGACCGGTGATACGAAAGGAGCGACGCGATATGAAATTTCAATTCAGTGAGAAAAAGGTTCGCCTTCCCGAAAACGTTCACGCTTATGCAGAGAAGAAAGTAACGAAGTTGGATCGCTACTTTAACGGTGACGCGGAGGCACTTGTCGCTTTTTCTGTGATGAAAAACCGCAACCAGGTGGAGTTGACAGTCCATGCCGCCAATACCTGGTTCCGCGCCAGCGAGAGTACATCGGATATGTTTGCCTCGATTGATGCCGCTGTGGCTACCATTGAGGGCCAGATCCGGAAAAATAAGACGAGATTGGCCCGCCGCCTGCGGCAGGATGCCTTTGTCCGCTCCCCCAGTGCAGAAGAGGTGTCTTTTGCACCGGAGGCTCCGGAAGAGGAATTTGAGATTGTCCGCAGAAAGCAGTTTCCCATGAAACCCATGACCCAGGATGAAGCAATCCTGCAGATGAATCTGCTGGAGCATAGCTTCTTTGCTTTTAAAGATGAGGACAACGACGGAGTATTTGCGGTGGTATACCGCCGCAATGACGGCGGATACGGCCTGATCGAAGACGGCGATTGATCACACAAATGCCCAGATGCGGTGGCCTGCAGGCCACCGCATCTTTTTTGATCGCCAGCAGAAGTTTTCTAAAAAAGGGGGTTGACAATCAGGGAAGGATGAGATATAATGCAACAGTCGTCGCGAAAAGTCAGAGCTCTTCAAGAATCCGAAAAAAATTCGAAAAAAGTTCTTGACAAAGTCGAGACGATGTGCTAATATATCCAAGCTGCCTGGTAGGCAGCTTCTGGTAACAGAGTCTGTACCTTGTAAATTGAATAACGTGAACCAAGAAACACCTTGGACAAAGATAAGGATGTTTTGAAAGCGAAGAGCGAAGAAACAGCCAACGAAAAATTCTTGAGTTA
>UQXI01000075.1 GCA_900544975.1 uncultured Eubacteriales bacterium
AATCTGTCCTCTTTTCTTACCAAAAGTCTGTAACACATCATTGACAAACCTACATATCTGACTTCCTTCCGAAAACTTCGCTTTTCACAGAGAATCTGCAAAAACCGTGTAGCCTCCTCCATGTGCCCAGCCCGCCTAAACAGCAAAATCTGGCAAAGACGAAAAAAACTCTTGACAAGATTTGCCACAGGTCATATACTAAGCGTGTTGCTCAATCAGAGCAAACATATTAACGAAAGGAGGCGCGCAAGATGACCCAGGTTGTAACTGTTCGTAACATCGTTTTGGTATTTGGCTTTGGGGGGACTGTATGTCCGGCACCAGAGGGTTTTTTGCGCGCCTGTGGAATGGGCTAGGCCCAGTCTGAAACATGGGATGAAAGCGCCCCTCTGGTCGGAGGGGCGCTTTTTTTCATAGAATCACACCAAAGGAGGGAATCTATCACATGGAAACACCATTCAAACTGTCCCGGCGGGAGAAGACCGGCCTGATTCTCCGCTATCTGCGGCGCTGCCTGGGCTACTTTGCCATCGCCCTGCTCTGCGCCTGTCTCAGCATGATGCTTCACGCTCTGATGCCGCAGATCATCAAGATCACCGTGGACTCCATCCTGGGAACCGAGCCGGTGGCGCTGCCCAAGGCGCTCCAGCGGATTCTGCCACTGGACGCACTGCGGAGCAATCCCATCCAGGCTCTCTGGATTGCGGCGTCCGCCGTCCTGGTGGTAGCCGTTTTGCGGGGGCTTTGCAGCTACGGCCAGCGGATCCATCTTTCCAAGGGCTCTGAGCGGTTTGTCAAAGGGATTCGGGATGACCTGTACCGGCACATCCAGCACCTGACCTACGCCTGGCACACCGCCCACTCCACCGGCGAGATCATCCAGCGGTGCACCTCGGACGTGGATGTCATTCGCAACTTCGTGTGCAACCAGCTGGTGGAAGTGGTCCGTACCGTCTTTCTCATCGCCCTGTACCTCACCATCATGTTCTCCATGAATGTGAAGCTCTCCCTGGTGGCGGTGCTGTTCATCCCCATTGTGGGCCTGTCCTCCGGGGTATTTTATAAGAAAATCTCCTCCCGGTTCCAGGTAGCCGACGAGGCAGAGGGCGAGCTCACCACCTGCGCCCAGGAGAACCTCACCGGCGTCCGGGTGGTCCGCGCCTTCGGCCGGGAACGATATGAAGTGGACCGGTTCAACCAGCGTAACGACCGGTTTTCCCAGCTGTGGATCCGCCTGGGCAAGCTCCTGTCCATCTATTGGGCTTCCGGCACCCTCCTGACCTGCCTGCAGGTGATGGTAATCATTCTGGTGGGCACCGTAGAGACGGTCCGGGGCGGCATGACCCTGGGCGCTTTCCTGGCGTTCATTACATACAACGAAGCCCTGGCCTGGCCGGTGCGGTCTCTGGGGCGGGTCCTTTCTGACATGAGTAAGGCAGGCGTTTCCCTGGACCGGGTGGGCTATATCCTCCAGGCTCAGGAGGAAGCCGACGCACCAGATGCTCTGGAAGCCGTCACCGGAGACATTGTCTTCGACCATGTGAGCTTCGGCTATGAGGGGCAGCCGGTCCTGGAGGACGTGTCCTTCACCATCACCCAAGGCAGCACCTTCGCCATTCTGGGCGGCACCGGCTCCGGCAAAAGCACCCTGGTCCATCTCCTGGACCGGCTCTACGACCTGCCAGAGGGGCAGGGACGCATCACCATCGGCGGCGTGGACATCCGCCAGATGAGTCGGGAGAGCCTCCGGAGGCAAATCGGCCTGGTGCTCCAGGAGCCCTTCCTCTTCTCCCAAACCATCCGGGAGAACATTGCAGCCACCAAGCCCCAGGCGCCGGAAGCCGAACTCCGCCGGGCCGCCTCCATCGCCTGCGTGGACGAAGCCATCACCGAGTTCCCCGAGGGCTATGAAACCGTGGTGGGCGAGCGGGGCGTGACTCTCTCCGGCGGCCAGAAGCAGCGGGTGGCCATTGCCCGCATGTTGGTACAGCAAGCGCCTATCATGGTCTTTGACGACTCCCTGTCCGCTGTGGACGCAGAGACCGACACCAAAATCCGCGCCGCCCTCCGCCAGAGCCTGGGAGACGCTACGGTGATCCTCATTTCCCACCGGGTGACCACCCTGATGCAGGCAGACCGGATCCTGGTCCTGGAGGGAGGCCGTGTGGCTGACCTGGGCTCCCATGGGGAGCTCATCTCCCGCCCCGGCATCTACAAAGACATTTACGACATTCAAATGAGCAGCGACGACCGGCGGCTGCTGGCGGAAGGAGGTCATGCCTAATGGCTGCATTTGACGAGCAAGAATATACCAAATCCTTTGACATCCAAATCTGGAAGCGGCTGCTTCCCCTGCTGTCCCCCTACAAAAAAGCCTTTGTGGGCATGTTCGTGTTCAACGGCGTCTGTGCGCTGGTGGACGTGGTGCTCCCCCTGTTCCAGCGGTATGCCATCGGAAACTTCATTGAGACGGGGACGCTCCACGGGCTCTTGCCCTACGGTCTATGCTACCTGGCAGTGATTCTCCTCCAGGCCCTGTCGGTGGTGGCCTTCAGCCGGAACTCCATGCACATTGAGATGAGCGTGGGCAGGGACATGCGGCGGGTCCTCTTCACCCACTTACAGACCCTGTCCTTCTCCTTCTACAACGTGACCCCGGTGGGCTACATTCTCACCCGGGTGATGAGCGACACCAACCGGATTGCCGGTATGATCGCCTGGAACATGACGGACATTCTCTGGGCCATGTTCTACGTGTTCGGCACCTTCGCCGCCATGCTGGCGCTCAACTGGCGGTTGGCCCTGGTGGTCATCCTCATTGTGCCGGTCATCGCCATTCTCACCGGCTACTTCCAAAACCGGATTCTCCACTGGAACCGGAAGGTTCGGAAAATCAATTCCCAAATTACAGGCGCCTTCAACGAGGGCATCACCGGCGCCAAAACCTCCAAAACCCTGGTCATTGAAGACCAGAATACGGAGAGCTTCCGCACCCTCACCAAGTCCATGCACGACTCCGGCATCCGTGCCGCCCGGCTGAACGCCGTCTACATTCCCCTGGTTCTCTTCTTCTCCACCATGGCCGTAGCCATTGTGCTGCTCCGGGGTGGGTACATGGTCACCCAGCAGGTGCTGGAAATCGCCACTCTCTCCGCCTTCACCACCTATGCCGTAGGCATCTTCGAACCGATTCAGATGACGGCGGCCAACATCGCCGAATTCATCTCCCTCCAAGCCTCCATTGAGCGGGTGACCGGCCTCATGGACCAGGTCCCTCAGGTCCAGGACACCCCAGAGGTGGAAGCCAAGTATGGCGACGTGTTCCACCCCAAGACGGAAAACTGGGAGCCGCTCCTGGGTGAGATTGAGTTCCGGGACGTGACCTTCCGGTATCCTGACGGAGGCGAAAATGTGCTGGAGCACTTCTCCCTTCACATTCCCGCCGGAACCACCGTGGCCATTGTGGGCGAAACCGGCGCGGGCAAAAGCACGCTGGTGAATCTGGCCTGCCGGTTTTTCGAGCCCACCGAGGGGCAGATTCTCATCGATGGCCGGGACTACCGGGACAGGAGCCAGCTCTGGCTTCACTCCAACATCGGCTACGTGCTACAAAATCCCCATCTCTTCTCTGGCTCTGTCCGGGAGAACATCCGCTACGGCCGCCTGGACGCCACAGACGAAGAGGTTGAGGCCGCCGCCCGGGCCGTCTCCGCTGACACCGTGGTGGCCAAACTGGAAAAGGGCTGGGACAGCGACGTGGGCGAGGGCGGCGACCGGCTCTCCACCGGGGAAAAGCAGCTGATCTCCTTCGCCCGGGCGGTGCTGGCCAACCCCAGAATTTTCGTCCTGGACGAGGCCACCTCCTCCATCGACACCCAGACCGAGCAGCTGATCCAGGCCGCCATCGACCATCTTCTCCGGGACCGCACCTCCTTCCTCATCGCCCACCGCCTCAGCACCATCCGGAAAGCAGACCTCATCCTGGTGGTCCGGGACGGCAAAATCGTGGAGCAGGGCAAGCACCTGGACCTCCTCAAACGGGGCGGCTATTACCACGACCTGTACAGCAAACAGTTCGCAGAGGAACATGCAGCCAAGGTTTGGAAACAATAAAACAATTTCTGGCAGGAAATCGGGAATCAACCCGGTTTCCTGCCAGAATTTTCACAATATCAAGAGTACACAACCTGTTCCACCTGCTTGACCGCGTCCATAGATAGGCAGAAAATATGGTACCGCTCTCGTAGGGGCGCACAGTGTGCGCCCGACGGTAAAATTCTCTGTTCTTTCTGAATCTCGGCAAATTCGCAGGTTTTTCCAGTGGGCGCACACTGTGCGCCCCTACAGCGTCTCTGCACCACCCCTGCAGATTTCCAGGGTCATAGGCTACAGTGCT
>UQXI01000076.1 GCA_900544975.1 uncultured Eubacteriales bacterium
TGGTCAGACGCACACGGGCGATCTTCCGCAGTGCGGAGTTGGGCTTCTTGGGGGTGGTGGTTCTGACGGCGGTGCAGACACCTCTCTTCTGGGGGGAAGACAGGTCGGTGGTCTTGTTCTGCAGGGTGTTCAGGCCCTTCTGCAGAGCGGGAGAAGTAGACTTGTAGGTAGCCTGCTGTCTGCCCTTTCTCACGAGCTGGTTAAAAGTAGGCATTGGTTTCTCCTTTCTTTCGTTCTCGCCATGGGGCGGATTTTATATCCTCGGGAAAACCCGGAAGGATCAGGGGCCGGGGGTAATGACGGCTGCTGCCGCCGCGCCTACGTGAATGCCGCAGGCTCTGCCCAGGTCTTCCATGGTGGAGACCCAGGTACACGGTACCTGGCACTGGCTGCAGAGCTGGACCACGGGAGCAATCAGGTGTGGATCGGCATCTTCTGCCAGGAAGACCCGCTGTGCGCGGCCCTCCCGGAGCGCCCGCTTCAGCTGCTTGACGCCAACCACCTTCTGCTCTGTTTCCAGCTCCAAAAGCGAAGGCGGTACCTCTGGGGCTGTTTCATTCAGAATGTCCATACGAGAGTCTATTATACTCAATTATCCGGAAAAGTCAACAAATTTTACCGGGAATTTTCTCGGTTTTGCCAGATTAGTTTTCCCGTTCCCCGGGAATTCATACCAAAATAGGCAAAATTTTTTGGAATGCGCCAGCAGGCCATCCCGGCAAATGACAGCGCGCACCGTACGCCCTACGCCGCTGCTCAGGGCCTGCTGCAAAAATTTCCTTTTGCAGCAGGCCCTGCGCGTAATTTACAAATAGGTCAGCCAGTCTTTAAGCCAGCTCGCCTTCCGTCACCATGGACGCAGGGGTCGCCCCCTCCTCGAAGTCCCGGTAGGCAATGAGACCCGCGCCGGCGGGGATCAGCTTGCCGATGATGACGTTTTCCTTCAAGCCGATGAGATGGTCCACCTTGCCCTTGATGGCCGCGTCGGTGAGGACCTTGGTGGTCTCCTGGAACGAGGCGGCAGACAGGAAAGAATCCGTAGCCAGGGAGGCCTTGGTGATGCCCAGCAGCACCATAGAGCACTGGGCCAGGCGCAAATCCGTCTCGCCTGCGTCAATCCGGGCCTGAATGGCGGCGTTGGCATCCTCAAACTCAAAGGAATCCACGGTGGTCCCCACCAGAAGGTCGGTGTCGCCGGAATCCTCAATCTTCACCTTCCGCATCATCTGGCGGATGATGACCTCAATGTGCTTATCGTTGATGTCCACGCCCTGCTGGCGGTACACCGCCTGGACGCTTTGGACCAGGTAATCCTGGACCGCCTCCACACCGGAGATCCGGAGCACATCCTGGGGATACAGGGCACCGTCGGTGATGGGCTGGCCCTTCTCGACCCGCTTGCCGTTTTCGATCTTCAGGCCGATGGAATAGGGCACCTGGTAGACCTTCACCTCGCCGTCGTCTGCGGTGATGGTGATGGAGCGCAGGGCGGTACGATGGGTCTCATCAATGGCCACCGTTCCGGAGATCTCGGCAATCTGGGCCATTTTCTTGGGACGGCGGGCCTCGAACAGCTCCTCAACACGGGGAAGACCCTGGGTAATGTCGTCGCCGGCAATGCCGCCGGAGTGGAAGGTCCGCATGGTCAGCTGGGTACCGGGCTCACCGATGGACTGAGCCGCGATGATGCCGACAGCCTCACCCAGGTTGACCTCTTCCGAGGTGGCCAGGTTCATGCCGTAGCACACGGCGCACAGACCGCTTCTGGCCTGGCAGCCCAGGGGGGTGCGGATATAGACCTTGTAAATGCCGTGCTTCTCAAAGAGTTCAGCATCCTCGGGCATCATGAGCTTCGTCTTGGGATGCAGCACTTCCCCGGTCGCGGGATCCACAATGTCGTTCACTGGATACCGGCCCCGGATGCGGTTGCCGAAGGTGTCGATGACGTGGCCCTTCTCCACCACTTCGCCCACCCAAATGCCATGGGTTGTGCCGCAGTCGTGGATGCGGACAATCATATCCTGGGACACGTCCACCAGACGCCGGGTCAGGTAGCCGGAGTCCGCAGTCCGCAGAGCCGTATCGGTTAGGCCCTTCCGGGCGCCTCTGGAAGAGATGAAGTACTCCAGCACAGACAGGCCCTCCCGGAAGTTGGCTTTTACCGGGATCTCAATGGTCCGTCCGGAGGTATCGGCCATGAGGCCGCGCATACCGGCCAGCTGACGGATCTGGTTCATGGAGCCACGGGCGCCGGAGTCGGCCATCATATAAATGGTGTTGTACTGATCCAGGTTCCCCTGCAGGGCGTCGGTGACCTCTTTCGTGGTCTGCTCCCACTGCTCCACCACCAGACGATAGCGCTCGTCGTTGGTGATATAGCCGCGCTTGAAATACTGGTCGATCTGAGCCACCTGCTGCTCGGCCTGGCGAATGAGGGTGTACTTGGCCTTGGGAATGTTCATATCCGCAATGGACACGGAAATGGCGCCCTTGGTGGAGTATTTGTAGCCCAAGGACTTCACCCGGTCCAGCATCTCCGTGGCGATGGTGAAGCCATGCTTGCGGATACACCGGTCGATGATCTTCCCCAGCTGCTTCTTACCCACCAGGAAGTCCACCTCCAGGCCAAACTCCTGGCCCGGCACAGAGCGGTCCACAAACCCCAGGTCCTGGGGAATGGGCTCGTTGAAGATCAGGCGGCCCACGGTGGCGTTGATGAGGCGGTACTCCATCTTCCCGTCCACTTCCTTGCCATACCGGACCCGAATGGGGGCATGCAGGCCCACATCTCCATCGCCGTACGCCACAATGGCCTCCTCCACGCTGGAGTAGCTGTGCTTGGGCAGGAAGGCAGCCTCCTGCTTGCCCGCTTCCTTGGCGGCCTTGTTGGCAGCCAGGAACGCATCGGCGTCCACCAGCTGGCCCTGGGGCAGGTCAGTGTCTCCGGCGTCTGTCACATAGACTTCCTCTGCCCCCCGCTCCGCCTTGCCCAGGCGGACATAGGTGAGGTAGTAGGCGCCCAGAATCATATCCTGGGTGGGCACCGTAACCGGCTGGCCGTCCTGGGGACGGAGCAGGTTGTTGGCCGAGAGCATGAGCATCCGGGCTTCGGCCTGGGCTTCGGCCGACAGAGGCACATGCACGGCCATCTGGTCGCCGTCAAAGTCGGCGTTGAAGGCGGTGCAGCACAGGGGATGGAGCTTAATGGCCCGGCCCTCCACCAGCACCGGCTCAAAGGCCTGAATGCCCAACCGGTGCAGGGTGGGCGCCCGGTTCAGCATGACGGGCCGGTCCTTGATGATGTCGTCCAGAGCGTCCCAGACCTCGGTCTTGCCCTTGTCGATCATCTTCTTGGCGGACTTGATGTTGTTGGCCAGGCCGTCGGCCACCAGCTTCTTCATCACAAAGGGCCGGAAGAGCTCAATGGCCATCTCCTTGGGCAGGCCGCACTGATAGAGCTTCAGTTCCGGGCCTACCACGATGACAGAACGGCCGGAGTAGTCCACCCGCTTGCCCAAAAGGTTCTGACGGAACCGGCCCTGCTTGCCCTTGAGCATATCAGACAGAGACTTGAGGGCCCGGTTGTTGGCGCCGGTGACCGGGCGGCCCCGGCGGCCATTGTCGATGAGGGCGTCCACTGCCTCCTGAAGCATCCGTTTTTCATTGCGGATGATGATGTCCGGGGCGTTCAGCTGCAGCAGCCGCTTCAGACGGTTGTTCCGGTTGATGACCCGGCGGTACAGGTCGTTGAGGTCCGAGGTGGCAAACCGGCCGCCGTCCAGCTGGACCATGGGCCGCAGGTCCGGGGGAATTACCGGCAGCACGTCCATCACCATCCAGCTGGGCTTGTTGCCGGACTGGCGGAAGGACTCCACCACCTCCAGCCGCTTCACAATCCGCAGCTTCTTCTGGGCGGAGGCGTCCTTCAGCTCGCTGTGGAGCTGGGCAGACAGTTCGTCCAGGTCGATGGCCTCCAGCAGCTCTTTCACCGCCTCGGCGCCCATGCCGGCCTTGAAATCGTCTTCATATTTCTCCCGCATGTCCCGGTATTCCTTCTCCGAGAGGATCTGGTTCCGGGCCAGGGGGCAATCGCCGGGATCCGTGACCACATAGGAGGCAAAGTACAGAACCTTCTCCAGAACCTTGGGGCTGATGTCCAGAATCAGGCCCATCCGGGAGGGAATGCCCTTGAAATACCAAATATGACTGCAAGGAGCGGCCAGCTCAATGTGGCCCATGCGCTCCCGGCGGACCTTGGCCTTGGTGACCTCCACGCCGCAGCGGTCACAGACCTTGCCCTTGTAGCGGATTTTCTTATACTTACCGCAGTGGCACTCCCAGTCCTTGGTAGGTCCAAAAATGCGCTCGCAGT
>UQXI01000077.1 GCA_900544975.1 uncultured Eubacteriales bacterium
GACATGGGGGGTTCTCCGGCGGGGGGCAGGGGGGAGGAGCCGGTCTGGGCGGCTCTGGCGGTCTGTGTGGCTCCGGTGGTCTGGGCCGGGGCGGCCGCGGGGGACGGGATTCCGGCAGGCGGCTGCGCTGATACGTGCCGTCGCCCTGGGGAATGTAACGGTTATACATGGCGTTCACCTGCCTGATAGGATTTGGGGTCCCAGCTTTTGCAGGGTGTTCCCTGCTAGGCGGGAGATTCTGGCCACCTGGATGGCCCGGTCCAGCTTTTCCGCCCGTTCGGGCCGGACGAAGGGCTTCAGCGCCTGAAAAAGGGCCAGCTGCCGGTCGTCTCCGCCCATCTGCTTGGACAGCTGCAGAAAGCCCTGCAGCAGCTGCGCCGGGTCTGGCTGTGGGATTTGCTGCTGTCCTTGCTGGTGTTGCTGAGGTAGCAGGGGAAGGGCAGGGGGGGCCGCCTGCTGAGGCTGTCCGCCCTGTCCCTGCAGGCCCAGGCTCTGGGCCAGGGCCATCATTTGCTGCATGGCCTGAGGATTGCTGAGAATGCCATTCAGCATTTCGCTGAAATCTGCCAAATTTATCGCCTCCTGTTGAGTTGCTCCAGCAGGGCTGCCGCTTCCGGCGTGCCCAAAATGGGCTGTAATATGGCTTTTGCGCCTTCTGTGTCACCGGCACGCATGGCAGCGGCCGCCTGGTTCAGGGTGTTGCCTCCATCCTGGCGAAGCAGCGCCAGAAGCTTCTGGCCTTCTGCAGAAGCCAAAAGCTTTGCGGCTTCTGTCATAGAAAACCCGGAATTTTGCTGCATTTTGATTGCCTCCTGTCCGGACTCCTGCTATAATAAGAGACGCAGGGTACTGGTTCTTTGGTACACTATATGCAGGTAAGGAGCGAATGGTGCAGCTATGAAAATTTTGATTCTCTCCGACTCTCACGGCAGTGTGGAGTCTATGGAGGCAGTGGTGGCACGGGAAAATCCCCAGGCAATGGTGCACCTGGGGGATCTGTGGGAGGACGGAAAGCAGCTGGGACGGCGCTTCCCCGGGATTCCCCTATATCAGGTGGCGGGAAACTGCGACCGTCATAGCTGGGAGCCAGGTCAGGACCAGATTTTGACCCGATCCATCGATGGGGTGGTTTTTTACATGACCCATGGACACCTGCATGGTGTGAAGCTGAGCCTGCTCCGGCTGCGCCTGGCTGCCAAAGAGGCGGGGGCGCAGGTGGCGCTGTTTGGCCACACCCATCGGAGCTTTTGCCGGAGCCAGGGCGATGTGTTGCTGGTCAACCCCGGCGCTTGCGGTGGGCCCACGGGTACCTATGCCGTGTTGGAGACGGGGCAGGGTGCGCCCACCTGTGAAATCCGGCCAGTGCGGCCGCAAGAATAAGGAGGAACGTACGTTGATCTTAACAGTGGATATTGGAAATTCCAACATTGTTCTGGGAGCAGTCAAAGAAAAGGAAATTCTCTTTCAGGCCAGAATTGTCACAGATCACATCAAGACTTCCGATCAGTACTGCGCGGAGCTGAAAACGATGCTGGATTTGTTCGGCATTTGCACCAAGGACATTGAGGGGAGCATTGTGGCTTCCGTGGTGCCGCCGGTCCTCAATTCGTTCCGGACGGCCATTCGGAAGCTCACGGGCAAAAATTGCCTGGTGGTAGGTCCTGGCCTCAAAACCGGGCTCAACATTCTCATCGACAACCCTGCGCAGACCGGCGCAGACCTGGTGGTGGGCGCTGTGGCGGCCCTGCGGGGATACCGGCCGCCCCTCATTGTGGTGGATATGGGGACGGCCACTACGATTTCCGTTCTGGATCAAAACGGCAGCCTCATCGGCGGCTGTGTATGCCCGGGCGTGAAAATCTCCCTGGAGGCGCTCACCAACCGTACGGCGCTACTGCCTGGTATCAGCCTGGATCAGCCCAAAAAGGCCATTGGACGGAACACCATTGACTGCATGCGCAGCGGTATTATGCTGGGCACTGCCTGCATGCTGGACGGCATGATCGCCCGGATGGAGGCGGAGCTGGGGATGAAAACAACGGTGCTCCTCACAGGAGGCATTGGCAAGTTTGTGTTGCCCCTATGCAATACCAAGATGATTTACGATGAGGATTTGCTGATCAAGGGGCTTGCTGCCCTGTATCAGGAAAACCGAAGGCTGGCGGAGTGACATATGGCACAGCCGACGTATGTTTTGGATGCAGTGTTCGCTTCAGACGCACTGCTGCGCACTCTGACGGAGCAGTATGGGACGCCCCTTTTGGTGTATGACCGGGAGACCTGGCTGGCACGTGTGGAATCCCTGCGACATGCCTTTGCCTGGGCGCCCCGCTTTCGCCAGTTTTTTCCGGTCAAAGCGGCGGCAAATCCGGCGCTGCTCCGGATGCTTCTGGAGGCCGGTTGCGGCCTGCTGTGCGGCAGCCAGGCGGAGCTGATGTTCGCCATGCAGGCAGGGGAATGTGGAGAAGCCCTCCTGTTTACAGCCTGTTTCCCTAACGCCCAGGATTGGGAGGCGGTTCAGAGGGCCGGCGCCAGTGTGATCCTGGATCACCCCGCCCAGCTGGCTGAGGCGCCTTTGCCAGAGGGGCGGCCCCTGGGACTTCGCCTGAGAGATCCTGCTGGAGGCGGCGCCCATCGGGCCCGGTTTGGTATGGATCCGGAGCAGCTACTGGACACGGCGGTCCAGGCCGCCCGGCAGGGGGTGGGCAGCCTGGGGATTCATGTCCACCGAAGCGGCCTGTACCGGCCCGGCGACTGGTGCAGCAGTGGGGAAGCGGTATTCCGCTTAGTGGCAGCGGTGCAGGAGGCGTCCGGGCTTCCCGTGGCCTGGTGTGACCTGGGCGGAGGCCTGCTCTGGGACCGGAAGGAAGCCTATACCCTGGATTTGCAGCAGGAGGCTGAGGCAATTCAGAGGGCCTATCAGAAACATCTGGGCTCCTGTGGACTGGACCAAATCGGAATCCATACCCAGCTGGGCCGCTTCCTGGCCGCTCCCAGCGGATTGCTCCTCACCACAGTCCGGGGGGTGAAGGGAGACTGGGTGGGGGTGGATGCCTCCATGGCAGATTTGCCCCGGGCTTCCCTGGCGGGGGTACAATATCATGCGTCCCTTTTGGGGACGGACTGCCTCCAGGGCCGAAGCAGCTGCTTTCTGTCTGGCTGGAGCGCAGACAGCCTGGACCACTTCGGCAGCCGCCGCCTCCTTCCCCCGGTCCGACCTGGCGATGTGCTGCTTATCCACGGAGCCGGCGCCTACAGCCGCTCCATGTCCAGCAACTACTCCGGCTCCCTCCGCTGCCCGGAAATCCTCTTGGAGCAGGGCGTCCCCCGCTTGATCCGTCGAAGAGAAACATTGGAGGACCTTCTGACAGGACTTCTTTAGAAATGCGGCTCTGATTTGCAAAAACTCATACCTTCCAGAGGCAGAGCACACCTGGAAGGTATGAGTTTTTGACATATTCGCTGATTTGAATTGGAACAGCGGATCTTCGGCTGTCTTGAAGCAGTGATCAGCCTTGATTGAACCGCTCCTTTGCAAACGGAACTTCCTGCTGCGCTCTGGCCATCTCAAGACTTTGCAGACTTTTTCACAGCCCCGCCTTTTTGGCTGCTGTTGACGCAATGGCATTGCAAATTTGATACTGCAAAATGTTCCGGAATTACGAAATAGGCGGAAAAATCATAGAAAAAACCGCCCAGATCGTGAAATCTGGACGGATCTCCTTGTCAGGCGGGTACGAAAAAGATGGATTTGCGTTTTTGGCAGGCGGATTCGAACGCTTGAAAATCAAACCGAAGCCCAGCGAAGCGGGTTCGGTTTGGAAAGGAGGAGCAGCGGAATGAGCGCGAGATGACTTTTAATGCGAAGCATAAAAAGTCGTCGCAAGCGATATGGAGTTTGCTCCGACGTGTAATAGCGAAACACTATAGATGTCGGCACTGCCGCGCACCGAAAAGCC